>JBQEAN010000109.1:0-2617 GCA_052109075.1 Alcaligenes sp. | reverse complement strand
GCACTGCACCACTTAAAAGCGCGTGCGCATACCTACGCCCACCGTGTCACCGCGCGATAAATCTGTCAATTTGTCGCTGTAATAAGCTGCATAAACATCCGTGCGTTTAGAAAGTTGGTAGTCGTAACCCAAGGCCCAACTGTTTCGTCGGACCTCACTCGCTCCGCTGCTACGCGTTTGACCGTACGATGCCAGCAAGCTGCCGCCCCCCATAGGCACCGACACACCGAACTGTCCCCCTTTCATCGTAATATCACCGCTGGTTATCGTGTTCTTCACATACTGAAACTGGGCAAACAGCTTGGCAAAATCAAAGTCGTAAGCCATGCCTAACTGGGTTGCTCGTTGATTGCGAAAGCCCGCAATTATGTTTTCCAGATCATCCGCCTGATTGTCAAACTTGACCTGCTGATAGGCCAGTGTTGCAGAGAAAGCTCCCTTGAAGTACAGCGCATTGCCCCCCCATTTATTGGACCCAGATTTATTGGCCTCGTTGCTGAAGCCATAGATCAAATTGGCCGTCAGGCCATTGAAATCAGGCGTGGTGTACTTGACTGCATTGCTCCAACCCGAGTCGCCCAACACACCTTGGCCTTGCATACCCAGATAGGTATGAAACACCGCCGGGGAAAAGGTGTAGGAGTCACCAAACGGATTGAACAGGATGGTAGAGACAAAATAAGGCGTTGTCAGACGCCCCAAAGTCAGTGTGCCCGCATCATCACTTTGTAAACCCACATAGGCACTGCGAGAGAACAGGGGATCGCCATTAAACCGGCCTGACTGCCCTGTTTCGGGCCGAAAGAACCCTTCCATGGCGAACAGGGCGCGAACGCCATTGGACAGATCTTCTTGTCCCTTCAAACCCCAATACGACGTGGTCATACCGCCCCCACCCGTCGTCCCTTCACGCTTGCTGCCTCCTACAGGCTTATGTACTCCAGCCCACGCATCCACCAGACCGTAAAGCTGTACGTTTGATTGCGCACTGGCTGTCGTCCCCACTCCCAGCAAAGCAGCCAGCAGGCCGCCTGCCAACATCGGCATCTTCAGAACCATAGTGTCTCCGTTAACGTTTTAAGTGTTGCGGTCATCCTCCTTCCGTTCATCCAAGGAGGAGCCCCAACCGGACGCTACCCACTCCGTCAGTTCAAGCCCGAGCCTGAACCGGCAAAGCGAACAACCCCGGTCTTTGTGGGGTTTTTAATTATTACTGTCACTTACAACTAGTTTGGACACACAAAGGTGATAGAGGTTATTCCTGCATTTGCTCCGAGAAGCTCACCTGTTTCAGTGGCGCCACCGTGTTTTTAATCCACCGGGGCTTGAATTCACCTAGCTTTGCTACGTAGTGATCTGCCTGCATTCGCATCCCAGCATTCACTCAAATAACTGACGAAAGTAGCAATCCTCGCCGATAAAGCAGTATTGCGGTAGTACACCGCATTAATCGCCTGACGCATCTCCAGCGCCTGCTTGGGAAGCACCTCTACCAGACGCCCTTCGGCACGATCTCGATACGTCATGAAATCCGACAAGCACACCAGCCCCTGTCCCTCCAGCGCCAATTGTCGCAAGGTTTCACCACTGGAGGCAGCGATAGTCGGCTTGATATGCAAGGCCATTCCATCCTTAGCGGGCAAGGGCCAGTCATTCAAGCTCAAGGGTTGGGTAAAGCCCAGCAGAACGTGATTCTCCAGGTCCGCAACATCATGCGGGTGACCATACTTCGTCAAATAAGCCGGCGAGGCCAGAACCCGCAAACGGCAATTACCAATAGGCCGGGCATGCAAGCTTGAATCCTTGAGCCTGCCAATACGAATAGCCACATCGGTGCGCTGCTCCAGTAGATCAATCCAGCCTTCATTACTGCTCAGTTCCAGACTCACTTGCGGATAACGCTCCCTATACCCGCCCACCAAAGGCACGACGCAATGCAGGAGAAAGGGGGATGCGGCATCCACGCGCAAGCGTCCTACTGGCTGCTCACGACGTATGGCCAGATCCTCCTCGGCCTCCTCCACACTGGCCACAATCGCCCTGGCCTTCTCCAAAAAAACAGCCCCCTCCTCCGTCAGTTCCAGGCGACGCGTGGTACGCCGTAACAAGGTGGTGCTCAGCTTTCCCTCCAGTCGACTCAAAGTGCGACTGACCGCAGACACCGTCAGCCCTAGATGCTCGGCTGCACGCGATATCGCCCCCGTGTCGACCACGGCAATCAAGGCCTGCATTTCATCAAAGGTCGTTTTCATTATTGAATTTAAATCAAATGTATTTTCATCAATATGGTCTTTTTAGAATAAATCATCAAGCAGACAATGACATTCTTTCAATGCTCGACGCAAGGAAGCATCATGCCTATCGCTCTTTTGGCGCTCACCATCAGCGCCTACGCCATCGGGACGACAGAGTTCGTTATCGTTGGCCTGCTGCCCACTCTTGCGGCAGACCTTGCCGTCAGCCTGCCCTCTGCCGGCCTGCTGGTTAGCCTCTACGCCTTGGGGGTTGCCGTCGGCGCACCCGTTCTGACTGCACTGACCGGCAAGATTCCCCGCAAAATGCTGATGCTGGGCCTGATGGCCTTATTCACCATTGGCAATCTGGTCGCCTGGCAGGC
>JBQEAN010000108.1:0-2899 GCA_052109075.1 Alcaligenes sp. | reverse complement strand
TAGACGTCGAAATCGCTTTGCAGTAATTCTGCCTAGCTGTTCGAGATACATCGAAGAAAACGCCATGCAATAGCATGGCGTTTTTTTTTCGTCCGTAAATTTGCTTCTGATGTTGATGATGATACGGCGATTGTTCGTTTTCCCTGAACAGAGCAAGAGGCTGGCTTTCTGGCCCTTCACGGCTGGTTCATCACGGCGTTGATTTTGGATAAAGCGGGTTTTGGTTTGTTTTTTACGACCGGACACACTTTGACCCGGGAACAAATGCGACGATGGGCAGGGTTGAAGGAGGACAAGAATGATAAATCGGAGACGAAAGCCTTTCCTGGCCCTATGGTATTTCCTGGCACTCTGGCTATGTCTGTGGGGGGGCAGTGCATCAGCGCAAGCGTGTGTGGATGATCAACCCATACGGCTGGCCGACTTGAGCTGGGAAAGTGCGGCATTTAGCACTGAGCTGTATCAACAGATCCTGGAGAAGGCCTACGGTTGCAAGACCGAACGGGTGCCTGGTTCCTCGGCAGCTCTGGAAAGTGCACTGGCGCAAAATGATATTCAAGTAATTGGCGAGATCTGGTCCGGGCGAACCGAGATTATCGAAAAGGCAATTAAAGCCGGTCAGGTGCAGGTGATTGGCAATACCTTGACGGGTGGGGCCGAGCAGGGCTGGTATGTCCCGGACTATGTGGTCGATGGCGACCCGGCAAAAGGTATCAAGCCAGTAGCCCCCGATCTGCGGACAGTCGAGGATCTGGGACGCTATGCCACGGTCTTTAGTGATCCGGAGCAGCCTGGCAAGGGCCGCTTTTATAATTGCCCCTCTGGCTGGGTATGTGAAACCTTTAATAGCCGTCTGTTCGATCTCTATGGCCTGGGCGAGCATTATCAAAATTTCCGGCCCGGCACCGGCGCGGCTCTAGACGCGGCAATTAGCGCTGCCTATGACAGGCGTGAGCCTATCCTCTTCTACTATTGGCAGCCCGCGGGCTTGATGGCCAAGTATTCTTTCAAGAAGCTGGTCAGCGCTCCTTTCAATGAGGGCTGCTGGGAGGCCGCCGTCTCGGGTAAAGGCAAGATCTGTCCGACAGACTTCATCCTGGCGCAGATTGGCGTAGCCGCCTCGACTCCCTTTGTTCAGTCTCATCCCGATCTGGTGACTCTGTTTGAGAAGATCCGGCTGGAACCCGAACAGATGAACAGCATCATTCTGGGTATGACGGAAGGCGGGCAGAACGCAAGCACGCAGGTACAGAAGTTCTTGAAGGAGAATCCTGAGCAGTGGCACAGTTGGATGCCGGTGGCTCAGGCCGATCGTCTGCAGACGTCCTTAGCACCTCAAGAAACAAAAACGGTGCGCGCGGTACAGTCCGGCTTTTTCCCACAGTGGTCGGCAGCAGATTGGGTGAATCGCCAGTTGTTGGCCGCAGTACAAGACTGGGGCACGGGGTTCCGTCAGATCAGTGCCTGGATCCTGACGCATGCGATTTTGCCGGTAGAGCGAGTGTTACAGCAGGTGCCTGCCTGGGCGATTCTGGCCTTGACGGGTTTGTTGGCCTGGTGGGGGCAACGCCGCTTTGTACCTGTGCTGCTTTATGTTGCCGGCTTGTATCTGATTGGTGCGATGGGCTTATGGGACAAGCTGATGCAGACCTTCACACTGGTCTTGGTCGCTACGGTGTTTTCCGTCTTGATTGGCGTTCCGCTTGGGATTCTCAGTGCCCGCAGCCGTCTGCTGCGAAAGGTATTAACGCCCGTGCTGGACGTAATGCAAACCATGCCCAGCTTTGTGTACTTGATTCCGGTGCTGATGTTATTCGGATTGGGTAAAGTGCCCGCTGTCCTGGCGACGGTTGTTTATGCAGTCCCGCCACTGATCCGCCTGACCAGTCTGGGGTTGCGGCAGGTAGACAAACACGTGATGGAAGCCGCGCAGGCATATGGCGTCACGCGCTGGCAAATGCTGACTAAAGTTACCTTGCCCTTGGCGCGACCCAGCATCATGGCTGGGATCAATCAAACAACCATGATGGCGCTGTCCATGGTGGTAGTCGCTTCCATGATCGGCGCCCAAGGTTTGGGTGAGGATGTGCTGGCCGGGATTCAGACACTTGATATAGGCCGTGGTTTACAAGCCGGGGTGGCGATTGTGATTCTGGCCATTGTCATTGACCGCATTTCCCAATCGTTTGGACGCTCCCAGCGTCATCGTCGTCGGGTCAGGAGGCAAGCATGAGTACGGTATCGAGCACGAGTAGCGAGCAGACCGCCTGCAAGATCGAACTGCGAGACGTCTATAAAGTTTTTGGTAATCGAGCTACCGAGGCGGTGGAGCTCCTGAAACAGGGACTTGATAAACAGGCCGTACAAAAGCAGACCGATTGCATTGTGGGTTTGGCCGGAGTGAATGCTTGTTTTCCCGCGCAGCAGATCTCCTGCGTCATGGGTTTGTCGGGTTCTGGCAAATCGACCTTGGTACGACATATCAATCGTTTGATCGACCCTAGTGCCGGGCAAGTATGGGTGGACGGGCAGGACATCCTGCAACTGGATATGGCCAGCCTGCGGCAGTTCCGGCGTTATGGAATCAGCATGGTATTCCAGGCCTTTGGTTTGTTGCCTCACCTGACGGTAGCCGAGAATGTGGGGTTTGGGCTTGAGGTCCGTGGCGACAAACCCCAGCAAACGCGTGTACAGGCCCAGCAGTGGCTGGAGCGAGTGGGCTTGCAAGACTATGCCGATAATTACCCTGACGAGCTGTCGGGCGGAATGCAGCAGCGGGTAGGATTGGCTCGAGCGCTAGCCGTGGATGCCGATATCTTGTTGATGGATGAGGCTTTCTCGGCGCTGGATCCTTTGATTCGCTACGAGATGCAGGACGAGTTATTGCGCTTGCAGCAGA
>JBQEAN010000107.1:0-3056 GCA_052109075.1 Alcaligenes sp. | reverse complement strand
ACCGTAGGCGCTCCCTTCACCCATTCCGAGTCGGCCAACGGAGGAAACACCCCCGACAAACCTTGTCCTGTTGCCTGATGGCAGGCCACACAGGCATTGGCATACAACTGCTTGCCATCTGCGGACGCACTGACAGGAGCGGGAGCTAACACTGCCAAGGGGCGCTGGTCTCCCAGACGCGGAGAGCTATTAGGCTGAGCCGAGACGATGTAATACACCGCCCAGGTCAGCAAAGCCAAAATCACCACAATCACGATGCGAGGCACCGGGTTGTATTGCTCATGAGGATCGGCATTCTCGCTTTGACGACTTTGCACTGGCTTGCTCATTCCTCACGCTCCACAGCATCCGCACTCAAGATCGGATAGACGCGCTTGAGCGACTGTAAATACACCACCAGATCCAGAGCTTCTGGTAGCGCAACCACCACCTTGCCGGCAGGTGCCACGCCCGGCGGCAGGCTGACAACCTGCTCATTAGGCTGCACCTGACCGGGGGCTTTGGCCTCAAACAAGAAACGGTAGGGCGGCATATTGCTGCCCGGCGAGTAAGCTCGCGGATCGTACAAATGCCCTAAATGCCAATCCTGACTTGGCTGACGCACACCGATATTGAACAGATCCGGTCCCGTGCGCATGGTGCCCAACAAAGGTGGATCGTCGTAGTGATAATCCCCCGCGACCGAGGCGCGTCCCCAACCACGGCTGGCATCCGCGACACCGGCCCCGGTCGTGCTGGGCTGCTGCGTATGGCAGGTAATGCAGCCATTACCGCGATACACCGCCCGGCCACGCAATTCCTGGCTGGTATAGGGCGACAAGCCATCGGGCGCAGGCTCATCTTTCAATTGCAAAAAGGGCACCACAATCATGGCAGCAGTCGCCAGGGACAGGGTCACCATGGACCCGACAATTAACTTCAGTTCGTTTTCCATGTTCTCAGACCTCCAGCTCAGCGGTACGGCGCACCGTCTCCGAGCGAGACTCGGTCAACGCAAAAGCACCCGACGTCACAACCATCAGCAAGACGTGCAGAGCAAATACCAGGTGACCCAAGGTCATCAAGGCACCACCGATGGAACGACCTTGCAGCCAAGGCATCGTGACAGCCACCGACTCCATGAAGCCACGCGTTGGGTCCAGCAAAGCCAAACCTTGCAACACACCGCCAATGCTCAGCGTGATCATGTAAACCGCAAACCCAGCGACCACCAACCAGAAGTGCCAGGAAATCAAGGCGGGACGGGGCCAGGCAGTATTCAGAATGCGCGGCAAGGCAAAGTACACACCACCAAAGATCACCATGGTCACAAAGCCATACATACCCAGGTGAGCATGGGCCACCGTGAAGTGTGTGAAGTGAGTAATGGAGTTCAGCGAGCGCAGTGCTTCCGCAGAGCCCTGCAGGGAGGCGACCGTGTACATCATGGCGCCAAAGACAATGAAGCGCAGAACTGGCGAGTGGCGCAGCGCACTGAAGTGGCCTTTCAGGGTCAAGTGCTGGTTAGCCGAGAAGGCCAGAACCGGGATCACCATCATCACGCTTTGCACAATGGACAAGGTAATCAACCACTCAGGAATCGGACCGCCAATCAAATGGTGTGCGCCGACCTGACCGTAGAAAAAGGCCAGCGTCCAGAACCCCAGCAAAGACAGGTTGTAGGAACGTACAGGACGTCCGATCACCTTGGGCAGGAAGTAGTAAATGGCCGCAATCGACATGGGGGTGTAGAACAAACCCAGCACGTTATGCCCAAACCACCAGTTCATGGTGGCCTGTTCGACGCCGAAGTGCACGCCCGGAACCTTGGCGACCAGATACAGAATCGGGAACCAGAACAAGGCCGCCCCGATATACCAGACTGACACGTACAAGTGCTTGACCTTGCGCTGCGACAGCATCAAAGCCAGAGGCATACCAATCATCATGCCGCCAAAGGCGAACAGCACGCCGATCTGCCAGGGAATTTCCAGCCATTCCATACCGGCATTCAAGCCGATGGCCAAAGCCCCTATTCCTGCAACCAATGCCGCGTTCCAAACCAGGCCACCGACAATTACCAAACGGCCACCCAAGAGCGGCGTCTGCAGCAAGCGCGGCAACATCCAGATCGTCAGTCCCAACAAGCCCATCGGTGCCCAGCCATAGGCTACGCCATTCAAGTGAATGGTACGCAGACGGCCAAAACTCAACCAGGACACATCACCCAGAAACTCGGGCCAATGCAGTTTCAACGAGCTGATCAGTCCGGCAAAGGAGGCCACCACCAACCAGACCACCGCACAGACAATCAACAGAAAAGCAGGCAAAGAGCTAGAGCGATCCGCCTGTTCGCGTGCGGCCATTTCCAGCACGCTGGTTTGCTGACCATGGTTCTCTACCAAATGGTCGGCAGCTGCCAGACTGAGCGCCTGCCGTTGCGCCTCGCCAGCAGACGGTTCTTCGGGCTGGCCAATTTCGCCCTTATGGAAAATAGTGCGTGCACCACTGACGTCAGCATCAAACAGGCCCTTGCGCAAGGACCAGATAAAGGCAAAAAGCCCCGCAATCGACAGGATGAATGCGGCAAGCAAAAGTGCCGTCGGGTTCATGGTATTCCTCTGATTAGGTAGGGCCGCACCCCGCGAGGGCACGGACGAAAACACCCGGCAAGGCTACCTGTCGGTACAGAGCATTCCAAGAATCAGTTAATGCTTCAAAAACCCTATCAGTTTTCCAAAAAGCTGCCTGGACCGCCATTTTCTTGTGTTTGGAAGGCTACCCATCAGATAATAAAAAAACTATATTCTGACTATGTACCCTATCAGATTGACTATGACCACCCATGAAACTATATGAGAGTCTGGCCAAAGAGCTAGCACAAGCGATATTGGATGGCACGGTTGCCGCAGGCGAACGCATGCCCTCTGTGCGCCAGCTAATGGACCAGCACAAGATCAGTGCCTCGACGATTTTCCAGGCCTACTACCGCCTGGAAGCACAGGGGCTGATCCAGGCCCGACCACGCTCGGGCTACTACGTCTGCGCCAATCTGTCCCCTCACACACTGGAAGCCG
>JBQEAN010000106.1:0-3502 GCA_052109075.1 Alcaligenes sp. | reverse complement strand
TTGCGGGGCTGTTTGAGGAGCCAAGCTTATGGTTCAACATCGTGACGCCTTGAGGAAGGAGTCCAGAGCAGGCGACTGAACCGCGTGCTCGTTGCTATGGGGCGAAAACGGTTCTTGAGCTGCGCTAATTAAACGGTTTCTGCTCGCTATTTGCATTAACGTAATTGCTCAGAGCCTGGCCCTGGAGCATTTACTACAAGGGCCGTCTTGTTATTCACCAAACCCGGAATCCAAACTCATGTCGGCGACTTTGAAAACCTTGCTCAGTGCTGGGGTCTTGCTGTTGGCTTCAACCAGCGCCCAAGCGTATCAGGCCGAGACGATCTACAACAAGAAAGGGGAAGCGGTATTTGAGCTGCGCATTTTCGGTACGCAGGATGAGTCTTACTCAATGGATGATCCGCTCGATGGGCCACGGTCCGTTTATGATCTGGATGACAATGCCCACGTGAAAATCCGAGGTGCGCTAAGTCGTTGGGCAGAGATCCTGTCTTTGAAGCCGGGGTATGTGCCAGCCATTGTGAATGTTGGCACAGTGGGAGGTCCGAACGCCCGTGCAAGTACTAACGTGACGCCTGACCCAGACTCGGTAGACTCGCTTTACCTGCTTCTGCCTCAAGCTGCACTACTCAATAAGCTGGGCAGCGAACAGCTCAAGCTCCCGCTGGCCGAGGTTGTGGTGGGGCCTCTCACCTTTGATACCGCTGCGCTTCGGCCTAGTCAGCTTCCCTTGAATGATCAAACAGATTATGCGGCCGTGATGTTCCATGAGTTTGGCCATACGCTGGGGATGATTGGTGTTGCAGAAGATAAATGGGGGCGATGGTCGGATACGCCTTACATACGTCCGTTTCTGACCTCTTGGGCGCAGGGTTTGCGCGATGATAATGGCAATGAGGCCCGGCCCGGACAAGCGGTTTTGTGTTCGATGTGCAATAACGCTTACGATCCAGACGCGTTTGATCTGCGCAAGGATCAAGGCTATTTCACGGGCCAGCATGTGCAGGAAGTGATGGACGGTGCCATGCCTGGCATCCCGGTTCGGATCTTGGCCTATGAGGGTAAGATGCCGATCAAGGTGGATACAGATTACATGGGGCATTCAGAGCTGCGTAACAGTTTGATGAGCCACCAGACTTATCGCAATTACACCAATATGATGGAAGCGGAGCTGGCATCCTTGCAGGATATGGGCTTGCAGATCGATCGGCGCAATTTCTATGGCTATTCCGTCTACGGCGATGGGCTCACGCTGACGAGCAATAATGGTTTTTTTGCTCGTAATAGTGAAGGGACTGCTTACCTGCCGGGCCAGTACAACCAGGCGACTCAAGGCGTGGGGCTGCATATTTATGGTGAGCGCAACACCCTGACCCAGGCGGCGGATTTGTTGAGCGTAGGTCCGGGCGGGGTCGGTGTGCGAGTGGATGGTAGCGAGAACACGCTCATCATCCCCGAAAGTACCCGTATTCATGCACAAGGCTGGTATGGCCGTGGCCTGCAGTTCAGCTATGGTCGCGAGCACACTATTGTGCAGCGGGGCGAAGTACGCGCTGAGGGCGAAGATGGCGTCGCTGCGCTGTTCGACTTCGGCAATAATGCGATGGGCAATTTTGCGGATGGTGTTGGGGGCGGGGACTATCGAGGCTCCTGGCTCTTGAATTTCAACGGTATCCTGGTTCCCGCCGATAGTTTACCTTTGGCTTTGCAGGGCGCGCTGATCAAGGACTACCATTTATCCGGTCTTTTGTCGGGCAAGAAAGCCGCTATCCAGATTTCCAAAAATGCCCAGGTTGAGCGTATCAATATCATGCAGGGTGCCCGGATTCAGGGCGATATCCTGTCTGACTATTCCACTCGTCAAAGCAATGGCGAACTGTTTGTTACCCATGTGAGTTTTGGGCAAAAAGCAGATGAACAAGGGCGCGCCACACTACAGGCTGATCCTGATTTCCGCCTGCGTTATGACGGAAATATTCAGGGTGTAGACAACTTGGCCGTGGTGATTGCGGGCGGCGAAAGCTCACTGAATGGTCAGCACCAGCTGCATAGCCTGCGTGTGGATGCAGGCGCTACGTTAAGCGGCAATAGCCGTTACGCCATTAACTCGGAAGGTAACTTCAGTAACCACGGCACCTTGAGTCCGGGTAACTCCTTTGGTCAGATGACGATTCAGGGCGACTTCATCCAGGCACCCGAAGGCCGCATTTTGATCGAAGCCGATACCCGCCAGCATGATCGTCTTGAGGTTCAAGGTCTGGCTCAATTGGCCGGTGAATTGAAGCTGCAATTGCAGCCGGACTGGTATGCCGATGGCTGGTCTTTGGACCAGAACACAGTCTTTCAGGCCACACAGACTCAGGGCGGTTTTGATCTGCTGACGGCCAGCCTGAGTTCACCCAGCCTGAGCGTTCAAGAAAATATGGGTGGCTGGTCGGTCAGCCGTCAGGCAGCAGCTTATTCGCCGTATGCCGGTAACCCTAATGCCCATGCCGTAGGCCGCAGTCTGGAGCAGGCTTCCACTGACAATCAGCGCCCCTTGGCCTCTATCTACCAAGCTTTGGACTTTTCCAGCGCGGATGGTAGCCAGATCGGCGATGCGCTCAATCAGTTAAGTGCCGGAGCTTACGGTGCTCA
Organism: Alcaligenes sp.; assembly: GCA_052109075.1. Taxonomy (GTDB): domain Bacteria; phylum Pseudomonadota; class Gammaproteobacteria; order Burkholderiales; family Burkholderiaceae_B; genus Alcaligenes. Next base: position 865 of record JBQEAN010000106.1, on the reverse strand, counting down.
ATTGGCTGCCAGTTTGCGTCGAGAGCAGTTGGTGTCCGAGCAACTGCGTCAGCGCTCCGGCCTCGGCAAGGATGGCTGGCAGACTTTCATCCAACCTTTTGGTGGCCGCTATCACTGGCAGTTAAGCAGTAATGATGTAGATCATCGCAGCCAGACTTACGGTGTTGTGTTCGGTGCGGAACACCGTGCTGCAGGCAGCGATTGGAGCTTGGGCGCCCATGCGACCGCCAATGAGCAAAGCTTGAATATAGATGCTCCTTATCAGGCCAAGAGCACGCTGACGGGATTGGGTGCCGGTGTGCATGCTTTGTACCGCGCTGATGCGCGTGAAGGCTGGAAAGGCTTGGCTCAAGTCCGCATGGGACTGGAGCAGGGCAAATTGAACCGACGCATCGCGTTTTCTGATTATCAGGCAAATCCCAAGTCTGACTGGACCGGCCATACTTTCGCAGCGGGCCTTCAGACGGCCTATAACTGGCCTTTGGGTGAGGCCGGCAGCATAGGCCCGGTTCTGGCCTTGGATTATTTGCGTTACAGCCGTCCCGGTTTAGGTGAAGAGGGGGATGCAGGCAGCCGCTTGCAGTTGGATTCGACCCGCGCCCATTCCTTGCAAGCGTCGCTGGGCTTGGCCGTTACCCAGGCTTGGGAATTGAAGCAGGGCCGTCGCTTGCAGGCTGAAGTTTCCGCCTCGTGGGAACAGGCTTTGCTGGGACGCAAGCAGGCGCAGTACGCACAGTTTGAGGCTTCGCCGCAGACAGGCTTTGATGGCCGCTATGCTCGTGTCGATAGCCATGCGTTGGCTTTACGGGCGGGCTTGACGCTGCAAAGCTCCGAGCGTTTGCGTCTTGGGGTGTCGGCGGGCACC
>JBQEAN010000105.1:0-3617 GCA_052109075.1 Alcaligenes sp. | reverse complement strand
CCACCAAGCAGGTAGGAAGGCTGAAAGTCCGCTATTACAATAGACGCACAACTAACTCTGTATGCAGACTATGGCCCGTTCATCTTCTCACGCTCCTGCGGCACAGCTCAGCCTGATTGGCGAGGAGCTACTGTCCGGCAATCTCTTGACCGAGAACATCCTGACTCAGATTGCCCGCCTGCCCAGTGACTGGCGAGCGTCGCTGGATAGCCCGGAGCTGCAAGATACTTTGGGCTCTCTGGCTAAGTGGTTGAACAAGGAATGCCAGGACGACGCCTCTATTTATCCTGCAACCCCTTTTCGGGCCCTAGATTTGCTGCCCTTGCAGAAGGTCAGTGTTGTCATTTTGGGCCAAGATCCATATCACGGCCCGAATCAGGCCCAAGGCCTATCGTTCTCCGTTCCTGATACCTGCCCGGCTCCGCCCAGCCTCCGCAATATCTTTAAAGAGCTGGAACTGGAGTACCCGGACACCCCTTTGCCGCCCAGCCATGATTTAAGCAATTGGGGTCGACAAGGGGTTTTGTTGCTGAATACATCGCTGACGGTAGAGGACGGTCTGCCCGCCTCTCACGCAAAGAAGGGCTGGGAACAAATCACCGACGCCTTGTTGATGAACTTGGCTCAGCAAAGTACACGCCCGATTGTCTATATGTTGTGGGGTGCACACGCGCAGGCCAAAGAGGCCTTGATACAGCAGCACTCTCAACATGCACATCTGATTTTAAAAGCCAACCATCCCTCCCCCTTGGCCGCGCGCCGCCCACCGATCCCCTTTATTGGCTGCGCTCATTTCCAGCAAGCCAATGACTGGCTCAAGGAGCAAGGTGCCACCCCCATACAATGGTTTGCCACTGGCCCTTAACCATCCGTTCCTCTTACCTGATCTAGAACCATGCCTTTAAGCCCTGCCAATTCAGAATTAAGCTCTCAAGAACAACATGCTCTTTGGTCGAGTGAGCTGCTCGAACAATTTAGCTGGCAATTCCAAGGGGAAACGCCCTTTGCTGTACCTCTTGCTTACCTGCCCTTGCTGGACGAGCTCTTCAAATTTGTCGATGAGGCCATCAAGGACTCTTTTGACCGTTCTTTATTCTGCTGGACTGATCTCAAGCAAGACAGCAAAGGCCTGACAGCCTGGTACCTGGGTGTCGAAGACTATGACGAGGTGCTGGAACCTTATATAGAGAACCTGTCGGCCCGCGCTTTGACACTGAACAACGCCGTGGAGCCACCGGCCTCTAAGTAAAGAGCAGCAAACCAAATCTTCACGAACAGTTCCAAGGGCCATAGCAGCCCCTTTATTGGCGCTGTCATCTAATGTGCGCCTTTCAATAAAGACAGGCGCAGGCATATAGCGCAAGCAATCGAACAGAGCCCCCACTCACCCCAAGCCGATTTGAATTAGCTTGGCCAGCATCGGAGCAAAATGGGCTCGCCTAGCTTGAGATAATTTTGAGCAGCTGTAGCGGGCTGATCTCGGCAAGCCTCTATACCTCTATATAGAGAGGGCTGTTTTGACTAGTGCTGATTAAGCAGACATAAAAAAACCCGGCCAAAAGACCGGGTTGCTCAGACAAAGGCGGGGCCTTATAAACCCCGCTTCCGTCGCTTAGGGCTGCACACCTGCAGCATGCGCCTGCTGATCCGCGTGATAAGACGAACGCACCATGGCACCAACGGCGGCATGGGTAAAGCCCATTGCATAGGCCTCGCGTTCAAACATCAAGAATTCGTCAGGCGTCACGTAGCGCATCACCGGCAAGTGGTGCCCGGATGGCTGCAGATACTGGCCGATGGTCAGCATATCAATATTATGTGCACGCATATCGCGCATCACTTCCAGAATCTCTTCATTGGTTTCACCCAGGCCGACCATCAGGCCCGATTTGGTCGGAACGTCTGGATGCAGCTTTTTGAACTCTTGCAAAAGCTTTAAAGAATGGTGGTAATCCGAACCAGGGCGAGCCTGTTTGTACAAACGAGGCACCGTTTCCAGATTGTGGTTCATCACGTCCGGAGGGCAGGCATTCAGGATGCCCAAGGCACGATCCAGGCGAGCGCGAAAATCCGGTACCAGCACCTCAATGGTGGTGGTGGGCGAGTGCTCGCGTACCTGCCGAATACATTCCACAAAGTGGGCTGCGCCACCATCACGCAAGTCGTCACGATCCACCGAGGTAATCACCACGTAGGACAACTTCATGGCCCCAATGGCTTTGGCTAGATTGGCGGGCTCGTTCTCATCCAACGGATCAGGACGGCCATGACCTACGTCACAGAAGGGGCAACGGCGTGTGCACTTGTCGCCCATGATCATAAAGGTGGCTGTGCCCTTGCCAAAGCACTCCCCAATATTGGGACAGGAAGCCTCTTCACAAACCGAGAACAACTTGTGCTCGCGCAGGGTTTCTTTGATCTCGTAAAAACGAGAATTCGGTGCCGCCGCCTTCACCCGAATCCATTCAGGCTTTTTCAGACGTTCTGCCTGCACGACCTTAATCGGAATGCGCGAGGTCTTGGCCTCGGCCTTCTGCTTTTGCGTTGCGTCGTATTCGACAACGCGAGGGCGAACAGTAGGTTTGGGATCGACGGACGTATCTGTAGGGGTGGTCATAGGCGTCTAAATAGAAAAACAGCGTGCGGGCAACATCACTAAACGATGAGCGCAGTGGCCAATTGTAGCCCCTTCGCTTTACAAGCGCCTAGAACAAGGGCGATAGTTTGTGCCAGACCCCTCTAATATAGAGGTCGATCCAACGATGCAGCAACACCCGAAAATAAAACCTGCACATACTATAAGTACGGAGACTTGCATGTCACATGAGCACCCCGCCGATCCCGTCCTGCTGGAACAGCATCAGGGACTGGCCCGCATCACCTTGAACCGACCTGCGCAATACAACGCCCTGTCCGAAGAAGTGTTGGATTCTTTACAACACATTCTGGATACGCTGGCCCAAGACCCCAGCTTGCAATGCGTCATCATCCAGGCAACGGGCAAAGCCTTTTGTGCAGGGCATGATCTGAAACAGATGCGTGCCAACCCCGAGCACACCTATTACCGTGATTTGTTCAGCCGCTGCAGCCGCGTCATGCAAGGTGTACTGGCCTTGCCAGTGCCAGTCATCGCTCGCGTACAAGGCCTAGCAACGGCAGCTGGCTGCCAATTAGTGGCTACCTGCGATATAGCGGTAGCCAGCGATTCCACTCGTTTTGCGGTATCAGGCATTAATGTTGGCCTGTTCTGCTCTACACCGGCCGTTGCCCTGTCACGCTGCGTGCCGCCCAAGGCCGCCATGGAAATGCTGATGACAGGCGAATTCATCAGTGCCCAGCGGGCGCAGGAACTAGGGCTGATCAATTACGCAGTCGCCGAAGAACTCCTGGATCAAACCGTCCAGAAACTGGCCGATAGCATTTTGGCCAAGAGTCCGGTTGCCGTTCGTGCTGGCAAGGCTATGTTTTACCGACAGCGCAGTCTAGCCCTTGAACAGGCCTACGACTATGCAGGCCAGGTCATGGCAGACAATATGATGAGCAACGACGCTTGCGAAGGCATTGACGCCTTCATCGAAAAACGCGCGCCGCAATGGCGTGGCACCTGAAGTGGCGCG
>JBQEAN010000104.1:0-3702 GCA_052109075.1 Alcaligenes sp. | reverse complement strand
ATGCTGTCCATCGGACTGAAGGCCGTCTGGTCACAGATCCGCTATTCAGTGGGCAGGCTGTTCGGGCGTAAAGATCAGGCGTAAAGATCACGTAGCCTGAGCAACACAAGCAAAAAAAAAGCCCCCGAGAGCTGTTCAGCTCCCAGGGGCACAGGTCCGACAGCCTGCCCCCAAGCGGCAGACTATCGTTACTCGGTCATAGTCCTAACAACGTCATCGCCTCTTCACGCGTTGCCACGGTGGCGTACTTCTGACGCATGTCGAACAGATTGGCTTCATGCGGGCCAATAGCACGGTCACCCACGCAATCAGAGACCACCAAGGGGCGAAAGCCCAATTGCATCGCATCGACCACGCTGGAGCGCACGCAACCACTGGTCACGGCACCGGCGACCAGCAGTGTTTGCACACCACGTTGAGTCAACCATGCCGCCAACGGCGTACCGAAGAAGGCCGAGGGCACATTCTTGCGAACCACAAACTCACCCGGAGCAGGTGCCAGTTCAGGCACGATATGGCTGTTGTGCGCGTCTTCGGTCAAGCCCAACATGCCGGGCACTTTGATGCTGAAGATATTGTTATCCGCGCCATCATCCGCATACACGATACGAGTGTGAGCCACAGGCCAACCTTGCTCACGCGCCGTTGCTAGCAACTTCTGCGTATTCTCGATGGCCTCGGGGATATTGCCACCACCAAACACGGCCGGATCGGCAAAGCCATTAACCAGATCAATAATCAGCAGACCAAACGGAGCTTTAGGCTCCAGCGTCGAACCAAAACCTTGTTGAGCGTACACCGCTCCTTCATTCGTACTCACCCACGCCTCCGTCCAGTACGTTGCCATCACGCACCACGGCGCGGCCATCCAGGCTCACCGTGCAATGGCGCAACGGAATATCAATGTGGCAGGCCGTTGTGCGCTTGCCGCCCGCTTCATTGTTCGGGCCCAAGGAGAACAGGAAGTTACCCTCGAACGCGCGCGCATCCATGCCAATGGTGTTCTCACGCGAGTACAGACCCAGCGTGGACCAATGGCAACGTGGCTGCAAACCCCAACCGATATGCGAAATCGCATAGCCTTCGGGATCGTTGAAGGACTTCATGTATTCGTCCAGCAGCTCGGCTTCGATGCCCCCTTCAATCTTGGTGGCATAGCCGTTCTCTACCGTCAGGATGATCTGCTCAGTCGAGTACTTCTTCTGTGGCAGCAAAATGTCGCCCTTGTCGATTACGATGGTGCCGTTGGTACCCAGCTCATTGGGCCAAGTCAGCACAAAACCGCTAGGCCAGTGGTCCCAACGACCGGGTTCATCCACGAAACCGTACTCGCGAATGGCGGGGAACTCACCCAACGGGCAGCGCAAATCTGTACCGGCTGCCGAGGTAATGCTCATTTCCTTGGCGGCTTTGATCAAGGCTGCCGCCGCGGTCACGCGAGCACGATCTGCTTCGGTCGGCACGGTACGCACCAGAATTTCTGGTGGCTCTACCGCCAGCAGAATCTTGGTACCCGACTTCAGAATATCGATCTGCTCGGGCGAGAACAACAAGGTCATCAAATCCAAGACCAGATCGCTGGCCTTCAAGGCCGCAATCGCGGCTTCATTCCCTGTCAGGGGGGTCGTGCCCAGATAGGCCAAAGAATCACGACTTAGCGCCTTTTCCGCATTGACCGGCAACAGGTCCAGGCGATTCACAATCGCGCCCATGGACTGCGCCGCAATCTGCGCGCACTGCATGGTTTGCTGATTCGTCGTGGAGCTGGTCAGCAAGGTCACTGTCTGACCGGCTTGCAGCTTGGACAGACGCAGCACTTCCTGCCACGCCTCGATAAGTTGGTAATCACTTACTGCCATCTTGTCTCTCCTTGTGAAAGGCTCCAACGCGAGCGCGGAGCATCTGTATCACGACGGGCCGCCCACGCGGCCCCATCAACATCACACCAGGCGCTGGCCCAGGAAGTCACCGAAGGCCTCATAGAAGCCTGCTTCGTTATCCCAAGGGATCATGTGACCGGCATTGGGCACGCGTACGTGCTGAACGCCTGAGGCCAGTTGCTGAATCTCGGCGACGTCCTGATCGCGCACCACATCGCCACGCTCAGCGGTCATCAGCAAAGCAGGCACCGTCAAGTGCGGGAAATCAACGTGTACATCGTCGGTGTGGAAGCCTTCAAAGCTGGCCAGAATGGCAGGCTCGTGGCAGGTGTGCAGCCACTGAGCACGCAATTGCAATTGCTCTTCGGTCCAGGTCGGGCAAAAGGCACGCATCTCTTCCGCGGTGCAGCCTTTACGAGCCATGGCCATGGAGTCCACATACCACGGCAACTTGGACGGGTAAGCACGGCGGTCTGGGCCAGACACAGGTGGATCAACCATGACCAGACGGTTCAGGCCATCGCTGTTCTTATGCGCGGCACGCAAACCAATACGTGCGCCCATCGAGTGGCCAACCACGATGTAGTCTTTAAGACCCAGTGCTTGGGCCAAAGCGATCAAGTCATCGGCCTGGGCGTCCAGGCTGTAGTCCATGCCCTCCGCCGCTTCGCTCAAACCACGACCACGTACGTCCTGAATATAGGTATCGAAGTGCTTGCCGAACTGCTCACCCACAAAGCCCCAGGTCACGGCCGGGCTGGTAATGCCGGGAACGATGATGACCGCTGGACGCTGATCGCGCCCTTCGCTGGAACCACCGAAACGCAGATAATGTTGACGAATGCCATTGGCATGGACATGAGCGCCATACAGAAAAGTGCTCATGCTTAGCTCCGGTCCAGCTTGAACAAACGAGCCGCATTGCCGTAGCAAACCAGATCGCGGGTCTTGTCATCCATCGGTGCTGCTTCGATGAAGTCAGCGGCCAACTCGGTAGATTCGTATGGGTAATCCACGGAGAACAGCACCGCCTCGGCACCCATTTCACCAATGGCGCCCATCAGTGTCGGGGCGGAACAGACGCCGGAGGTGGTGATCAGAATATTGCTGCCGATGTACTCGGACGGCTTGCGCTTCAAGGTGACGCCGTGCGGGTACACCGCAAAACGGCTGTCATAACGCCAGCGCTGGAATGGCAGGCCTTCACCCATGTGACCCAGGATCAGTTTCACCTCCGGGCAACGGTCAAACACACCGCCAAACAACATGCGCAGCGCGTGGGTGCCGGTCTCTACACCCCAGCCCCATGTTGCACCCATCAGCTCTGGGTGACCCGAGTAAGCGTGCGGCATTTCATAAGCATCAAAAGGATGCAGATAAAACGGCACATCCAGCTTCTGGACAGTTTCCCAGAAAGCATCATATTCGCGGCCATCGTAGTACACGCCATGCGTGTGACCGTTGACCAGAGCGCCTTTCAAACCCAAGTCCTGTACCGCGCGTGTCAGCTCTTGCGCAGCCGCAGCCGGATCTTGCATGGGCAAAGTAGCAAAGCCGCCCAGACGATCTGGATGGTGCGCAATTTGCTGCGCCAGGAAATCATTATTCTGACGTGCGCGCTCGATGGCAACCGACACATCCTTTTCTACCTGTACGCCTGGACCGGTTTGCGAGAGCACCACGTACTCAATCCCGGCACGGTCCATAACCTCCAGACGCTGGGCATCGAAGTCATGCAAACGGGCCATCAGCTCACGCGCGTCGGTGCTGTCAATATGTTTGACAAAGGCCTTGGAATAATCCTCAAAGCCAACGGCGTTGA
>JBQEAN010000103.1:0-4215 GCA_052109075.1 Alcaligenes sp. | reverse complement strand
AGCACGGCTTAGTTCAAGGGTCGCAACAGCAATAAGGCACACAGGGCCAACATGAAGACCGCAATGCTGCCATCCAGCACACGCCAGGCCAGGGGCTGGCGAAAGACAGGCTGCAAGAGCCGGGCACCAAAACCCAAAGCCAAGAACCAGCAAACACTGGCGGCACAAGCACCGAAGGCAAAGCTCCACTGCAAACGCCCCGGATAAGGAGTGGACAAGCTGCCCAGAAGCACCATTGTGTCCAGATACACGTGGGGATTCAAGAAAGTAAAAGCCAGACAGGTCAGCAAAATCTGGCGACGACTGGCCTCACTCCCCCGCCCCGCCATCAAGCCACCAGTTCCCTTCCAGGTGCGTTGCGCGGCCTGTAAGCCATACCAGGCAAGAAATGCAGCCCCACCGAAACGCAGTACTTGCAGCAAGTCAGGCCACTCACGCACCAAAGTGCCAATACCTGCCACGCCGCTCAAAATCAGCACGATGTCACCCAGTGCGCATATTCCTACTACCAGGCCGACATGACTGCGCTGCAAGCCCTGACGCAACACAAAAGCATTTTGCGTGCCAATGGCCATGATGAGGCCCGCCCCCGTCAGAAAGCCCGTAGCTGCAACGGAAAACAACATGAGATCTATCCCGTGAACTTAAAAACTGCGCTATGGTGCTGTCACTCAGAGTTTAAGAAAAGCTAATTTCTCTGCATTATATTAAGAAATACTAATTCAAGGTTTAGGTATGGATCTACTGAATCCGCAATTGAGGGCCTTTACGGCGGTCCTGGAAGAAGGCAGTTTTGAAGCGGCAGCACGCAAGCTGTACATCACCGCTTCGGCCGTCTCGCAACGAATCAAAACCTTGGAAGACAGACTGGGGCAAGTTCTGGTCCTGCGCCAACCGCCATGTCGCCCCACTCCTGCAGGTGAGTTATTGCTGCGGCGGGTGCGCCCCATGCAAGTATTGGAAGCGGAAGCACTGACCGATTTCCTGCCAGAAAAAAATGGCCCCCGCCGCCCCATTGCCATCGCGGTCAACAGTGACTCGTTAGACACCTGGTTTCTGGCAGCCTTGTCACAGCTAAGCCAGGAACACAGCTACTTGTTTGATGTGCGTGTTGACGACCAGGACCACACACTGGACCTGATACGCAATGGCTCCGTGCTGGGAGCCGTCACCGCCGAGCCCACCCCCTTACAAGGCTGCGACGTTCAGACTTTGGGCATCATGCGCTATCAGGCTATCGCCTCGCCAGAGTTCATCGCGGATCATTTCGCTACAGGCGTGGATGCAAGCTCGCTAGATCAGGCCCCCATGATCGTCTTCAACCGCAAGGACGAGCTGCAATGGCGCTTTATCCGCCAAATCACCCAGGCAACGGTTGCCCCTCCCATTCACTATCTGCCTACCTCAACCGGTTTCGTGAAAGCCGCTGCACTGGGTCTGGGCTGGTGTTTGGCCCCCGAATCGTTGGTCAATGATGCGCTTGCCACACAAGAGCTGATGCTGATCGCCCCCGCTCGCTGGCTGGATGTCCCCCTGTATTGGCAGCACGCCACAATTCGCTCCGATACCTTACAAAATATGGGTGCTGCATTGCGGCTGGCGGCAGGCACTGCCTTGCATCCGGTTCAGAATTGATTGGTCTTAGCGGACTCTGCAAGCTCGGAAATAATACGCGCCAACTTGTTAGCAGCCCGCGTCATCTGTTCTCGACTAAAAGCACTCAAACCCAAAATCAGCCCCGGCGGCCCATTGCCTGCTTGATACATGGTAGACACTGGACGCACAGCAACACCCTCTTTCAGCGCCCGCCGGGCCACGGCCACATCATCAATAGACGAGGCCAGCCACAACACAGAATGCATGCCTTGATCGCCGGGCTGCAAGCTAGCCATATCGCCTGACAAAACCTCGCGCACAATCTCGAAAAGATGGCTGCGGCAGTGGGTATAGACTCCGCGCATACGCCGGATGTGGCGCTCCAGATGGCCCTCTGTAATAAAGCTGGCCAAGACATGCTGGTCCGCACTGGGTGGGTGCCGATCCAGCAAGACTCGCGCACCACAAAATGCCTTCACCAACTGAGGCGGCACAATCGCATAGCCCAGGCGCAAGGACGGAAACAGCACCTTGCTGAAAGTCCCCAGATAAATCACCCGCTCCGGATCCAGGCCCTGCATGGACGGAAATGGATGCCCGGAATAACGGAACTCGCTGTCGTAATCATCCTCAACGATCCAGGCAGATTGTGCACACGCCCACGCCAGCAAGGCATTACGCCGCGCCATACTCATGGGCATGCCCAAAGGATATTGATGCGACGGCGTCACAAACGCCACCCGCGCATCGGCTTGCAAGCGTATCCCCGCCTCTACATCCAAGCCCTCCTCGTCCACCGGCACACGAACCATACGCTCAGGCGCACCCACGGTATTCAGAATGGCAGTGATCCCTGGATAGGCTGGATTCTCCACCCAGGCAAAGTCTTCATGACCCATCAAGACCAAACAAGCCAGAAATAAGCCTTGCTGAGTGCCCGTCGTCACAATCACCTGCTCGGCCTGACAACGTACCGAACGAGATCGGCGCACGTATTCGGCAATCGCTTCCCGCAAAGGCAAAGCACCTTGCGGATCGCCGTAGCCTCCGGGCGCCCCCAAACCGTGCGCCCGCAAGCGATTCCCCAAACGTCGCCATACTGGGCCAGGCGAAGCGGCACCAAGCGGAATCGAAACCGCAAATGGTACGGGCGGCAGCGGCTCGAACTGGGCAGCAACTGTATTGAAGGGTTCGGCAGAAGGTGGTGCAGGCTGGGCTGGGAGGGGCAGATCAACACGTTTTTTAGCCTGACGTTTGGGACCGGCCAATGTATGGGCAATGTAGGTGCCTACGCCAGGAGAGGACTCCAAGAAACCTTCGGCAATCAGTTGCTCGAACGCTTCCACCACCGTACCCCTAGCAACTCCCAGCGAGCTGGCCAAGGCGCGCGTCGAGGGTAAAGCTTCACCCGATTTGAGCGCACCGCTTTTAACCGCATCACGCAGTTTCTGAGCCAGTTGACGCCCTAATGCTCCCGCACTGCGGTCCAGTTCACCAAGAGATGGAATCTTCGGGTTATGTGCAGTTCTGGACATAGTTTGTGGTCCATAAAAATAGCGTCAAACTGGTACAAGGCGGTAAGCCAGAATAGACCAATAATAGACACATTGACCTCGAATCCCAAGACCTTAGCCCAGACTGCAATGTATATTCCCGCTCACTTCAATGAATCCCGCCCCGAACAATTGCACGAGCTGATCGCCCAGCACCCTTTAGGCATCCTGGTTGCCAATGGGAAAAGTGGCTTGAGCGCCAACCACCTGCCCTTCATGCTGCACCCTAAAGAAGGAACACAAGGCGTACTGCACTGCCATGTCGCCAGGAACAATCCCGTGTGGCAAGACCTGGAAAATGGTGACGAAGTGATGGTGGTGTTTCGAGCCGGCGACGCCTATATCTCTCCACAGTGGTTTCCCAGCAAACTCGAGACACACAAGCAAGTGCCATCCTGGAATTACATTGTGGCTCACGCCTACGGACGGGTGACGATACGCGATGACGAGCGCTATGTGCGCGGCGCAGTGGCCCGCCTGACCCGCATCCATGAAGCCAGCCAGCCTGTGCCCTGGAAGATGACGGATGGGCCCAAGGACTATATCGATGCCATGCTAAAGGCTATTGTGGGAATTGAAATTGAAATCACACAGTTGATCGGCAAGACCAAGCTGAGCCAGAACAAAGAAGCACGAGACAGAGCGGCGGCAGCGACGGCCCTGAACCGTCAAGGAGATTCATTCATCGGTAATGCGATGCAGGCAGCACTGGCTGAGACGCTTGGACCACTGTTGCCTAAATAGGCGTCAATGGTAAAGCATTCAAGCAAGGCACCTACGCCTTGCTTGGTCTGATGGCAGAAACCGTTCATGTCGCGTCGATTAGCCCAGAGCGATCTGCACATGTCCCTAATCAATGGCTGCATCAACTCCCTGCCGCCAGCTCCTGTACTTCGGCTGGAGTTAAATAACGTGACTCGCCCGGCTCCAGACTATCGTCCAATACAAGAGAACCAATACGCTCACGATGCAAGGTCTGAACCAGATTCCCCAAGGACGCAAACATGCGCTTGACCTGATGGTATTTCCCCTCCTGAATCGTGAGTCGGGCTGTGCGCTCATCAAT
>JBQEAN010000102.1:0-4216 GCA_052109075.1 Alcaligenes sp. | reverse complement strand
TCGCGTGGCCGCACGGCCGGCCTTTATAGGGCAATGTGCTGGCTTTCCTTAAGCGTGTACGTGCGCCAGAAACCGAACACCGGGGCATACCCGGCGACAAAGTAAAAACACTACCGCCAGCCCTTGACCCTGGCAACTCACGTAGCGGTAGCGACCATTCAAAGCCTTAAAACCTGAGCTTACAAGCCCCAGCCTCACTATGGTTTGCTCCCATATAAGGACTTAATCCCTCATCAGGCAGCGGCCAGTTTTGTAATATACTTTTCCGCATGCGCGCCCTAGGTCCCCGTTTCGTTCTTCGCGAAATCCGAGTCTGGCAACTTCTGTTTTGCCTGGCTCTGCTGGCCTATGTCTGTCGCGCCATTATCCCGGCGGGCTATATGCCGACCCACTCGGCACAAGATAACGGCTTTGCCATTACCTTATGTTCGACAGGCAATCCGGCCAATACGCTCTGGATTGATCTGCTGGGCCAAGACACCCAGCAGGACTCCGACCACCACCAAAATCCGCAAGACTGCCCGTTTGGCATGGCGGCTTCGCCCGCTTTACTGTCTACGCTGGATGCCCCTGTCCTAATCGGTCTGATTGCGTATCGACCCATTTTGCTGGCCGATATCCAGCAGACCCGGTCCGCACTTCCTGCTCGGGGCCCACCTTTAGGCTCACGCGCCCCGCCCGCCCACCTCGCTTGATACGTCCTGATAGCCGTCCCTGACGGACCCTGTTTTTACTATCTCGCCGAGGTTTTTCATGTTGATTTCTTCTCCCGCTTTGCGTGCCGTTCTAGGCATGGCTGCTGTTCTGTTCGCTTCTTCTGCCGTCGCACACGTTTCTTTGCAAACCAAGCAAGCCCCGGTAGGCAGTCGCTACAAAGCTGTTCTGACTGTGCCTCATGGCTGCAAGGGCTCTGCCACTACTAAAATTCGCGTCCAAATTCCTGAAGGTGTGGTCGGTATCAAGCCGCAGCCCAAAGCAGGCTGGACCCTGGAAACGGTTAAAGGCGACTACAAACAGGCCTACACCCGCTGGGGAGCCAAAGTCAGTTCCGGAGTTCAGGAAGTGGTCTGGGCCGGTGGCCCCTTGCAGGATGAGCACTATGACGAGTTCGTGTTCATCAGCTATCTAAGCGATGAGCTCAAGCCGGGCAGTACGCTGTATTTTCCAGTTATCCAAGAGTGTGAACAGGGCGTAGAGCGCTGGATAGACCAAGCCACTGCCAATAAAAAAGAGGCGGCAGACCATTCGGATGCGCCCGCCCCCAGCGTGCAATTGCTGCCCAAGCCTTAACCGTACAGGCCACGGATGCGCGTCTGTGGCGCGCATCCACCTGAAGGAAACCTTATGCATACGCAGATCATGCGTCGCGCCTTCGTGTACACCGGCTTGCCCAGACTGATCATCTTGTTGATGGCCTTCACCGTGCTAGTCTGGACTCCCCGGCTTTACGCACATGCCTCCTTAATTGCCAGCACGCCCAATAGTGGCGCTGTTTTACAGGACGCTCCCCACACCGTCACCTTGAGTTTTAACGAGTCAATCTCGCCGCTGGTCCTGAAACTGGTCCGGCCCGACGGCTCCACCGAGGACCTAAAAGAGCCTCTAATACAAAACAATGCACTGGAATTGGCGCTGCCTGCCTTGGATGCGCACGGTACCTATGGCGTCAGTTGGCGGGTCATCTCGGCCGACGGCCATCCCGTTGGCAGCACACTCACCTTCTCCGTCGGTATGCCCAGCACCCAGACGGTGGACAGGCGTAGCGGCGATCCGCTCAGAAATAGCGTGATCTGGCTGGCCCGTCTCTTGGGCTATCTGGGGCTATTCACCGGCATAGGTTGGTCGATTTATAGATCCCAGATACCGTCCACAGACCAACTACCCGCACCAGCAGGTCGTTTCGTCCTGTCTGCTCTAGCCTTGGGTGCAGGGGCCGTTTTACTAAACCTGGGGCTGGTGGGAGTGGATGCTCTAGATTTACCGCTGTCAGCCTTGTTCAGCTCCATAGTCTGGAAAACGGCTGCGACGACGTCGATGGGACTTGCTGCGGTATTGGCTTGGCTTGCCGTGCTCTGTGCGACGCTATCCTGGCAAGTGGCTCATCGGGTCGGTCAAACCCTGCTGGCAACCTTGGCACTGTTTTTATTGGCTAGCTCTTTAGCAGCCAGCGGCCATGCCAGCACAGCCGAGCCGGTCTGGCTGGCTCGACCCAGCGTCTGGTTCCATGTCGTCGCCTTGACGCTCTGGATTGGGGCTTTGCTGCCTTTGGCTTTTACATTGAAGCGGGGCCAAGAACCCCAACTACTGGCCAGGTTCTCGCGCCTGATTCCAGCCGCCTTAGTCCTATTGCTGGGCAGTGGTGCCGCACTGATTTACGTTCAATTCGACCAAGTCTCGTCTCTATGGCAAAGCGCGTATGGACAGGTTCTGAGCGTCAAACTACTGCTGGTCGTTTTACTGTTGGGATTAGGGGCTTACAACCGCCACCGCCTGAGCCAGGCTGTATTGAATCAACAAGCCAATGCCCGTTCTCGCATGCTGCGCGTCGTCAAAGTGGAATACCTGCTAGTCGTGCTGATTCTGGCGGTTCTGGCTTTGTGGCGTTTTACGCCGCCACCACGCGCTTTGGCACACGTTTCAACGCCCAGCATCTCTGCTCATATCCATACGGATGCGGGCATGGCGGATCTGGTTTATACCCCGGCCAGTCCACCGCAGACGGCCACACTGACACTCTCTTTATTTGAACCCGATTTCAGCCCCTTGAAGGCGCAAGAGGTTGAGGTGATCTTTACCAATCCACAAGCCGGTGTTGAGTCCATTACCTTCGCCGCCCATCCCCATTCGCCAAATCAATGGGAGATCAACCCTTTAGAGCTGCCTCATCTTGCCAGCTGGGATATTCGGATTCAGGTGCTGGTTTCAGACTTCAAGCGCATTCGTCTAGACACCACCTTAGAGCTTAAAACCCCAACACCCTGACCACAGTACAGTAATCCGGTCGGTTGCCTGATATGGCCTCATCAAAAGAGCCCCTAATGCGCGTCCTGCCATCTATAAAAGCACGAACGGTGGCAGAATACTTGCGGCCCCTATCAAACGGGGAAGATACAGGCCGCGCTAACCATTTTCACTGTGCCGACAGACACACCAGCAGCTTATCCAAAGCCTGCTGATACAAGCCCTCCAGACTCTGCCCATCCGCCATCGCAGAGGCTGGCAACCCGCAGCCGTGCGCATGATCAAGCAGAATAGTCAGCCAGAGCTCTGCTTCCGGAGTGAGGGATACTAATAGCACGCGCAAGCGATCTGTAATGTCGCGTGTTACCCCCGCCAACGCTTCAGGTACTGCAAAAAGTGCCAAAGCCCGCATGCTCAAGCCTTGCTCACCACCGTCCTCGTCCAGCAGCGCCAGACCGGCCTTCAAAATGTCCTCCAGCGTCAGGCCGGCTCCCCCCGCCGGGCGTCCTCGCCCACGGCTCACGGTTTACGTCGACAACAAGACTGCACCAGACCGGAAGGAAAGCTCTGGCTGGAAACCAGGCTCCAATCCATCTCCTGATTCACACTGCCAAACAATCTGCGTCCCTCACCAATCAAAACGGGCATGGTGGACAGAATCATGTCGTGGACCAAACCTGCACGCAGAAAGGACTGGATGAGTTGCCCGCCGTCCACATAGATACGTTGCCGATTTTCCGCCGCCAATTGCTCCATTACTTGTTCAGGTGTCTGTTTAGATTCGTCCTTGGACACTAAGACCTGACACCGGCACCGTTCCAAGTCAAAAAATGTCTGCTTTCACCCACGAACAAAAAGGCCACATGGCGCGGCCTTTTTACGTCGATAGGACGTGCTAAATTCTTTTCACATTTGGAGCCAGAGACCAGAGGCACGTTTAGCTACAGCGCCTTGCCTGCTTGCTTTTGAAAGCATTCAAGGCAAGGCCACTTTATCGTTACAAACCCACTCAACAGATAAGCACGCTGTTTAAAGTGTCAAGAAACGACTGGCCTCCGCACGTGCCTCCCCTTCGTCCGAGACAAAAGCAAAACGTAGCCCCAGCACTCGGCCCAAGGTATGTTGCGCCAAACGGGCTGCCGCCGGAATGGCTCGTCCTTTCGTAATCACCACCATACCAGCGCACAAATCCTTCAAACCTTGCTTGTTGTGCTTGAAAAACAAAGCCCGCTGCTTGCGATCCTCGTGGCTTTCT
>JBQEAN010000101.1:0-4402 GCA_052109075.1 Alcaligenes sp. | reverse complement strand
AAAAGAACGTGGCTGAAACCCAGCACACCATTGGCGCCATGACCTTGATCTACTCGGACGCTTACTTCAAGAAGCTGCCGGAAGAAACACGGCAAATTCTGCAGGAAGAGGGCGAGCGCGTGATGAAAGAAGCCACGGATCACATGATCGTGGAAGAAGAAAACATGAAGCAGTTCCTGATCGGCAAAGGCATGGCATTTAACACGGTAGACCGTGCGGCCTTTGCGACCAAGATCCAAGCTATGGATGCAGAGTTCCCCGAGCTGCAGGTCTGGCTGGACAAGATCCGCGCTGTTCAATAATGAAAAAATCGGGGTATGGCCTGCCGCTATGCCCCGACCCCACTGGTAAAAGTTATGACAACTAACAACGTACCGACCAAAACAGAAAACTGGGCCGATAAAACCGCGTCTGTTATTGAAAAGGCGCTGGATTGGATTGTCGGCAGCATGATGTTTGTAATGTGTGCGGTTATTGCATGGCAAATCTTCTCGCGCTACGTCCTGAAAGATATGTCCTCCTGGAGTGAGGAGGTAGCCCGCTTCTTGATGGTGTGGATTTCCTTGCTGGGCAGTGCGGCCGTATTGCGCCGTAGTGGTCACGTCACGGTCACGATTTTGCTGGATCACATTTCAACAAAACTTAAACGACGCGTATTAGTTATTCGCGACTTGTTGATGTTGGCTACCTTGCTAAGCATCACCTATTACGGTTGGGAATTTGCGCAAATCAATGCTGTTCAGCTGTCGGCCGCCATGGATATTCCCATGTCCTGGGTATATGCCTCTTTGTGGCTGGGGATGGGCTTGTGCGTAGTGATTTTGCTGTTGATCCGCTTGGGCACACAGCCCGATTGGACCTCTGGCAGTGCCGATGAGCATCCCTAAGTACGGAAAATACCTTTTATGATCACCGTAACCTTAATTACCCTCCTTACGCTCATCCTCATGCTGATCGGCATGCCGATCGGCTTTGCCATCACGGCGGGCGTACTGGCCGCCTTAGTGGCACTGGGTGACATCAGCCTGATGGCGGTTCCCCAGCAATTATTCAGCGGTCTGGACAGCTTTTCCTTGTTGGCGATCCCTTTCTTTGTATTGGCCGGTAGCCTGATGACCTCTGGCGGGTTGACCAGTCGACTGCTGGATTTTGCCAATGCCTTGTTGGGGCGCTTCAAAGGCGGCTTGGCCATGAGTGGCGTACTGGCCTCGGGCATGTTCGCCGGGATTTCCGGCTCTGCGGTGGCAGACACCAGTGCCTTGGGCCGCATCATGATCCCGGCCATGATCCGCTCCGGCTATCCTCCCGGTTTTGCAGGCGGTGTGATTGCAGCAGCAAACGTGGTGGCCCCCATCATTCCGCCATCCATTCCGTTCATCGTCGTGGCCGTGCTGACGGGACAATCGATTACGACCTTGTTTCTGGCCGGTGTCGTGCCAGGCGTGCTGTATATGCTGTCCATGCTGGTGATGAGTTGGTGGATCAGTAAACGCAATAATTTCCCGACCCAAGGCAAAGCCTCGGGCCGCGAAATCTGGACGACGTTTAAAAATTCTGCCTTCGCACTGTTGCTGCCCGTCTTTATTCTGGGTGGTATTCGCAGCGGCATTTTCAACATTACCGAAGCGGCCATCATGGCGGTGATTTACGCCCTGGTGGTCGGTACGCTGATCTACCGTCAGATCACGTGGAAAATCTTTGTCGATAGCTTGGTCGGTGCGGCCCATACTACCGCCGTGATCATGATTATTGTCGCTGCAGCACGTGTCTTTAGCTGGTTGTTGGCATATGTCAGCATTCCTGAAGCCATTTCCGCCTTTGTATTGGAAAACATCAGCAACCCCTTGTTGTTCTTGTTGTTCGTCAATGTGCTGTTGCTGATTGTGGGCATGTTCCTGGAAACCAACGCGGCCTTGGTGATGTTGATTCCTGTGCTCTATCCCATTGCCATGAAACTGGGCATTGATCCGACGCACTTCACGGTGGTTGCTGTGGTGAACCTGTGTATTGGTTTGATTACTCCACCAGCTGGTCTGTGCTTGAACATTTCCTCCTTGTTGGCGCGCATCTCCTTGGAGCGCGGTGTGGTCGGGATTGCTCCTTTCCTGTTCACAGCCTTGGTCGTGCTCGTTATTTTGACCTTGTTCCCACAAGTCTCGGTGTGGCTGCCTAATCTGATGGCTGGCTCTTAAGCGATCTTGAGGCAGGTGATGTATTACTGCTTCTCAGACCCCTAAGCGGGTTTGAGAAGCTTTTTTTGTTCAAGCGTCTGGGTGCTCTGGCTGCTGTGCTAGTTGCGTGAGCCATGTACTGAGCAATGAGAACCCTCCAGCCCATCCAAAATCGGGCAGTCGGGCTGGTGATCCCCTTGGCATTGCTCGGCCAGTACGCGCAGCTTTGCGGCCATATCCAGCAGCAGGGCGGCGCGGCTTTCCAGTGTTTTGATATGGGACTGGGCTAGTTGCTTGACCTCGCTGCTGGGGCGTTGTTCATCGCGCCACAGGCTGGTCAATTGCTGAATGTCGGCCAGATTGAAACCCAGGTCCTTGGCCCGAACAATAAAGTGCAAAGTATCCAGATCCTGAGCTTGGTAAACGCGGTAACCATTGGGAGCCCGCTCGCTATTCAATAATCCCAGGTCTTCATAGTGCCGGATCATCTTGGGTGTCAGGCCGCTTAGGCGGGCCGCTTCACTAATCAGCATGGGCTTTCCTCGGGCAGTGCAAGGGGACTGCGTTATGATTGAAAGGATCAATTCTGCACATTGTAGAACGGGCGGTGAGGTAGGTCATCAGGCTCCTGATTGCCCCAGTACGAACCCAAGGAGCGTATATGAAAGAAATTCAGTGTGATGTGGCCGTGATTGGAGCGGGGACAGCGGGCATGACAGCGTATCGTACGGCCAAACGGGCTGGGAAAAAAACCCTGATGATCGAGTCGGGTCCCTACGGCACGATGTGCGCACGGGTTGGCTGCATGCCGTCCAAGTTACTGATTGCCGCTGCCGACGCGGCGCATCACGCGCGTCATACTGCTCCTTTTGGTGTGCATGTGGATGGCGATATCCGTATTGATGGCAAAGAGGTCATGGATCGAGTGCGTCGTGAACGGGATCGCTTTGTGCAGTTTGTGGTTGACGATGTAGAAGGCTTTGATGCCGAAGATAAAGTGCGTGGCCATGCCCGCTTTGTGTCCGAACACGTACTGGAAGTGGGCGATCACACCCGCATCACCGCAGGCCATGTGATTATTGCCACCGGCTCCTTACCGGTGCGTCCCAAAGAGCTGGAAGCCTTGGGTGATCGACTGATCAGCAACGAAGACGTATTCAGTTGGACAGACTTACCCACGCGGGTGCTGGTGGTGGGCTCGGGTGTGATTGGTCTGGAGCTCGGTCAGGCTCTGTCTCGCTTGGGCGTGGACGTTGCTATTATCAATCGTAGTCAAAGTCTGGCTGGTCTGTCGGATCCCGAAGTACGCGAGGCGGGACGCGCCATTTTTACTCAGGAACTGAACCTGCGTGCCGATGTGGCGGTTCTGGGTAGCGAACTGGTCGAGGGCAAAGCGCGCGTGCGTTTGCAGATTGATGGCAAGGAAGTGCTCGAGGATTACGACTATGTGTTGGGTGCGGCGGGCCGTAGTCCCCAACTGGACAATATGGGCCTGGAAAACACACCCGTGCAATGGGATAGCAAAGGACGTGCGGTGTATGATCCGGCCAGCCTGCAGCTTCAACGCACATCCATCTATTTGGCAGGAGATGTCAATCAGCGTGCGCCCATTTTGCATGAGGCCGCTGATGATGGTCGTTTGGCTGCTTTGCAGGCTGTTAGCAATGGCCAGGACGAGCCGATGGCGCGTCGAGCCCGTATGGCTGTGATCTTCAGCGACCCACAGGTGGCGGTAGTGGGTACGCCGTTCAAGTCATTGCCTGAAGGTGCGGTGACGGGTAGCGTGAATTTTGCTAATCAAGGCCGTGCCCGTGTCATGCTGGTGAACCGTGGTGTGCTGCATGTGTATGCGGATAAGAATGGCACCTTTCTGGGAGCGGAGATGGTGGGGCCTCAGGCTGAGCACATTGCTCACTTGCTGGCTTGGTCGTTGCAGATGGACCTGACGCTGGATCAGATGCTGGCCATGCCGTTTTACCATCCGGTACTGGAAGAGGGTCTGCGTACCGCCCTACGTCAGGCTCAGTCGGCTTTGCGAGACAAATAAACTGACATCGGTAAACCTTGGGTGGTGCACCGCAAAACGGTGCACCAAGCTGCTACTCAGGCAAAAGGCCAGAACTTGGCGCTGCTCTATGGCAGCAAGCTACGCACGCCATCAGCCAGTACCTGTACAGATTCCGTATCAGGGGCCAAATACCGTGCCTTCCCTGTCTGATCGAAAATGTACA
>JBQEAN010000100.1:0-4412 GCA_052109075.1 Alcaligenes sp. | reverse complement strand
CAAAACGTTATAAACCTAAAACAATTACATGTAAGCGCATTAAAAATGCGAGGAGACAGGAACATGAGAATCACGGCAGTACGCGCAATTCCTTTGAACGTGCCTTTTGAGTTCAATAGCGCCGGCATCAAAAAACCCACCAATCTGGCCATCTGTCATGTGGAAATTGAAACGGACGAAGGCATCACCGGCTATGGGCTTAGCGCCATTACCGAAGAGCACCCCGTTGCCAGCACCATCAACGATATTCTGGCTACCGACCTGATCGGGCAAGACCCCTTGAACACCGAGCGGTTGTGGGATCGCATGTACTGGAATGTGTGCCCTCGCGGCCAGACAGGCTATGCCATGCACGCGATCTCCGCACTGGACATTGCCTTGTGGGACATCAAGGGCAAAGCCCTGGGCCTGCCCGTATGGAAACTGCTGGGCGGTGCACGAGAAAAAGTCCCTGCCTATGCCACCTTTGGCTTTGCTTTCCTGCAAGAGGAAGAACTGGTCAACGTCGCCCTCGACTGTGTGGACCAAGGGTTCAAGGGCCTGAAAATGGTGGTAGGCCACCATGGTCTGCAACGTCGTGACGAGCCCCGCCCTCTGGCCGAACTGATCCGTCAGGACATGCGCCGCATGAGCCTGGTGCGCGACGCTATACCAGCCGACATTCCGCTGTATATCGACGGCAATTGCAGCCTGGACTATGTCCACGCCAAAACCATCGCCCGTCATGCTCGTGATCTGGATGTGGGCTTTTTTGAAGAGCCCATCACGCAAAACGACACCGGGCGTTTACGTGAACTACGTCAAAGCACCGGCATCACCATTGCCGCTGGTCAAAATGAAGGCCAGTCCTATCGCTTTCGCGATCTGTTGATGCAGCAAGCGGTGGATATCCTTCAGCCCAATGTGCTGATCTCGGGTGGCTTTACCCAATCCCGCAAAATCTTCGCCCTGGCAGAAAGCTTTAACGCCTCGGTAGCCAATGGTGGCGCTTTCCCCTCCCACAACGGCCATCTGCATTGCGGCTTGCTCAATGGAGGCGACGTGGAATGGCATTTGGCGGCCAGCGCCATGATGGCCGAGATCTACACCGGCTTGCCACAGCCCGAGCAAGGTTGGCTGCGCATGCCCGACGCTCCCGGTCTGGGTCTGACCCCACGACACGAGCAAATCGAAAAATTGCGCAGCAATCCCGGCAGCCTAGGCTCCGGCAAAGGCTAAACCGACAATTACCGAGGAGGTAAACAGACATGAAACCCTGGTCCCGTGTTGTACTTGCCCTCAGTTTTATCTTTGCTGCCGCGTCCCAAAGCTGGGCAGCTCCCCCCGCCTGGGCCGAGCGCCCGGTACGGCTGATCGTCCCCTCTGCCGCAGGCGGCTCAGGCGACACACTAGCCCGTCCGCTGGCCGAAGCGTTGGGCAGTGAAATTGGCCAAACCGTGGTTGTAGAAAATAAAGGAGGAGTCGGCGGCGTGCTGGGCGCCAGCATGGTGGCCAACTCCAGCCCCAACGACAATCAACTGCTCTTTGGTGCCGTGCACCACATGATTGCGCCTGCTGTGTTGAAAAACTTCCCCTACGACACACGCAAAGACTTAAAGGCCGTCACCCTGATCGCCGCCATGCCCAATGTGTTGGTAGTCAATGCCAACTCGCCCTATCACAGCGTGGACGACCTGCTGGCGGCAGCCAAGCAAGGCGATGGTGTGAACTATGGCACCAGCGGTGTAGCAACCATGCTGCACCTGATGGCCGGCAAGCTGGAGAAAAAATCCGGCACAGCCATGACCGCCGTGCATTACAAAGGCAGCGGCCCCGCCGTGATGGCTTTAATCAGTGGCGATCAAGTGGACTTTATGTTCGAGACCATGCCGTCAGCCGTGGCTCAGATACGCAATGGCCGCTTGCGCGCGCTGGCCGTATCCAGTCCCGAGCGTGCCGCCGCCCTGCCTGACGTACCTACCCTGAAAGAGCTGGGCATGGATGAGATCAGCGCCCAGACCTGGTACGGAATTTTCATGCAAGGTGATGTGCCTGATGCCACCGTCCAAGCCGTGGCAGACAGCATCCACCGAGCCTTGAACACGGAGAAGATCAAGGAAATCTGGGATGGGAACGGAGCGACCCTGGTCACCAATAGCCCGGCCGAATTCACGGTGTATGTGGATCAAGACCTGAGCTATTGGGCCGATTCGGTTCGTGATTTGGGCCTGAGCAACTTCTAATCAGGCAAAACAACCGCTCAAGGGCTACTGGCAACAGTAGCCCTTTTTTGAGCTTACCCTGGTCCATATGCTTCGCGTTATGCTGGGGGACCTCTCCCAGCAGACAATGACCATGCCCAGCCCCTTCGCCCCCTTTGATGAGCTTGCTACACAACTATTGGTTCACACCCAGAACCTGAGCAACGACGGCTCCCACGACCAATCACATCTGCGACGTGTTTGGAAAAACGTCTGTGCCATCCAGGCTCAAGAAGGGGGAGATCTGCGTATCTTGCTGGCGGCGACCCTGCTGCATGATTGCGTCGCGGTAGAGAAAAACTCGCCCCTGCGCTCTCGGGCCTCTACCCTGGCAGCCGAACAGGCACGGCATATTCTTAGCCAGATGGATTGGTCCGCTAAAGACTGCGAAGCCGTGGGCCACGCAGTACAAAGCCATAGTTTTTCGGCCAATATACAGCCCGTCAGCCTGGAAGCGCGCATCTTGCAAGACGCGGATCGACTGGATGCAATCGGGGCGTTAGGTATTGCTCGTTGTTTCTATACAGCAGGGCGAATGGGCTCCAGCTTGTATGAGCCGGAAGACCCGACAGCCGCAAACCGCTCTTTAGATGACAAGCGCTACGCACTGGATCATTTCCCTGCCAAGTTATTGAAACTGGCTGAAGGTTTTCAAACAAGACAAGGACAGGAAATCGTGCGTGAACGCCACGCGCGGATGGAGCGGTTCGTGGAGGAAATGGTAGGCGAGCTATAAGTCCTCAGTCTCACCACACATGAGATCAAGACAGACTTGGGGCTCAAAAGCAGTACAGCTTCTAAGTGTCTTCATCCTCTCAGACCTCTCTTACAACTCCGTATATTTCTTGTTCGTCCCCCGCACCTTGTCAGCCGGGTATTTCTGCGCATTCTTAACGAGCTTGTTGGTGACGGCTTCGTTCATATCCACGCCCAGGACGGATGCCAGACGGCTTAAATAAATCTGCACATCGGCCAGTTCATCGCGCACGGCTTCGGCCGTTTTCGGATCGTTCCCGACTTCGCGGGACTGGTCTTCTGTCAGCCATTGGAAGATCTCGATCAGCTCGCCCACTTCATTGGTCAGCGCCATAGCCAGATTTTTGGGGCTATGAAATTGATCCCACTCGCGCTCGCGGGCGAACTGGGCGACGGCCTCGTTCAGTCCAGTCAAATTCATCAAGGGGCGGTTTGAGTCTGTCATTGCACACTTCACTTTAAAAATTTCAATCCAGCGACAGACTCACATGCAGGCCGGGCCGGTGGCAAGTCTGTTTACGATCTGGCGACGATTTTCAGGCTGGCCATCAGGCGGTCCAGCGCATTGGCAAACTCACGTCGGTCGGCCTGGCTAAAGGGCGGTGGGCCACCTGTATCCACGCCAGTGCTGCGCAGCTCGTCCATCATGTCGCGTATGGCCAGACGCTCACCAATGCTGTTGGCATCCAAACGCTCGCCTCGCGGGGTCAGAACCAAAGCCCCACGCTCCAGCACCTGCGCCGCTAAAGGAATGTCTGCGGTAATGACCAGATCTCCCGGACTGGCGTGTTGGACGATATAGTCGTCCGCCACATCAAAGCCTCGCGCCACCTGCACCGCCCGTAGCCAGGGCGATGGTGGCGTGCGCAGCATCTGGTTCGCCACCAGGGTGACGTGTCGGCTCCAGCGCTGCCCGGCTCGGTACAGGATTTCTTTGATGACTACCGGACAGGCGTCCGCATCGACCCAAATTTGCATGAATTACAGATCCAAGGCTTGGGCCAACAAGCGGTCAATCACTTCATTGGTGGACACACCTTGCTCGCTGGCACGGGCACGCACGGCATCAATCACAGGTTGGGTCAGTTTGACGGGGAAGGACACCAAACCAGCGGCCTGATCCTGACGACGTTGTTCGCGCCGATCAGCAACAGCGGATTCAGTCGCAAAACGCTGCGGTGTACCCGCCTTTTTTACATTGCCCAGCAATTTGACGGCGCTGAGCTTTTCCATATCGGTGCGTTTCATGAGTTTTCTTTATAAGAATAGGCTGGTTCGCTCAAAGTAAGCGAACAACGCGAGGACAAGACCACGAGCCGGTATGGCTGGCATACTGCGCAGCTTGCAGGCAAATGTCCAGGCTTTTTATGTATAAGGCAGCGGAGCTGGAAACGACACCACAAAAAAACCCGCCGA
>JBQEAN010000099.1:0-4579 GCA_052109075.1 Alcaligenes sp. | reverse complement strand
TTCCGTCCCATGTACCTGTGCCTGCAACTGCCCCAGAACCTGTTTACGCCTGAGGCCACCCCCGAGCAGCAGGACAGTATTCAGGCTGTTTTACTACGCTACAGTCCTCAACTGGCACGGGTGCAAACCGATTTATGGGTATTGAATATCAGTGCCAGCATCCGGCTGTTTGGCGGCTTGCGCCGTTTGTACCGACAAATTTGGGCTGATCTTCACGCCTTCATCTCTGTGCCCTATCTAGCCTTGGCCCCAACAGCCCGAGCCGCCTGCTTGCTGGCTTTATCCAAACACAAGCAGCGTCGTTGTATGCGACGTTTACAGGCCTGCTTAAGCCCTTTACCCATACAGGTGCTGACCCCACCCGCCGACCAGTTGCAATGGCTCCACAACCTGGGTTGCCATACCTTGGGCCAGTTGCATCAGCTACCCCGTGATGGTCTGGCCCAGCGCGGTCTGCGTCCTCTTTTATTGCAACTGGATCAAGCCTACGGCACACAAAGCTGGACACTGGATTGGGTTCACGCCGCACCGCAATTTATACATCGCCTTGAGCTGGATACCCCCTCCAATAACAAAGACACGGTGCTGCGGGCCTTGAACCGTATGCTGAACAAGCTGGAAGGCTGGTTGAATCAATATCAGCTCGCCTGTGGGCGATTGGAACTGGTGCTGCACACCGAACGATATAAAGATCACCCCACCGCCACCCCTGTAGCGCTGCAAATGGCTCGATCCTGCTGGCGCAGTCAGGATTTCCTACCTGTGTGGCAGGAACAGTTTCAGCCGCTGCAGTTACATGCCGCAGTACAAAGTCTGGTGCTGCAGGCTCACCAACTGCACCCGCGCCAAACCCATGCCAGCAGTCTGTTTCCTGATGCGCACCACT
Source organism: Alcaligenes sp. (assembly GCA_052109075.1). Classification (GTDB taxonomy): domain Bacteria; phylum Pseudomonadota; class Gammaproteobacteria; order Burkholderiales; family Burkholderiaceae_B; genus Alcaligenes. The sequence continues at coordinate 3,693 of JBQEAN010000099.1, read as the reverse complement.
GGCAAGAACAAGACCAGCACCTCTTGGAGCGCTTACAGGCCAGACTGGGAGCCGAGCAAATTTTGACACCCTCTGCCCAAGCCAGCCATCTGCCCGAACAGGCCAATCAATGGCTGCCGCTAACGAATAATCAACCCGCTGACTCCTCAGCCCCTGCCTTGCAACGCCCATGCTGGATGCTGGACCCCGCCCAGCCTCTTCAGCATGACCACCAGTCCCCTTCGCTAGATAATCAACGTCTGCGTTTGATTCAAGGCCCGGAACGGGTACAGACCGCTTGGTGGAGCGGCTCCGGGCATCAGCAGCGAGACTACTTTATTGCCCTGTGCCCCCAAGGGCGGCTGTATTGGGTCTACCGGGACTTAAGCCAGGAACAGGCCTGGTATTTGCACGGAGTCTTTGGATGAACCCCGGTATAGACCTGCTGTATTCCGAGCTGGACTGCCTGTCCAACTACAGCTTTTTGAATGGGGCTTCCCACCCTGAAGAACTGATCAGCCGTGCGGCAGAACTGGGCTACACAGCGCTGGCTTTATGTGATTACGCTTCCATGGCAGGCGTAGTACGCGCCTATGCACAGGCCAAGCTACACCCGGAGATCCGTTTTCTGGTGGGGAGTCGTTTCCGTTTTACGGGCGCTTGGGGTGCTACAGGTTCACAGCGCGGCAGCACCGGCACCTGTCCTGATGACGAAACCCTGGCCCATGAACTCCTGATTTTCCCCCGTAATAAGGAAGGCTACGGCAATCTGTGCCAGTTCATCTCGTCCTTGCATCAGTCGCTCGACTTGAAGCAGGAGGCCTCGATTAACTGGTCTTTTTTGCAACAACAGGGCCAAGGACAACAGGGCCAAATCCTGCCGGACTGCCTCGTCATTTACAAACCGGCTTATGGGTTAAGCAGTACACAAATCCAAATTCAGGCACAGCGCCTGCTGGACCTGTTTCCCAGCCGCCTATTTTTAGGCATCAGCCTACATCGGCGTGATCAAGACATGCAGCATATACGCGCCGTCCGCCTGGCCTCACAGGAGTGTGGTTTACGCTGCGCGGCCTTGGGCGGTGTGCATATGCATGTGCGCTCACGCCAGCCTTTGCACGATACCTTGGCCGCCATACGGCTTAAAACACCGGTGCAAGAGTGTGGCTGGGCCTTGGCCAGCAATGCCGAACATCATCTACGCAGTCGTTTCCAACTGGCTAATCTATACCCGGCTGATCTACGCGAGACCACAGACCAGATTCAACAGCTGTGCCAGTTTTCTTTAAGTGAAATCAAGTACGAATACCCGGTCGAGATTGTTCCGCCCGGCATGAGCGGTATTGAATACCTACGCCAGGAAACTGAGCGCGGTGCACAAGCTCGCTATCCCCAAGGCATCAGCGCTAGTTTGCAGGCTCGTCTGCAAGAAGAACTGAGCCTGATTGAAGACTTGGGCTATGAATCCTATTTCCTGACCCTGCACGACATCGTCAGCTATGCACGTAGTCAGGGAATCCTGTGTCAGGGTCGGGGCTCAGCTGCCAATTCCGCCGTGTGCTATTGCCTGGGTATTACTGAGGTTGATCCTGCCAGCAGCCACACCTTGTTCGCCCGATTTATCAGCCGGGCGCGGGCTGAGCCACCCGATATTGACGTGGACTTCGAGCATCAGCGCCGCGAAGAAGTGATCCAATACATTTATCGCAAATATGGCCGTCAACGGGCAGCCTTAACAGCCGTCATCACCACCTATCGGCGGCGTAGTGCCTTACGAGATACCGGTAAAGCACTGGGCGTTCCCCAGGCCTTGATCGAGGCTTTAATTCAATGCGACCGGGCCTGGCTGAAAGACACCGGTATCCAGGATGAGGTGCTGGCGCGTTTTCCTGAATGCCCCCCCGTGCAAGCTCATCAATGGCTGTCTTTGACTCGCCAGTTAATGGGTTTCCCGCGTCACATGTCCCAGCATCCGGGCGGGTTTGTGATTTCACAAACGCCCTTGCACAGGCTGGTGCCTATTCAGAACGCTGCCATGCCAGGGCGCAGTATTGTGCAATGGGACAAGGACGATCTGGATGTGCTGGGTCTGCTGAAAGTCGATATTCTGGCTTTGGGCATGTTGAGCGCCTTGCGTCGCTGCCTGGACAGTATCAGCCTGCAAAAAGGCAAACCGTTCCGCCTACAGGACATTCCCTTAAAAAGCGCTAAGACCTTTCGCATGATCCGGCGGGCCGACACCGTAGGCGTATTCCAGATCGAGTCCCGGGCCCAGATGAGCATGCTGCCGCGTCTACGCCCCGAGTGTTTCTATGATCTGGTCGTACAAGTAGCCATTGTCCGTCCCGGCCCTATTCAAGGCGGCATGGTGCATCCTTATCTGGAACGCCGTCGCGACCACAGCAAAGTAGACTACCCCGCCCCCGAAATTCGCCATGTGCTGGAACGTACATTAGGTGTGCCTATCTTTCAGGAACAAGCGATGGAGCTGGCGATGGAGGCCGCCGGATTCTCGGCTGACAAGGCCGATGCCCTGCGCCGGGCCATGGCCGCCTGGCGTCGTCGAGGGGGCTTAGGACCTTTCGAGCAAGAGCTGCTGGATGGCATGGACGCAAAGGGCTATGCCCCAGAGTTCGCCCAGCGCTTGTTCGATCAAATCAGCGGTTTTGGGGAGTATGGCTTTCCCGAAAGCCATTCGGCCAGCTTTGCCAAATTGGCCTGGTTCAGCGCCTATTTAAAAGCCCGCTACCCCGATCATTTTCTAGCTGCTTTACTCAACTCCCAACCTATGGGCTTTTATGGCCCCAGCCAATTGGTGCAGGATGCGCGCCGTCACGGTGTAGGGGTCTTTCCCGTTGATGTGCAATACAGCCAGTTTGACAGCCATGTCTGCTCAGAATCGGGCAGCCCCCCCCAGGTACGTCTGGGCCTGCATATGGTCAAAGGTTTAAGTGAGCACGCTGCGCACGCCATTGTGAATTATCGACAAAACCACCTTGGGCAAACGCTGGATCTGGCCTGCTTGCGCCAGGAGCTGGCCCTATCCGCCCACGATCAACAAGCATTGGCACACGCCCACGCCTTGCGCAGCGCCTATCGTCAGCGTCGTCATAGTGTGTGGGATGCAAGACGTCCCAGTCAGCCGGGCTTACTTAGCCACGCGGAAACCCCGGACACCCTACCCACACTAAGGCGTGCCAGTGTGGGGCTGGAAGTGCTTAGCGACTATCAGGCCACGGGGCTAAGCCTGAGCCGTCACCCTTTGGCTTTGCTGCGGGCACAACTGGAACCCATGCGTTTCGCAACCGCAGAACAGCTTAATCACCATTATCCCGACCGGCGTCTGGCGCGGGCTTGTGGATTAGTCACCACCCGGCAACGTCCGGGCACCGCCAAAGGGACTGTCTTTGTGACCTTGGAGGATGAAACGGGCAGTGTGAATGTCATCGTTCGGGAAGAGCTGGCGCAGGCGCAATCCAATGCATTGCTGCAATCGCGCCTGATGGGCGTCTATGGCGTCTGGCAACGTGACGGCGCTGTCTGCCATCTGATTGCACGTCGCCTGGTCACGATGAACCATTTGATTGGTGACTTGGTCGCCCGCAGCCGGGATTTTCAATAACAAGCCCCCTTTCTATGGCCCGTCACAAAATTCTCACTCCGGGTTTTTCCCCTCCCCCTGCCTGCGTTAAACTAGCGCTTTGCCCGTTCAAC
>JBQEAN010000098.1:0-4689 GCA_052109075.1 Alcaligenes sp. | reverse complement strand
TCGACCAACGAGATGATTATCGCCGGCATGATCAATAAGGCCGTGCGTTACGACGGTCAAAAGGACTTCACGCCCATTGGCATGATTGCTTCTCAACCTTTGCTCTTGGCCGCCTCTAAAGAGTCAGGTATTCGCTCCGCGGCGGACTATGCCCAAAAGCTGCGGGCCGCCAAGCCTGAAGCCTTTAGCTTTGGTTCATCGGGAGTAGGCACCACGCTGCACTTAGCCGGTGAAATGGTCAACGCGTCTACCGGCACCACCGCCATGCACGTACCGTATCGAGGCGTGCCACCCCTGGTATCGGACTTGATGAGCGGGCAGCTGGACACTGCCTATCTGGTCTTGTCATCGGGCCTGTCACAAGCCCGGGCCGGTGCCATCGTACCGTTGGGGATCACCGAAACCCATGCGTCCCCCGCCGCCCCAGAAATTCCGCCTTTGGCGGACACTCCCGGCTTTGAGAAAGTAGATATCAACGTCTGGTTTGGTTTGTATGCTCCCAAAGGTCTGCCTGAATCGGTAGCCAACACTCTTCGTCAGGCTCTGGACAGCAGCCTGCAGTCGGCCACTTTGCAGGAAAAGATGCAATCCAATGGCGCAACGCTGTACGCCCCAGGCATGAACGCCACGGAGTTCCAGGCCAAAGAGGTTGAGAAATACGCCCGTCTGGTCGAGCTGGCCAAACTGCAAGCCGAATAAAGCACATTCGCCCTGGCCAGTGGCCGGGGCGATGGAGTCATCACAATGCAATTTTCCCTTTCTTTCCCCGACATCCATCAAGAACGTCAGGGCAATACCGGCGTGCCTGGCGTGTGGTGTCTGGACTCCGGCCACGCAGGCCGCTGCGTCATGATCAGCGCCTTGATACATGGCAATGAGCTGTGCGGAGCCTGGGCCTTGAAAGCGCTGCTGGCCAGTCAATTACAGCCCCGCCGTGGCAAGCTGATTCTGGCCTTTTGCAATCTGGACGCCTTTGATCGTTTTAATCCTGAACAGCACGATGCCAGCCGCTATGTAGACGAGGACATGAACCGCGTCTGGAGCGATCACAAGCTATCCCAGGATCAGACCCAGGAACAGCGCCGCGCCAAGGCTCTTTTGCCTTGGCTGGAACAGGCTGACTGGCTGCTAGACCTGCACTCCATGCACGAGCCTAGCGCCCCCTTATTATTAACGGGCCCTTTGCCACGCAATATCGAGCTGGCTCAAACCTTGGGCGCGCCCGAGCATGTGATTGTGGATACCGGGCACAAAGATGGCGTACGCATGCGAGATTACGGTCGCTTCTCTGACCCTGATGCGCATGAGGCGCGCTCCTTATTGCTGGAGTGCGGCTTTCATGGCGACCCTGACACTCCTGCCATCGCTCTGGATTTAATCGCCCGTTTTCTGCTGGCTTCGGGCATTGTGGATGCAGCAGACCTGCCACAAGACTGGCGTCGGGCTGACCCGGATCAGCAACGCATTTTGCAAGTCACCCATGCCATCGTCGCGCCCTCCATGCAGGTCCGCTTCAGTCAAAACTGGCAGGGTCTGGAAACCTTGCCCGAGGCTGGCACGGCCATTGGCGATGCGGATGGTCAGCCCTTGCTAACTCCCTACGATCATTGCACCTTGGTCATGCCCTCTTTGCGTCAACTGCGTCCCGGTGTCACCGTGGTGCGTTTGGCTCAAGATTATCAATCCCCAAAAACCTAGTTTCGACCCCCGTACAATGACAGCCTTAGCCTTACGCTCTTCTGAGCTGCCACGGCTAAGGCTTGTTTTTGCGATGTAAGCACCGCCGTTCTACTGCCTGCCAGCAAGCCCCCCCTGTCCCCACAAACGCCAAGGCCAAGGCCGCATTCTCAATAGCGAGAAAAAAAACGAAACTTGGCGGTTTATTGGCTACCAAAGCCCTCATTGCCATCCTACAATCGGCAAATGTGCATCGCTTATATCGCCGTCGGAATTAATGCAGATTGGCCGTTGATCATTGCCGCCAATCGCGACGAGTATCATGCCCGCCCCAGCCAACCAGCCCAGCCCTGGCTGGACGAGCCAGAGATTCTGGCTGGCCGGGATCTGCAAGCCGGTGGTACGTGGTTAGGTATGACACAAAGCCGTGGACGGCTGGCCTTACTGACCAACTACCGGGAAGCCCCCGGCAGTAAAAACAGCCAGCAACGCTCTCGCGGTGAGCTCATCCCGCAGTTCTTAATGGATGAGCGCTCCCCACACGATTATCTTGAGCATCTGGCCCAACACGGGGACGACTACGCCGGTTTCAATCTGTTTGTGCTGCAATGGCCCACTGCGGGCCAGCCTTTACGTTTGGGCTATTACAGCAACCGCCATCCCGATGGCCAACCACAGATGCTGGAGCCAGGTGTACATGTATTGAGCAATGCCTGGCTCAATACCCCTTGGCCCAAAAGCCTGTTCCTGAAAGAAACCCTGCAAGCACAAAACTTTGATGGTTCAGCGCAGGCGTTTGAAGGGCTATTCCAGGGCCTGCACAATCAGGAAGTCGCCCCTGACGCAGATTTGCCGCAGACCGGTTTAAGCCTGGAATTCGAGCGTCTCCTAAGCAGCCCCTTTATTGTCAGCCCCGATTACGGCACTCGCTGCACCACCTTGATCGCCATTACGCAGCAAGGGCAAGGATTACTGCGTGAGCGCAGCTTCAATGCCGATGCCCAGATCACCCGCCAGCATGATTGGCCTGTGTCCTGGCCACACTTTCATTCTGACCAAACGAACCCAATCCCTCATAAAAGCAACAGGGCCACGCATGGCCCGCTTAGCCACTCCACTTCAAGCAAGGAAACCTCATGAGTCCTCGTCTTTCATTGATCGGCATTGCCATGTCGCTGACCTTATTGAGCAGCCCCATGGTGCATTCACAAGAGCTACCGCCCAGTCAGTACTACGGCTCGACCGAATACATCAGCGGCGGGATAGGCAGCGATGAAGCCCAACTGTTCCGTATGGTGCGCAGCACCTTTCCCTTATCCGTGAACTTTTCAGCCAACCAGGGCGAGCGTGTCGGCTATATCTCCGATGTGCAGTTGGTCATCCGTTCCAGCACTGACCAAACCGTGCTGAACAGCCTGATTGACGGCCCTTACTGTCTGATCCGCTTGACGCCCGGTAACTACAAGGTGTTTGCGACGTATCAGGGCCAAACCCAAGAGCGCCAAACCACCATCGTTGAAGGCCAGCCGCGCGAGCTGAACTTTACGTGGAAGTAGGATAGTTGCGTTGATAGGTATCCAGGCCCATGGCCTGGATCTGCTCTTCAATCAAATGCTCGAAAGGCCGTAGCAAAGGGCTGAAATCACGCCCTGGCTCCATGATCTGCATGACACGGACAATGGCCTCCAAGGTAGACACCGCCTGAGGGTCAGGCGCTTTACGCAAGCGATAGCGCGAAACCTCTCCTTCAGGCAGCAGCCATCGCGGCAATTCTTGCAAGGCTGGATTGCTATGCAAAATCAGGCGTGCCTTGCGCCAAGTGCCATCGGGTACCACAATCAAATCCGGCTTTTCGTCTTGGGGCACAGACTCCACCACGTTAGCCTCTGGCCCCGGAAACAAGAGCACAGGCTGACGTGCCTGCGCCAGACGCGCTTCCAGATCCTCAAAATGCTCCCCTACCCATAGCGCCGTTCCTTGCAAGCCCAGGTACGCCAGACGCGCGGTATTGAGCGCATGCCGGGCTTCAGAATGATGCTGCAGGATCAAGACGGGGCAAGCCGCCTCAATGGAAGGAATCAAAGGACACAGACAACGCGCCAAGGGGCGCTGGCACTGTGCACAACGGCCTGGGCGGGAAGAAGAGGGAGAATTCATGCGAGAGCGCCAAACAGAAGGCCACAGTATATAAAAATTCCTCCCCAGAACAGATGCTCTGGTTTGCCGGCAACCGAATTTACTGTATATTTATACAGCAATCAGGAGCAAGCGCATGGCCAACCCACTCCGTTCCCTTTTAGACCTTCACCCATCCCTCTGGACAGGTAAACATTATGCGCATGCCGCAGGCACCTGCTTATCCAGTGGGTTTGCGGCTCTGGATGCCCAGTTACCCGGTGGAGGCTGGCCAATGGGTAGCCTGATCGAGCTTCACGCCCCCCTAAATAGCAGCGCCCTATCTTTATTGCTGCCCGCCTTGAGCACCTTGCAGGCAGAACGTTTGCGCGTCCTGGTGGCACCACCTTATCAGCCCATGCAACAACTCTGGCGTGGTGCTCCCCCTGCACGGCAAAACTCATCCCAAGAAAAGGGTGATTTACCCGCCCGTCTGCTCTGGATACGCAGCCAGCACCTGAACGACACCTTGTGGGCTAGCGCTCAGGCCCTGCGTCATGGTCACTGTGCCGCTGTATTGGCCTGGTTGCCCACTCAGGTTCCCTTGGCGGCCTTACGCCAATTGCAGCTATTGGCCAGCCATAGCGACAGCCTGTTTTTTTGTCTGCGCCCATCGCACAGCCAAGCCAATAGTCCGGCGCCTTTGCGTCTTGAACTACAAACCCGTCAAGACAGCCAAGGGCTAGCTTGGCTGGATGTGCATATCCGCAAACGGCGTGGCCCGCCTTGTCTGGAGAGCATTGCTTTAGCGCTTCACCCCACTTTGATGCCGCCCACGGCCATTCCGTCCCATGTACCTGTGCCTGCAACTGCCCCAGAACCTGTTTACGCCTGAGG
>JBQEAN010000097.1:0-4872 GCA_052109075.1 Alcaligenes sp. | reverse complement strand
TCGCATCTGGAAAATGCCCATGAGCGTGCTTTAACGCGCTATGAAGTGGGGGCTGGCGCGTATCAGCAAGTGCTGGAAAACCAACGCAGTCTGAACCAGACTCGCCAGGAACTGGCGATGGCTGAAACCGGCTCCTATCTGAATGTGATTGCCTTGTATCAGGCTTTGGGTTGGGGAGTCGCTATGCCGAACATGCCTGACTAATCTCAAGGCTGATCGGTCTGGGGGGGTGTCTCAAAGATGGGCTGCCCCTTTACCATTTGCGCCTCCGCGTGCCCCAGAAACTCGGATAAACACGCAATCTTGCTGTGCATCAGAGCGAACCAGGAATACCGTCCACCTAGTTCCTCGACAAAGAAGCCCCCTTCTGCCCCAGGGACAGCACTTCACTGGCGTTCACAATAGCAATCGAAATATCTTCGATCGTGCTGCGTTTGTTCATGGCCTGCTCACGGATCAAATCGTAAGCCTGGTCCTCAGAGACCTGATGGGTTCGCATCAAGATCGTCTTGGCCTGTGCCACATGACGCTGCCCCACCAATTTGGTCTGCAGCTTGCTGATCAGGCGACGCTGCTGTCGCAGCTCTTTATGGTATTTCCGAGCCAACACCACCGTAGACAGCAAACCAAACGAGCGAATGGGCGAGGGCAAAATTGCTTGGATATTCAAATCCAGTACCGCCGACACAATCGTGGGGTTTTCATAATTGACCACCGCAATAATCGTGGGCGCTTCCTCATCGCACACCCAATCCAGGCGCAGGTGCAACAGATCCGGTTGAACGGCCAGAAACACCAGATCAGTCCCTGAAGGCAGGTTTTGCGTGGGTGGCCAGATGGTCTGGACCGAACACCCGATACGCTGCAATTGCTGAGTCAGCAAACGACCATCACTATCATCGGGGTGCATGACCACCATCGTTAATTGCCGTAGTTCCTTTAACTGCGGCGAGGTGGCATGCGGAAAACGATTCCGCGCTCGCAGAGGCTTGTTTGCCGGCTCGTCACCGAAGGAAGAGGAGTTGGCCACGCTTTATGTCTCCAAAGTATCCAGCTTGGCAGTCCAGTCGCCCAGCGAATGGGTGACCAGATACGGGTCGGGCGAGACGGGGCGCGTTGCCTGCCGCACAATCGTAAATTCGCCCTCGGCGTTGATGCGCCCAATCCGGGGGTAAAGCCAAGTGTGGTGATTATTGGGATCGACTTTGATCCGACCCTGAGGGGCATCGAGCTCACTGCCCAGAAGGTAGGGCAACAAATCCCCGATCGCATCACTGGCCGATTGTCGGTACGCATTGGCAAACAAATACATCTGTGAGTAGGCCGCCTCCCAACACAGATTTGGGTGGCAGTCCGCCCCAAAGCGCTTGCGCAAACTGGCCAGGCAACGCGCATTGACGTCCGACTCGATGGATTGAAAATAAGGGGCAGCGGTGAAATGCCCACAGGCAATTTCGGCACCCATTTGCGCTATTTCTGCCTCAGAGGTAGTCAAGCTGGCAATAGGCATGGCCTGCGGGTTAAAGCCTGCATTGGCATACGCGCGATACAGATTGGCGGTGGAGTCTCCCACCACCGTGGAAAAGATAAAGTCCGGTTGCTTGTCGCGTATGTCCTGCATGATGCGGCTGTAATCGCTTTCGCTGGCATCCAGTGGCAGATAGTGCTCACCCAGCACTTTGCTGTCGGGATGCTGCATCACCAGCTCGCGCATGATGCGGTTGGACTCGTAAGGGTAGATATAGTCCGAGCCAATCATATAGACCCGCGCCCCGAAATTACTGGTCATGAAATGCGCCAGCTGCACACTGTTCTGATTCGGCGCAGCCCCGGTATAAATCACATTGCCTGAGAACTCAAAACCTTCGTACAAGGTGGGATAGAACAGCAGCTTGTTCCACTTTTCTACAATCGGGATCACCGCCTTGCGGCTACTGGACATGTAGCAGCCAAAAATCACATTGACGCGATCTTGCACAATCAGCCGCTCGGCCTGTTCGGCATAGCATGAGGGCTTGGAGGCCGGGTCGTAGCAAACGGCGACCAATTCACGCCCCAGCAGGCCTCCGGCCTCGTTGATTTCGTCAATCGCCAGTTTGGTCCCCTGCCATTGCGACTGGCCAATGGTGGAGGTCATGCCGGTTGCGGAATAAAGAACGCCGACGCGTACGGGGTCGTTGTGAGCCAAAGTCCATCTCCTGTCTAGCATAGTAGAGGCGCAGGTCGACAGACCTGCCAATAAACACTACGAGCGAGCATCAGGTTACTCCAAAATACGGCATTACTCTGGCTCCCAACTGGCGTTCCATTCTGGCTTTGATTACCAGGCATCCATCAGCAATAAAGTGCCGGGCAACCAGCACGTCACGGCACCAATCAAAATGGTGTACGCAGGCAAAATGCGTACGTTCTTGCCTAAACCCAAGGCCAGGAAAAACAAGAACCACAGGCTGGACCACAAGAGCCACATGGCGATCAAACGCGGATCGCTGGCTGTCCAGGCAAAGGCCAGCGCACTGATGGCCACGAACAGGCAATACCAGCCAAAGCCAGCTCCTTTCAAGCCATACCACTGCACAACGGCCAGATACAAATACGTGAAAGCAAACAGCAAACCACCGGCAACGGCAAAGTAGTCGGCGGCTTGTTCGCCGCGCTGTAGACCCAGCAAATTAATGATCAGAGCCAGCAGCCCCACCAGCAAGTTAAAAGGGGCCAGGTCGCGACTTTCAATACGTCCAGTCAAACCCACACCATTAACAATCAGCACAGCCCCAATAAAGAAAAGCGCAACACCCAACATGGCATAAGCCTCCAAAAAAATGGTTCGCGACCTAACCACGAGGCCGGATTTATCTCGGGCGAACAAAAAGGCCCAGACCGATTCAATGGATGAACCAGTCTGGGCCTTTTTGCCCAACATCAACGCTGGCAACATTGGCAGCAGATGTCGTTTCAATTCGGAAATGTCACCGTGATCTAAAATCGCGGTCGGTGCAATTCTTACATAGCCGAGTCTATCGTCTGTACTAGCGATTACCCTAGCGGTTGACTATTGGCGTCCTAAATATAAGTTGTGCTACAGTCTTTTATCGATTTAACGATCTGATTCTTATTCCATGAACCGCCCCGCATCCTCTTTGCCAAGCACTCTGCCCCTATCGCGGGTCGCGTCGCTGCGGGCGGGCTCTCCTCCATCTGTCTTGCTGTTGACTGTCGTCGCCCCAGGCGTCGTCAATCAAGCCGCAGTCGTGTCCGACGTCCTCGTCGACACACGCCTCTACAGCGTCTGCTCCTAAGATTTTCTCTTTTCTCCTGCGCGATTGATGCGCCTGGAATGTCTTTGCAGACAAATCTAATTTATTTAGACAGATAAAGAACATCATGATTTCTTCTTCTCGCGCCCAAGGGGGTGCTATTGCCTTGTTCGTGCTGCTTTGGGGCAGTGCGGGTATTTTCACGCGTGTGGGTTTGGATCATGGCTCAGTCATGGCCATGCTGATCCTGCGCTTTGCCATCGCCCTGCCTATGGTGGTTTTGCTGGGCCACTTCAATGGCGGCTGGCTGCCACCGAAAGGGCAACGCGTGCTCCCGGCTATCAGTGGTTTGCTGATGATCGGGCTGTATTCGTTTTTCTATTTTGAAACCTTGGCCCAGGGGATTACGCCGGGTCTGCTGGCCACTATCTTGGGTGTCCAACCGATTCTGACTTTGGCTTTGACGGAGCGGCGTTTTTCCCTGACCCGTGTGGCCGGTTTGGCGCTGTCTTTAACTGGCCTGATCCTGGTGGTCTATCAAAGCCTGATTGTCAGCCGTTTATCCGTAGTCGGTTTGGTATTTTCGATTGCCGCTTTACTCAGCATTACGGTCGGGACCATTGTTCAAAAGCGTCAACCAGTAGGTGCCTTACAGGGTATGCCTTTGCAATACGCCTTATCCCTGGGCTTGTTTATTCTGGTATCCCTGGGCTTAGGACAAGAGATTCGCTGGGACAACACGCTGGGCTTTTGGGGGCCGGTGGTCTGGCTGGGTCTGGTGATTTCCGTGTTGGCCCAATTGCTGCTTTATCGCATGATCCGCAGTGGAAATCTGGTTAATGTCACTAGCCTGTTTTATCTGGTTCCTGTGGTGACAGCCGGGTTGGACTTCCTGATTCTGGGGAACGCCTTGGCCGCTCGGGCTGGATTGGGGTTGGTGGCTATTCTGGCTGGCTTGTGGCTGACGTTACGAAAGAAAGCGACTTAAGGTGCTTTTTTTGGTGTGGTTTAGCAGGAGTAAGACCGATCCTTGAATGATGAGACTGGTCTCTGTGACGCCACCACTTAGGTCTCCAACGGGGCATCGAGCAGAGCACTTGCCGGTGCTCTGCATCGGCAAGTAGTCAAGCCCAAGCGGCGTCCCTCACCGAGACACTCAACAACAAAAAAAGAACCGACATCTTCAACCCTGGGGTCGGGCGAGATATCGGTTCAAAAGCCGGGGGCCTGTTCCCGGCGTGCTACCGTTTCAAAACGTGCTTCTAATTATTGATTCCTTCCAAAGGCATCCCAGCGTCTTACTGCGCTGCAATCCATCCCTGCAATTCCTGCTCCCCCTGCCAAGGCTGGCTGCGATCCACACTGGCAGCACGCGCCTGGGCAACAAGTTCAGGATTAATGGCCCCCACGTCATTGCCCCATTCATGGCGAATGAAGCTCAATACAGCAGCCAACTCTGCATCACTGAGCTGCTCCGCAAAAGCGGGCATCGCCCCCTCATACTTCTGCCCTTTCACCGTGATCGGCCCGTTAATGCCATGCAGCACTAGCTGAGTCAAAACCGTAGGCGCTCCCTTCACCCATTCCGAGTCGGCCAACGGAGGAAACACCCCCG
>JBQEAN010000096.1:0-5957 GCA_052109075.1 Alcaligenes sp. | reverse complement strand
CGGCCTTTGGTAATGCCGATGGTAAACATGATGAAGAAGCTGTACAGACCAATCTTTTCCACGATCACGCCGCGCTGCGCCAAGAACTTGGTCACGATAGAGGCCGGAATACCCGTTTCTCCAAAGGTGCCAGTCAGATCCAGGCCCGGCGTAACAATCGTGGCCTTGATGGGGTCCAGCATATTGAAGCCATCGGCCAGCGGGCCAAAACCATGCCATTCGCTGTGCTCGGCATCGTCGCTAATGATCCAGTCTTCGGGCTTACCGACGCCATCTTCGGCCAATGTTGGCGGCCCCCAGACCTTGAACCACCAGTCATCTTCGTCAAACTGCGATTCCACCTTGCGCATGGCACGGCGAAAGTCCAGCGCTTCGATAATGCTTTCTTCCACTAGAACGCGCCCGCCGGGAGGCTCCATCATGGCAGCCGCCACATCGCAGGACGCAATAATCGCGTACTGCGGGCTGGTGCTGGTATGCATCAGATAGGCTTCATTGAACAGATGACGGTCCAGGCTACGCGTGACGGAATCCTGCGCCAGCACGTGGCTGGCTTGGCTCAAGCCGGCCAGCAGCTTGTGCGTGGACTGTGTGGAGAAAACCAGCGTCTCCTGCGGGCGTGGGCGGTTCTTGCCCATGGCATGATATTGACCGTAAAAGGGATGGAAAGCCGCATGCGGAATCCAGGCCTCGTCAAAGTGCAGCACTTCCACATAGCCATCCACCGCATTCTTGATCACCTGGGTGTCGTAAATAATGCCGTCATATGTGGACTGGGTCAGTGTGAGAACGCGCGGCTTCACCGTAGCGGCATCCACATGCGTCAGCAAGGGGTGCTTGCGGATTTTCTCACGAATAGTCTCGATATCAAATTCGCTGCGCGCAATAGGACCAATAATCCCGAAATGATTACGCGTAGGACGCAAGAACACGGGAATAGCACCGGTCATCACAATGCTGTGCAGGATGGACTTGTGACAATTGCGGTCCACGACCACCACATCACCGGGCGCAACCGCGTGGTGCCAGACAATTTTGTTGCTGGTGCTGGTGCCATTGGTCACGAAAAAACAGTGGTCGGCATTGAAAATGCGGGCTGCATTGCGCTCGCTGGCGCCGATGGCACCATTATGGTCCAGCAACTGGCCCAGTTCCTCGACAGCATTACACACGTCAGCGCGCAGCATATTCTCACCAAAGAACTGGTGAAAAATCTGCCCGACCGGGCTTTTCAAGAAAGCCACACCACCCGAGTGACCGGGACAGTGCCAGGAATAGGAGCCATCTTCGGCGTAATCGAGCAGGGCTTTTAAAAACGGGGGCTTGACGCCTTCCACGTAGCTGCGCGCTTCACGCACGATGTGACGCGCCACAAACTCGGGCGTGTCCTCGAACATATGAATGACACCTTGCAGCTCGCGCAAGATATCGTTTGGCATATGACGAGCCGTTTTTGTCTCGCCATACACATAAATAGGGACATCGGTATTGCGACGACGCACTGCCCGAATAAAGGCACGCAGATTAACCAGCGCGGGGGCGCTGTCACCGTCTTGCGTGAACTCCTCATCATCGATGGACAAAATAAACGCGCTGGCACGACTTTGCTGCTGGGCAAACTGACTCAGATCGCCATAACTGGTGGTTCCCAACACCTCGAAGCCCTCGGCCTCGATCGCATCTGCTAATACACGAATGCTCAAACCTGACGCATTTTCAGAACGAAAATCCTCATCGATGATCACAATGGGGAATTGATATTGCATGCCATGTCCTTAATACAAGGGAGTGCCGCACCGGGCGGCAAAAAAAGGGAGGGACGGAGTCGCTTTTGTGCAGCAGATCGTACCGAGTTTCACGTCCTGTCAGTTGACACTTGCTTTTCCCTACGTCCTTGGGCATAATTCTACATGTCCCAGGACAAAACAAAAGGCGCGGTGACAGATTGGCTATGTAACGGACTGCAAATCCGTTCAGGTTGGTTCGATTCCAGCACGCGCCTCCACCTTGCTTGCATTCAAGACAGACAAAACTGGCTCTACATTCGGTTTTGAACACACAGAAAAAGTCGCCATCCCGGCGATTTTTTTATTCCTGTTTCCTGTAGGCCAAACCCTTGTACGGCGCGCTGCGGCCAAGCACTTTCATCGCTTTTGGCCTGCCGTCCCAACTTGGCCTGCAATTTAACACAAGCAGACGCGTGATCTGCGCAAAAAGCCCTCTTTTTAGTGCCCTAAAAACATCATTTGGGCTCAAGCGCCTTTCAGGTCTTGAACCACCTCTTGGTAGCTGCTACATACCGATTAATTGGGAACAAATTCTCGTCCCAAAACTGTCTCCTTTCCACTACGACCTAGAACAAACAAGAGCTCAAGCGACCACTTTCAGTGCTGTTCCAGCCCTGGTTTTAAAACCAGCCCCCGGCTGGCGCTGATATGATGGCGGCATTCGCGCAAGCTGGCCCTTATCTTGTATGTTCTGAACAGGCTTCTGACAGCACCTGCCCCGCTCATTACGATAAAACCGTGCTCTCACAGCTTTATCTGATTTATATAGATTTCTGACACCATGAAATTAACCACCTGGAACGTCAATTCCCTGAACGTCCGCCTCCCCCAAGTTCTGAATTGGCTGGCTGCCAACCCCGTAGATGTTTTGTGTCTGCAGGAGTTAAAGCTGCCTGACGAGCGCTTCCCCTTGGAAGCCTTTCAGGAAATCGGTTATCACGCCCACTGGGCGGGTCAGAAAACCTATAACGGCGTGGCCTTGATTTCGCGCGAGCCGGGTACGGACGTGCAGCGCAACCTGCCCAATTACGACGATCCGCAACAACGCGTGTTGGCTGCTACCTACCCTTCCCCCGATGGCCCGGTGCGCGTGATCTGTGCTTATTGCCCCAACGGCCAATCGCTGGACAGCGACAAGTACGTCTACAAACTGGAGTGGTTCGCCGCCTTGCACGACTGGCTGGAAAAAGAATTGCAGCAATATCCTCGTCTGGCCATTCTGGGCGACTATAATATTGCCCCAGCCGACCAGGACGTTTACGACCCTGCCAAATGGGTGGATGACGTTTTGGTCTCCCCACCGGAACGCGCCGCATTCGAGCGTTTGCTGGCACTGGGTCTGCACGATGCCTACCGCTTGTTTGAACAAAGCGGCAGCCCCTTTACCTGGTGGGACTATCGCCGTTTTGCGTTCCGTCGCGATGCCGGGCTGCGTATTGACCATGCCCTGCTGTCCGATGCCCTGAAGCCTCGTTGCACGGCCTGCGATATTGACCGCGAGCCACGCGCTAATGAACAGCCTTCAGATCACGCGCCGGTCACCGCCACCTTGTCTTTTAGCTGACACACTCACTTCATTATGCAAATTCAAAGCCAAATCATTGAGCAGACTGACTCAACCTATGTGCTTGAGATCACCCTGGAAGAGGAGCACAAGATCTGGGCCTATCTAGCCATCAGTGAGCCGGATCTGGATGCCGTGGCCCAGATCGTCCCGCCCGAGCAATTTGAGGCCGGTGGCGATGTGCACGTGATGGCCATTGCCCAACCCACCGATGCTCCCCAGGAGGTGGAAGAGGTTTTGTTTTCCATGAACCCCAACGACACCGTCGTCTTCCTGTGCGCAGACGAGGCCAGTGTGATGGCCGTTTTGAATGAGTTTGGGCAAACCGACCCAAGCAGCAATTAATTCTTTTATAAAAATTTTCTTCTAGAGTCTGCTCTCCATGTCCACGAGCTATCCTGGCACTGTTTTTATGGTTGTCGCCCCCAGTGGGGCCGGCAAATCCAGTCTGGTCAACGCCCTCTTGGCCAACGATTCCAACATCATGCTGTCCATTTCGGCCACCACACGTGCACCCCGCCCCGGAGAGACCGACGGTGAGCACTATTTCTTTGTGGACAAGCCGCGCTTTGAACAAATGTGCGCCGAGAACGCCATGCTGGAATGGGCGCAGGTACATGACAACTACTACGGCACCCCCCGCGAACCGATCCAGAAAGCCTTGAATGCAGGCCGCGACGTGTTGCTGGAAATCGACTGGCAAGGCGCTCGTCTGGCCCGCGAACATTTCCCCGAGGCCGTCGGTATTTTCATCCTGCCACCGTCTTTGCCCACCCTGCAGGCACGTTTACGTAAGCGCGGACAAGACAACGAAGAGACAATCGCCCGCCGTGTCGAGGCCGCCGAGCACGAAATCGCCCATGTCCGCGACTGTCAATATGCTATTATCAATGAGGATTTTGATACGGCATTACAGCAGCTATTGAGTATTGTGCAAGCCAGTCGTTTGCGCACTGCCACTCAGTCAGTACGGCATCGCCAACTCTTTCAACAATTAGGCGCAGATGCCCTGCTGAACCAGGGCTGATCTCCTTCTTATTTCTTTTTGATAACAGGTCTACTATGGCTCGCATCACTATCGAGGACTGCCTGGAGCAAGTCCCCAATCGTTTTAAGCTCACTTTGGCAGCTGCCTACCGTGCGCGCGAACTGGCTCAAGGCCACGAACCACGCCTGGAAAGCAAGAACAAGCCTACGGTTACTGCCCTGCGAGAAATCGCTTCCGGCGCAACCGGTCTGGAAATGCTGCGCAAAGTTCCTACCTGATAGGCACAGGCGGAGCACAGTATGGCATTTTCAGGTTTACGGGGCGCATCGTCTGGGCTGTTAGCCGTCCTTAAAAAAGGCTCACGGCTAGGTCGTCGCAAGCCTAAAGACAAAAACACCCCGGCGCTGGCACCCAGCGCTCCGGAAAATGCCAGTCCCCCGATTGCCTCGCTGGCTCCGCTTAACAAGATCATCTCGCAGTACCTGGACCCAAAAGATGTAGAGCGGGTGCGGGAAGCCTACCGCTTTTCTGATCAGGCCCACCTGGGGCAGTTTCGCGCCAGTGGCGAGCCCTATATCTCGCACCCCATTGCCGTCACAGAAATCTGTGCAGGTTGGAAGCTGGATACCGATGCCTTGATGTCGGCCCTGCTGCATGACGTGATTGAAGATCAGGACGTCACCAAGCAAGAGCTGGCTGAGAAATTCGGTACCGACGTGGCCGAGATTGTGGATGGCTTGTCCAAGCTGGAACGCCTGGAATTTGCCACCAAGACGCAGCAACAGGCCGATAGCTTTCGCAAGATGCTGCTGGCCATGTCGCGCGATGTACGCGTCATCCTGATCAAGCTGGCCGACCGGCTGCACAATATGCGCACGCTGGACGCGGTCAAGCCTGAGAAACGCCGCCGCGTAGCCCAGGAAACGCTGGATATTTACGCCCCGATTGCGCATCGCCTGGGTTTGAATGCACTGTTTCGCGAACTTCAGGACCGCTGCTTCAAAGCCATCTACCCCAATCGCTACAAGGTGCTGCACAAGGCCTTGCTGGCCGCTCGCGGCAACCGCCGCGAAGTGCTGAGCAAGATTACCGACGCTGTCAAGATTGCCTTGCCTGCTGCCGGGATTGATGCCGAAATTTCGGGTCGTGAAAAGTCGCTCTACAGCATTTTCTGCAAGATGGTAGAGCAGAAAAAATCCTTCTCGGATGTGCTGGATATTTACGGCTTTCGTGTCATCGTGCACACGCTGCCCGAATGCTATTTGTCCCTGGGTACGCTGCACCAGCTCTATCGCCCTGTGCCAGGCAAATTCAAGGACTATATTGCCATCCCCAAGGTGAATGGCTACCAGTCCCTGCACACTACCCTGATCGGCCCTTACGGCACTCCTGTCGAGTTCCAGTTCCGTACCCGCGAAATGGATCACGTGGCTGAGGAAGGTGTCGCCTCGCACTGGCTGTACAAAGAAGACGACGTCACCCTGAACGATCTGCAAAAGCGCACACACCGCTGGTTGCAGTCCTTGCTGGATATTCAAAGCCAGACGGGTGACTCCACAGAATTTCTGGAACACGTCAAAGTTGACCTGTTCCCCGATGCGGTTTACGTCCACACCCC
>JBQEAN010000095.1:0-6037 GCA_052109075.1 Alcaligenes sp. | reverse complement strand
CGGTTCTGCAAAACAGGGATGACGGTTTCGGGCAGAACAATCAGGCGGGGCGCGTCTTCAGGAGATTTGGCAGGTAGGTTAGCCAGTTCGTAATAACGTTCTATGCCCTCGGCCATATTGGGGCCGAATTTGGCGCTTTGGTCGATATTGCCTTGCACCAGACGGGCAATAAAAGGTGCACCATGCGGCTGTACCCAGGCAATGTGCGGCAAGCTGATGCCGATTAAACCAAAAACCATAGCGATACCAATGCCAATTGCGCTGGAAGGGCTTTGGTTTTTGTCTTTGGAAGCGGCAAATTGGGCGATGACAGCGGCACTGAAAGCTGACAGCCAAGCCAGGCCATAAACACCGATAACCGGTGCCCAGCCTGTAAACATGCCTTCCGCGTGCGAGTAGCCAATATTGAGCCAGGGAAAGCCGGTGAGTAAGTTACCGCGCAGCCATTCGCTTAATGCCCAGCAGCTGGCCCAGCCTGCCGATAATAGCAATCGGGGTAGCCAGGAATCACTATCGTGTTCAGGACGTAACTTTTGCCAGACAGCGGATGCCAGGGCAGGAAAGACGGCTAGCGCGGCGGCCAGCAGCAGGACTCCCAGGGCGGCCATCCAGGATGGCATGCCGCCGTATTGGTGCATGCTGATGTACAGCCAATAAATTCCTACGCCAAAGTGGCCTAGGCCAAACAGATAGCTGCGCCCAAAGGCTTGTCGTACCGATCGCGAACTGAAGATTTGCGAGCAGGCAATGGCCAGCAGAGTGATCTGGTAAAAGGGCAGAATCCAGGAGGGTAGCGGGCCTATGGAGAAGGACAGCGCATGCAGGCCCCCCAGGGCTAGCAATAAAGCGACACTAAGCGCCTGGGGTAAAGGCTTGGAATCAGTTTTGTTCAAGATGGGGCTCGGCGGGGGTGGCTCGCTGAACGTGTAACCAAAGGGCTCGTTTGGCATCGGCACGGACTACCGTAATGCTGATGCCATCGAGCTGGGCCACATCGCCCCGGCGAGGGATATGTCCCAATTCGGAGGCCAGCCAACCACCGACTGTATCAAAGTCGTCGTTAGGCAGGTTAGTGTGGAAGGCGTCGTTGAAATCGGGGATTTCAGTCAGGGCCATGACGCGCCAGCTGTCGGGGCCTGCCTGGAAAATGGTTTGTTCGGCGTCTTCATCGTATTCATCTTCGATGTCGCCAACAATTTGTTCCAGCACGTCTTCCATGGTGACCAGGCCTGCGGTGCCGCCGTGCTCGTCAATGACGACCGCAATGTGATTGCGGCTGCCACGGAACTCGTGCAGCAAGACATTTAAGCGCTTGGTCTCGGGGATGAACACCGCAGGACGGATCAGCGGACGCAAATCCAGCGTGGGATTGGCAATCGACAGCAGCAAGTCTTTGGCCAGCAAAATACCGATTATATTGTCGCGTTCCGTCTCGTAGATCGGAAAGCGGCTGTGCCCGGTTTCAATAATGATGGGCAGCATCTCGGTCAAGGGCTTGGCGATGTCCAGCATATCGATCTTGGACCGGGGCACCATGATATCGGCCACCGTTTTATTGGCCATATCCAGTGTGCCGGCGATCATGGACAGAGATTCGTCGTCGATAACTTTGCGGGCATGGGCCGCAACTAGGACAGACTTAAGGTCTTCTCGATCTTCGGGTTCGTGACGCCGATTAAAAAAAGCACTTAAGCGAGAGATAGGGTTGTTTGAGCCGGCTTTAGAGGGGCGGGGCTCAGGGTCGGGGGCAGAGTCTGACATTGTCCGAAGGACGAGTTAAGGGAGAATCAAGCATAACCGAAAAATGATGACAAGGTATGGACCAGTCATCATTCGGAATGGGCGAAGAGTAAAGCGTATTCGCCATGTTTTGTGACGGTTTTGTCGCAGTCCGTATCCACGGAATCGCCTAACGTTCCTGGTAGGGATCGGGAATACGCAGGCTGGCCAGGATGGCTGTTTCCAGCGCCTCCATGTCCTGAGCCTCGTCTTCATCGATGTGGTCGTAACCCAAAGAATGCAGACAACCATGCACAACCAGGTGTGTGGCATGGTGTAAAAATGGCTTGCCCTGTTCCTGGGCTTCGCGCTCCAGCACAGGCAGACACAGTACGATATCGCCGTGGACCACACCTTCCTCGTCCTGGCCATATTCAAAGGTCAGCACATTGGTGGCGTAATCGCGCTCTCGATAGCCCGAATTCAGGCTTTGGCCTTCTTCGGCATCCACGATGCGCAAGGTGGCTGCTAACGCCGTGAAGCGATCTTCGGGGTGAATACGCTCGACAGCCATATCAATGCTGCGCTGCATCCAGCGACGGATGCGCGAGCGGCTCAGTTCAGGGCAGGCAACGGCGTATTGAACACTTAACGATAAATCAGGCATCACCAGCGGCCTCATAAGCGTCCACAATCCGTGCGACCAAGGGGTGACGCACCACGTCACGGCTGCTAAAGCGCGAGCAGGAGATGCCCTGCACGTTTTCCAACACCTTGACCGCATGGTTCAATCCACTGCGCTGGCCCTTGGGCAGGTCCACTTGAGTAGGGTCGCCCGTAATGACGGCCTTGCTGCCAAAGCCGATGCGGGTCAGGAACATTTTCATCTGTTCTGGCGTGGTGTTCTGAGCTTCGTCCAGAATCACAAATGCATGGTTCAGCGTGCGACCACGCATATAGGCCAGGGGAGCGATTTCAATAATCTGTTTTTCAAACAAGCGCTGTACTTTCTCCACACCCATCAAATCGTAGAGGGCGTCGTACAGGGGGCGCAGATACGGATCTACCTTTTGGGCCAGATCGCCGGGTAAAAAGCCCAGACGCTCCCCAGCTTCTACGGCAGGTCGAGTCAGGACCAGACGGTGAACGGATTCGCGCTCCAGCGCATCAATCGCGCAGGCTACTGCCAGCCAGGTCTTGCCGGTACCGGCCGGGCCGATGCCGAAGTTGATGTCATTATCCAGAATATTGCGCAAGTACTCGCGTTGGCCAGGGGTACGGGGACGCAAATCGCGCTTAGCCGTACGTAAATTGATTTCTTCCTGGCCGACGGGCGGAGGCTCTGGCAGGGGTTCCGCTTTCTTGGCCTGCTCGTGGCTGCGGCTGGCGCCCAACTCGACCAAACCCAGCTGAATATCATCAATATTCAGTGCCCGGTGCACGGCCCGCGAATGAAACCAGTCAATGGCCTTGGCGGCCTCGTCCGCGCGTTCACCTTCAATCGAAACATGACTGCCACGCCGACGCAGGGTGACGTTGTACGCCATAGCAATCTGCTTGATGTTCTCGTCCAGGGGGCCGCATAGATTGGCCAGATGGGTATTGTCCCCGTCCAGACGCAAAGCAGTGGGCATGCGGCGGCGTTGGCTAGTCATATCAGGCTCCTGTCACCCGGTCATGAGTCACGATTTCGCCACGCAAGGTATTGGTCAGCACTTGGGTCACGTGTACATCCACAATTTGTCCGATCAGGCGGCGATCGCCCGGAAAGTTGATGATGCGGTTGTTTTCTGTACGGCCTTTCAGTTCTGTGTCGTCCCTGCGGGAAGTGCCTTCGACCAGAATGCGTTGCACGCTGCCGACCATGGCCTGACTGATTGTCTGGGCCTGCTCGTTGATCTGCGCTTGCAGACGGTGCAAACGGTCCAGTTTTTCTTCTTTGCTGGAGTTGTCTTCCAGATCGGCGGCAGGTGTGCCGGGGCGACGGGAGTACACAAAGGAGAAAGACTGGTCGAAATTCACATCGCGAATCAGTTTCAACGTTTTCTGGAAATCTTCTTCGGTCTCGCCGGGGAAGCCGACAATAAAGTCCGAGGACAAGACAATGTCCGGACGGGCTTCGCGCAGGCGGCGCACGATGGATTTGAACTCCAGTGACGTGTAGCCGCGTTTCATTGCAGCCAGAATACGGTCGCTACCGGCTTGCACTGGCAGGTGCAGGAAGGGTACCAGCTTGGGCAGATTGCCGTGGGCAGCGATCAGGCGCGAGGTCATTTCCTTGGGGTGCGAGGTGGTGTAGCGAATGCGCTCGATACCGGGAATCTCGTGTACGTATTCCAGCAGCATGGCAAAGTCGGCAATCTCGCCTGCGACCTCAGTGGGGCCACGATAGGCGTTCACGTTCTGGCCCAGCAGCGTCACTTCGCGCACGCCCTGGTCGGCCAGGTCAGCCACTTCCATCAGCACATCGTCAAAGGGGCGGGAGACTTCGGGGCCACGGGTGTAGGGCACCACACAGAAGCTGCAGTACTTGCTGCAACCTTCCATGATGGACACAAAAGCCGAATAGCCCTCAACGCGTGCCGGGGGCAGGGCATCGAACTTTTCAATTTCTGGAAAGCTGATGTCTACTTGCGAGCGGCCGCTGTTGCGACGCTTGACGATCAACTCGGGCAGGCGGTGCAGAGTCTGCGGTCCGAACACGACATCCACGTAGGGAGCACGACGAATAATTGTGTCGCCTTCCTGGCTGGCTACACAGCCGCCCACGCCAATCACCAGATCGGGGTTGAGCGCTTTCAAATGCTGAACCCGGCCCAGGTCCGAGAACACCTTTTCTTGCGCTTTTTCGCGCACCGAACAGGTATTGAACAGGATGATGTCTGCTTCTTCGGGGTTGGTTGTTAACTCCACCGGGCGATCCTGATTCAGGATATCGGCCATTTTTTCGGAGTCGTACTCGTTCATCTGGCAACCAAAGGTGCGGATGAAGAGCTTGCGGACAGGTTTGGCGGCGGAATCCGCGCTGGCAGGAGTAGTGAGTGTGGTGTCGGTCATAGAAGGAGCCGTGACGGGTGTATATCCCGCGGGCTATTGAGAATGATGAATCGAGCATTATAACGCCGGGCCTCCAGTGAGCCACAAGCCTAGCTCTTATGTTGGTGGACTTGTTGCTGACTGGCTGCTTTTTTAACGAGAAGGTAGGGGTAACAGCACTGAGCACTGTGTGGGAGCAGGCTTTTCAGCCTCGTCCTGCTTGCTCCGTATTTTTAGGGGGTATATGATTCGTATATGGATCATATAAAGGAAGTGAAATGGGTATTGTGAATATTGATGATGTGCTGCACGATCAGTTACGCAAGGCCAGCACGGTGTCGTGCCGTTCCATCAATGCACAGGCGGCTTTTTGGATACGCATGGGTCTGTTATGCGAGCTGAACCCGACCTTGAGCTTTAATGACATTGTTGCCCGCGAGCTGCGAGCAGCGGGGCTGATCGAGCCGGCGGTGCCGTTGGAACAGAGAGAGTCCGCATGATCAAGACAGCTGATGAACTGGCCTTGATGGCGGAGTCGGGGCGCTTGTTGGCCCAGGTATTTACACGTCTGGATCAGCTGGATTTGATTGGCATGAACACGATGCAAGTCAACGATCTGGTTGAGCGCTTCATCGTGAATGACTTGCAGTCTCGCCCGGCCAGCAAGGGCCAGTATGGTTATGCCTATGTGTTGAACTCCTCGCCCAATCAGGTGGTGTGTCACGGCATGCCGTCCCCTACCGATGTGCTGAAAGAGGGCGATATCGTGAATTTCGACATCACCTTGGAGAAGAATGGTTTTATTGCGGACTCCAGCAAGACCTATATGGTGGGGCAGGTGGCTCCTGCTGCCCGGAAGTTGGTGGATGCCTGTTATCAGGCCATGTGGAAAGGCATACAGGCGGTCCGGCCTGGTGCGACCTTGGGAGATATCGGGTTTGCGATTTCAGACTATGCACGTCGACAGGGTTATTCGGTAGTGCGGGATTATTGCGGGCATGGCATTGGGCGTGAAATGCACGAAGCGCCAGAAGTGCTGCATTGGGGCATGCCACGTACAGGTTTGCGTTTGAAAGAGGGGATGGTGTTCACCATCGAGCCCATGCTCAATCAAGGCAGTCATGCGGTGCAGACAGGCAAGGATGGCTGGACGGTGACAAGCTGCGATGGCTTGCTCTCGGCGCAGTTTGAACACACGGTAGCGGTTACGGATAGTGGTGTACGAGTCTTGACGTTGCGGCCAGATGAGGTGGTGCCACAGTAGTTGTGGAGCCACCGCCTC
>JBQEAN010000094.1:0-6114 GCA_052109075.1 Alcaligenes sp. | reverse complement strand
GGTGATGCTATGTATTAGGGAAATCAAGCATGGAGCAAGTTGAGTGGTTATTTTAAGGTTAAAAATATACCGTAGTATATTTTTAACTATAAAGGAGATAGGTATGGGCACGCCGAGTTTACGGATACTGCTAGGTGCTCTCTTGATGTGCTCAGTCTCGCTAGGGGCCTGGGCGGGCTCCATCAATCTAGTTTTACCGTTTCCGCCAGCGGGTGCTGTAGACCAATTGGCTCGCGACCTGGAGAAACCGCTTGCCCGTTATCTGGGTGAGCCTGTTGTTGTACTGAATAAACCGGGGGCCGGTGGCATGGTCGCCATCAGAGCGACGTTGGCACAACGGGCTGGTGAGCAGAATTTTCTCATGGCGCACACCGGCCTGTTGTCTTTGAACCCCTTTTTATTTCGCAGTGCTGACCAGCGGATGGCGGCCGAACAGTTGAAACCGGTCATGTTGTTGGCGCAGGCACCCTTACTATTGCTGGTGCGTGCTGACAGCGGTCTGAGCTCCTTAGAAGACTTACGTGCTGTTGGACAGCAGCGCCGCTTGCGATATGGATCAGCAGGCATCGGCACAGTCGCTCACCTTGCGGGTGCCCAGTTCGCTCACGATCTTGGGGTGGAGGCGGATCATATTCCCTATCGTGGTGCTGCCCAGGCTTTGACTGACCTTGTTGGAGGGGAAGTGGACTTCATGTTCGAGCTGTTGGTGGGCAGCTCGTCGCTGCTGGGCGAGGGGCGGTTACGCGCCTTGGCGGTAGCCTCCGATTCACGTTTGACCCAGGCTGAGAGGGTCCCGACACTCATTGAATTAGGTCAGCACCTGGTGTTCTCCAGCTGGTTTGGTGTAGTCGCGCCTCGGAGTATGTCAGATCAGGAAATGACGGCTATGCGAGCTGCACTTGCTCAGGCGATGGGGGTAGATGGCATGAGTGAACAATTAAGGAAAAAAGGCATGGTGGTGGATTTAAGGGCGGGAGTAGATTTCGAAAATTTTATCGAAGCACAGTCACAATTTTACGGCCCCATGATACAGCGCCTGGGCATACGGTTGGATTAACTCTTTTACCTAAACTGGGAGTGAGACAATGAAATTAACTTACCTTTTGACCCTGTTTGCTTTTACCGGTGCAATGCCGGGGGGAGTTGTTTATGCGCAGTATCCTGAGCGGCCCATCACCATGGTTGTGCCGTTTGCTCCTGGAGGCGGAACAGATACCCTGTCACGCCTGATTGCCCAAAAGGTCGCTGAGCAGCAGGGGGTGTCACTTGTAGTTGAAAATCGTCCTGGAGGCAATACCACCATCGGCGCTCGATATGTGGCGCGCAGTAAACCTGACGGCTATACCGTTCTGACGGCAATCGACGCCACTCTGCTCTTTAATCCAGTTTTGTACAAAGAGTTGTCCTACGAGCCAGATAGGGACTTTGAGCCTGTGGCCATGGCCACATATATGCCGCTGGTGTTAAGTGTGGCACCAGAATCCACCATCCAGACGGTGGAGCAGTGGGTGGAAAGTCTTAAGCAGGGGAAGATAGACGATGCGATGTATGCACATGGAGCAATGCCGGGTCGCATTGCAATGGAGATTGTGATGCGTGCGGCGGGCGTCAACCTCACGCCAGTTCCTTTCAATGGGAGCACTCCAGCACTACAAGCCGTGCTGGGTAAGCACGTCCCCGTTTTGATTGATGCGTTGGCGCCATCACTGCCTCACCTAAAGGCAGGCAAGCTGCGTCCTCTGATGGTAACGACTCAGGAGCGCACTCCTCTCCTGCCACAAGTGCCAGCTGCTGGAGAGGTAGGTTTTTTAGGCGTGGATGTGGCTAGCTGGACTGGATTTTTTGTCGCAGCGGGCACTGACCCAGTTCAGCGGCAGTGGTTGGAGGACGCGTTTGTGCAGGCTCTTTCGGATCCAGACCTGGCGGCTAAACTTGGTGAGCTGGGCATGGACGTCTCTATTAAGCGGAAAAACGAGTTTAAGCAACAGATCGTGCGGGATAGTGTTCGGTATAAGCAGGTCATTACCGATGCTGGCTTGGCCGGTACCTTGTGAGGCAATCGGATGACGAATTTTATTTTTATCTTGGCGGACGATTTGGGGCATGCAGATTTAGGATGCTACGGTGGTCTGCCTGACACCAGCCCTAACTTGGATCGAATGGCGCAGGAAGGAGTGCGCTTCACAAGAGCTTATGCTAACTCGTCGGTCTGCTCGCCGACACGTTTTGCATTGATGACGGGGCGTTACCAGTATCGTTTGCACGGTGGAGCCCATGAGCCTTTGACACCGCTTTTTAAGGGAGACAAGGTATCCGGACTGCCCCCAGAGCATCCTACTTTACCGTCTTTATTGCGTGACCATGGCTACCGTACTGCCCTCATTGGGAAATGGCACTTAGGTTATCCACCGCATTTCGGGCCTTTGAAAAGTGGCTACCAAGAGCATTGGGGGATTTTATCGGGGGGCGCTGATTATCTACGACACACCGATAACAAAGGGGAGGGGGCATTATTTCATAACGGAGAACCTATAAAGGCTGAAGGGTATCTGACCGATTTATTGAGCCAGCACGCGGTGGAATTTGTGCGTGAGCGCGGTCATGACGGAAAGCCTTTTATGCTTAGCTTGCACTATACAGCTCCGCATTGGCCTTGGCAGACGCGCGAGATGCAACATGCGCCACAGTATCGTTTACCGGCCTCGTTGAGCGACCTGGAAGGTGGATCAATTCACATTTACCAGAAGATGATTCGCGAGATGGACGAAGGTATAGGCGCAGTGATGCAGGAGTTGCGGGAACAAGGTTTGCTGGATGACACCGTCGTTGTATTTACCAGTGATAATGGCGGCGAGCGCTATTCCAATAACTGGCCACTAGTTGGTGGAAAAATGGACCTGACTGAAGGTGGTATCCGGGTTCCATTGTTGATGCACTGGCCAAAGGCTCTGCGTTCGGGAGTGTGCACCTTGCCGTGTATGACTATGGATTTGACCGCGACATTTTGGGAAGTAGCCGGTGTGCAGCCGCCGGAGGGGTTCGAGCCTGATGGCGTGTCCTTGTCAGCGTTGTTGCGGGGTGCTGCGGGTCCGGATCCAGAGCGTTCCCTGTTTTGGCGTATGAAACATAGAAGTCAGCGAGCCTTAATTGAAGGTGACTGGAAGTACTTGAAGGTTGATGAGCTTGAGTATTTATTTAACTTGGGCAGAGACGAGCGAGAGCGGGCGAATCTGGCGCAGCTAAATCCAGCGCGCTTGCAAGCTATGCGTGAGCGTTACGAGATCTGGGAGCGCAGTATGCCGCCTATCCCGCCGGATGCGCGTGCGGATCTGGTGTATGGGCTTGCGGATATGCCTTCTCGTTGAGATCGAATGCCACTTAGGCTAACGGTAAGTCTTTTGACCGCGCTGGAATTGCAACCCGCTATTGAAAGATCAAGAGCAAAGGAGTCCGCCCTGAGGGCGGACGGTCTGCGCAATAGCGGGGGCTCGTGCGCTACCAGCCCCAGCAGGTTCCTGCTGCCGGTTTACCGCAGTTGCGGTAGTTCACCGCGAACCACAGCTTGCCAGCGCCGCGCGGACTGCCGTCGGATTTGACATCATTGCGGGGGAGCTCTTCCAGCGTGTCACGGGCCGTCTTGGTTGGTGAGTCATTGGCTGCATCAGCTTCCAGCAGGATGCGCCCTAAGGTGGCCGCGTCGCGGTCCTCAAAGACAAGATCGGTATCGTTCAGTACCGTCATGTTCAGAGAGGCATCACGCACAGCTGCTGCATAGCTGTCGTTTGAGCCACCGGGTTTCAGGGTCTTGCTCAAGGTGCCGGCTGCCAGAGTCTGTGCTGGAGGGGCGGGTGGGGCCATCATGTACTGATCCAGCGGGGATAGGTGGCCGGCAACGGCTTGGCGGCGCAACCAGTCGCCCCACAGGAATTCAGCGTATTCAGGCAAGTCTCCATTGTTGTAGGCGATGTCACGCGTGAAATACACCAGCGAGCGATAGCGGTCTTCCTGCATGCCACCGGCTTCTTCTTTGCTGGCTAGCCCGACGCGGGTGGGCAACTGCTCGACGCTGATCGGTCGATTCTGACCATCACGCAGCCAGACCAGTTTCTCTTTGTCCATGCGCTCCCAGAAGGCTGGGGCATCGTGCAGATCGCTGTAGTTGGCGCTGACTTTGACCCAGACGGGTAGGTTAGGGCCCCCGTCCGGGATCTCGCGCAGGGATGAGAAGGTGTGGTGGCCGTCAGTCAGGTATAGATTGCCATCCCAGCCTATGACCACTGTCTTGAGGTTTTCTGTTTGTGAACCCAGAGCGTCTTTACACAGATAGGTCGTTGGCTGATCCAGGCGGGCGGTGTGTGCCTCCGTGATGCTCAGAAACTTCTCTACACGCTTGGTGCCTCCCATATCCTCACAGTAGTCGTCGAATTTTTTACCGATCGTGCGGTTCAGGTAGTCCAGCTGTTGCTTTGGATCATTTGCCCAGGTCGACCGCTTGATATCACCTTGCCAGCGCCCCAGCTTGTAGTAGACCTGATCATAGCCAATGGCCGCCTGGGTTGGATGCAGCTCCTCGATCCGGACCTTAAGAACGTCGCCTGCTTTGGTGTTCAGGTAGGCCGTATTGCGTGCTGGTTCTGTTTCCGGCTCCTCGGTAAGCGGCGGAGTGACGACAGGTGTGTCCGGATTTGTGTTGCCGCTAGTGCTGGAGCCGCTGTCGCAGGCCGCCAGGGCCAAGGGTAGAAGCGCAATGCCTAAGGTACGCAGCAGGATTAGTCGGGCAGGGAGCAGGGAATGTAAGGGGGCCGGATTCATGGTCTGTTGGAGGTTTTGTTTGAAGACCCTAGATCATGAGGGACGGGTATTGCCAGAACATTGCATTCCAGGCTTCAGGGGACAGAGCTGGATTGTTAGCGTTTGGTGATGAGTGGTGATGAACTGGATAGGATGGCTTCCGATGGGCTTTGAATCTCGTAAACTACTCCCCCTTGAGTTAAATCTATGTATCACTGCTTGGCCTGCTTGGTAGCAGGCGCTGATTTAAAAGGTCATTAATGTCGCTCTACAAGAAAGCTTGGCTGTTTGTGTCGGTGAGTGTGACGGTTCTTGCCGCTTTGCTCTTTGGTATGCCGTTGCTGGATCGTGTGTTGGGCACGTTCAGTTTTTTAGTGTTTGGCTTGTATATCTTGGGTCAAGGCTTGGTGGCGATAGCCTTCTTTAATTGCCCGCAGTGCGATTTGTCACCTTTTATGGGCAGTAAGGGCTTGTTCTCCAGCTACTCGATATTTCCACGCAAGACATGTGGCCACTGCGGGCATGACCATACCCATTCTGACTTGTCCGAACCTTAAGTCTTGGCTGGCGTCGTGAGTGTCAGGCTCAGTAATTAAGCAATGTTCCTAGGCTCGATCCCTTCATGGGTTATTTAGGCCGGTTGTTCTCAGGGAAATAATCTCGGCCAAGGAGCAGTCTTGAGTTGTTCGCGCGGCGAGCCCTTTTTAAATGGACCGCACTGCCGCTAGGGCAAGATAAGCTGCGTCATCAGCTTGATGACGCAGCCTGCCTATCGGTAGGCGATTCAGCCATTTATCTAGATGGGGTGATGGTTTTGATCGACCACCATGTTGTCGCCGAACGTAGCGAATTTGGCAGTGACCTCGGCGGGCAGCTTGGCTTCCGCTTCGCCAGTTTTTTTGACTAAACGCTCCGCGGCCTCCGCACTCATGCCGGCCATGGTCAAGGTTTCGACATCATTCAAGCCGTCCCCCCCGCACATATGGACATTCCACTCTCCTTTGCGATGCACTAGGAGTGCACGACCACCGCGTGCCAGCTGCGTCCAACCCGCCAAGGCGTACTCGCCCTCGATGACAATGGGCTCCACGGACAAGGGGGCTTCAGGGCTATCCCAAATAGCTTTCATGGCTTGTGATACGCGCTCGGCCTCTGGAGAGGTTGTGTGAGCGGTGCCGGACAGCACCAGCAACAGTGCCATGATAAAGAAAAGGCACTGGAGCGACGCAACGAGGGTTCGACGAGACGGTGAATTGGTTTTCATAAGAAAATTTCCTTGTGATTCAACTATTAAAAGACAGGAGAGTGCTTGTCGGATGATTG
>JBQEAN010000093.1:0-6219 GCA_052109075.1 Alcaligenes sp. | reverse complement strand
CCGACCAGTTCAACAACCTCACCTTCAGAGAAACCGGCATCACGCACGGCTTGCACATCAGCAGCCGACACTTGCCCACGCTGATCCACCAGCTTGAGCACAAATTTCAACGCTGCGGCGGTACGCGGGTCATCGGACTGACCACGCTGGGCCTGGGCCAGGATCTCTGGGCTCAAACCGGCCTTGGCACCGAGCACATTGTGAGCCGCCAGGCAGTATTCGCAACGGTTACGGTCGGCTATGGCAATCGCCAATTGCTCCCCCAGTTTGGCGCCCAACTGGCCGCCAGCAAAGGCCCCGAAGGAGCCCCACATGCTGCACAAGGCTGCTGGCGAATTGGACACCATACGGAACATAGCAGGCACGCTACCACCAAACGCTTTTTGAATTTCCTGCAAAGCAGGCTGGCTGGCGGCGGGAGCTTGAGCAACTTCAGGCAAAGTAAGACGGGACATGGTGATCTCCTGTGGAAGTAGGCCGTTATGGCCAAAAAGAAGCGAGCAGGGATAGTGTCTCGCCAAGCGCAAGATGATTGGATAAGATTAGTCCCGACAACTTACCTTTTCATCCAGATAAGGATGTTTCATGAACCTGGATCGCCTCTCCCTGCTGCTGGAACAATTCCGTGTCCGAGCCCATTTGTTCTACAACGGCTCCTTGTGCGGCGTGACCCGGTTTGCAGCCCAACCTGGACGGGCCTTTCTACACATTTTGCGACATGGCCAGCTAAGCGTGCGGCACGACCCACGTGACCCGGTGCCTGAAATTCTGACGATTGATCGCCCCAGCCTGTTGTTTTATCCCCGGCCGCTGGAACATGCTTTTTACGATCTACCCAATGAAGGCTCAGACTTCACCTGCGCTACGCTGGATTTTGACGGCGGGGAGCACCATCCGCTGGCCCGTTCTCTGCCGGATCTGATTATTGTTCCCCTAGACGAGGCGGCAGGGCTGGAACAGGCGCTGGGCCTGCTCTTTGCAGAAACGGAGTCTGTACGCTGCGGCCATCGTTTGCTGGCAGATCGTCTGTTCGAGATCGTGCTGTTGCAATTGCTGCGCTGGCTGTTTGACCACCCAGACCGTTGCAACATCCCGGTGGGCTTGTTCCGAGGGCTATCGCATCCACCCGTTGCACGCGCTTTGCTGGCGATTCAAGCCGACCCAGGCCGGGATTGGACGGTGCAATTGCTGGCTCAGCAAGCCAGGCTGTCACGCAGCGCTTTTGCAGTGCAGTTCAAACAATGGGTAGGCGACACGCCAGCAGATTATCTGGCCCAATGGCGCTTGTCCCTGGCCTGCCAAAGGCTGGTTCAAGGCCAATCGGCTAAACGCATTGCCTTGGATCTGGGTTATGCAAACCCTTCCGCCCTATCGCGTCTGTTTCGCCAACGCACGGGCCAGTCCATGCGGGAATGGCTGGCCGGGCGCCAATCAGAGTAGACGTCCCTGCTCCAACACTGCCAGAAAATTCACCAAGGCTGGGTTGGAATTGTCAGACACATAGGCACTCATCAACTCGGCCGCAATATCATCCGCGTCCAGTAAAGGCAGATACACCAAGGTATCGGTGCGCAAACGCGCTAAAGACGCCGGCACGATGGCCGGGGCGATACCGGCCTCGACCATGATCAGCACCGTTGGCACCATGCTTTCCTGCACAAAGCGCGGCAAGCAACCCGAACGCTGCAAGAGCCGCTGCTGAAGCAGGTGAAAGTAGCGCGACTGCTGCCGTGAATAAGCCACCATCTCGTAGGAAAATGCCTGAAATAAGGTCAAGCCCTGACTATGCTCCTGAGCACGTGGATCATCACGCCTAAGCACAAACATCATGGGTTCGGACTCCACCAGCTGAGGATTCAGATCCGGCACCGCAAAAGAAGGACGGATCAAGGCCACATCCACCCGGCGCTCGTACAAGGCAGCCGGCATATCGCTGGAGTTCATTTCGTAGACCTGCATATCTACTTGCGGGAAATCCTGGCGAAAACGGTACAAATGCCTGGATACTCCGGCGTAAGCGCTGCTGGGAGTCAGGGCAATGCGCAACATACCGGTTTCCCCTCGGTGTACTTGCTGCACCGCTTGCACCGTTTGCTCCAATTCCGTACCAATCAGGCGTAAACGCCGTTGCAACTCGGCCCCCGCCGCCGTCAATTGCACGCTGCGCGTGGTGCGGATGAACAAACTGGCCCCTACCTGCTCTTCCAGCCTGCGTATGGCTTGACTCAAAGGCGGCTGAGTCATGAACAAGCGCTGGGCCGCTCGGCCAAAGTGCAGCTCTTCCGCCAGGATCAGGAACATCTCGCTTAATTTGGAGTCCAGCATACGCCCGCCAATTAGGTCTAAAAATGAATTAATAACAGATATTTTTAATATTAGACAACTTAATAAGCCCTATCTACTATCCATCCTGACACTTATCAAAAAACAGGGCCATACTGCACGTCACTGCGAAAGTTGGCCCACCGCAGGAGATAAACATGACGGTATTCAAGCATCGCGCCCCTTTACTGAGCGGCCTGCTGGCATTAACTTTACTGGGTTCCAATTCGGCGTTAGCTGATGCAGCCTACCCATCCCAAGCTATTACGTTTGTAGTGCCTTACGCTGCCGGTGGTAGCTCCGACACCCGCTCGCGTATGCTGGCTCAAAAAATGAGTGATAGCCTGGGCGTGACCATTGTGGTGGAAAACAAACCGGGTGCCAGCGGCAATATCGGCACCAGCATGATTGCCCGCGCCAAGCCCAATGGCTACACCATCGGTCTGGGTAACTTTGGCCCCATGTCGGTCAACAAAGCCCTGTACGGTAGCAACCTGCCCTTTGATCCTGAGCAGGATTTACAGCCCATCGCCTTGATCGAGCGCGGTGCCATGGCTCTGGGCGTGAACAGTAACTCCGCCTACCAATCCTTGGCTGATCTGGTGGCTGACGGCAAAAACAACCCCAACAAGCTGGACTACGCCTCTACCGGCGCGGGTGGTGCTTCGCACTTGCTGACCGAGCAGTTCAAGGCCACATCCGGCTTTGATGCGGTTCACGTCCCTTACCGTGGTGGCGCACCCGCATCGAACGACTTGCTGGCCGGTAACATCTCCTTTTATCTGGAATTGGCCAGCCTGTTTCTGCCACACATGCAAGTCGACAATCCCCGCTTGCGTATTCTGGGCGTGACCTCCGAAGAGCGTCTGAAATCCATGCCTGACACCCCCACCTTCAAAGAACAAGGGGTGAATCTGGTGGCATCGAACTGGTTTGGCGTGATTGCGCCGGCCGGGTTGCCGGCCGATGTCCTGGAAACATTGAATAAAGCCGTTAACGACGCGCTGAACGACCCCGACTATCGCAAGATTGTGGAGTCCCAAGGTGCTGAAGTCGTCGGAGGCACTCCCGACGCATTCAGCGCGTTTGCGAAAGAAGAAACTAACCGCTGGACCGCACTGATCAAGGCACAGAACATCTCGATTCAGTAACGCCAGTTCTCGCTTATGACCGCACACCCTTCCCCCCTCGCTTTGCAGGATCAGTCCATCCAGGCCTGGTCCTGGTTGGCTGACCCGGCCACCTGTATCAGCACCAATCCCTCCGGCCCCTTGGCAGGCTTGAGTTTTGGTGTGAAAGATGTGCTGGATGTTCAAGACATGCCCACCCGCTATGGCGCGCATTTCCCCGACGCGCTACCTGCGGATCGTGATGCCGCCTGCGTCGCCCTGCTCCGCCGGGCAGGTGCTATCGCCGTGGGTAAAACAGTGACTGCAGAGTTTGCTTACGCCGCCCCTGGCCCCACCCGTAACCCGCTGAATCTGGACCATACGCCGGGCGGCTCCTCCAGTGGTTCAGCCGCTGCGGTAGCAGCAGGCATGGTCGATTTTGCATTGGGAACCCAAACGGGGGGCTCCATGATGCGCCCTGCTGCGTTTACGGGCATTCTGGGCTTCAAGCCCAGCTTTGGCGCGGTCCATCGCAGCGGTCTTTTCTTGCTGTGCGACAGCCTGGACACTATTGGCTACTTCAGCCGAGACCTCTCGGTCTTACGGCGTGTTGCCACTGTGCTGCAAGGCTTGCCCGAAGTCAGTGTCCCTGGCGCACCACGTATCGGTGTTCTGGATGGTAAAGATCTGGGCCCGATCACGCCCGCTGCGCTGGCTGCCCTGGAGCAAGGCTGTCACTACCTGGAAAAACAGGGAGCACAGCTGGAGCGTCTGCCTGCGGACCCGCAGTTAAAAGAACTGCTGATCCTGCAAGGCCAGATCATGGGCTACGAAATGGCCCGCAGCCTGCTGCCGGTATGGCAAGCCAGCCCTGATGCCTTACGCCCCGTTACGGTACAAGCCATCAAGCAGGGCCTGGATATGCCCGCTGCGAACTACCACGCCTGGCAAGCACGTCGCCGCCAGCTTGAGCAGGAATGGCAGGATCGTTACGGCCATTTCGATGCCTTGATGACGCCAGCTGCCCCAGGACCTGCACCGTATGGGCTGGACAGCACGGGTTCGTCCGTTCTGAACCGCCCTTGGTCTTTGTTGGGATGGCCTACTTTAAGTCTGCCTGCACCCGAGCAAAACAGCCCACTACCCTTGGGTCTGCAACTGATTGGGCAACCGCATCAGGATGATGCCTTGCTGGATTTGGCATCATTGCTGAGCCCGGCCGCACAGACGTGAAAAGTAAAAAAAGCCAAGCGAAATCAGTGTAAACAACAACCAGAATCATTAACAAATTCTTTAAATAACAAATATTTAGGGTTGCCTTGAGTTTTCTCAACACAGCCTTGAATACTGGCTCTACAGACCTTCAGGCAGCGTACTAACATCGATAAGGTGACTTCGGTACGCTGCATCGGTATTTTGTTCTCGCACGACAATTACGCAGCGTCCGGCCCTCCTAACAATCCGGACAAGACTATGCGTCGCCCCCTCTTACTACTGCTTTCCGCTTTTTTTCTGATCTGGGCTGTGGAAGCCCTGTGGCTATCCCCTTCCCCACCAGGCGATGGCCTGTGGGTGATGCGACAAGAAGGCCTGTTGCTGACCGGGATTCT
Source organism: Alcaligenes sp. (assembly GCA_052109075.1). Taxonomy (GTDB): domain Bacteria; phylum Pseudomonadota; class Gammaproteobacteria; order Burkholderiales; family Burkholderiaceae_B; genus Alcaligenes. Next base: position 1,178 of record JBQEAN010000093.1, on the reverse strand, counting down.
GGCGCTGGGCACCATGACAGCCATTATGGTGCTGGCCCTGCGTCCGCGCCGTCTGGAGCCTTGGCTGGGGGGCATGGACAAAGTCTACAAGCTGCATAAATGGCTAGGCGTTATCGCCATTTTGTTAAGCCTGGCGCATTGGCTTAGCAAGCAATCCAAGGGCCTGATCTCCTCAGCCATTGGCACCAGCGGCAAACTGGCTAAAGCACCTGTCCCTGAATGGGTCAGTCTGTTCAAACCCTATGCCAAAACCTTGGGCGAATGGACCTTCTACGCCCTGATCCTGATGCTGATCATCACGCTGGCGCGCCGCACAATTTCCTATAAAAAATGGTACAGCCTGCACCGCCTGATGCCGGTGGCCTATCTGATTCTGATTTTTCATGCGGTGGTCCTGACTCCCCCCGCCTACTGGAGCGGAATTGGCGGCTGGTTGCTGGCCATCAGCATGATCATTGGCACAGCCGCTGCTGGTATTCAACTGCTGCGTAACTTGAGCTCGGCCTATCCGCATACCGGTACCGTCATTTCCTGTTGCCCGCAAGGCGATGTGCTGGAGGTGCAATGTCGCATGGACCACTCCTGGCCTGGGCATCAAGCCGGGCAATTCGCCTTTTTACGTTTGAAGGGCGAGTCTGAGTCCCATCCTTTTACTCTCTCGGATGCCGACCAGGACGACCAGATTGTGCGTTTCCATATCAAGCAATTGGGCGACTGGACCCGCCGTTTACCCGAGCGTTTGCATGTCGGCCAGAACATTGAGTTGGATGGCCCGTATGGCCGCTTCACGCAACCCGAACAGGACGATGACGGTATCTATATCTGGGTAGGTGCCGGTGTAGGGGCCACCCCGTTTCTGTCCTGGTTAAGCCAGGAGCACCAGGAAGGCCACGCGCCCTACGCCTATTTGCAATATGCCTGTCAGCACAGCAACGACCCGCTGGCCCAGGCCTTGATCAAGGCCGCCGAAGAACACCCGGATGTTGATCTGGAAATCTATGCCGATGGCCGTCGCTGGACCCCCAAGGAGGTGCTGCAGCATTACCATGCCGACAAACCCATGCATGTCTGGTTCTGTGGGCCAGCCGGTATGGGCAGGCAACTGCGGCGAGAGTTAACGCAAACGTTACCCGCAAAATCCTGGACCCTGCACAAAGAACACTTCCAGTTCCGCTAAG
>JBQEAN010000092.1:0-6353 GCA_052109075.1 Alcaligenes sp. | reverse complement strand
CCAAGAGGCCTGCAAACGCCAGGCACTGGCCGCACCAGGGGCATAGCCCATGATCTCTTCAATTTCAGGCAAAGAAAAGCCGCGCTCAAGCAAACCCGCTCCGAACGTGTTTCGCAGACGCTGGGGCGTCATCAAGAGGTCTAACTGCTTGACGCCCCATTTACTGACAATACGCGCCAACGTAGCAGGATTCATCTGTGCTTGAGGGCGTGCAGCGCTGATTTGACGACTGCCTGGGAAAACGCGGCTCTCTTTTACCCAAGCAGAGACATCGTCGGAGCCGCTGAAAATCAACCAGCTGCGCAGAATGCCTTCGCACCAGACGGGCGCCACAATCTCACGCTTGGCGGCTCCGCTCAGTTTGAGCAAGATTGTGCCATCACGCCACTGCGCCTCTTGTTCGTCTATATCGTCTAACTCGACCGGCTTGGCAGACCGTTTGGCCACACCTATTGCAGAAGGATGCAGCTGCCCCAGTTCCACCGGTCGTAGACCCGTACCCAACATCACAGCCACAATTGTCATATCTCTATATTCACGCCAGCGGGCAGCAACCGTCATGTCGCTGGCCAGCTCCAGCACACGCAGTCGTACACACAACGCTTTAATAGTGGCGAAGCATTGATCTATCGATAAAAACTGTGTGGCTTGGTTATCCGGTGCATGTCGCCAGTTTTCTTTGAAAGGATCATTAATGGCTGGGGCCAGCGCGGGATTTTCTGAACGACCATCCTGGCGGCACAGCTCTTCGTAAGCACGAGCGATTACTTGTTGATAGCGTTCGCGCTGGGGTCTGCGAACTTCGTTCAGATTGCTCAAGAAGTCCCGAATATCCACAGGCTTGATCTGTGTGTACTGCTTTTTGTGATCTTGCAACGCCTGCAAGAATCGCCGCCATAAGGTGCGATAAACCCGTTGCGTACTGGCTGCCATGGGTGGACGTTGATGCTGCAGCCACGTGTCGAACAAGGCCTCCGCCGATATATCGGCAGCCAGTGAACCCAGAATGGACAGGTCAAACTGCCCTTCTTCTCTTGTAGACCGTTTTTTCATCGCATCCTCGTCTTTTCCGTTAATTGCATTTTATATTGCTATTAGTCTATAGAACAAGCGACTCAAGAAACGTAAGGTTAGGAAAATAAAGGCAAAATGCACCTGTTGAAAACACAAGATGATCCGATTTCACTCCTTATCTACAATATGCGTACGCTCACCACTTTATTGCACGGCATCATGATCGATTATCGGGTTACCGCCCCACACCGCTCTGAATATCCAACCCCCCTGGTACTCAAACAAGGAGAACCTCTGAATATTGGCGAGCGTTACCAAGGCCCAGAAAACTGGGATCACTGGATTTACTGCTCAACGGTAGAACATACAGGTGGCTGGGTACCCGAACAGATTATTGAGCATTTGCCCCAGGTTGGTACTGGTCTTGCCCTGCAGGACTACAGCGCTCTTGAAATGGATGTTGACGTAGACGATCGAGTGCAGGGCAACAGAATACTCAATGGCTGGTGCTGGTGTCTGCGGCCTCGAGATGGCGCGCAAGGATGGGTGCCTACAAGCAAGCTCACTCCCCTGCCTTCTCAAACCTGACGCTACAGCACTAGAACAAAGATGTACTGACAGCAGAGAGAAGGTTGTCATCATCGACCCTACTTTTCGGTACGACCGATGATCTGCTGCTACTGACTAGGAGGCACTATCGCTCGGAGGGTCTACCTCACCAAATTCTGGTGAATCCAGCCTTTATTGCTCATAATCAGCCGTGCCTGGCCTAGCACCTCCTGGGCCGTCAGCACACGTAGATCCTCGTAAGCATCCAGTACAGCAGCATCTTTAATCCAGCCCGCCGCATCGGCCAGGTGATACACATAATTCACCTGACTGACGGTAAAACCACCGGTACTGGTCGGCTCAGTAAAGTAGCTGATGCGATCCAGAACCAGTCGTCCGGTACAAAAAGCATCGTGCTCACCCTTAGCCTGCTCAGAACCTGAACGGCGCACATACGTATCAGCACTCGCATCCAGTTCGTAGCGTGGCGCATCCTCGGTCCCCACCTGACGCAACAAACCCACTTGGGCCAAAGCGGCCAAACGGGCCCGGTCTTCTACCATCAAGGCAGAGTCATGCTCGACCTGATAGGGATAGGTGCGTCCCGGCAAACCCACACACAAGCCATCTCGCGAATCCAGATAGGTCTGGATGGCCGTGCTGAAATTGTCCTCATTGGCCTTCCCTGAGTCCTGGCACCCTGCCAACAAACCTGCCACCACCACGACCAATGCTGTTTTCCACATAAAACGTCCTTGCTTGCGAGCGTAAAGACCGAGTTTAGCCCGCCCCCGCCCAGCACTAATAGCCCTGTCACAAGCAGACAATAAAATAGTCTCACCAGTCTGGCTTGTGCCAATACCCCTCAATATTGCATTACTGCATTGCAAAAACCGCTCTTTTACGATCCTTACAAACAGGTTAAAGTTTGCTGGCTTCGTAAATGAAAGGCATTATCAATGAGCATCACCCCCGTTCCAGTTGCCCACCAACGCTACACCGTCGTCGCACGCACGTTGCACTGGCTAATGGCCCTGGCCCTAACCGCATTGGTGATCGTGGGCTACACCATGAAAACCCTGCCCTTGTCCCCATTGAAACTGCAGGTCTATTCCTGGCATAAGTGGGCTGGCATTTCCTTATTGATCTTGGTGGTCTTGCGCCTGATCTGGCGTTTGTTGAACCGCCCCCCCGCCCTGCCCGTCGGCATGTCCCGCCTGACACGTGCGCTGGCTCACGGCGGCCATGCCGCTTTGTACGTACTGATGCTCGCCATTCCCCTGACAGGCTGGCTGATGAGTTCGGCCAAAGGCTTTCAGACAGTCTGGTTTGGTGTGATCCCCCTACCTGATCTGGTCTCCAAAGATAAACCTTTGGGCGAACTACTGGTCCAAGTCCACATCTTTTTGAATTACGCCCTGATTACGATGGTCAGCCTACATATTTTGGCGGCCTTAAAGCATCAGTTTATTGACCGTGACGGCTTGCTACGCCGTATCACCTTTACTGTAGGCAAAGCCAAATGATGAAAAAACCTGTCTTCGTGTCCCTGTTGATCGGCTCCCTGAGCCTGGCCGCCAATGCCAAGGACTACCAGGCTCTGGACACCCAAAACAGCGAAATCGGTTTTCAGTACTCCCAAATGGGCGTGAAGCTGGATGGCCAGTTCACCAAGTTTGAAGGCGAGCTGAATTTCAACCCCGAAGCCCTGGATCAGTCCAAGGTCGTATTGAAAGTAGCGTTGGATAGTGTCGATACCGGCTCAGACGAAGCCGATGACGAACTGCAAGATGTGCGCTGGTTCGATATTGATGCGCATCCCCAGGCCGTTTTCAGTTCCAAAAGCTTCCGTGCCCTCAGTGCCCAGCAATACGAGGTGCAAGGCACGCTGCAAATCAAGGGACGTGAACAGCCTGTCACCGTCATGGCCACTATGGCCTCCAGAGGCGACAAAGCCACCTTTAGTGGTGCCTTTGACATCAAGCGTGGCGATTTTTCTATCGGTGAAGGCTCCTGGTCCAGCTACGACATCGTGGCCAACGAGATCACCGTCAACTTCAAGATTGATGCGAAGTAAGCAGACGCATCAGCGCCCCCTCTTCCCTACCCGTATAACAAGGATTACACCCTCATGATCAAGCCAGTGATTGCCCTGTCCGCCAGTTTCATGTTTGTTTTTGCTGCCCAGGCGGCTCCAGTCACCTATCAGGTTGAACCCAGCCACACCTTTGTGCACTTCAGCTACAAGCACTTGGGCCTGAGCACGCAAAGCCAGCGTTTTGACAAGGCACAAGGGACCGTTACCCTGGACCAGGAAGCCAAAACCGGCAGCATCGACATGAAAGTCGACACCCGTTCGGTCAGCACCGGCTTTCCCCTGTTCAATGAACACATCCAGGGCAAGGATCACTTCAACACCGAGCAATTCCCCGAAGCGACTTTTGTGTCCAAGGATATTCAGTTCGACGGCGACAAGCCTATCTCGGCTAAAGGCGATCTGACCATCAAGGGCATTACCAAGCCTGTGACCATGACGATCGAATCGTTCCTGACCATGCCCAAGCACCCCATGATGAACAAGCCTGCCCTGGGCGCCGATGGCAAGATCGAGATCAAACGCAGCGAATTTGGCATGGCCGCCAACGTGCCTTACGTGGGTGACGAAGTCACGATCCGTATCGCACTGGAAGCCATTGCCCAGTAATCGCCTAGTGGTCGCGACTCAGGAACTCTGATTACAGAATTTCCTGAACCACTTCCAGGGGACGCGCCAGACGCGTCCCTTTTTCTGTCACCACAATAGGACGGTTCAACAAGATGGGGTTGGCCTCAATGGCAGCCAGCAAGTCCTCGTCGCTCAAGTCCGGATTGCCCAGATTCAATTCGCTATAGATCGCTTCCTTGCTCCGCATGGCCTCGCGTACCGTCAAGCCAGTCGCGGCAATCAGCGCTTTGAGCTCGCTGCGCGACAAGGGGGTTTTCAGGTATTCGATGATCTCGGGCTCCAGGCCCTTTTCATGCATCATGGCCAAGGCATTGCGCGAAGTACTGCAACGCGGATTATGATAGATTTTGCTCATGACAGTCTTTGACTTCCTATAAACCGTATTCAGGCAAACAATAGTAGCCCAGCGCCGCCGGATACGTCATCCGGGTAGCTTGCTGCAGACCGGCCAGCGTCTTCACTTAGCCAGGAGAACACATGATCGACCTGTATTACTGGACCACTCCCAACGGACATAAAGTCACGATGTTTCTGGAAGAGTCCGGTCTACCCTACACCCTCCATCCCATCAATATTGGCCAAGGCGATCAGTTCAAACCTGAATTTCTGCCCATCTCCCCCAATAACCGAATTCCCGCCATTGTTGATCAGGCTCCGCAAGATGACGGTGAGCCTATTGCCCTGTTTGAGTCCGGCGCCATCTTGCAGTATCTGGCGGAAAAAACTGGCCAGTTTCTATCTACTGATTTGCGGATACGCACGCAGACCTTGCAATGGCTGTACTGGCAGATGGGTGGCTTGGGCCCGATGGCCGGTCAAAATCATCACTTCAATGTGTATGCGCCCGTCAAAATCGACTACGCCATCGACCGCTATGTGCGTGAAACCAGTCGTCTGTATGGTGTGCTGAACAAGCACCTGGAGCAGCGCGACTTTATTGCTGGGGACTACTCCATTGCCGATATGGCCTGCTACCCGTGGATTGTCTCGCACCAACGCCAAAACCAGAATCTGGATGATTTCTCGCATTTGAAGCGCTGGTTCCAGCGTATTGGTGAACGAGCTGCCACACAGCGTGCCTATGCCCTGGTGGAGAAAATCAATCCCGGCACCCCTGCCCATGACGCAAAAGCACACCAAATCCTCTTTGGCCAAGACTCCAACACTATCCGATAGGACTACGAACCCATGACCCTACAGCGCCCCTATCAGCTGCTGCTTATTGGCCTGACAGCCATGGCTCTGTCTGCATGTTCCAGCACACCCAGCTCCAATATTTCCCTGATCCCGACTCAAACCCAGGATCAAACTGAAAAAGACGGTGTCTTTACGCAATCGTTGAACTACAAGCACGTCAAACCCGGCTGCACCGGTGAATGCCCCCGCCTGGAGGTTCAATCTTTGATTTTTCCGGGTAATGCCGAGTTGACCAAACTGGTCGACCAGAGCCTGGCCCATATGACGGTAATTTCAGATCGTCATCCAGGCTATCGAGGCCTGAAGGAGTTCGAAGACTACTACTGGGCAACCGCCAATAACCGTGACGAAGTCCATCTATCCGCCCGCGCCCGCTACCGCAATCGCGACCTGACCGTGGTGGAGTTAAGCTCTGGTATCTACATGACGGGTGCAGCGCACGGTATTACCGCCACCCAGTTCATTAACTGGGACAATCGCCTGAAAACAGCTCTGCCGCTGGATCGCATTATCGCCCCCGGCAAGATCAAGCCTTTCCAGGATCTGGTTCGTCAGGCTCACAACAATTGGGTCTCAGGCCTGAGTGAAGCACGTGAAGATCGCTCCGGTTGGGATCGTATGTGGCCCTTCCAACCCGCAGAGAACATAGCGCTGACCGATCAGGGTCTCCTGGTCAAATACAACCCATATGAAGTCGCCCCCTACTCCCTGGGCCAGCCCGAACTGCTGCTGCCCTATTCGCAACTGCGGGGTATCTTGCGTCCTGATTACCTGCCTGCCAGCTAGACCGGCGGTCGATTCCCTCTCTTTCAAGCACCTATACCACCATGTCTGATAGCCTATTTCGTTTCCACGATCTGTTTGCCCA
>JBQEAN010000091.1:0-6444 GCA_052109075.1 Alcaligenes sp. | reverse complement strand
CGCTGCTCTACCGACTGAGCTAACGACCCCCTACTGAAAGATGAAATTATGGCAATATTTAAGGACCGCGTCAAGCCTTAAATGCAAAATAAAGAGATAAAGCGTCTTTTTCCTTATAAAGATTGGAATTAGCGGCTCTGAACCTTCCTGCCCCGCCCTTTTCTGCTTTTTCAGAAACAAAATCTGAACATCTGCGTAGGGTCTTATAGGTCTGCAAATAGAACATGCCTCCCGATACTGAGGTCAGACCCCAATGCCGGGAGGCATGTAAAGACGATCAGGCTCGTCTAGCGCTTAGCGGGCACGAGAAATACGAACCTCGGCACCACGGCGTTTGACCTCCAGCCCTTCGGACGGCAGGATCTTCAACCCTTCCAGACCCTTGATGTAGCTGGAGCCCTGCATCTGCATGACGCGAATCTTGTTGCGCATCACCACCGGGCTATGTTCAGGCATGCCAAACATCCAGACTTCATCGAGCAAACGCGCCGAATTGAACTCGGAAGTGTGTTTGACTACGGGGCCCAGACACAACATATGCCCTTCACGGCCAAAGACAGGCAAACGATCCAGACCGACACTCATCTTCAGCGTCGTGCCGCCTTCATAGCGCCAGCCCGTGCTCAGATCCCACCAGGCCTCGCCTTCAGGCAAGTAGACCTCAATTTCCTGGCCAGGCTGCAAGATAGGAGCCACCAGCAAGGCCGGGCCCAGGAGATACTGCGTATCCCACAGGCGGGCCTGACTATCAGCCGGAAAGCTTTGTGCCATGGAACGCTGCACCGGCAAACCAGTACGCACAGCGTCCTCAATAATGCCCAGAACATAAGGCACCAGACGGAAACGCCATTCCAGCCAATGATTGACCTGCGCTTGTGTTTCTTCATCAAAAGCATCAGGGCGCAGGGCAGGAATACCTTGCAAGCTGAAATTGGCAGAAAAAACCGCCATGGCCAGCCAGCGCAAGTACAACTCGGGTGTCATTTCGCTGGTCGATGCGGCGGCATTGCCCCAGCCATGAATCTGAATAGGCACACCGCTATTGCCACTAGCCAATGCAGACTTCAAGGACTCCGTCAGACCCGCCCAGGTATTTTCGACCTGTGGGCCTAACTGCCAAGCAAAGCGCTGGGACGATGGGCTCAGATCCCGGCTAGCCACGACGCCTTCCTGCGGCGTCTTGTGACCGGCCACGGCATCAAACAAAGCCTGTCGTGCCAGAACAGGGTAGATGGCCCGTAGCAAGGCACCGGACTCACCACCACGGCTGGTGATGGTGTCAGGAATATCAAAACGGGCATTGCAAAGCACAGCACCCAGGCCATCATCGACCATCTGGCGCTGACGCTCTGTCCACATACGGAATACGTCTTTGTGGGTCAGGTCCAGCAAGCCGTAGTCGCGGCCACCGCTTAGCTCGTCGCCAGGAAAGACATGGGCGCAGCCGTCATCATCATTGATGAGCAGCCAACCTCGATCTTCCCACTCTTCAAACAAGGAGGTACCTGCCTGCACACAAGGACGCGTCCAGGCAGCCAGTTGTACCTGATCGTTTTGCAAGGCAGAAAAAGCCTCACGCGGCTCCGCCATACGGGCTGCGTTCCACTCCAGCGCAGGTTTGTCCTGCTGGAAATCGTAAGGCTCGGGCGGCGGCAAGACGGCGACATCCAATGCAATACCCTGCTCGCGGCACTGGTTAGCCAAGTCACGCAAGGACTGTATGTCCTGCTGCGCTTGTGCGCCATCCAACCACAGTCCCATAGGCGAGACACCGGGCTGCCCGGCACGCCCCGTCAAGGCGGAGTACTGATTGATGATTTCGCTGGGATCGCCCAGGAACAGGAAGAAATCCAGCTCGGCCGCATGAACACAAGCGCGATAACGGTCCAGGTCTTGCTGACCCAGATCGTGCTCGACCCGTTCAAAGGTATTGATATACAGCCCCCAGCCCTGCGTACTCCAGAGCAAAGGCAAGCTGCGATCGTTGGGGCGGTCGCTGTCCAGAGTCTCCTCGCGGCGATCCAGCTCGCCCAAGGTTTCGCCCAAACCATACAGGGCATCTTCCTCGGCCAGGGCCAGATCCAGTTGCCAGCAAGCGTTGGGCTCTTGGACAAGCGTTACAGGCTGCTCGGCACTGCTCAGGAGCAGCTGCTCACCGCGGCGGATTTCAAAGCGCCACGGATTAGCCTGGATCAGCAAGACGAGTTCGCCCTGCTCAATCCGCCAGCCAGAATCGGCCGCTTCCAGTTGGAATTCGCTGACCGCCTCGTGGCGGGCCAGCAGCATGTCGCTCAAAGCTTTAGCACGGGTGCTTAGTTTCTCATTGTCGAGCCGGGCAGCCGGCAGACAGCGGAAACGGAAAACACCCGGCGCATGAGCTTCGATGCGCAGCGCAAAATCGGTTTCGACAAAAGCGAAATCGGCCAGGGCCGGTTTCGTCGTCAACAAACTCAGATGATTAAACAATTGTGTCACGTCGTCAGAGTGGAGCGAACGGCACGATGCTGATCGCAGGGTCACGCTCAAGATTACTTAACAAGGCCACTATTTTGACGTATTTGCGCGACAAAGGAAAATGTTGCTTCAAATTTCGTCGAAATAAATCGAAAAACAGGCCTTAGCGGGGTATTAAGGCTTGCTCCAGACGCCGCTCCAAAGGAATAGGCTCCTCCAGACAATACGCGGCAAACAAGCTGGCTGCCAGCAAGCTCCAGCTCAAACCTCGAGAGCCGTAAGCCGCAGCCATAAACAATCCGGGCTGGCCCGGCACGAAACCCATCACGGGTAAATGATCACTTAAGGCACAGCGCCAACCGGCCCAGCCGGACTCAGGTGTATCCACACCGAGCGCGGGATCGGCCAACATGGCCGAGACTTTCTTTAAATTTTGCTGATGTCCCTGGACGCTGACCTGGGCTGACTCACCAAAACGTTCATAGGTACTACCGATGACTTGCCCGTGAGAGTCAACAGGCAGGATATAGCCCTGACCGCTTAAAGTCACTTCGCCTGTTGTAAGTGCCTGCCCGACAGGAAGGTAACTAACTTGTCCGGCCAGACGCTGCATGGCCGCCAGCCGTGGCAGAGGAGACGCACTCTGTACTGTGTCCGGGAGCACATCCAGGCTTTGGCCTGCAGCGGCAATCACCACACGATTACTGCATTCCAGCACATCCCCAGTCAGGCTACGAAGCTCCCACATGCCGGATTCCTTCCCCGCCTGCAAAGCCACCTGCTCAGGCAAACACTGAATCAAAGGATGGTCCAATAAATAAGCCACCAGCGCACCCGGGTCGATCACCATCCCTTGCGGGAAATACAGGCCGCCTCCCTGCAAGGGCACCCCTGCCAGGGTTGAGCCTTGCTCATGATCCAGCCATTGCACCCAATCCGTGTCCAAAGCCAAACGAGCCAGGGCTTGCTGGATATCGGCATCACTATTACCGGCCTGCCCAAATACCAAGGTTCCCACCCGCCGGGGACGAACAGTGTCCGGTAACGCTTTCCAGCCTCGCCAGACATGCAGAACCGCATTCCGGCTAAGACGGGCCAACGGTGCATCATCCAGCGCAAACACAGGGGAAATAGCGGCCAGCCGATGACCTTGATGGGAAGCATCTAAACCGTTGCTCAACACCGGATCACAGATCAGAACGGGCACCCCTTTGCGAGCCAACTCCCAGGCACAGGCCGCACCGGCCAGACCAGCACCGATCACGACTACCCGCCCCTGCTGCTCCGGCAAGTTGCCACGCCGCCCCAGGTGCGGTCGCAAACAGGCACGAATTGTGCACCATTTCCCGCCCGCTCCCGGCACTTTCTCCACCTCAAAGCCTACCGAGGTCAAATCACGTCGCACCTGCCCGGCACAGCACCAGGAGGCGGCTGTCGCCCCCGGCGCGGCCAAACGTACCAACTGCCCAAGAACAGAACGCGACCACATAGCAGGATTACCACGGGGAGCGAAACCATCCAGATAAAACGCGTCTGCATGGCATTGCAGCTCGCGCATCATGGTCTCGGCCTGCCCGAAGGCCAACGTCAGCGTGACTCGCCCTTCGTCCAGTTCCAGGCGATGTATGCCTGGCACCAGCATAGGCCAAGCCGCCAATAGCTCCTGGGCTTGCTCATGCAGTTCCCCAGGTAATCGCGCATACAAAAATGCCAAATCCTTCTGCCGAAAGGGATGGGCCTCGACGGAGACAAAGTGCAGCTTGTCGCTACGCGTCGAGTCTTGACGCCAGGCCTGCCAGGTTGCCAGAAAACTGGCCCCCAGACCAAAGCCGGTTTCACATATCGTGAATTGTCGTCGCCCCCGCCAGCGTTCGGGCAGGCCATTGCCCTGCAGAAAAACACGCTGCGCTTGCCCCAAAGGGCCATCGGGTGGGTGATAGCTATCTTGATAAACCGCACTGACCGGCACGCCGTGCTCATTGAACTCAAGAACGGCTGGCACCAAGGGTTCGGAGGCAGCAGCAACCATCAGACTCCCTGCCTATAACAACAATCACACACGTTCAAACCCCTTAAACAGGCCTTAATCAAACTGACACCCACAAACACGTACAATGAAAAGTCTCTATCCCAGACTCTTTTTTTTCAAAACCGGATTGCCATGCCATTGTCACGTTTACCGCTCAGCGCCTGCCTGGACGCTGCCGTTACTGCAGCCCATGCCGCAGCCGCCATTTTACAAGCCTATGCGTCGGACCGTAGCTCTCTGGTGATCCGCAACAAAATGCACAACGACTTGGTGTCGCAAGCCGATCACGAAGCCGAGCAGGCCTGCATCAGTGTCCTGATGGAACGCACCCCCGATATTGATATCGTGGCCGAAGAAAGCGGCGGCGCAAGCACAGGCCGCCCCACCTGGTATATCGACCCGCTGGATGGCACGACCAACTTTCTGCATGGCATCCCTCACTATGCCGTTTCAGTCGCCTTGATTGCCCCGGCAGGCACCCAGATGGATAACTGTGTACTGACAGAGGACACCCCCGTCATTGCCGTGGTCTACGACCCTTGCCGGGAAGAGCTGTTCACCGCCATGTATGGCGTAGGCAGCTGGCTAAATGGCAGCCGCATTCAAAGCTCCTCATCCAAAAAACTGGCGGACTCGGTACTGGCAACAGGCTTCCCTTTCCGCGATTTCTCCTTTTCCGACCAATACATGCCCAGCCTGAATGCCGCCATTACCGGCAGCCGTGGCGTGCGCCGCATGGGTGCTGCCGCGCTGGATCTGGCCTGGGTGGCCTGCGGTCGTTACGACGGCTATTGGGAAATGGGCCTGGCCCCTTGGGATGTCGCCGCCGGCACCTTGCTGGTACGTGAAGCCAAAGGCGTTTGCCAAGACTTGTATCAGGAAGAGCCTTGGCCGATTAGTGGTCACGTCTACGCAGGTAACGCCTATATTGCTGACGAACTATTAGGTATGGTGCGCCCTTCGCTGACTCAGCGTCCGACCAAACCCAAGCCGTAAGCCAAACGCGCAGGGCTATTTGAAGCCCTATAAACGAACAGCGAACCAACTTACATTGGCTCGCTGTTTTTCATTCCGCCTTAAGAGTTTTTGCTCGATGGGCTGATATTCCGCCCACCCCAACAGCCTCGACTCCTACGCCTTTGCTGTGGATGCTTCATCCCGCAGCACGCGACGCAAAATCTTGCCCACATTGCTCTTGGGCAGTTCGTCCCGGAATTCAATAATGCGCGGCCGCTTATAAGCCGTCAGGCGCTCTTTGCACCATTGCTTGATATCAGCCTCGGTCACCGAGGGATTGCGCTTCACCACGAACAGTTTGATGCTTTCACCGCTATGTTCACTAGGCACACCGACAGCAGCCACTTCCAAGACAGCCGGGTGTTCTGCCACCACTTCCTCAATCTCGTTGGGGTAGACGTTAAAGCCTGACACCAGAATCATGTCTTTCTTGCGATCAACCAGACGAATGCGTCCTTGTTGGTCCATGACACCAATATCGCCTGTCTTCAAGAAACCATTCGGCGTAAAGACGTTGGCGGTTTCCTCAGGCTGGTTCCAATAAGCCGACATGACCTGCGGCCCTTTAACAGCCAACTCGCCCTGCTCGCCCATGGCGACTGGCTGACCTTGTTCATCCAACAAGAGCACATCGGTCGACGGCAAGGGGAAACCAATCGTGCCGCTGTATTCTCGCGAGTCTGTGGAGTTAACCGCCACCACTGGCGAGGTTTCCGACAAGCCGTAACCTTCAATCAAGGGGCAAGCGGTAACCGCCAGCCAACGTTCGGCCACGGCTTTTTGCAAGGCAGCCCCGCCAGCCAGGCACAGCTTGAGCTGGTCAAAGGGCAAGGTGCGGAATTTCTCGTGATTGGCCAACGCATTGAACAAGGTGTTCACGGCTGGTACAACTTCTGGCGGATTACGTTTCCAGGCCTTGTAAACCGAATTCAAGTCGCGCGGAT
>JBQEAN010000090.1:0-6447 GCA_052109075.1 Alcaligenes sp. | reverse complement strand
ACGCGCCCCGCCTGATTGTTCTGCCCGAAACCGTCATCCCTGTTTTGCAGAACCGTCTGGAAACCAGCTTCTGGTTACGCTGGACAGAGCTGGCCCAACGTTCCCAGGCCAATCTAGTACTGGGCGTACCGATGGACCGTGGCACCGTCAACGGCAAGCTCAGCTATACGAACAGTGCCTTGCTGATCAGCCCGGATACGCAACCACAGGACATCTTGAACAGCACAGCCAGTTATTACGACAAACATCATCTGGTGCCTTTCGGTGAGTTCATTCCGACTGGCTTTCAATGGTTTGTGGACATGATGAGAATCCCTTTGGGGGACTTCCATCGGGGCGCTCTGCCCCAAGCCCCTTTCCAGATGGCTGAAGGACGTGTTGCCCCCAACATCTGTTACGAAGACGTATTTGGCGAAGAAATTATCCAGGCCGTGCAAGGCAGCCCGGGACAAGAAGGCGCTACCTTGCTGCTTAACATCAGTAACCTGGGCTGGTTTGGTGATTCCTGGGCTTTGAGCCAGCATCTACAAATCTCGCGCATGCGTGCCCTGGAAACAGGTCGCCCTATGTTGCGAGCCACCAATACCGGCATGACAGCTGCTATTGATCCCCGTGGTCGTATCCGCGCCGTCTTGCCGCCATTGGCACCCGGTGTACTGGATGTAGAAGTACAAGGCACTACTGGCCTGACTCCCTACGTGAAATACGGCAATTGGCCCTTCCTGATCTGGGCCAGCCTGATCCTGGTAATTTTTGCCTGGCGCTCGCGACGCCAGCGCTAGACGCAAACGCTGAATCCAGACTTAGAATGCAGTGGGGTTTGTCTGGGCAGACCCTGCTGCTATCGAGCGCGATGCGCCGGGATGCAGACGCTCTGCAAACCCATCAGCCTGATCCCGGTTCCAGGTCTTGCACCAATCCACGAATTGATCAGCAGGAATAGGGGTTGAACACAAATAGCCCTGCATATAGTCGCAGCCAGCATGATTCAACAAATCAAGCTGCTCATGGCTGGTTACCCCCTCTGCTACGACCAGCAAACCCAACTTTTGCGCCATCACAATCATGGCCTGCGTCAGCACCAGATCCTCACTGCTCAAGGCCAGATTACGGATATAGCATTGGTCGATCTTGAGCACATTGATAGAGAAACGCTTCAAGTGCGACAGGGATGAATAGCCAGTACCGAAATCATCCAAAGCCACGCTCATGCCATATTCACGCAAGGAACGTAACTGTTGCAGGGCTTGTCCCTGATCGTCCAGCAGCAAACGTTCAGTAATCTCCACGACCAAAGCCTCGCCTGGAATGCCCTGGTTTTGCAGATACTCTACCCAATCCCGTGCGCAGGAGCCGTTCAGTTTGAACTGGGCAGGTGACACGTTCAGACTGACTCTGAAACTAGGGTCCAGCTCGTCTCGCAACATGACGGCAGCTTGAGCAGCGGTCTCGAAGACCCACTCACCGATCAGAACAATCAGCCCGGAGTCTTCGGAAAAAGGAATAAATTCTGACGGTGGCACCAAGCCTAATTGCGGGTGCTCCCAACGAATCAGAGCCTCGGCACGGGTTACTTTTCCTGTACGCAAATCCACAATAGGCTGGTAATAAAGCTGAAACTGCTGCTCGCTCAAAGCTTGCTGCAAATCCTGAGAGAAGCGCAAACGTGCTTCCACCGCTTCGCTCATGGCAGGCAGAAAACGGCAGTATTGATTGCGGCCACACGCCTTGGCAGCGTACATGGCCATATCGGCATTTTTCAGCAGCTGCCCGGCATCGTCACCATCTTCAGGAAACAGCGTAATACCCACGCTGGCAGAAACGGACACCGAATTCTTGCCTAACTGGAAAGGCTCTTCAATGGTGTCCAGCAGGCAGCGGCAAGTGCGCTCCACAATGGAGGTGTCACTGATATCCGACAGAATGACAGTGAACTCGTCGCCACCAATACGGGCGACAGTATCCGTTACCCGCACACAGCGTTGCAGACGCTGCGCCACTTCCTGCAAGAGCACATCGCCCTTTTCGTGGCCCAGGGAATCGTTCACATCCTTGAAAAAATCCAGATCCATAAAGATCAGGGCAAAGGGCAAGCCAGTACGACGGGACTGCTCGCGTGCCTGCTGCAAACGGTCCTGAAACATCTGCCGATTAGGCAAGCCCGTCAAGTGATCGTAGTGCGCCTGCTTCCACATCTGCGCTTCACGTTTTTTATGGCTGGTAATGTCAGTGAACAAGCCAATGTGGCGATACACCGTACCATCCGGATTCCAGGCCGTACTGATCGTCAAACGTTCCGCAAAGTCCTCGCCGTTTTTGCGGCGATTCCAGATATCTCCCTGCCAACGCCCGGTTTCGGAGATTTCACGCCACATCTTGCGATAAAAATCACGGTCCTGACGGCCCGAGTTCAGAATAGACAAGGTACGACCCCGGACCTCGTCCAGTTCATAGCCTGTAATACGGCTAAAGGCCGGGTTGGCATCCACCACATGGCCGAAACGGTCAGTCACCACAATGGCTTCGCAGGTGTTCTCGTACACCACCGCGGCCAGACGACCGGTGACTTCGTTACGCACCCTCGTGGTGATGTCCTGCACCACGGACACCATCGCCGTACGCCCCTCCAACCGAATTGGAATCGCACAAATTTCCACATCAATGGATTTGCCGTCGTAGCGAAGCCCCCGGGTTTCATAGCGCAAACTATTGCCGCCTGAACGCGAATCCGGCACCACTTGAGTCAAAGAGGGAAAGCGCGGCTCCAGAAATACCTGATCCACCGTGAATTCCTGGCGCAATTGTGCGCGGCTATATCCCAATGTTTCGGCCAGCTTCTTATTAACAAAATCGAAGCGGCCATCCCGGGATAAATAAACTCCCAATAAAGGGTTATGACTCAAGCTGCGACATATCGCATTGAGCTGCGATAAATTGCGCTGCTGAATAGAAAACTGTGCATCTCGCTGTTGAATCTGCAAGCCGCAGTAATTCAGAATTTGCGATAAATAGCGTGTTTCACTCGTGCCGGAACTGGTGCTTTTGGCCCGATAATTACCACCAAAAAAAGCACTGGCCTGAGCGACCAGCTGCCGCAAAGGATCGGCCGCCCAAGTACGGAACATGAAGTAAGACAGGCATAGGGCAATCAAATCCAGCCCCAACATGACAAACACCGTCCAACGGTGCTGCGAGCGGGTACTTTCTCGCGTGGCATCAAAAGCATCCAGCAATTGCTGGGTGTTATGCCGAAACAAAGAATCTTCCGCATTCAGACTGACGGCCGGCAAGAGCACTTGTTCCGAGCTGACCGGGAAGTCCAGGCGCATCAGACGCCGTTGCCATTCATTACTTAGTTGGGCCACCAGGCCCAGCAAGGGCTTGTCCAGCGGCGTAAGCAGAACACCGTCGACCATGCCACCATCTTTGAGCAACTGCACGACCCCTTGGAACTGCTGATCCAAATAACGCAAACGGGCTGGAGTAGAACTGGAGGGCGCGGACAGGGCCACGGAATAACTGATGTCAGAGAGCTGACGCAGCAAACCACTGCTAGCCTGCAGACGGATTTCTGCCTGATTTTGCTTGTAAATGACAGTAACCGTTGCCGAAATCAGCAACAGCCAGGCCAAAAGTCCCCAGATTAGCAAAGCACCTAAACTGATTCGTCTGTGTGCATCCACTGGAACAGGCAGAGGTGATGATATGCACTGCTTTGCTGACATAGCGCCATTAAATAAAAAATGCAGGCTAAGGGAATGGCCTACCAAACGTAATTATTGCAGGTGAAATGTTACTCAACGAAGCATACCATCATTAGATTACAGGACAGTCCAAATTTCGCATGAACCCTGCATTTGTGCGCCTAAGGAGAGAATAAAGCGGTAAAAACAAGGACAAAAAAACGACGGCAGGAGATGAAAGAATTTCCTTCAATTAAGGCCTAAATGAAATTTTGTGACACAAAGAAGATACAAAACTCCGTATAAAACAAAAAGATACAAGCACTTGCGGCTATGTTCTGATCCAGACTTCATCCTTGTAACGAGCCATGGCACAGCTGTCGCCCTGCCGCCCTCCAGGCCCTCAGCCAAGCCTCCCAAGCATTTTTTTCACTTTATTTAGCTTTTCCCTCTCAAAAAGCTTGCGCAAAGTCTAAAACACCTTCATAATCTCAATTCTTCGTTGGTGGTCGACAAAAAGAACACCGAATTGGGGGTATAGCTCAGCTGGGAGAGCGCTTGCATGGCATGCAAGAGGTCAGCGGTTCGATCCCGCTTACCTCCACCAAAACGACGATTTAGTTGTAAGTCCTGTCCCCTTCGTCTAGAGGCCTAGGACACCACCCTTTCACGGTGGGTACAGGGGTTCGAATCCCCTAGGGGACGCCAAAGCTTTTGCTTGGCAACCGCTGCGGAGCGGTAGTTCAGTTGGTTAGAATACCGGCCTGTCACGCCGGGGGTCGCGGGTTCGAGTCCCGTCCGCTCCGCCAAAAGATTTTAAAAAATCAGTTCCAGACTGGTTTTAGCAGTTTGAAGTGGCAAGCCTCGTCAAGCCTGACACTTATTTCACTGCTTTGGTGTTTTGACCTAGTCGAAATACAAAGCGATGAAAATTGGGGGTATAGCTCAGCTGGGAGAGCGCTTGCATGGCATGCAAGAGGTCAGCGGTTCGATCCCGCTTACCTCCACCAAAACGACGATTTAGTTGTAAGTCCTGTCCCCTTCGTCTAGAGGCCTAGGACACCACCCTTTCACGGTGGGTACAGGGGTTCGAATCCCCTAGGGGACGCCAAAGCTTTTGCTTGGCAACCGCTGCGGAGCGGTAGTTCAGTTGGTTAGAATACCGGCCTGTCACGCCGGGGGTCGCGGGTTCGAGTCCCGTCCGCTCCGCCAAAAAATTCAAAAAGCCTGATAGATTTCGATCTGTCAGGCTTTTTTCATGCTTGGCCGAAACCTCCTCACCTAACAATAAATCTGTAACGACCAAAACCTCGGGCACCTGCAACCAGGCCAGGTCTGTACTGAATAACGGTCGGGCCCTTGTCCAGTGCTCCTTAGGCCCCAGGCAGCATAACTCCGTAGTTTTCTAAGACAAGACACTTAATTCTCTTGTCGTATTGCATCGCTGAAGTTAATGTATTGCGTTATCGTTACTTCAATATTCAACTTCTATGCCAGCCAGCACCCTCGGCCAGCGCGGCCCGACCGCGCACCATCGTCGTGAACAGATCATCGAGCAGGCCAATACGCACTTTCGGCTGTATGGCTATCGCAAAACGTCGGTCGCCAGTCTGGCCAAGTCCATAGGCGTATCCAGCGCTTATCTCTATCGTTTTTTCGACTCCAAGCAGGCCATTGGCCAAGCTATTTGTCATTCGGTTTTGAATGGCATGCATGTGCAGCTGCAAGAAATTGTCGAGAGCGATTTACCATCCATCGAGCGCCTGCGCCAATTCATTGAGACGGCCTGTACCCTAAGCCTGGAGCTGTTCTTGCAAGAAGGCCGTATGCAGGAAGTGGTGATTGAAGCCCTGCAAAACGATTGGGCAACAGTCGATCAGCATAGGCAGGACTTGCAGGCACAGATAGTCGCACTCTTGCGCGTTGGCCGGGAAAGCGGCGACTTCGAGCGCCGTACGCCTTTGGACGACGTGGCCCAAGGCATTTTGCTGGCCTTGACCCCGTGTCTGCATCCCGTCCTGCTGGAGATGCACCCCCCTGAAAAAACCCGCCAAGGTTTGCATGTGGTCACCCAGTTGATCCTGCGCAGCCTGATGCCCTGACAATCAGGCTCTAAGTAACAGTTCTGTCAACCATTTACCTACCCGGAGTCCTGCATGGCTCGTTTCCGCTACCTTAGCCCTGCCTTGAGTTTGTTTACCGCCCTTGTGTTGATGGGGTGCAGCCAGCAAGCGAAGGAGTCCGACCCTCGCACCCAGGCTCCTTTGGTGATTCAAAGCGTGATTCAGCCCAAGGCTGATCAGCAACGACGTTTTCTGGGCTTGATCAGTGCACGGGTAGAAAGCCCTCTGGCTTTCCGAGTAGGCGGCAAGATTGATACGCGCAAGGTCCAGAATGGCGAGCATGTTGAAAAAGGCCAGCTCCTGATGACGCTGGACCCAAAAGACCTGCAACTGGATCACCGCGCACGTCTGGCTGCGGTTCAAGCCGCGACGGCCCAGGCGGAGCAGGCCCAATCAGACTACAAGCGCTTCTCCTTGCTGGTCGAGCAAGGCGGCGTTTCCCGCCAAGCTCACGAACAAAGTAAACAAGCGCTGCGTAGCGCTCAGGCCAATTTGAAGTCTGCCCAGGCACAGGCCGAGATTGCCCACAATGCCGACCAGTACAGCGCATTGAAAGCAGAGGCCAGCGGCATCATTACGGCTCAGTTGGGTGATGTCGGCCAAGTCGTCAGCGCCGGGCAAGCTGTATTGCGTCTGGCTCA
>JBQEAN010000089.1:2073-6550 GCA_052109075.1 Alcaligenes sp. | reverse complement strand
CGCACACGTTCGGGGGCAGTGCCACCAATGTGTTTGCGTGCAGCCACCGAGCCTTCCAGAGTCAGCACTTCAAAAATATCCGACTCGATACGGCTGTCGAATTTTTGCAGTTGCTCCAGGCTCAGATCAGCTAGATCGCAACCCAGTTGTTCACAGTCGCGTACGGCCAAAGCCACCGTTTCGTGAGCGTCACGGAAGGGCAGACCTTTCTTGACCAGGTAATCGGCCAGATCAGTGGCGGTGGCAAAGCCTTGCAGAGCGGCGGCGCGCATCGCATCGGGTTTGACCTTGATGCCGGAGATCAGGTCCACAAAAATGGTCAGGGTGTCGCGGATGGTGTCAGCCGAATCGAACAGACCTTCCTTGTCTTCCTGATTGTCTTTGTTGTAGGCCAGAGGTTGGCCTTTCATCAAGGTCAGCAGGGCAATCAGGTTGCCATTGACGCGACCGGTCTTGCCACGGGCCAGTTCAGGAACGTCGGGGTTCTTCTTTTGCGGCATGATGGAGCTGCCGGTACAAAAGCGGTCGGCCAGATCAATAAAGCCCACGCGTGGGCTCATCCACAGCACCAGTTCCTCGGAGAAACGGGAAATGTGGGTCATGATCAGGGCAGCTGCGGCACAGAATTCAATGGCGAAGTCGCGGTCCGATACGGCGTCCAGCGAGTTGCGGCACACATCATCAAAGCCCAGCAGGCCAGCGACCATTTCACGGTCGATGGGGTAGCTGGTACCGGCCAGCGCTGCGGCACCCAGGGGCAAGCGGTTGACGCGCTTGCGGCAGTCTTGCAGACGTTCGGCATCGCGTTGAAACATCTCGGCGTAGGCCAGCAGGTGGTGACCAAAGGTCACGGGTTGTGCCACTTGCAAATGGGTGAAACCTGGCAAAATAGTGTCTGCCTGGGCTAGGGCCAATTCAGCCAGCTTGCGTTGCATTTGTGCCAGCAGGTCCTGGGCAATATCGATTTCATTGCGCAGCCACAGACGGATATCGGTCGCCACCTGATCATTGCGTGAACGGCCGGTGTGCAGGCGTTTGCCAGCATCCCCAATCAGTTCAACCAGACGCTTTTCGATGTTCAGGTGCACGTCTTCAAGATCTAGCAACCACTGGAACTGACCTTGGGCAATTTCGTCCAGAATCTGGCTCATGCCGCGTTCAATGTCCGCTTTGTCCTGTTCGGTAATGACACCGACGGCAGCCAGCATGCTGGCGTGGGCCAGGGAGCCCTGAATATCAAAGCGAGCCATGCGCTTGTCAAAGTCCACCGACGCTGTGTAGCGTTTGACGAGGTCAGAGACGGGCTCGGAAAAACGAGCCGACCAGGCCATGGCTTTATTGGCGAACTGGTCTTGGGAAGAGGAGGGGGTGTTTGTTGACATAGGGGGCATTATAGTGGATTGGACGGGCTGACGCAGGTCATCCAGTCCCGCAGAAAGTAGACGCTGTGCAGTATATTAGATAGTTTTGAGACTCTAGGAAACCATGCGGGCCCTTTTGAGGGGTTGGCTGGACAAGGAAGAATACATGGAGCAAGAACGCACCTTTGTCGATCTGTTGGGATGGCAATGGATCGAAGGGTATTTACCGCAGGATCGCTGGGTACAGATAATGGCCGGTTTGGCCATGCTGACCGTGCTGGTCTGGATTGTCAGTTGGTTGACCAGTTCTGTGCTCTCGCGTCTGGTGCGCAGGTTGCTGAAAGTAGCGGGCAAGGACGATTGGGCTCGTGCCTTGGTCAAAAAAAGGTTTGTGCGTAACGTAGGCTATGCCGTGCCTTTGTTGGTGGTCAGCTCCAATCTAAGCTTGCTGCCCTTGGCTACCAGTTTGCTGGAAGTGATAGAACGGGTTGCCCTGCTGGGCTTTCTGGTGTTTCTTATCATGGCGATCGTTAGCCTGTTGGGGGCCTGGCAAGAGGTCTATGCCAATTCAAGCAAGGGCCGCACCAAATCCATCAAGGGCTATGTAGAAGTGGCCAAGATAGCGGTGTGGGCGATTGGCATGATTGTCATGATCTCCATCGTGCTGGACCAGTCTCCTGTACTACTGCTCTCCGGTCTGGGTGCGCTATCCGCCGTTTTGCTGCTGGTCTTTAAGGACACGTTGCTGTCGCTTGTAGCCAGCACGCAGATGAGCACTAATGACATGTTGCGCATCGGCGACTGGATCGAGATGAAGCAGGCCGGGGCCGATGGTTTTGTGATTGATATGGCCCTGCATACGGTCAAAGTCCAGAACTGGGACAAGACCGTTACTACTATTCCCACCTATAAGCTGTTCTCGGAGAGCTATCGCAACTGGCGGCAGATGTTCGAGTCGGGCGGGCGACGCATCAAACGAACACTCAGCATTGACGCGTCCAGTGTACGTTTCCTGACTCCAAGCGAAGTAGATAGCCTGTCGCGCTTTGCGTTGCTGCGCGACTACCTGAACGAGAAAAAAGAAGACCTGGAGCGCTCCAACCAGGAGTTGAGTCGTGCGGGCATGGATGCAGTCAATTACCGTCGCCTGACCAATCTGGGGACCTTCCGTGCCTACTGCATGGCCTATATCAAGCGCCACCCCGAAATTCATCAGGATATGATCCAGATGGTGCGCATGATGGAGCCCACTGCAGAAGGGATCCCTATCGAGGTGTATTGCTTTACCAATAAAACGGCCTGGGTAGACCACGAGCGCATCCAGGGCGATATTTTTGACCATATTTTGGCTGTGCTGCCCGAGATCGGCTTGCGCCTGTTCCAGTCGCCTACCGGGCGCGACTTGAGTCTGGGCTTGAGTCTGGCAGCAGAAAGTCACCGACCCCTCCCGGGCGTCAAAGACCCTCTTTAAATTTGATGTGTGAGTAACCATGAAACAAATTACGGCCATTATCAAACCCTTCAAGTTGGATGAAGTTCGCGAAGCACTGGCAGAGCTGGACGTCAATGGCCTGACCGTTACCGAAGTCAAAGGCTTTGGCCGACAAAAAGGCCATACCGAGCTCTATCGCGGTGCGGAATATGTGGTGGATTTCCTGCCCAAAATTCGCGTGGATATCGTGGTGGCAGCGGATCGCTGTGAGGCGATTATCGAGGCCATCATCAAGGCGGCCCATACCGGCAAGATTGGTGATGGCAAAATTTTTGTAACGCCGGTTGAGCAAGCCATTCGGATACGGACGTCCGAGAGCGGCCGCGACGCGCTGTAAGGCCGTCTTCGTCTGGACGCTGGCTTGGCAGTGGCAGCTTGGATTGAAGGACAAACTGATGCGATATGAAAAGCTGGGGTCCGCCCCACGAGTCTCGTCTGTGGGACAAGGGAGCTGGTATGTCGAGCAGGCCGACTGGTCGCAAAGTAGTGCGGCCTTTCAAGCCGGTTTAGATGCAGGCATGAACCATATCGATACGGCTGAAATGTATGGCGACGGTCAGGCCGAAACTTTGATTGGGCAGGCGTTGCAAGGCCGCCGCCATGAAGCCTTTTTGGTGTCCAAGGTCTTGCCTTCCAATGCCAGCCGTCAGGGGGTAATGCGCGCCTGCGACGCCAGCTTGAAGCGCCTGGGCACAGACTACCTGGATCTGTATTTATTACACTGGCCCGGCCAGGTGCCTTTGGAAGAAACCTGTGCGGCGTTTGATCAGCTTAGACAGCAAGGCAAGATCAAGCAGTGGGGCGTCAGCAATTTTGACGTGCCCGACTTGGAAGAGCTCTACGAGATCGTGGGGCCAGGCGAGATCGCCTGCAACCAGGTCTTGTATCACCTGAACGAGCGCGCGATTGAACATGCCGTTATGCCCTGGTGTCAGGAGCACAAGGTCAGCATCGTGGCATACAGTCCTTTTGGGCATGATGACTTTCCTGAGCCGGAATCAAGTGGTGGCGCTTTGTTGGCCAAGATCGCCAGCCACTATCAGGCGACTCCACGCCAAGTCGCCTTGGCCTTTTTACTGCGCGATCCCAATGTGTTTGTCATTCCCAAAGCATCGCGGGCTGCGCATGCCCAGCAAAATGCAGCGGCAGGGGATTTGATCTTGCTGCCCGAACATATCTTGGCATTGGACAGGCAGTTTGCACGCGGGCCCAAGCCCGCATACTTGCCGATGATCTGAGCAGAACATGAGACGGTCCCTGAATCCTGGGGCTAACACCAGGATTCAGGGACCGTTTAGTTTGTCTGCGTTTTACCTGGCGAAGTAGGGCTGACGCTTGTTCTTGAAGTACAGCCAGGCCAAAGCTAGCATGACCACCGCCGAAATGGGTAAGGTCCAGGTATTGACGCCGTACCAGCCGTAGACAGCCAGCACGTGGCCGGACGTAAAGGAAGACAGGGCCACACAGGTAAAAATGATGAAATCATTCAAAGCCTGTACCCGACCGCGCTCTTCGGGGCGATAACAGTCCACCACCATATTGGTGGCGCCAATAAAACCGAAGTTCCAACCCAGACCCAGCAAAATCAGGCTGAACCAGAAATGCGGCACCGTCATGCCCAGCA
>JBQEAN010000089.1:0-1973 GCA_052109075.1 Alcaligenes sp. | reverse complement strand
GCCGATGGCCAGACCCAGGTTGAAAATGCCTACCGGCAAGGTTGCCAAATCCGTGCTGCTGGCCATCTTTTGGCCGACCAGACTGCTGAGAGCCACCACCAGCGCAGGATTGGCCCCGCCTAGTGCTTGCATTCCAGAAAGAATAAAGGCGTTGCGGCGACTCTGATCGGCTGGCGTAGACATGGTTGGACTCGGTATATAACTTTATTTTATTAGTTAATGCTGAATTTCAGCTAAACCAGTGTAGCACCGCGAGTCCAAAAGGCCGGCATAAAGGATTCGGCCACCAAGAGCGGCTGACCATGTCGCCAGAAGACGGAACAGCGCGACAAAATCTGTTGGGCATCGGGAACAGGCTCGTCGGTGTTTGCTAAAGCGCGCTCTATGGTACGAAAAAAGCTCATGCCGCGATTCAAACGGCAACTTAAAAAGGCCGAACGTTGTATCTGGGCATCGTTATAAAGCATGTCCGCCAAGGGGCGGCTGCGCAGCCGCCGTATGCCTTGCCAAACGCTTTGAGAAGCGGGCAGGGGCGTGAAACTGCGGGCAATAACACAACGGATTCCGTCAACCGCCATGGACACCTCACGTATCCAGGCCAGCGTGCCTGGCGGCTTTTGAATCAAAGCGGCTTCTTGAGGGTTCAAGCGGCAAGCATATTCACTGACGACTTCCAGATGGACTTTACCCAGGCGGCGTAGACCGGCTGTCAGGGCTCCAGGGCGGTGAAGCCAGTGCTTTTGAGCCTGGGTGGCGGAGGGGTGAACCCGGTCATGCCAGGGTTTTTTTGTGCTGGAGGGAAATTTCATGTCCTGTATTATCGCCAAAGCCATAAAATAGCGCTCATGGAAAAAGAACGTATCTCAAAATTAATGGCCCAGCGCGGCATGTGTTCACGCCGTGAGGCGGATGCTTTTATCGAGCGCGGCTGGGTGCGTGTGGACGGTGAAACCGTTTCTGAACTGGGGAGCAAAGCCTACCCCAATCAGAAAATCACATTGGAAAAACAGGCGCGTCAGCGCCAGACCCAACGTGCCACGATCTTGTTGCACAAGCCCGTGGGCTATGTGTCGGGGCAGGCCGAAGCGGGTTATCGTAATGCCGTGTCCTTGATCAGCGCCGCAACGCAGTACAAGGGCGGCCGGGGCGGCCAACGCTTTGACCCTTCGCATTTGCGCGGTCTGGCACCGGCTGGTCGTCTGGATATTGACTCCACCGGCTTGTTGATCCTGACTCAGGACGGTCGTATTGCGCGGCAGATTATTGGCGAAGACTCAGTCATCGACAAAGAATATCTGGTCCGTGTTACCGGCAAACTGAGCGAACGCGGTCTGGAACTGCTCAATTACGGCTTGAGCCTGGACGGCAAGCCTTTGCTGCCCGCCCAAGTGTCCTGGCAGAACGACGACCAGCTGCGTTTTATGCTGCGCGAAGGCAAAAAACGCCAGATTCGTCGCATGTGCGAGCTGGTCGGCTTGAAAGTCGTAGGCTTGAAGCGTGTGCGTATCGGTGAGCTGGTACTGGGCGATCTGCCTGTGGGCCAGTGGCGCTACATGAAAGAATCCGAGCGCCTGGCCTAAGGAACAAGGGGCGGCTTACAGCCCCGAGTGATGAAGTTGAAAGCTGGCCCTATCGTCCTGGGCCAGCGTTTTTGTTAACCAGGGCAGACTTTGTTCCAGTGCTTTGAGCAGCGTCCAAGGGGGATTGCTGATGAACAAGCCACTGCCATGCAAACCCAAACCATTTTTGGCCGGAGCACGAACCGACAGGCTGACATGCAGCCAGGGCGTATCCAGTTGCTCCAGCTTGCGTTGCAAGACCTGCACTTCGGGTCGTTGCACAATGGGATACCACACCACAATACAGGCTTGAGCAAAACGCTTGAGGGCATTTTTCACGCTCGTCAGCACTTGCTGATAATCAGCCTTGGCCTCGTAAGAGGGGTCCATCACCACAATGGCGCGCCGCGATGG
>JBQEAN010000088.1:0-7118 GCA_052109075.1 Alcaligenes sp. | reverse complement strand
AGAAGCCAGCCCCTGCCCATTGGAGGTGCGTTCCAGCTCATCGTCATGCAGCAGCACGGGGACCCCGTCACGGCTCAGTTTGACGTCGTACTCCATCATGTGAAAACCGTTCTGAGCCCCAATCCGCATGGCGGCCAGCGTGTTCTCCGGGGCAACCTTACCTGCTCCACGGTGAGCAATCAAAGCAGGGTAAGGCCAGTGATGATTCATTGAAGGCATGGCGGACTCGCAAGAGGCGTGATAAAAAGCCAATGTACTATTTTAACCGGGGCTGTACACTGTACGGTTACGGTTTTGGATTTACAATCCGATCCTAGGCCGAATCAGGCACCCATGACGCTAGCACCTGCGCAGCGTAGGGCTCGCTTAATGAAGCCACAGTTTACGTCAAACACACTTGATCCAAACACGGTATATTTTCAGGCCGAGCCGGACTCTCCGGCCTGATGCGCCGCCCGCAGCGCCCTGCTGCAAGCGAAAGTAGGTGATGATTAATGTTCGAGATTATCCGTAAGAACCAACGCGTCATGCAGCTGGTGCTGTTAGTGCTGATTTTGCCGTCTTTTGTACTGATCGGCGTCAGCGGCTACTCCAGCTACGTTTCTGGCGATAGCGATATTGTCAAAGTGGGCGATAGCGCCATTACTTCCCAGGAATTCGATCGTGCGCGCCGCATGCAGCTCGACGAGATGCAGCGTAACAATCCTTCCGGTTTTGACCTGGCGCAGGCCGACAGCATAGAGAGCCGTCGTCTGTTGCTGGAATCCCTGGTTGATCAGCGAGTACAAATTGAAGTGGCCACTGCGGCACGCTTTAATGTGTCCGATATTGCTCTGCGTGACAACATTGCCACCATGCCTGAGTTCCAGGAAAACGGCACATTCTCGCCAGCGCTTTATAGCCAGGTCCTGGCCTCGGCAGGTATCAATACCCGTGACTTCGAGCAAAGCCAGCGCGGCCAATTGGCCCTGGAACGCGTGCTCGGTCCGGTGGCCGCCAGTACCGCCATGCTGCCCAGCGTGATGAACAAACTGGAAATTGCCCTGACCGAAGAGCGTGGTGTACGTACTCGCAACTTCCTGGCCCGCGATTTTGAGTCCACCGTTCAGATCAGCGATGACGATTTGCAAGCGTGGTACGAAGCCAATAAGCAGTCCTTGGAATTGCCCGAACAAGTCAAAGTGGAATACCTGCTCTTGAACGAAGCGGCAGCCTCCACCAATTTGGCCACGCCTACCGAAGATCAGCTCAAGCAATACTACGAACAGAACAAGGCCCGCTATGTGCAGCCCGGCCGTGTGAACATCAGCCATATTCTGGTGACACTACCTTCCGGTGCCTCGGATAGCGAGCGTGAGACCGCTCAAGCCAAGGCTCGTGAACTGGCTGAAAAAGCCCAGGCCAATAAGGCTGGCTTTGCCGACCTGGCTCGCGATAATTCCCAGGATGAAGGCAGCGCCCGTGAAGGCGGCGAACTGGGCTGGATCAGCAAAGGTTCCTGGCCTAGCGTATTGGAAAGTGCGGTGTTCGCCTTGGCCAAAGGTGACGTCTCCGGCGTGATTGAAGGTCCTAACGGTTTCCATATCTTCAAGAGCAACGAGGTTCAGCCTGAACAGGGCGAGTCGTTTGAGCAGGCCCGCAGCAAAGTGCAGGACGAAGTGCGTAAGCAATTGGCGTCCGAGCGTTTTGCCGATATGGCCAGCAAGTTGACCAATCTGGTCTACGACAACGAAGACAATCTGGAAGCGGCCGCCAACGCTCTGGGCCTGAATGTGCAACAAGCCGAGGGCATCACGCGCCAAGGCTTGATTCCTGCCTCGCAAGTCGAAGGTGAACTGGCTGCTGCCAAAAGCCCCGAGGCCGCCGTTCTGGATGACAGCCGCGTGCGTCAGGCTTTGTTCAACCCAGAAACCTTGGCATCACGTAAAAACGCAGGCGTGATTGAAGTCTCGCCAGACACCTTGATTGCCTTGCGTGTGGTGGACGTGAAAGCGGCCCATGTGCCTAGCCTGGACAAGGTGCGCACCATTGCGCAGGAAAATCTGCGTCGTGAGAAAGCCGTGGCGATGGCCGTTCAGGCCGGTGAGGACTACCTGAAGCAATTGAGCGAAGGGGCTACACCTGAAGAATTCTCGGCTCAGTTTGCTGTTAGCCGTGCTGAATTCCCCGAGATGGACGAGGCCTTGTTGAACAAGGTGTTGGCCAATCCTGTCGATAAGCTGCCTGCTTATGTGGGTGATCGTCAGCCACAGGGCTACACCGTGGTGCAGATTTTGAGCCACGAGCCCGGCAAGGCTGGCAACCCGGGTCTGGAAATGCTGACGGCTCAGCTCAATCAAGCCATGGCCCGTACCGAGACTCAGGCTGTCTTGCAGGCAATGCGAGTTGAAGAAAAGGTTCAGTTCCTGCCAGAAGCAGAGAAAGAACTGACAGCCAGCGGCGATAGCGAGTAAGTTTTTAAGGTCAGAACCTGTAACCCTGGGGCGCAGTCGCTCCAGGGTGTTTTTTTAAAGAGCATTCTGATGAGTCACTCTGAAACTTCCCAAGTACGGCGGCGCCTTTTAGGCGCCGCAACTGTTTGGGGCCTGACAGCTCCATGGTGGGCGTATGCGGCTCCTCAGGGCACCTTTATCGAACGCAGCCTGAACCGGCCTGTGCCGGGTGGCGTGGCCGTGCTGGACCTGGGGGCAGGTTCTCAAGCTCCAGTGGTGCACTTTAACGGCCATCGCGTCTTGGTAATTCAGGATGCCGACCATCGCTGGAAAGCGATTGTCGGACTGGACCTGAAAACGCAGCCCGGCCAGCAAAGTGTATCGGTGCAAGGACAGTCCGCCGTGACTTTTCAGGTAGGCAGCAAGCGTTATCGCGAACAGCGTATTACCTTGAAAAACAAAGCCCATGTGAATCCTGATCCGCAGCAGCAAGCACGTTTTGAGCGTGAGTATGAAGAGCAGATGCAGGCCTATGCCCGCTTTCGGACCGAAGGCCCCAGTAATGTGATTTTTGAAAAACCGGTGCCGGGTCGCCTGACTAGCCCTTTTGGCCTGCGTCGTTTTTTCAACGGTGAAGAACGTAATCCACATTCGGGTTTGGATTTTGCTGCGGCAACGGGCACCGCCGTCAAAGTCCCTGCTGATGGTGTCGTTACTATCGTGGCGGATTACTTCTTTAACGGTAAAACCGTTTTTGTCGACCACGGCCAGGGCCTGATCACTATGTTCTGCCACTTATCAGCGTTTGATGTGCGGGTGGGCGATAGCGTGCGCAAGGGCGATGTTGTGGCTCGGTCTGGTGCCACTGGTCGGGCGACCGGCCCGCATTTGCACTGGAACGTCAGTTTGAATCAGGCACGGGTTGATCCCGCTATTTTTATTGGCGCTTTCCAGCCCTAAACAGGCGTTTAAGGTTTTTCATGATTATCGGCTCGGCATATCGACGGGGGTTGCGAGACAGTGCCTCTATTGCATTAGGCTATGTGCCAGTGGCAATTTCCTTTGGCCTGACGGCGGTTCATGCCGGTTTGTCGCCTTGGTTGGCGGTCCTGGTTTCCCTGATTGTGTATGCCGGGGCCAGCCAGTTTATTTTGATCAGCTTGTTGGTTGCCGGCGCTGCCTATCCCAGTATTTTGGGTATTGTGCTGCTCATGAACCTGCGCCATATTTTTTATGGCCCTACCTTGATGGGCTTTTTTACCGGGCCTAGAACGGTATCCAGCCTGTTGATGGCTCCCGGCCTGACAGATGAAGTCTTTGCCGCTTCTGCGGCTGGTGTGGCACGTCAACCAGCCCAGGAGCAAGAGTCCTGGTATTGCGGTCTGCAGCTGGGTTCGTACGTGTCTTGGGTACTGGGGACAGCACTAGGCGCCTTTTTTGCCAGTGACTTATTGGGACAGTCTCCTGTACTGGAGAAAACCTTAGGCTTTGTATTACCCGCCCTGTTTTTTGCCCTGCTGCTGGAAATTCGCCGTTCGGCGCCGTTACCGGTTTTGGTGGCGGCGGCCTTGGGTGCTTTATTCGCCATGACCTTGTTGCCCTCATACCTGGCGATAATTGTGGGCATGCTGGCAGGTGGTGTAATGGCCTTGCGCCGCGCTTAAGGAGTCGAGATGGATTGGGGTTTTCTGCTCATGATCGTGCTGGCGGGCCTGGGCACTTTTTTGATTCGTTATCTGCCTTTGCGTTTGGGTGGGCGTCAACGTCAAGCGGACCCGAGCCGTGTATCGATCTGGCCACGCTTGTTCGGCGCTATTGGCCCGGCAGGTGTCGTGGCCTTGCTGGTAGTGTCTTTGATTTCTTTGCTGCGTCCCGAGCATATGTCGCTGGATTTGCCGCCGCTGCTTGCCGGGTTGGCAGGCGTGCTACTGGGCCGCCGCTGGCCGGGCGGTATTGCGGGCTCTACGCTGACAGGGGTGCTGGCCTACGGCCTTTGTGTCGCGTATGTGGGTGTCTAGGCTCCTCCTGGCATAAGGCAGCTGGCCACTGGCAGCAGAGGTCTGGACGCTGATGTACGGCCGGGAACATTCTGCTCCCGGCTCCTCATTGGATCAGAGTTTGCTGAAATCGGGCAGGCTGGCGATAACTTTCTGCCAGTGCTGAAATTCCTGTTTGCCTTTGTTCTCCAGTTCTTCAGGGGTGCTGCTGGCGCTTTGCATGCCGGCTACACGCAGCTTTTCTTGGATCGACGCCTGATTGAGCGTAGTGGCAATTGAGGCCTGAGCTGCTTCGATAATCTCAGGAGCGGTACCCGCCGGTGCATAAAAGGCCAGCCATCCCTTGACCTTAAGCTGGGGATAGCCCAGCTCGGCAATAGAGGGGGTATCAGGCAGTAAAGGGTCCCGTTGGCTGTCAAATAAGGCCAGCACCTTAACCTTGCCCGCTTGAGATTGCTGAATCAACTCTCCAATATTCAGGATTGCCGCCGGGACTTGTGCGCCGACCAGCGCCACAATGGCTTCGCTGGCCCCTTTGTAGCCTACGTGTTCAAGCGCAACGCCCAAGGTCTGACCCAGGTGCAGACCGGCCAGATGCTGGCCGCTGCCCGTGGATGAACTGGCAAAAAACGTCTGGTTTGGATCGGCTTTCACGCTTTGTACATAGTCCGCAAAGCTGTTGATACCCGCGCTGCCGGGTACGGCTAGTCCCAGGTTCCAGTTCACAGCATTGCTGATGGGGGCCAGGTCTTTGAAGGGGTCGTAGCGCAGTTCGGTGAAGGTATGTGGATACAGGCTAAGCGCCACGCCGGGAGTCAAAATAAACGTCGAACCATCGGGGGCAGAGGTGGTGGTCAGATTGATCGCCAACCGTCCGGAGGCACCCGGACGGTTATCCACAATGACTGGTCGCCCCAGTGCTTTAGACAAGTCCGGCGCGATCAGCCGTGCCACCAGATCTACATTGCCCCCAGCTGGAAAGCCAACCAGAATGCGGGCGGCTGGTACGGAGTCGGCCTGGGCGGTGCCCGTCAGTCCTGTGCTAAGCAAGAAAGCGATGATGCCTGCGCCCAAACATAGTTTGTTTTTCATGATGTCTCCCGGGTGATGCGCTCTGGTCTGGGATCAGAGTGCGGCGGTTATTTCAACTTCTACTTGGTATTGGGGGAAGGCCAGCTTGGATTCCACGCAGGAGCGGGCAGGCTTTGTATCGGCGGGAATCCAGGCGTTCCAGATCTCGTTCAACGCAGGCCATTTTTGATAGTCGTCAATCCAGATCATGGCACGCAGAATGTGGCTGCGGTCGATGCCGATTTCCTGAAATTGCGCGTCAATCTGATTCAGAATTTGATGCAGCTGCTCTTCGAACGAGCCCGATGGGTCCATCGCTACCTGGCCAGACATATAAACAGTTTTGTCGTGAATGACGTACTTGCTCATGTTTTTGTTTTGGTGAAAACGTTCAATACTCATGATGATCTCCTGATGGAGGAAAAGAGGTTTAGGTAATTGTGGTGTGCAAGGTGCCCAGGCCGCTGATGTGGGCGCGTAGCTGGTCGCCGGGGGTCAGAAAGTGACCGCTGGCGGCACCAACTCCAGCGGGCGTACCGGTCAGCACCACATCACCGGGTTCCAGTGTCATGATTTCTGTCAGGCGAACCAGTTGTTCACGCAGGTCAAAAATCATGCCGGAGGTATTAGCGTCCTGTTTGATTTGACCGTTCAGCTCCAGCCTCATATCCAGGTTTTGTGGCTCTTTGACGAAGCAAGCCGGTACCAGGGCAGGGCCGATCGGGCAACTGGCGTCATTCGCTTTGGCGGCAACCCAGTCAAATTTGTAGAACTGCTCAGGAGCGCGGGCAAAATCGCGCGCTGACAAGTCAATGGCAATGGTGTAGCCGGCCACGTGTTCCATGGCATTGTCCAGCGTCAGCTCTTTGGCTTGCTTGCCGATGACCATAGCCAATTCAATTTCCCAATCGTATTTTTGGCAATTCTTAGGGATGGGAGCATGCTGGCCATCGCCGATGGCCGCTTGACGAGCGGGCTTGAAAAAGAAGAATAGGCGCTGCTCTTTTTTCTCGGCGGGTACACCCATTTCTTGCAGGTGGTCGTAATAGTTGGCGCCTGCACACAGCATCTTGCCGGGGTACAGCAAGGGGGGCAGGGTGGCGTCCGTGACGGTTAAAGCCAGATCAGTTTGTGCAGCGGCCTGTTCGGCCAGAGTGGCCAGCTTAGGCAGGTTTTGCTCCCATTGCGTGAGCAGATCGAACACACTGTCGGCCAGTGGCGCGGTACCCAGACGCTGGCTCAGTGCGGCAATGGCATAGTCCTTTCCATCGACTGACAAACAGGCTAAGGGAGCCTGATTGACCAGCAAGGTTTTAAGGGAAAACATAGAAGAAATCCGGTGGCTGTTGAACATGAAGTCCATGGTATGCTCGGCCATCTATTCCCGGTTAATGAAAAATTAAGGTTTTGCTATAACTCTGATGAATACCAGAAGCTGCGTCCAATTCTTGTTTTTTCCCGCCTTGTGAAGCGTCTGGAACCACGCCAGCTCTTGGTTCTGGCTGCTTTGGGGCGTAATGCCAGCATCCACCGTGCGGCACGGGATCTGTCCTTGACGCAGTCGGCGGTCAGTAAGGCTCTGGCCGAGATTGAGGCCGGGATGGACGCAGCCTTATTT
>JBQEAN010000087.1:0-7631 GCA_052109075.1 Alcaligenes sp. | reverse complement strand
GTCAGATCCATCAGGGTGGACTGCACAATGGCAGGCTCAAACACCCCATTCGGGTCAATGCGATCCAGATGCTGCTGCAACCAAGCCAAATTAAAGAGGTCCCGACCTGTGGATTTAGGTGCAGGCAGGGCAAACCAAGGTTCGCTTAGCAGGCTGTGGAGCAGGGCAGGATCAGATGCGGCGCTATTGGCCCATTGCCCGCCTTTGTCGTACGACTGACCCTGGTGCTTATACACCCAGGCATCCAGCAGCATATTGGCCGGGCCGGTATCAAAACCAAAAACATCTTGCCCAGGAAGCAACAGGGAAATATTGGCAATCCCGCCCAGGTTCAGAATGACGCGGCCATGCTCATGGCGAAAAAGCGCCTCATGAACGATAGGCACCAAAGGTGCACCCTGGCCACCGGCGGCAATATCGCGGCTACGGAAATCTGCAATCACGTCCACCCCGCAGCGTTCAGCCAGCAGAGCAGGTGCATTCAGTTGCACGGTATAGCCTTGATCGGGGGAATGGCGAATGGTCTGGCCGTGTACGCCTACGGCACGGATCAGGTTTTTTTCCGGGCCTTGAGTCCAGGGCAGGCAGGCTTGGGCGTAGAGTTCGGTCAGCTGCAGGGCAGCGATACTGGCGCGGGCCAATTCATTGTGCCCAGGTTGCTGCAAAGCCAGCAACTCGTTTCGCAGAGCGGCTGGCATAGGCAGGCTGTGGGTTTTGTGTATCTGTGCACCCTGGGGGCCGAAGGAGGCCAGCACGGCATCTACACCGTCCATGCTGGTACCAGACATCAGTCCGATAAACAGGGGGGCTTGCATAGGTTTAGCGACTAGCTAGCTTTACCGGTTCAGCGTCCGTGTGCAGCAAGGCGAAGCTGTTCTGGTAGGAAGCCAGAGTTTGCTGGAATTGCTTGCGTTGTGGAGCATCCAGTACGCGAGCAACGGGCAAGTCTACCGACAAGGGATCAACCGCTTTTTGAGCAATACGGAATTCGTAGTGCAGGTGTGGGCCAGTGGCCCAACCGGTCGAGCCTACATAACCAATCAACTGACCTTGCTCGACGCGATCACCTTTGCGCAGGCCGGCAGCAAAGCGGCTCTGGTGGGCGTACAGCGTAGTGAACTGGCCGTGGTGCTTCAGGATGATGGTGTTGCCGTAACCGTTCTGACGACCGACGAACTCAACCGTGCCGTCCGCCGTGGCGTGGATTGGGGTGCCGGAGGGGGCAGCGTAGTCCACACCTTTGTGATTACGCCAGCCGCCATGCACAGGATGACGACGACCGCCAAAAGTGGAGCTGATTCGGGAGAACTTCAGTGCAGTGCGCAGGAACGCGCCTTTCAGGCTTTTCCCGCTGAAGTCGTAATAACCACCGGAGCCATTTTCAGGCTGGAACCAGGCGGCCTCGTGTGCCTTGCCCTGATTGATGAATTCCACCGCGAGCAAGCGACCGGAGCCCACGTCCTGGCCTTCATGGTCATAGGATTCGTACACCACACGGAAGCTGTCGCCTTTGCGCAGATCTTTCAGAAAGTCGATTTTGCTGCCCATCACATCAGCCATTTGCAAGGTGATGTTTTCGGGAATACCGGCTTGTTCACTGGCACCAAACAGCGAGCTGTTGATCGTGGCCTGGGCCACACGCACCTGGGTTTGGGTCAGGTCGGTTTGCTCCAGGGCGATAAAACCATCGTCGCCGTCAGGGCGTACTTCCAGCCAACGGGCCAGGCCCTGGCCGGATTGTTCGGAATAAGGGGTGTGACGGTAGCGCAGCCATAGCAAATTACCATTGGCATCCAGTGCGGTCTGCACGGTACGGCCGGGGTACAGCTTGTAAATCGAGCGCGCTTGTTTGTCGTGAGTGAGAAATTGCAACAGACCGTCTTCACTGACTTGCATGCGCTGCAGCAGGGCGGACAACGTGTCGCCACGGCGGATGCGGGTTTCAGTAATGTAGGCTTGTTGCTCTTGGGCCTGAAGCACGGTCAGGTCGGCAGGCAGGGTCAGGGCGGTGTGGGCTTGATAAATCAGTGGCTCGGGGCTGCTGGGCATCACCACGGCCAATGCGCCAGCGGCGACAAAAGAGCCTAGACCAAGTGTGATCAAACCGGCGCGGATAAAAAGGGCTCGGGCGGACCGAGGCTGCTGGATGTCGAGGTGGGAGGAAGAGCGTTTCCCTTTGCTGAACATAAAACCAGAACCTTGTTGGACGTACAGTTCACCGTCCACCCGGCTGGCAGAGGTCAGTTGTACTGGGCGGACAGAACATTCCAGCCCTGGCAATCTGACCTGTGCGGGAATGATAAAATAATTGGGTTTACGAAACCTTGCTCAATTCTTAAGCACGTGTCGCAATAGCAGGCTATCCTAGCGCA
The DNA here is from genome assembly GCA_052109075.1 of Alcaligenes sp. Lineage (GTDB taxonomy): Bacteria > Pseudomonadota > Gammaproteobacteria > Burkholderiales > Burkholderiaceae_B > Alcaligenes. The sequence continues at coordinate 5,259 of JBQEAN010000087.1, read as the reverse complement.
TTAGGCTTAATTTTTCGAGCGTTTTTACTCTTTAGTTTGTCACCAGATTTGTTATGTCATCCCCCTCAGAGCCCCTTTCTCCAGAAGTCCTGGCTGATTTAGCCATTGTCAAACGTGGTTGCGACGAATTGCTCGTCGAATCCGAGTTTGCCCGCAAACTGGCGCGCAGCCATGCCACAGGACAGCCCCTGCGAATTAAGCTGGGTCTGGATCCTACGGCTCCCGATATTCATCTGGGACACACGGTGGTGCTGAACAAGATGCGCCAGCTGCAGGACCTGGGGCATACCGTCATTTTCCTGATTGGCGACTTCACCTCGACCATTGGCGATCCTAGCGGTCGCAACACCACCCGCCCGCCTTTGACGCCCGAGCAGGTCATTGCCAATGCCAAGACGTATTACGAGCAAGCCTCGCTGGTTCTGGACCCCGAGCGCACGGAAGTTCGCTACAACTCGGAGTGGTGCGACAAGCTCGGCTCGCGTGGCATGATTCAATTGGCTTCGCGCTATACCGTCGCTCGCATGATGGAGCGTGATGATTTCACAAAACGCTTCAAAGCGAATCAGCCTATTTCAGTACACGAGTTTCTGTATCCCTTATTGCAGGGCTACGATTCCGTGCAATTGAAAGCCGATGTGGAATTGGGTGGTACCGACCAGAAATTCAATTTGCTGGTGGGTCGCGAATTGCAAAAAGAATATGGTCAGGAACAGCAATGTATTTTGACCATGCCATTGCTGGTGGGTTTGGACGGCGTAGAGAAAATGTCCAAGTCCAAAGGCAATTACATTGGTATCAGTGAAACGCCGGACTCCATGTTCGGCAAGTTGATGTCCATCTCCGACACCTTGATGTGGCGTTACTTCGAGCTGCTGTCTTTCCGTAGTCTGGAAGATATTGCCGGCCTGCAAAAGCAGATTGAAGAAGGCCGTAACCCGCGCGAGGTTAAAGTGGAGCTGGCACAGGAGATCGTCACACGTTTCCATAATGCCCAAGCGGCTGAGCAGGCGCTGGAAACATTCGATGCCCGTTTCCGTCGTGGCGAAATGCCCGAGGACATGCCTGAAATTACGATTGCCGGTCAATTGGCCTTGCTGCGCGTGTTGCGCGAAGCGGGTCTGGTGGCCTCGGGTAACGAAGCCCAGCGCAACGTGGAGCAAGGCGGCGTGCGTATCGATGGTGAACGCGTGGACGATAAAGGTTTGCAACTGGAGCCGGGCAGCTATGTGCTGCAAGTGGGCAAGCGCAAGTTTGCGCGAGTCACTTTGACCGGTTGATTGATTGTGGAGGTCTGCAATGAAACTGCGTAGTGATTCTTTTCAAGATCAGAGCGTGATTCCCGAGCGTCTGGCATTTTGCCGCTATGACGCACAATCGAAAGTCGCCTTGGCCGGTAACGCCAATCCGCATCTGGAATGGTCCGATGTTCCCGAGCAGACCCAATCCTTTGTGGTTATTTGCCACGACCCCGATGTCCCCAGTAAACCGGACGATGTAAACCACGACGGGCGCGAGGTACCGGCGGATCTGCCACGGGTGGATTTCTTCCATTGGGTCTTGATTAACGTTTCGCCCGAATTGCGAAGCCTGGCTGAGGGCTCTTACTCCAAGGGCATCACACCACGTGGTAAAGCCGGTCCATTGGCTCTGGACGATACTCGCCAGGGCGTAAACGACTTTACCAACTGGTTTGCCAGCGACCGCGACATGAACGGTGATTACTTCGGTTACGACGGCCCGTGCCCTCCGTGGAACGATGCCTTGCCGCATCGCTATGTCTTTACGGTCTACGCCCTGGATATTGCCGAGCTGCCTTTGGAAGGGCGCTTCACTGGCCAAGATGTTCTGCGTGCCATGGAAGGTCATATTTTGGGACGTGCAGCCCTGACCGGCTTGTACACCTTGAATCCTCGTTTGATCCAGCAATCCTGATCCCCCAAGGCGGACTGCTTGAGTTTTTTTCATATTCTCTTGAGTCCGCCTGCTGTCGCCTTACTTATTTCCACAATTTTTGGGGTTTCTGCCACCGAAGACGTTTGTCTCGGTGGTTTGTCGTGCTTCCGCGCTAAAATACTGCTTTCTTAGTTTGCTACCACTTTATCCTTAGGAACCCTCATGTTTGACCGTTCTGCGACTCTTGACAAAGTTGACCCCGATCTTTGGGCTGCGATTCAAAACGAAGATGTGCGCCAGGAGCAGCACATCGAGCTGATCGCCTCGGAAAACTACACTAGCCCCGCCGTGATGCAGGCCCAGGGCACGCAACTGACCAATAAATACGCGGAAGGTTACCCAGGCAAGCGCTACTACGGTGGTTGCGAGTTCGTGGACGTGGTCGAGCAACTGGCTATTGACCGCCTGAAAGCGCTGTTTGGTGCTGAAGCTGCCAACGTGCAGCCTAACTCCGGTTCGCAAGCCAACCAGGGCGTGTACATGGCTGTGCTCAAACCCGGTGATACGGTCCTGGGCATGAGCCTGGCCGAAGGGGGTCACTTGACGCACGGCTCGCCCGTGAATGCTTCGGGCAAGCTGTACAACTTTGTGTCTTACGGTCTGGACGAAAACGAAGAGCTGGACTACGACCAGTTGGAACGTTTGGCCAAAGAGCACAAACCCAAGCTGATCGTGGGCGGTGCTTCGGCTTACGCCCTGCGTATCGACTTCGAACGCATGGCTCGTATCGCTCACGAAAACGGTGCCCTGTTCATGGTGGACATCGCTCACTACGCCGGTCTGGTTGCTGGTGGTGCCTATCCCAACCCTGTACCTCACGCAGACTTTGTGACGTCCACGACGCACAAGTCCCTGCGCGGTCCTCGTGGTGGTGTCATCATGATGAAGGCCGAACACGAAAAAGCCATTAACTCGGCTATTTTCCCCGGTATTCAAGGCGGCCCACTGATTCACGTGATCGCTGGTAAGGCTGTTGCTTTCAAAGAAGCATTGGCTCCTGAGTTCAAGGACTACGCTGCTCAAGTCGTAAAAAATGCGGACGTTCTGGCGCGTACGCTGGTCGAGCGTGGTCTGCGCATCGTGTCCGGCCGTACAGAAAGCCACGTCATGCTGGTGGATCTGCGTCCTAAGGGCATCACCGGTAAAGTGGCCGAAGAAGCGCTGGGCAAAGCGCACATCACGGTCAACAAGAACGCCATCCCTAACGACCCAGAAAAGCCCTTCGTGACTAGCGGCGTGCGTTTGGGCACTCCTGCCATGACCACTCGCGGCTTTAAAGAAGCCGAAGCGGAATTGACGGCGCACCTGATTGCTGATGTACTGGACAATCCTCACGATGAAGCCGTTTTGGCGGACGTTCGTCGCCGTGTACACGAGCTGACTGCCAAGTTGCCTGTGTACTCCAAGTAATCCAGCCGGAGCGGGCCGCAAGGCCCGCGATCTTGAATGAAGTGTCCGTTCTGCCACCATGCCGATACCCAGGTGATCGATTCCCGAATCACCGAAGAAGGCGACGCCATACGGCGACGTCGTAAATGCTCGGCCTGTGAACGGCGCTTCACGACCTACGAGCGTGCTGAACTGAGCCTGCCCGTTGTGGCCAAGCGCAATGGTACGCGTATGGAATTTGACCCCGCGCGATTGCGGGCGAGCATGGGTGTGGCGTTACGTAAGCGTTCTATCCCTATGGCTCAAGTCGATGCTGCTGTACAGCGCATCGAAGAAAAGCTTCAACTGACCGGTGAACGCGAAGTCTCTTCCGAGACCATCGGCGAGCTGGTCATGGCCGAACTCAAACAGCTGGATCAGGTAGCGTATGTGCGCTTTGCCTCGGTCTACAAGAGCTTTAAAGACATCCGCGAGTTCGTGCAGGCGATCGATGAAATGAACGATCCCGACCACGGCTAAGGCTTATGGTCGAGCAAGAAGACGTCATCTGGATGCGGCAAGCCTTGGAGCTGGCCGAGAAATCCCTTTATATCAGCGCCCCCAATCCGCGAGTGGCTTGCCTGATCGTGCGCGACGGCCAATTGCTGGCCTCGGGTTCGACCCAGCAAGCGGGTGGCCCACATGCAGAAGTCATGGCCTTGCAGCAAGCGCGTGAACGTGGCGTGAACGTGGCAGGAGCCACCTTTTACGTCACCCTGGAGCCATGCAGCCACCACGGGCGTACGCCACCTTGTGCTGATGCGCTGGTCAAGGCCGGTGCCGGGCGAGTGGTGTTTTCCATGTATGACCCCAACCCCTTGGTAGCAGGACGTGGAGCCACACGTTTGCGTCAGGCGGGAATTACAGTGGACGGCCCTTTATGCGTAGAGCAGGCACTGGCGATCAATGCTGGTTTCTTTGCCCGTATGACGCGATCACGCCCCTGGCTGTGGATGAAAATGGCGGCCTCTTTGGATGGCCGCAGCGCATTACCGGATGGGCGTTCGCAATGGATTACCGGGCCACAGGCGCGCGATGATGGCCATCATTGGCGCGCGCGCAGCTGCGTCGTATTGACGGGCATCGGAACCGTAAATGCCGACAATCCCCTGATGAACGTACGAGCCGTATCTACGCCGCGGCCACCGATCAAGGCGGTGCTGGATACGCATCTGCGTCTGGACCCTAAGGCAGCTTTGCTGGATGGCACGCAATGCTGGGTGTTTACGCATCGTCGCGATCCGGAGCGCGAAGCTCAATTGGCGGACCGCAATGCCCTAGTTATTCCCATGCCCTTGCACGAAGGCCAGGTGAATGTCCGAGCGGTACTGGACTGGATGGCAGAGCAGCAGGTCAATGAAATCCATGCGGAAGCAGGGGCACGCCTTTCCGGTGCTTTGATTGATGCGGGTGTAGTGGATCAACTGCTGATGTATCTGGCCCCTAAAATTCTGGGCCAGGGGCGTGGTGTAGCGGATATTACCGCCTTGTCCGGACTAGATGATGTTGAACCCTTTGAGTTCACTGATGTGCGTTTATTCGGTGCCGACCTGCGAGTTCTGGCGCGCCAGCGTGACCATTGGGACGCCTTGTTGCAGGCAGTGGGCGGGGCTTCTCCTTCGGACTTTGAGTAAGCGGTATACGCGGTCATCCCGAAGTTGAGGCGACAGGCTCTACATTTAGCCAACGAAAAAATTTGAACACTTGCGTTACAAGGATAAGTCCTGCTATTATTATGGACTTGGCATTAGCAGCTTCAAATTGCTTGCCAAACGAACAATTAGGACAGGTGGCCGAGCGGTTGAAGGCGCACGCCTGGAAAGCGTGTATACGTTTATAGCGTATCGGGGGTTCGAATCCCCCTCTGTCCGCCAA
>JBQEAN010000086.1:4535-7660 GCA_052109075.1 Alcaligenes sp. | reverse complement strand
GTAGAGATTGCGTTTTGGCGGCAGCAACAAGGGTTTGAGGACTGGAGCATGGATGCGCCCTGCTACGAAAATCTGACCCGCATGATCAGCCAGAGTAGCGATTTGCTGTTGCCGGGTGTGCAGCCGGCCCTGCGCGAATTGATGCCGCGTGCCACTGCCTTTGATCCGCAAGCGCACTTATTGTTGGCGGGTGAGCCAGATGGCTGTCAGGGTAAGGCGGGGGAGTTGATTCGGGATCATCAAGCACGGGCTTCAGACCCCAGCAATCCTAGCGACCGCTTGTTGATTCATACCGGCTATGTGGCTCCGCATGCGCCGCGTGGCACCCATACCTTGTGCTGGAATGTGCATCCTCGTTTGACGGATTTACGCTGGCTGGTGGACATTGTGCAGCCCCGTTATTGCATGCCTTTGTTTACGCAAATGCACGACTTGCCAACGTGGCGCAATGTGATGGGGCCAGCCTTGAGCCTGGACGGCCACTGGGAGCTTCCAGCGGCCTCCGTTGGCGTTGTTTAGGCGGTGTAGCGTGCCAGCAAAGCGTCGCGACGGGCCGAGTTCAGCTTCAAGGTGTTCTGGAAAAAGCTGTCCAGATCGCCGTGTGTCTCGTCAATGGTCTTGAAGGCGGTTTCCAGAAATTCGGGCTGAACGCCCCAGAGAATATCCAGCACTTCGTCGCTGATGCCACGGTTATCGGGCAGATCTGGGCGGCGGAAAAATTGATTGGTTAGCAGATAGTCATGTATGACATCGTCGGGATGTACTCCGGCAGCGCGGTGCAGTAAGGCCACCGCAAAACCGGTGCGGTCTTTGCCGGCGGTGCAGTGCATGACCACAGGAGTATCCGCTTCCAGCAACTGATCAAAGACCTGCGCAAAGGTGGCGGCATGTCCGGTTACGAACTCGGCGTAGGTTTTGTTCATGGTGTCGTGCGCGGCCTGCACATCCATCTGGCCTTTGGCGACCATTGCCAGGAAATCGGGCAGGACAGTAGGCTCTACCGTCAGCGCATGGCTGGTCAAGAAGCTGTACTGGTAGGGCGAGCGTTTGCGCTCGTGTGCGCCGCGAAAATCCAGTGAACGAGCAATGCCCAACTCTTGCAAGGTGGTCAGGTCTTGGCTGCTAAGATCCGCCAGATGGTCCGAGCGGTAAACACGGCCTTTACGAAAGGAGCCGGAGTTTGTGGCATAGCCGCCAATATCGCGGAAATTGCTGGCCCCTTCTAAAGGGCAGGATGCGGGGATAGGCAGCGACGACACGGACACGGCAGACTCCTGTTCAAACGGTGAAAGTCCCATGTTAACGGTCTTGGCCGCGATCTGCATATGACAATGCAGTGACACTGGAGGAATCCACGCCGGACAAAACTGCCACGAATGCCCGAGGCGGGTCCTATATAGCGAAAAGCCATGTATATTCATTGCTGGCAAGGCCCAAGCAGGCAAAATGGCACACTGCGTTTATGTCTTTGAACCCCAGGTTTCAGCAAGATGTAAACAGACATGGCGGTGATCGCTCGTTCTTGGCTGCTTGCACCGACTAGACAAGAACAGGTGCTGCGCCGAGCCGGGGGGGACAAGTCTGATGGCACATTCACGCATCGCTCGCGTGGCCATGTGCTGCAAAAACATCCCCAATATATTGGCTAAAGTAGGCCCAAGGTATAAGGTCAATGCTTATCCGAATAGTCCGTTGGTCAGACCGGGCGGCCCACAACCGTAATTTTTCAAGGAACAAGCATGTTTGAGCATTTGCAGGCCTATGGTGGCGATCCGATTTTCCGTTTGAACGAGGCGTTTCACGCCGATCCACGTGATCGTAAGGTCAACCTGACCATTGGTCTGTATTACGACGAGCAAGGCCGTTTGCCTTTGCTGGATGTAGCTCGCCGTGCTGAAGATCAATGGGCGGCCAAGGCTCAGCCACGAGGCTACCTGCCTATCGAAGGTCTGGCTTCCTACCGTAGCGCCGTGCAAAAACTGATTTTTGGTGCGGATAGCAAAGTGCTGGAAGAAGGCCGTGTGGCCACTATCCAGACATTGGGTGGTTCGGGCGCATTGAAAGTGGGTGGCGACTTCCTGCATGAAGCCTACCCCAATAGCGAAATGTGGATCAGCGATCCTGCCTGGGACAACCACCACTCCATTTTCCGTGGATCGGGCATCCCTACCCACACTTATCGCTACTACGATCCCGCCACTCGTGGTCTGGATTTCACCGGCCTGATGGAAGACATTTCCGTTCTGCCCGAGCACAGCATTGTGCTGCTGCACCCCTGCTGTCATAACCCCACGGGGGCTGACCTGAGCGATGAGCAGTGGCTGAAACTGATCCCCGTCCTGCAACAGCGCAAACTGATTCCGTTCCTGGACATGGCCTACCAAGGTTTTGGTCGCAGCCTGGATGAGGATGCTTTCGCTGTGCGCGCCATGGTGGATGCGGGCCTGACGTTCTTGTTGGCCAACTCCTTCTCCAAGAATTTCTCGTACTACTCCGAGCGCTGTGGTGGCTTGTCGGTGGTGTGCAAGAACGCAGATGAAGCAGACCGCGTATTGGGCCAACTGAAAGCCGTGGTGCGCCGCATTTACTCCAACCCGCCTTCGCACGGTGGTCAGGCGATTGCCACTATCTTGTCGGATGCGGACTTGCTGGCCCAATGGACGGCTGACGTAGAAACCATGCGTCAGCGTATCGCCGCCATGCGCAAGCGTGTGCACGAGCGCCTGCAAGAGCTGGCTCCCCAGTACGACAGCAGCTACTTCGTCAAACAACAAGGCATGTTCTGCTACACCGGCTTGACCATGGACCAGATCAAAAAGCTGCGTGACGAGTTTGGTGTTTACGTCCTGGAGTCGGGCCGCATCAGCGTGCCAGGCTTGAACCAGTCCAACGTGGATTACTTTGCGGAGTCGCTGGCTGCGGTTGTGGCCTAAGACACTGACGTAGTTCCAGCAGGCTAAAAGAGCGTGTTTATGGCCCTTTCGGGGGCGGTGAACACGCTTTTTTTATGAAATAAGCGGAATGAAGACAGTGGCATTCGGCTGGGGGCGACATATCCTGTGCCGCGAACCCGCGAACCCGCGAACCCGCGAACCCGCGAACCCGCGAACCCGCGAACCCGCGAA
>JBQEAN010000086.1:0-4435 GCA_052109075.1 Alcaligenes sp. | reverse complement strand
CCGCGAACCCGCGAACCCGCGAACCCGCGAACCCGCGAACCCGCGAACCCGCGAACCAGCGAACCTGTGGCCCAACCTTGTGTGCATTCTCTCCGATTTACGTCAGTGTTAGTCCAATAGCATTGATGGGGGCTGATACGGGCTTTTAGGTCAGTGCCTGAGTCAGGATGTCCTGATTAAGTTGCTCCTGCTGTCGTGCCCGGTTCAGCAAATACCGATGAAAGTCCTGGCTATGGGGTGATTCAAATGCGCCCGCCCGTCGAGTCAGCACATAGGGCCAGGGTAAGGGCAGAGAATGGGAGAAGGGCAGGACCAACTGCCCGCCGCGTACTTCTTTTTCTATCATCGAACATTGCGCCAATACAAAGCCTTGGCCGGCTATGGCCGACTCCAGCGCCATATGCGACAAGGAAAAAACACGGAAGCGATCCAGGGGCGCATCGCCGTTGTCTATGTTCAGCGACTCAAACCAGTCCCGCCAAGAGGGTGGCGAGGTAAAGCGCGGTTGCCAATCCGAGGACAGCAAGGGATAGTTCAACAGATCGCGTGGATGGCGCAAGGCCGCGTGTCCTTGCAGCAGTGATGGACTGCAAGCAGGTACGACCCGATCGGTATACAGCTCCGTAAAACTGCGGGGGCGTGCGGCGGCTTGCCCGTAGGTAATTCGGAAATCAATTTGTTCTGCTTCCAGATCTGGTTCGGCGTGGCTGCCTTTCAGGTGCAGGGTTAGTTCGGGGTCGTATTGTTCTTGCCACTGAAACGCCAGCGGGGCCATCCAGGTTTTAAGCATGGAGGGCAGGGCGCTGATGGATAACAGGCTGGTGTTGCGTGAACGCTCCATTTCCTGCTGCCCTTCACGCAGCAGTTCAAAAGCCTGGGTGCAGATCTCGTGGAAACGTACCCCCGCTGCCGTCAGCCGTAGGCGTTTGCCTTCTTTGTAGGTTAAACGACAACCCAGCGTCTCTTCCAACAGACGCAGTTGCTGACTGATGGCACCGGGCGTAATTTGTAGACGACGTGCGGCTTCTTGCAGGCTTTGGCTATGGCCCAGTGTTTCAAAGACTTGAAGCGCTCGTAGCGGAGGCAAGGTATCCATGATGGGCAGACCCCGTCCAAAGAAGTAGTTTAACTTTAGAAATTCTAAACGATATGGATGGTAGGCTGAATTTGATTGAGATTATCATGGCAGGCAATAGCGCATGATTGGCCCTGTTGCCGTCGTGCACCGTGTATAGAGTTGGGGGTAAATCATGTTTGTACGCAATGCCTGGTATGTAGGTGCATTGGCTACGCAGCTCGGTCGCAGCTTGCAGCCCGTGCGTATGCTCAGCGAAAACCTGGTGATGTATCGCCGTGAAGACGGCCAGCCTGTCGCTCTGGAGGATTCCTGTCCGCACCGTCGCCTGCCTTTGTCCAAAGGCCGCTTGATTGGCGATCAGGTGGAGTGCGGTTACCACGGTCTTACCTTCGATTGCAGCGGCTCCTGTACCAAGGCGCCGGGCGTGGCACAGATACCCAAAAGCGCGGTCGTGCGCAGCTACCCCTGTACGGAGCAATATGGCCTGGTCTGGGTATGGATGGGTGATCCCGAACTGGCCGACCCTGCCAAGCTGATCCACATTCCCGAGTGGAATAACCCCGAATGGGGCGTGAACCGTGGCGATGCCATGGAGCTGGATTGCAACTACCTGTACGTTACCGATAATTTGCTGGACCCCTCGCACGTGTCCTGGGTGCACCAAAGCTCTTTTGGCAGCCCCGACATCATTGGCCTGCCCTTGAGCGTGAAGGTGGAAGACAATGGTGTGACCGTATCGCGCTGGTCCAAAAATGTGGAAGTTGCTCCGTTTTACAAGCAATTCGTTCAATTTGATGGAAATTGCGACCGTAAACAGCAATACGAAGTGCGCTTCCCTTCGCTGGCGGTGATCAAGGCGATCTTCTTGCCCGCTGGCGCGGCGACCGAGGAACCCAGCGAGTACCACAAGGACGTTTTCTTGATGGATTCCTACAACTTCCTGACGCCCATCGACGAGGAACACACGCGCTATTTCTGGTTCCAGCTGCGTAATTTCAGCCCGGATGACGAGGCTATCTCCAAAGTCTTTAATGAAGACGTGCGCCACGCTTTCCTGGAAGACAAAGTGATCTTGGAAGCAGTGCATACAGCCCTGAAGGAACGTCCTGCTGCTTTGGATTTGCCACTGGATTCTGGCCCCTTGCGCTTCCGTCGCAAGATCAGCCAAATGATTCAGGCCGAGCAGGCTGTCGCCAGCGAGACCACAACGGCTTGAGCGTCATGAATACGATTGCATCGCCTGCGTCCACAGACAGTACGGTCAGCCGCCGTTTTCAGGACTACCGCATCCTAGAAAAACAGCGGGAAAGCGAGGTCATTACTTCGTTTGTGCTGGAGCCCGTAGGGGGTTCTGTGCCGCCCTATCTTCCTGGGCAATATCTGGTGTTTCGCCTGACAATTGATGGGCAAACGGTGCTGCGTAACTACAGCGTGTCGGGTGATCCTGATTGCACAGACCATCTGCGCATTTCCGTCAAACACGAAAAAGCTCCGGTGGGTTCTAACGTGGCGGATGGATTGGGCTCGTCCTATTTGCATCAACACGTGCAGCCTGGTGATGTGCTGAGCGCGGCCGGTCCCATGGGCGAGTTCGTCCTGGATGAAAGTAGTCAGCGGCCAGTAGTGTTGCTTAGCGGTGGCGTGGGCCAGACTCCTTTGCTGGCCATGCTGCATCGCTTGGTAAAGGGTAGCAAACGCAAAGTACATGTGATTCATGCCTGCGATAACAGTACGGTCCATGCCTTTGCAGGCGAGCTACGTGAGCTGGCTGCGCAGCGCGAGGGCGTGCAGGTTTACTTCTGTTATCGCAACCCGAGCGAACGCGACGAACAAGCCGGTTTGCACCATGTGGCGGGATTGATTACACGCGAGCAGTTGCAGCGCTGGCTGCCCTTGGATGATTACGAGTTCTACCTGTGTGGACCTAGTGTGTTCATGCAGACCAATTACGGTATTTTGCGCAGTTTGGGCGTGGCACGTGAGCGCATTCATTACGAGTTTTTTGGCCCTGCGACGGTGCTGGAAAATACTGTGGCTAGTGCTGTGGCAACTAACGTTATCCAGACTGATGCGCAGCCCACCCTTGCCAATGGCTCGGCAGCGGTTCTTCCAGTAACGGAGGCGCTTGTAGAGGGAGCAGCCGTAAAAGATGCCACCCAGACGGTGACGTTCTTGCCTGATGGCCGTCAGGCCCAATGGCATGAGGATTGTCCGTCCTTGCTGGACCTGGCCGAAGAGGCGGGTTTAAGCCCTGATTTCAATTGCCGTGCGGGTTTGTGCAATACCTGCATGTGTACCTTGGTGTCGGGCGAGGTCGATTATTTTGAAGAGCCGCTGGACCCCGTGCCTGAGGGCAAGGTTTTGCTGTGTTGCTCCCGTCCCCGTGGCCCGGTGGCCGTGGAATTGGCTCACTAGTTTTTCAATTGCTTGTTGAGGTTTGCCCCGTCCTTAGCTTAGGGACGGGGTTTTTTTGTTCTTCGTCCAACGTCAGGCTGGCTTTAGGTTTTGGATGTCTGGAGCCTGCTCACCGTTACTGCGCTTGCTCTGCTATCCAATCCGTAAAGGCGCGAACTTCGGCACTTTGTGTGGCACTGGGCAAGGTCACCAGATAATAGGCAAAGCGAGCAGGCCAGGGTTTGTCCAGCACTTGTACCAAGCGACCGGCCGCTATTTCATCCTGTGCATATTCCTGCGGTATCAAGGCCAGTCCCAGGCCAGCAATCGCACCGCGAATCAGCAAATAGTCGTCCTCGAAAGCCGTGCCTCGATCCGCTCGCGCATCGTCTGCAACACCATGGGCAGACAGCCATAGGGACCAATCAGCCCGATCCGCGTCTTGCAGCAGCGGCCACTCCAAGCAATCGACAGGCTCGTGAATGGCAGGCTTGTCTGCCAACAATGCTGGGCTGGCAACGGGCAGCAGCACGGGGGCCATTAACGGCTTGGCCTGTAAACCGGGATACACCCCCAAGCCGTGGCGAATGGCGATATCTACCTTGTCACGACGCAGGTCTACCAGCGTGGGGGAAGCCTCAACACGGATTTCGATATCTGGATGCTGATCTTTGAAGTCCGCCAGCCTGGGTATCAGCCAGGATGCGGCAAAGGAGGGCACGGTGCTAATCGTCAAGGTTTTACGCTGTTTAGCGGCATCCAGTGTGCGCAAGGCGCTTTCGATTTGGTCGAAGGCGGCCAGCAGCTGTGGGTAAACCTGCACACCGGCTTCACTCAAACTCATTTTGTGATGACTGCGTATAAACAGCGTCACCCCCAAACGATCCTCCAATTGCCGAATCTGCTGGCTAACCGCGCCCGAGGTCACGCCCAATGCCTGGGCGGCGAGCTTGATGCTGCCGT
>JBQEAN010000085.1:0-7879 GCA_052109075.1 Alcaligenes sp. | reverse complement strand
AGCCGCCTTAGGCCTTGTTGTTTTCGTCTACGCCGATGGTAACCATCGTGCCGTCGGCCGAGAACTCGTAGGGCGGAATTTCCAGGTTGTCTGGAGCGGGCTTGTTGCTGTAGACGCGGCCGGCCAGGTCAAAAGTAGAACCGTGGCAGGGGCACAGAAAGCCACCTTCCCAACCGCCAGGCAGACCGGCGCCAGCGCCAGCGGCCAGATGCGGGGTGGGCGAGCAACCCAGGTGGGTGCAAATACCGATACAGATAAAAATTTCAGGGCGACGCGAGCGGTACTCGTTCTTGGCGTACGCAGGGGTGTAGCCGGGGCGATCCGAGTTGGGGTCGGCCAGCTGGCTGTCCAGCTTGGGCAGGCTGTCCAACTGCGCTTGGGTGCGGTGCATAATCCAGACGGGTTTGCCACGCCATTCAACGGTGCGCATCTGACCGGGGACGATGCCTGAGATATCGACCTCTACGGGAGCGCCGGCCGCTTTCGCCTTCTCGGAAGGAGCAAAGGAGCTGACAAAGGGAACAGCCGTCGCCACACCAGCGACACCACCTAATGCACAGGCGGTGGCGACCCACGTGCGGCGCGAAGGATCGGGCGGAAGATTGAAATCAACCGCGCCTCTGTCATCGGGCTGTGTCGTATTCTGACTCATTCTAGTATCCTTATTCCTGCCCGACTTGGGGCTACCACAATTTACGGTTTTGGGCCTGGGTATATTATTCAACCGCACATTATACGCGTTACCCAGCGCAGCATAACTTGATCAAAGGTGAACATATGAACAAGGCTCGAGGTTTCCTTAACGAATTCCGGGAGTTCGCAGTCAAGGGCAACATGATGGACCTTGCGATCGGCGTCATTATTGGCGCTGCTTTCGGCAAGATTATCGACTCGCTGGTAAAAGATATCGTCATGCCCATCATCAGTTTCATCCTGGGCGGCGAGGTGGATTTTACCAATCAGTTCACTGTCTTGCGTACACCAGAAGGCTATACCGGCCCAGAAACCCTGGAAGCTCTGAATTCGGCAGGCGCTGTTGTTTTGTCGTGGGGTAACTTCCTGACCATTTTGATCAACTTCATCTTGCTGGCCTTCGTTGTGTTTTGCATGGTTAAGATGATTAACCGTATGCGCGCCACCGTGGCCAAGGCTGAGGCTGAACAAGCCGTACCCGAACCAACCCCTGAAGACGTGATCCTGCTGCGTGAAATCAGGGATTCGCTGAAAAAATAAAAGCGTAACTTTATCAAAGCTTTAAGGTGCCTTTCGGCACCTTTTTTGTCTATGTAACCCACCGGCTGGGTCAAGTTCGCCCGTACCGGATGCCTGATTTTAGCCTTTCATGGCCTGGGCTTGTCTAGCCTGTGGCGCTTTAAAGCTTGTTCAAAGTCATATGACCCGGTTTTTATGTCATCAGATCGGGTTGTCCAGGTCGATGAACTCTACGTCGATTCCAAACTGACGGGCGATTTCTTCACCCAGCGCCTTGGCACCATAGCGCTCCGTTGCATGATGGCCAGCGGCCATGAAGGCAATATTGTTTTCCTGCGCGCTATGAAAGGTTTGCTCCGAGGCCTCGCCGCTGATGTAGAGATCGGCTTGTGCGGTAATGGCGGCATCAATAAACCCTTGGGCGCCTCCCGTGCACCAGGCAACGCGACGAATTTTCCGTTGTAAATCACCAACAACCAGTGGTTCGCGATGTAAATTATTGCAAACTGTCAGGCCGAATGTTTCCAGTGAAACCGGGGTGGCTAATTCTCCTAACCAGACCAGGCCATCCGGACCACAGGTTTGTGCTACGCCATTTTCGTCGCGCAACACCTCAATGCCTAACTGCCGAGCCAATTGGGCGTTGTTGCCAAACTCGGGGTGTGCATCCAGGGGCAAGTGGTAGCCCAAGAGGTTAAGCTGATGCGACAGGACGCGTTCGATGCGAGTTTTTCGGGTGCCAACAATGCATGGGTTTTCGTTTTTCCAGAACCAGCCGTGGTGTACCAAAATAGCGTCCGCCTGGCGGGCAATAGCAGCATCAATCAGTGCCAGCGAGGCCGTCACACCGGTGACGAGTTTGCCAATGTATGGCTTGCCTTCGACCTGGAGCCCATTGGGACAATAGTCCTTGAAGCGGGCTACCTCCAGGGTGCTGTTGAGCCAGTTGGCCAGTTCGGCCGTTGAAACCTGAGTCATGGAAATCCTTATCTGAAAGAGTGCTATGCGTCGATTGTGGCTAGTGTTTGCTCAAGCGGTGACGATCTGTCTGGCGGGCTTTTTTATTGTGGTGACGCTGCGACCGCAGTGGGTGGGGGCACCCCAAGCACCTGCTCGTTCCAATAATACGGTGGTCTTGCCCGCGCCTGTGCCTGCTTTGGTGGCACCCATCGCCCAAGAGGGGCCCTTGTCTTATGCCTCGGCCGTCACCAATGCCGCACCTGCGGTCGTTAATGTGTACACCAGCAAGCATTTGGAAGGCAATTCTCCCTTGCTGGAAGACCCGGATTTGCAGCGTCTGTTTCGCGAGCTGCCCGATTTGATGGGGCGCCGCTCGACGATCAATCTAGGTTCGGGCGTGATCGTACACGAACAGGGTTATATCCTGACCAATTACCACGTGATTGAAGCGGCCGATGCGATTGAGGTCGCCTTATCGGACGGGCGGCAGGCTAAAGCGCATTTGATTGGATCGGATCCGGAAAGCGATCTGGCTGTCTTGAAAGTGGATCTGCCCAAGCTGGCGGTGATTCAGACCCAGGAGCAAGGTCAGGTGCAAGTGGGGGATGTGGTCTTGGCCATCGGCAATCCGTTCGGTGTGGGTCAAACTACCACGATGGGCATTGTGTCCGGTTTAGGACGTAATCGCCTGGGCATCAATATCTACGAAAATTTCATCCAGACAGATGCGGCCATTAATCCTGGTAATTCGGGTGGTGCTCTGGTCGATGCGGTTGGCCGTCTGGTGGGGATCAATACGGCTATCTATTCCGAGACGGGTGGTTCTTTGGGAATTGGTTTTGCCATTCCTGCCTCGACCGCGCTGGCGATCATGAATGAGATTATTCGCAATGGCGAGGTCACTCGTGGCTGGTTGGGTCTTGAGCCCCAGGACATCACCCCGGATCTGATCAAGTCCTTTAAGTTGAAAAGTGATGCGGGCGTGATCATTGCCAGCGTGCAACGTCATGGCCCGGCGGCTGAGGCGCATTTGCTGGTTGGGGATATCGTGCTGCGCTTGAATGGCCAGGAAGTTGCTGATTCGATAGGCTTGCTTAACCAAATTGGTCCGGTGCAGCCAGGGCAGATGGTGACCTTAAGCATTTTGCGTGAAGGGAAGGAGTTGGACGTGGCTGTGAAGGTGGGCATGCGGCCTCAGGTGCGCAAGTAAGGCGCTGGTAACCCCTTGGCCTGGGTCAGCCTCTTTGGGGTCGCTGGTGCTGCGCTCAGGGCTTGGTGGGCTTTATTGATGCACCGTGGCGTACCCCCCGCTACGCTCGCAGCAGGCTTAGCGGCGCATGATTCTTTCCGCATCACTATAAAAATGGCTCTCTTGCGGTTGCTCATGAAGGAGCTGCATAGAGAGCCATTTATTTTGTAGGGCTTGGCAGGTGTTAACTGATTCTGTTTAGAGATCCAGCTCCCGGCCTTCTTCTTCTTCTTCTTCCCTGCTTTGCGCTTCCCGCTTTTTGATCAGGCTGGCTGCCAGAATGCCTATCTCATACAACAGGCAAAGCGGGGCTGCCAACAGAATCTGGCTGACAACATCCGGTGGTGTCACGACAGCGGCAATCACAAAGGCGCCCACAATGACATAGCCACGAATTTCACGCAGCTTGGCAACGGTGACTACACCGGTTTTTACCAACAAGATAACCGCAATAGGCACTTCAAAAGTGATGCCAAAGGCCATGAACATCGTCATGACAAAGCCCAGATAGGCTTCGATGTCAGGGGCTGGCGTAATCGATTGCGGAGCAAAAGACGCGATGAAATGAAACACAGTGCGAAACACCACGAAATAACAAAAAGCCATCCCGGCCATGAACAGCAAGGTGCTGGTCATGATCAGCGGCAAAGCGAGTTTCTTTTCGTGGTTGTACAGGCCGGGGGCAATAAAAGCCCAGGCTTGGTAAAGTACGACGGGCAAGGCCAGCACAAAGGAGGCCATCAGCGTCACTTTGACCGGCACCATAAAGGGTGTGATCACCCCGGTGGCAATCATGCGCGTGCCTTCGGGCAGAGAGCTCATCATGGGCTGTGCCAGTACATCGTAAATGGCCGAGGCACCCGGATACGTAAACAGCACAATAAATATTCCCACCACTGTAATTACGGCCCGCAACAGACGGGTGCGCAACTCGACCAGGTGAGAGATAAAAGTATCTTCTTGAGGCGTGTCGGAGCTCATGCCGTAGGTCCTTTAGAGGTAGAGGCGGGAGCATCCGTAGGACGGGGAGCGTCGTCACTGGCTGGCGCGACGGGCGCTGGCTGGGCGGCTGCATCCTGGGTGGCAGGTTCAGCAAGCGACTCTGTTGCTGGCGCGTCGGGCTGGGCAGAGGCCGTGCCGGTGGTATCCGAGAAGGCTTTGCGTGCAGAATCCGACGCGTTTTGCAACGTGTCGCGAGCATCAGTCAGGGGCTGGCTGATGCTTTTGCCCGTGTCCTCAACGGAGCTGCGTACTGAACGTGCCGCATCCTCCATTTGGTCTTTGAGCTTGTTGACCTCGTCCAGATTGATTTCACGTTGGATATCGGACTTGACCTCACTGACGTAACGCTGCGCACGGCCAAGCAAATGCCCGGCTGTGCGAGCCACTTTGGGAAGACGCTCGGGACCGATGACGATCAAGGCGACTACGCCGATCAGGAGTAGCTCGGTAAAGCTGATATCAAACATTGAGACTCACACAGAAGAGGGTCAGGTGCGATCGGATTTTTCCTTGGCCTGCACGTCGATCGTTTGAGGATCAGCAGCGCGCTGGCTGACGGTTTCTGGTGTTTTTTCGTCTTCGGAGACGTCTTTCACGCCTTCTTTGAAGCCTTTAACGGCGCCGCCCAGATCCGAGCCGATGTTACGCAGTTTTTTGGTGCCGAAAACCAGGGCAACGATGACCAAAACGATCAGCCAGTGCCAGATGCTAAAGCTACCCATAATGTATCTCCCTTAAGCAGCCATGGCTGCGCGTTGTTGCCATGGGCGCTCACCGCCCAAGATGTGCATGTGTAAGTGGTTGATTTCCTGCCCGCCATCCAAACCATTATTGATGACAACACGGAAACCGCCTTCAGGGCCGGGGCGACAACCAGCCTGTGCGGCCAGGGAAGGTGCCAAAGCCATCATTTTACCCAACCATTCGCTGTCCTGACCCGATATGTCCTGTAAAGAGACGACGTGTTTCTTGGGGATTACCAGGATATGGATAGGTGCGGCTGGGTTGATGTCGTGAAAAGCCAGAAAGTCTTCGTCCTCGTATATTTTTTTGGACGGGATCTGATCGGCCGCAATTTTACAAAATAGACAGTTCTCGCTCATAACAACCTCGGTAGCGAGGCACTCGCTGGGCAAGTGCCGAAAATCTAGGTATTAGGACAGTGTAGCGCGACTAGATGACAGGATTACACCTGATCCTTAGGCCGCGAAGCTTTTTCTTCCAGCCCCGATGTGCCTTCGCGGCGCAGCAGTTCTGTCAGCACATCTCGGGGTTCCAGACCGAAGTAGGTCAGGGTCACCAGACTATGAAACCATAGGTCAGCGGTTTCGTAGACAATGCGCTCGCGATCTTCATCTTTGGCCGCCATGACGAGCTCGGTGGCTTCTTCGCCGACCTTCTTCAAGAATGCATCGGGGCCTTTGGCCAGCAACTTGGCCGCGTAGGACGAAGAAGGGTCCCCACCTTGTGCAGGCAGACGGGACTTCAGCGTGCGGCTCAGATGATCGAGGATGGTGTCGACGGTCAGTTGTTCGCTCATCGGTAGATATGCTCCGGGTCTTTCAGGACGGGGTCAACGGTGACCCACTGTGCGTCATCGCTTTGGCCTTGCAACTGGCGAAAGAAGCAGCTTTCACGTCCTGTATGGCAGGCGATCTGGCCGACCTGTTCCACACTAAGCAAAATAACGTCGCCGTCGCAATCCAGGCGTAAATCGCTGACATGCTGTACGTGGCCCGATTCCTCGCCCTTGCGCCATAGACGCTTGCGCGAACGCGACCAGTACACGGCTCGGCCGGTGCTGACGGTCTCTTGCAGTGATTCCTGGTTCATCCAGGCCACCATCAAGATTTTTCCCGTGGCCTGGTCCTGCGCAATGGCGGGAATCAAACCTTGTTCATCAAAACGAATTTCAGCCAGCCAAGCCGGTAAGTCAGCCATTAGCGTCGCACCTGAATACCTTGCGCAGCCATGAAATCTTTGGCTTCGGCAATAGTGTGTTGACCATAGTGGAAGATGCTGGCGGCCAGTACGGCGCTGGCACCGCCTTGGATCACGCCGTCGGCCAGATCCTGCAAACCACCCACCCCACCCGAGGCGATGACGGGAACCGAGACCGCATCGGAAACCGCGCGGGTCAGGGCCAGATCAAAGCCGGATTTGGTGCCGTCACGGTCCATGCTGGTCAGCAGCAACTCGCCTGCGCCGTATTCGGCCATGCGTGCGGCCCATTCCACTACATCCAGACCGGTTGCACGGCGACCGCCGTGGGTAAACACTTCCCAGCGGGGCGTTTCGTTGTCGGCGCTGACGCGGCGTGCATCAATCGCCACCACCATGCATTGTTTGCCATGATGGTCGCTGGCCGCACGCACCAGGTCAGGGTTGCTGATGGCGGCGCTGTTGATAGACACTTTATCCGCACCGGCATTAAGCAGGCGCTGGATATCGGCCACTTCGCGCACACCGCCACCCACTGTCAGTGGGATGAAGATCTGGCTGGCCACCTGTTCGATGATGGGCAAAATCAGATCGCGGTTGTCCGAGGTGGCGGTAATGTCCAGAAAAGTCAGCTCGTCGGCACCCTGGTCATTGTATTTACGGGCGATCTCGACCGGATCTCCGGCATCCACCAGACCCACAAAGTTGATCCCTTTGACCACGCGCCCTGCCGTTACGTCCAGGCAGGGGATGATGCGACAGGCTAGTTCGTTAGCAACATCCTGGCTCATGCTTGGTACTCGTCGGCATAGGTCTGTGCCTGTGCAAAGTCCAGGGTGCCTTCGTAAATGCTGCGGCCCAAAATGACGCCTTCAACCCCTTCGTGTTCGACAGCACACAGGTTTTCGATGTCTTTCAGGTTGGTCACGCCACCAGAAGCGATAACCGGAATCTTGACGTGCTGGGATAGCGCGACAGTGGCTTCAATGTTGACGCCTGTCAGCATGCCATCACGGCCGATATCGGTGTAGATAATGGATTCGCAGCCGTAGTCTTCAAATTTCTTGGCCAGATCCAGTACGTCGTGACGAGTCAGCTTGCTCCAGCCGTCGGTGGCAATTTTGCCATCACGAGCGTCCAGGCCAACAATAATGCTGCCGGGAAAGGCACTGCAGGCATCTTGCAGGAAACCGGGGCTTTTGACCGCCGCGGTACCAATGATGACGTAGGTCATGCCGGCGTCCAAGTAACGCTCGATAGTATCCAGGTCACGGATGCCGCCGCCGATCTGTACGGGAATTTCACCGTCGATCGCAGCAATAATGGATTTGATGGCTTCGCTGTTCTTGGGCTTGCCGGCAAAGGCGCCGTTCAGGTCCACGAGATGCAGGCGTCGGGCCCCTTGTTCCAGCCACTGTGTTGCTATTTTGGCCGGA
This sequence comes from Alcaligenes sp., assembly GCA_052109075.1. Taxonomy (GTDB): domain Bacteria; phylum Pseudomonadota; class Gammaproteobacteria; order Burkholderiales; family Burkholderiaceae_B; genus Alcaligenes. The sequence continues at coordinate 79 of JBQEAN010000085.1, read as the reverse complement.
TCTTCCGAGAAAATAGTGGCGTCATCCAGGTCACCCTGGCGAAGGCGCACACAACGCCCGTCTTTAAGGTCGATGGCGG
>JBQEAN010000084.1:0-8648 GCA_052109075.1 Alcaligenes sp. | reverse complement strand
GTTTGGGGCGCAAGATTGATCAGGTGGGGATCTATAAGGCTCAGGCACCGGTCAAGCCGGTGCCGCTGATAGCTTTGGCGAATATGGGGCCAGTTAAGGGATGAGGCAGGTCAGAATGGCCGCTTAGATACCGCGGTGATTCAAAGACAAAGGGGGCGGTGCCAGGCGCGAACGTGTGTTTTCCTCCTTAACGATCCCAGTCGTAGCCTAGTGGCTCGTTCGCTTGAAAACGCTGCACACTATCTTTGTGATAGCGGGTGTTCATGGATACAGCCTGCGACAAGGACTCCAGATTGGACATCGCTCCATAATTCATGTCGAAGCTCAGGCTGAGCAAACGTTTGCTTAAGGCTAGAGCGTCGGGTGGACCCTCCCGTAGACGCTGTGCGAATGCCAGGGTTGCGCCGGGCAACTGTTCGACTGGATGGATGGCATGGACCAGCCCCAAGCGTTTGGCATGGGTTGCCGTTATGCTGCGGCCTGTTAGCAGCAGGTCGCGCGCCACGGACAGGCCGACCATGCGTGGCAGCAGATAGTGCGCCCCAAAATCCGCGACGACGCCCATGCGCGGGAAGGACATGCGAAAGCGGCTGCGTGGGCTGCACAAGATGAAATCAGCATGTAGAGCCAGGCTGAACCCAGCTCCGGCAGCCGCTCCATCGACAGAAGCAATCACCAGTGCATCCAGCTCCAGCAATTGGCGCAGCCAGGATGAACTGCTATCCAGGCGTTGACGTGTGGCCATGGGGGTGCTGGCTTGCGGATCAGCGTGCCGTTGAGCCATCTCATGAATGTTGCCACCCGAGCAAAATGCGCCTTCGGAGCCTTGCAGGATCAGGACACGTATACCCCGGTTGGTCCGTACGTGATCCAGCATCTGTGCATAGTCCTCGCGCAAGGTCTCGGACATGGCATTGCGCGAGGCAGGATGGCAGTGGGTGAAGATGGCAATGTCATCTTCAATCTGCAGGCAGGAGGCCTTAAGGCGGACAGGCATCAGGACGCCTGACCACGGGTCTGGGCCAGGTTCTGCAAGCGAGCCCAGGCTGTGTCCATACCTTCAACCAGACCCTGCATTTGCTCGGCAATGGTGGTCAGTTCCTGAATACCAAAAATGCTTTGGCCCGCCGCTTCATAGATCAGCTCCTGATTGTTGTGTTGATGAATGGAGGCAAACACATCGCCAGTCAGAACCTGTTGCAGCGGCATGTTCAACGGCGCAGGGGCATCGGAGGCGGCCCAGGCATCAATCCAGTCGCTGCGTATGACACGACACGGTTTGCCGCTGTGGGCGCGCGAGATAACGGTGTCCTCGCTGGCCCCGCCGATCAGGCGTTGCAGAAGGGCCGGTGGCGTATGGTTTTCTTTGGCGGCCATCCATAACGTCCCCAACCAGCCACCCTGCGCTCCCATTCCTATGCAGCCCATTATTTGTTGGCCGGTAGCGATTCCGCCAGCGGCCAGTACAGGTTTGTTACCTGCCACCGCAATGATTTGCGGCAGCAAGGCCATGGTCCCTATGGGCCCCGTGTGCCCTCCTGCGTCATAGCCTTGTGCAACCAGAACATCCACGCCCATTGCCAGGGCTTTTTCAGCATGGCGCACGGAGCCTACTAGCGAGATGGTCAGCTTCTTGCGCTCGCGTGCGGCCTGAATCAGTTCCGGCCGTATGCCGATGGCTGTGGCAACCGCGCAGGCCTTGGAGTCCAATACTGCACGAATCTGTGCCTCGAAAAAGGCTTCGGAGCGCACATGGGAGGTGAAAAAGCTGGGTTGTGTCGGTGCTGGTATCTTGAAGCGTTGTCGTAGCGTATTCACAAACTCAAGATGTTCGTCTGGCAAGCTGGCACGCATGCTCTCGGGATCCGCCTGGGCGGGAACCTTGCTGGGCAGCATCAGGTCGATCCCATAGGGCAGCCCTGCCAACTGCTGTTCAACGTTGGCGACGATGGCCGGAATTTCTTCCGGTGCATCGCGCCCCAAGCCCAGAATGGGGAAGCCCCCTGCTCGCGCAATCGCCACGACGACATCAGGTTCATGAGAGAAGCCGAAGATGGGGTGCGCAATATTCAGGGTGTCGCACAAAGCAGTACGTAGCACGCTCATATCAGTGGTTCTCGATATGGGCTTGTTGGATGACCTGCGCCCATTTGCTTTGTTCCGCAGCGACAAAATCGTCGAATTCCTTGGGTGATTGCAAGTTCAGCTCCATACCCAGCAGGCTGAGTTTTTCTTGTACATCAGGCATGGCGACGATCGCCTGCATATCGCTGTAGAGCTGGCTCACAATTTCGTCAGATGTGGCCTTGGGGGCTACCAGACCAAACCAGGTGCCTACGGAGTAATGGGGCAGATTGGCGGATTCAGCCACGGTAGGAAGGTTTGGCAATGCTTGGGATCGTTCGCTGGTTGTGACGGCCAGGGCTCGCAGCTTTCCTGCTTTGACGTGTTGCATGGCCAGGGCTGCCGTTAACGGCATCAAGTCCACGCGCCCGCCCAGCAAATCGTTCAATGCATCGCTTTGTCCCTTGTAGGGGATGTGTGTCAGCGGAATTTGCGCCTCTTGGGCCAGCAGTTCACCAGACAGATGATTGGAGGTTCCAATGCCGGCGGTCGAATAGGTCAGCGGCGGGTCTTTCTTTTTGGCCAGCTCGATTAACTGCTCCATGCTTTCAACGGGCACGCTGGGGTGTACCACGATCACATTGGGCACGATGCCAAAGCCGGCAATGGCGCGGAAGCTGTCCACCGGGTCCCAGGTGACACGGGTTTGCAGGCTGGTGGTGACGGCATGGCTGGGGCTGACCAGCAGCAAGGTATAGCCATCGGCGGGGGCACGGGCGGCGTAGTCGGTTCCGATGGCGCCTCCTGCACCTGTGCGGTTTTCAACAATGACGGCTTGCCCGTGTTGCTTGGTCAGCTTTTCACCCATCAGGCGGGCAACCGAGTCCACAATCCCACCGGCAGAAAAAGGAACAACGATCTTGATGGGCTTATCAGGATAGGCGGCTTGGGTGGCCGCCAGCGGTGCAGCAGTCAGCAGGCAGGCAAGGGGCAGGTGTAGGAATCGCATGGTGTCTCCGGATTATTATGGTGTGGGTCTGGCGCGGTTCTTAAGCCCGTGCCAGGGTCTGCTTGGCGATGTTGGCGATATGAATCTGGCTAGTGCCTTCGTAAAGGCGGAAAACGCGTACATCCCGGTAAAAACGTTCAGCCACGTTGTCTGCGATATAGCCGCTGCCACCGAAAAGTTGCACGGCGCGGTCAGCCACCCGGCCACACATTTCCGAGGCGAACAACTTGCACATGGATGCTTCCAGGGTGACGTCTTGTCCGGCATCGCGTTTACGGGCGGTTTCCAGCACCAGAGCCCGTGCGGCGTAGGCCTCGGTATTGCTTTCGGCGATCATTTGTTGCACCAGTTGGAACTGGTCGATTGCTTGTCCAAACTGGTGCCGTGTCTTTGCATGGCGCACCATCTCGTCCACCAACCGCAGCGCGGGTCCCACGCACAGACCGGCCAGGTTGATGCGCTGCTTGTTCAGCGCCTTCATGGCAGTACGAAAACCGTGTCCTTCCAAGCCACCGACGATGGCGCTTTTATGTACGCGAACGCGGTCCAGCAAAACCTCGCCGACTGGCGAGCCGTGTTGTCCCATCTTGGAGTACGCCGGGGGCGTTTCCAGCCCGGGCGTACCGCGCTCAATCAGAAAGGCTGAAATACCGCGTGATCCAGTGGATTGAGGATCGGTGCGAGCAAAAACGGTGAACAGGTCTGCAAGCGGAGCATTGGTGATGTAGCACTTTTTTCCTGTGATTTCGAAGAAATCCCCGTCACGTACGGCAAGCGTTTGTTGTGCGGTGGCGTCCGAGCCAGCATTGGGTTCGGTCAGTGCAAAGCAGCCTGTCACCTCGCCTGAAGCCAGCCGGGGTAAATAGCGATTTTTTTGCTCCGGGGTGCCATCCACCACCAGGGATTCGGACGCAATGCCGGTGTTGCCGCCAAAGCGCGCACGAAATGCCGCGGAGACCTGCGACACCTCGATATTGACCAGTGCCAGCTCTTCGGTGGTCAGACCTGCGCCGCCATATTCTTTGGGAATACTGTGACCAAACAGACCCAGTTCTCGCATCCCCTGCACCACGTGTTCCGGGATTTGGTCGTCCTGGTCTACCTGTGCTTCCAAAGGCAGACATTCGGCGTGGAGGAACTCGCGTACTTCAGATAGCAGGGTGTCGAGTCGGGCGGCGTCGCGAATCATGGATTTCTCCGAAAGAAGATTGGGGTCAGTGCAGGCCTTGGGCCAGCTCCAGTTGCAGTACAGCCGACTTCAGTTGCGGCAGCACATCTTGTGTCAGATAGCCCTTACGAGCCTGGTGCGCGGCGATGGTGCAGTTCATGGCCAGCGGGGACTCCCCCGGCGTGCGATTGGCAGGCAGTGCAATGGCATGGATATCCACATGCCAGTCGCCCTTGGACAGGCAATAGCCTTCGCTCATATAGCGCTGGGCATCGGCTTCCCAGAGTGCTTGATGGGTAGCGAACGCGTGCGGGTCCTGGATACGCAGGTAATTCAAAATTGCGGTGCGTTCAGCCAGCGGGTGCGCCAGTATCAGGGCGCGACCGATGGCACTGGGAAGCAAGGGGCGCGAGGTGCCAATATCGGGCAAATGATGGTTGGCGGCGTCGGCACGAACCGAGTCGATGTAGATCACATTGCCTCTGTCCCGAATGCCCAGATTGACGGTGCAACCCGTATTGCGCGCCAGTGCTTCCATGATGGGCTTAGCCGATTGACGTATCTGCATGCTGGCCAGCAACGGGTGTCCCAAGGAGAGCACGCCTGGCCCTAAACGGTACTTTTGGCGTTGTGGGTCGCGGTCTAGGTAGCCGAGCAAGGTCAGGGTATAGGTCAGACGGGAAATGGTGGGTTTGGGCAGACCAGTGCGTTCGGCAATCTCTCGATTACCCAGCCAGGGGGTGTGAACGGTGAAGCAACGCAATACCTCCATGCCGCGCGCCAGATTCATCGCGAACTGGCGGTCGGAAGAGAGGTCATGTGGGTTGACCAGACCGGGCAAAGTAATGGTGTTCACGTGGCAGATTCTCCGAGCAGGTGGACTTATGATTCGTTCTTCAAAAGAAGGAGTCAACGATTTGAACAGGCTGTTTCGCTGTGCGAAATCCTATATTGCCTGAGTGAATGGACTGGGTCATAAATGGTGCTCCTCATCATTTTTTGTTCCAAAAACCTATGAACCAGAACGCCTCCCAGACCGGCTCTCTTGCCGGGGTGCGCATCCTTGATATGGCCACCGTTCTTGCGGCTCCCAGCGGGGCCACACTGTGTGCGGATCACGGGGCATATGTGGTCAAGCTGGAGTTGCCCGATGGTAGTGATGCCTTGCGTCACATGCAGCCCGTCAAAGACGGTCAGCCCCTGTGGTGGAAGGTGGCCAATCGTGGGAAAAAAGGTATTACGCTGGACGTTCGCAAGCCTCGTGGCCGGGAAGTTTTTCTGGACTTAATTGCCGGCTTTGATGTGCTCGTGGAGAACTTTCGCAGCGGCAGCCTGGATCGCTGGGGGCTGGATATCGAGACCTTGCACCGCATCAATCCGCGCCTGATCGTGGTGCGGCTGACGGGATTCGGGCAGACCGGCCCCTATCGCAAACGAGCTGGTTTTGCCCGGGTATTCGAGGCGATGAGCGGCTTTACCAATTTGACCGGCATGCCCGGTGGCCCGCCTTTGCATGCCAACTTTCCGTTTGGGGATTCGATCGCCGGGGTGTTTTGTGCTTTTGCGATTGCCGCGGAGATTGCCCGCTTGAGGGCGGACCCGGAAGCGCACGGTGTAGAGGTGGATCTGGCGGCGACAGAAGCCCTGTTTCGTCTGTTTGATCCGCTGGCCGTCGAGAATGAACAGCTGGGACAGGTTCGTCATGCTGTGGGTAATCGCACGACTTATACCGCACCGTCCAATATGTACTGCACCCAGGACGGGGTGTACTTCACGCTGGTAGCCTCATCCCAGGCGATTTATCAGCGGCTGTGTCTGGCACTTTCTCATCCGGAATGGATAGATGATCCGCGTTTTGACACTTTGCCCAATCGTGTCAAACATATGCAGGCCTTGGATAGCGGATTGGAGGATTGTTTTGCGGCGATGTCATTTGAGCAAACCAGCGCCTTGCTGGATCAATTCGAGGTGCCTTTCAGTAAGGTCTACGACATTGAAGACATCAAGGCAGACCCGCATTTTCAGGACCGCCAAATTATTATTCGTTTGCAGGATCAGGAGTATGGCAGTTTGCCTGCACCCTGCATTGTGCCGCGAGTCGTAGGCCGTTCTATGTCGGCCCCGCGTTCTGGCCCGTCCGTGGGCGAACATAATGCCGAGGTTTATGCCACGCTGGGTATGGATGCCGCCATGCTCGATGAGCTGCGTGTGCTAGGCGTTATTTAACAGGGGTAGGCGATGACGATACACACAAGTGATCCTTTTCAGGCGTTGGTCACGCGCCGTGACAACGATACGGTTAGCAGTGTCATAGAGCAACGGTCCCCGGCTCGTCTGACCCTGGGCGAGGTTCGGATAAGAACCTGCTATGCGGGGGTGAATTACAAGGATTGCCTGGCCATACAGGGGCTGGCCAGAATTATCCGGGAGTTCCCCAGGGTGGGCGGCATAGAGGCAGTGGGGCAGATTATCGAGTCGGCCAGTCCTGCTTTTTCCGTGGGTGATCAAGTTATGGCACATGGCTTTGACCTGGGTATTTCTCAGGATGGTGGCTTTGCCCAGCAACTGCAGGTTGCGGGGGAGTATGTGCAGAAATTACCTTCGGGGCTGACACTGCGCGAGGCTGCCATATTGGGTGTGCCCGGCTTTACGGTTGGTTTGGCGCTGGACAGGTTCGAGGCCAATGGTTTGACGCGGCAGTCCGGTCCCATCGCGGTGTCGGGTGCCAATGGTGCGGTAGGCATGTTGGCCATCGCCATTTTGGCGCGGGCCGGGTACGAGGTTGTGGCATTGACTCGGCGTACCGAGCTGGCCCCTGCCCTGCGGAAACTGGGGGCCAGTGATGTTTTGGATACGGCAGTCACCCAATCAAACCGTCCCTTGGAGACTGCCCGTTTTGCAGCGGCTATCGATAATGTAGGCGGCCCGGTGCTGTCCTGGTTGCTCCGATCCATGAGTGATTCGGGCCAGGTGGCCTCGGTGGGCAATGCCGCAGGCAATACCTTTGAAGGCAGCGTCTTACCCTTCTTTGTGCGGCGCGTGCAGATCTTTGGTGTATTGGCCAATGCTCCCTGGGACCAGCGCTATCGCGTCTGGAATCGCTTGGCGACTGAATGGCGTCTTGATTTCTCCCAACTGGAGCCGTATGTGCATTGGGTTGAATTGGCGAAGGTTCCTGATTTGGTGCAGCGTCAGCTAAAGGGTGCGGCACATGGCCGTAGTTTGGTGGCTTACGGAGTGTCTGTATGAATCAGGTGCTGGCGGGGGTACGGGTTGTAGAGATGGACGCTGTTGGGCCCGTGCCGTGGGCGGGGATGATCCTGGCGGACCTAGGGGCCACCGTGACCCGCATGGCCAGACCGGAGCCGGCTGATATGGGAATCACACGTGATCCCCGTTTTGAAGTCACCACACGGGGCAAACAGCAGGAGACCGTGGATTTGAAGTCTGATGCCGGCCGTGCACGGGTGCTGGAATTGGTTATGCAGGCCGATGTATTGATAGAAGGAATGCGCCCTGGTGTGATGGAACGTCTTGGCCTGGGGCCGCAGGAATGCTGGCAGAGTAACCCTGTACTTGTGTATGGCCGCGTTACGGGTTGGGGGCAGTCTGGCCCATTGGCGCACACCGTCGGGCATGACATCAATTACCTGGCGCTGAGCGGTGTGTTGCATGCCATTGGCTCGGCAGATGCTGCACCAGCCGTGCCGCTGAACTTGATTGGGGACTTTGGTGCTGGCGGCATGCTGTTGTTAGTAGGGGTTCTGGCCGCCTTGATGCAGGCGCGTACTAGTGGCCAAGGCCAGATTGTGGATGCGGCCATGGTGGACGGTGCTTTGTTGATGTTGGCTCCTATTCTGGGGCGTTGGCAGGCAGGACAATGGCAGGATCAGCGCGCCAGCAATTTGCTGGATGGTGGAGCACCCTTTTATTCAACCTACCAGACGGCTGATCATAAAGCGGTGGCTGTGGGCGCCATTGAGCCACGTTTTTACAAGGCCTTGCTCGATGGCCTTGGCCTGAATCAAGTTAGTTTGCCAACGCAACATGATCAACATTCCTGGCCGGCGATGAAGGCTCGGTTTGCCGAGGTTTTCAAGCAGCACCCACGGGCCTATTGGGAGCGTGTCTTTGCTGGGACTGAGGCATGCGTGACGCCGGTGCTTTCTTTGGGAGAAGCGGTGGTACATCCTCATTTCGCAGAGCGAGGCAGTGTCATGCATCAGGACGGCGTGCTGCAACCGGCTGCGGCACCGCGGTTTTCTATTTGATCGCGTAGAGCCAGTTGCAGTAATAAAAAACAGCCCCATGAAAGGGGCTGTTTTTATGGGTTTGCACTGCGTTCAGTCCGACTGCTCCAGGATTTCCTGTAATCGGCTCAGTAATTTGTCGCTGGCATTATTCATG
>JBQEAN010000083.1:0-8652 GCA_052109075.1 Alcaligenes sp. | reverse complement strand
GCGCGAATTGCATGCTGCAGAATATTCAGACCGCTGGCACCACCATTGCTGTCGTCCATAATCCAGCCCACTTTCAAACCCAGCTTCCAGGCCAGATCAATGGCTCGATCAGGTGCATGGGTGAACGATGCCACCCCCAGCCCATCAATATCGCTGGCTTGCAAACCGGCCGCCGCAATAGCTTGCTTGAAAGCCTGGGCCAGCAGCTCGGAGGTACCGAGCTGACCGCGCCGGGTATAGGTGACTTCGGTGGCGCCCAGAAGGCGCACCGTATCCAGATTGAAACTAGGCGTCATAACGAATTCCTGTAGCAACGATCAGCGGCGAACCTGATAGCCTGCTTTTTCTCTATCCCACGTATCGGGACCGACGCCACGATCACGCAGGGCAAATTTTTGAATCTTGCCATTTTCAGTCGTTGGCAAGACCTCAGCAAACTCAATAAAGCGTGGCACCGCAAAGTAAGGCAGGCGACGCTCGCAATGTTGCAGCAGTTCCTCGCAACTTACCGTGTGGTCAGGGCGCAGCACAATCATGGCCATGACCTCGTCCTCGGCCAGTTCAGACTTGGCGGCGTAGACTGCCACCGTGTGTATAGCGGGGTGGCTGGCTAATGCTTGCTCCACCTCGTAGGATGAAATATTTTCCCCACGACGACGAATCATGTCCTTCAAGCGGTCCACAAAGCGGTAATAGCCATCAGCATCGCGCACCACACGGTCGCCCGTGTGGAACCACAAATTTTTCCAGGTCTCTACTGTTTTGTCAGGCTGACCGTAGTAACCCAAGGCAAAGGCATAGGGCTCATCGGCACGTAGCAACAGCTCGCCCACTTCACCGTCTTGCACCGGGTTGTCGTTCTCGTCTACCACGAGCGCTTCGAAGCCTTCGGATACACGGCCCATATAGCCATTGCGCTGTTCCTGAATGCCACGTCCCATTACATAGTTGGTCTCTGTGGCGCCGAAGCCATCCAGCAAATGCATGTGGCAGCGCTCCAGAAACTGGCTGTGGAACTGCTCGGGCACGCCCGGTCCCAACGCAATGCGGGTCTTATGCAATTTTTCTGCCGGGGTGACGGGCTTGGACAACAAAATCGGCACCATCGCGCCCAGCAGATACGTAATCGTGGCGTCGGTTTCGCACAAATTGTCAAAGAAACGGCTAGCAGAGAAACGTTTGTCCACCACCATGCGGGCGTCGCTGACCAGAGCCTGGAAAAATGTGTTTAAGGCATTGGTGTGGAACATGGGCAGGCAGGTGTACAGCACATCATCAGGCTTCATGCCCAGCTTGCTGGCGGTGTAAATGCCCCACCAGTAGAACTGTGCATGTGGGCACTGAACCCCCTTGGAGGGGCCGGAAGTGCCGGAGGTGTACAGAATAGCCAGCGTATCGCCTGGGCCGATGTCGGCAGGTTCGCAGTAGTCGCCCAAAGGAGGCAGTTCGCAGGTGGCAACCGCTAATGCTTGCGCGGCTTCCTGGCCTTGAATCAACCAGGCTTGTTGGACGGCAGTGGCACTTAAATCCACATCAGCCAGCAAAGGCGTCAGATCTGTTTCGACAACTAGCAGGCTGGCTTGGCTGTTGCTCAAAATGTGCTGCAGTTGTGCGCCGCGCGAAGCGGTATTGATGGGTACCACAATGGCACCCAACCAGCCGCAACCCAGCACCATATCCAGAAACTCATGGCGGTTGGTGCACAGCAAGGCAACACGGTCGCCACGCTTGATACCCGCGCGGCTCAAGCGGCTGGCACTGGCTGCGGCAGCTTGCAAGGTTTGTTTGCCGGTGTAGTGGTTCTGGCGGTCCGAGAACAGAGGGCTATCACCCATGCGCTCTGCGCGCAGGCGCAACAAGGCGGGCACTGTGCGTTGTGTGGCAGGTATTGAAAACAGCGGCAATTCAGAAGTGGAAATGGAATGGGCGTGCATGATCAATCTGTCTCCCGGCCAACGCGCGATCAAGGCGGTAAGCCGATGTGCATGGGTGAAATTACTAATATCCTGCAAACAGTATACTGCAATATATTATTTTGAGATTCCTGTCATTCACCGGAAAAACCCGAAGTAGCTGATACTGACTAGCAGTGGTATTTCGCGCAAACCACGGGCCCGACGAAGACAGAAAAGGAGGGCGTTTCGCAGGCTGACAGACAAGGCAAGCGGGGCGGTTGATCAGGTTTGTAGACAACAGTCGATCAGCAAAAAGTAGTGCAGGTTCATAGATTTGGGCCGATCTGCTTCACAATGACTTTGAATAAGCCCATAGGGGCAACGGGGATAGAACAATGAAGGTATGGCTTAAGTTGGCAACGTGTTGTGCGCTGATGTTGGGTGCACAGGCCCATGCTCAAAACAAGAATGTGACGCTGGTTGTTCCTTACCCACCGGGCGGTGCGGCTGACCAGTTGGCGCGTGTGATTTCCCAGGAAATGGGCACACGCTTTGATCAGAAAGTGATCGTGGAAAACCGTCCGGGTGCCGGCGCCCAGGTTGCCATGAACGTGGTGAAAAATGCCAACCCCGCCTCTTTGGGTACGGTCTTGCTCCTGGCTGATAGCGGTGCTTATTCTTTGAACCGTCACCTGTACCAGCGTCTGAATTACGACGTGGCCACCGACTTGATCCCCATGACGCTGGCTGCCAAGGCGCCGGTGTTCCTACTGGTCAATAAAGACAGTCCCTTCAAGACCGTGCAAGATCTGGTTGCCGCAGGCCAGAAACAAGAGCTGACCTACGGCTCGCCTGGTATGGGAACTGGCACTCACCTGCTCGGTGAGATGCTGCGTAAAGAAGCCGGTGCCCGTTTGGTACACGTGCCTTACAAAGGCGCAGGCCCAGCCTTGATCGACGCCGTTAGTGGCCAGATCGACTTTATTTTTGATGTGCTGACCGGTAGCCGTGGCTTCCTGGAAGATGGCCGTCTGCGTGCGATTGCAGCCGCCACAACCGAGCGCAGCCCACTGCGTCCAGACGTCCCTACGATTGCAGAAGCCGGTATTCCCAATGTGGCTTTCACGATCTGGTGGGGTATCTCGGCCAAAGCGGGCACACCTGATGAAGACGTGGCACGACTGACCGAGCAATTGACGGCTGTGTTGAAAGAAGAGGCCGTGGTCAAGAAGTTCGTGGACTTCGGCATTCAGATCGAGCCTTCGACTCCCAAGGAGTTTGCAGACCTGATCGAGCAGGATGCTCAAGCGATGGGGCCGACTATCAAGGCTCTGGAAATTACGCTGGACTAAGACGTGATTGTTTGAGGGGAAAGGGCGCTGCGGCGCCCTTTCTTATTGGCCCAAGAAGAACCGGATAACGTTGTCCAGATTACTTATGACGTTAACGGCGGATGAGTCGAGAGCGGTCGCCTGGCTGCCAATAATGCCAACGATATCAGGGGCAGTTATGCCAGCAACTCCGCCTGTTTGATGCAATACGCTGAGCCGCAAATAAGCAGGTTTTCAAGAATCAACTGAGCCGCCTGCTTTTCCTGGCGTTCGCTAAAGGCGGTGCAAATCGCTTTGGCGCGCTGCATGGTCTCCAGACGGAATTGAGCATCTTGCAAACAGGCTGTGCGGGCTTGGTCGGCTCTGTCGTGCAGGCGCTCCATGGTGTCCACCAGTTGCTTGTTGGGCACCATACTGATCCAGGCGCTACGAAAGGCCCAGTTCGCCTGAATATTGTCGATGGGGTCGCCTTGTTGATGGGTGGCCTCGATTCGGCTTAAGGCTTGTTCCAGCGCCAATATCCCCACTTTGCTTTGATTGAGGCAGGCCAGCTGTGCGGCGGGAGGTTCCAGCAAAGCACGTACGGAGTAAATATCTTCAATTTCCTGTGGTGTATACACCCGCAGCACAAAACCACGCGATGTACCGTCCAGTACCCCTTCATTTTTCAGTTGCAGCAGCGCCTCGCGCACGGGCATACGGGAGACATTCAGGCTGGCCGCAATTTCGTTATCCACCAGGCGCACATCAAAGCCGATTTTGCCCAGGGAAATGTCCTGGCGCAGCATGCCATAGACTTGTTCACGGATATTGGGTTCGCGTTTTTTATAAGGATTAGCAGCCATAAGCTCACCCGGCGTCTGGCGCACGGCAAAGGACTCAAAGGGCTATAGGATACCAAGTAAGCGCTGGAGAATGAGCCGTTTTATGTCAGAGCCTGTTAATGCGAAAAGCCACCTTGTCTGAGTCGGTGAACAGGTGTCTGTCCAGCCTTGGCAGCACGTACGACAGTCCCCTGCGCGTAAGATTTCTTTTAGTATTAACAAGCTTGAGCCTATGGCGCATGGGCGCTTGTCGGATAGACCGGATTTGTCGCCCAAGTTGCAGGATAATAGGCTGTTTTTAGAACAGCACGCACCAGGAGGGCCAGTGAATGCGGTGGCGGCATATAGAAATCTTTGATGCGATTTGCCGTGGCGGCTCTCTGACGCAGGCAGCGCAGTTGCTGCATATTTCCCAGCCTGCCGCCAGCAAAATGCTGGCAACGGCAGAAATGCAGCTGGGCTTTCGGCTGTTTGACCGTGTGCGTGGTCGCCTGATCCCCACTCGCGAGGCTGGCATTCTGGCCCCTTACGTTGCGCGCTTGCATCAGAATCTGGATGACGTCAGCCAATTGGCGCGTAATTTGCGCTCCCACCACGAAGGTTTATGGCGTATTGGTAGCAGCCCCGCCTTTGGTCTGGAGCTGTTGCCGGTGGCCTTGAGCCGATGTCGTCAGGCTCATCCTGCCATGAGCTTTGAGCTGCGCACTCATCACAGTGGTGAGCTTTTACAGGCTCTGGAGACACGTGATCTGGATATGGTGATGAGCTTCGATCAAGGCGAATCCTCCGGTGTGCAGCAGCAGGTGCTGGCCCATACGGAGCTGGTGCATGTCACCCTACCGGGCGTTGCCCCCTTGCGGCGCTGGGAAGAAATGGCCGAGCGCGCTTTTATTGCTTTGGATGCGGACGACCCTGTAGGCGCAATGGTGGAAAATTTGCTGCAACGCTATGTGCCGGAGCTCGCTCCATTCATGCGCGTGCAGACTCACTATGTGGCTTGCAGCCTGGTTGTGCAGCGCGTGGGAGAGGCCTTGGTGGATTTGGTCACGGCCCGGGCCATGCAAAGCCGTGGCCTTGCTATACACCGCTTGCCAGAACCTCTGCCTATCCCTGTCAGCATACTAACGGCCCACGATGATGCCGGTTCCGGCTCGCGTGAACGTGTGCTTGATCATATTCGGCAGGCTTTGCTGGAATGTCGTTTCCCGGAGTAAGTAGGAAGCTGCTTCCATAACCCAGGGTTATGGAATACGCCAACTATTCATTGGCGCACTGACGCTGCCCTCAAGACAATAGAGTCCAGTTATTGGGGGTATGTTCCATGCATGTATGTATTATCGGCGCTGGTGTCATTGGTATGAGCACCGCGTTCATGTTGCGCCAGAAAGGAGTGCAGGTCACGGTACTGGAAGCCGGTTCGCAAGTTGCCGGGCAGACCAGCTTTGCCAATGGCGGACAGCTAAGCTACAGCTATGTGGCCCCCTTGGCCGATCCGGGCGTATTCAAGGATTTGCCGCGCTGGTTATTGAATAAAGATTCGCCGCTGCGTTTCAAACCTGCACTTAGCCCCCAGCAATGGCGCTGGCTGCTGCATTTTCTGAAAGCCTGCCGTGGTGATGTGGTGCGTCGCACCACCGCCCAAATGCTGACCTTGTCCTATCTGAGCCGCGACATCCTGCACGACTGGCAAGAGCGCTTCAACCTGGAGTTCGCTCATCAGACTAATGGCAAATTGATTGCTTTCCGTAGCCCTGGTCCTTTCCAGCATGCCCGTGAGCAGGCCCAGTTGCAGGCGGATATGGGTTCTTCGCAGCAAGTACTGGAAGCCGCACAGGTATTGGAACTGGAGCCTTCTTTGCAGGCTATGGGTTCGCGTTTGCAGGGCGCGATCTACACTCCTAGCGAAGAAGCGGGTGATGCCTATCTGTTTTCGCTGGCCTTGCATGAGCGCATGCAAAACGATAGCGACTACCAGCTAAAGCTGAATACGCCCGTGCAGCGTTTTGTGATGGAAGGGCGCGATATTCGTGCCGTACAAACCGCAGAGGGCGAGATCCAGGCGGATCAGTTCGTCGTTGCCAGCGGTATGGGCACCGTGCCTTTGCTGCGTCAGCTGGGTGGTCGACCGTTGATCTATCCTTTGAAAGGCTATAGCTTGAGCCTGCCGCTAGGAGGTTTGGATCAAGCCGTACCTGCCATCAGCGTTACCGATTACGAACAGCGCATTGTGTACGCCCGTCTGGGTGAAGTACTGCGTATGGCTGCTATGGTGGATATTGGTTTTGATGGCCTGGATATTCCTGCTGGCCGTATGGCGACGTTGAAGCAGCAGGTGAAAGATCTGTTCCCTGGTCTGCCGCTGGAACAGGCTCAAACTTGGGCCGGTTTGCGCCCGGCCACACCGTCAGGCAAACCTGTTGTGGGGGCCAGTAAGTTGGCGGGTCGTTTGTGGGTGAACGCAGGTCACGGCGCGTTGGGCTTTACCTTGGCTTGCGGTAGCGCGGCGATTTTGGCGGCTCATCTGACGGGTGAAGCTTCGCCTATTGATGACACTCCATTTCGCCCCTGAACTGTTGGCTGGTAGTACATAGCGAGCCAGAGTCTAGTGACTATTAGCCACTAGCAAAAATGGGCAAGATCCTCCTTGGATGCCTGCCCATTTTTTGTTTAAATTTTTTTACCTTAGACCGTCGCCCGCAGGCCTGGCATCGCTTTAAAGCCTGCCGTCAGCAGCAGGGAGGCACCATAAATCGCTGTCGCGAGTAACGGAATCGACCACAGAGCATTGAAATCCAGCGCCGTGAATAGATAGCGATACATCAAGTCGATCAGCCAGGGGTGGATCAAGTACACGCCCAAGGTCAGTTCCGCCAGATGGGTGCTGATACGTGAGTTGATCAAAGGCTGATTCCAGTCGCGCAGCAGCAAAATCAGCGCAATAGACATGGGGATGACGGTGACGCTCAGGTAGTCATAAAAGTAGGCACCGGTTTGGCGATCGTGCGTGATTGCCAGAGCATAAAAGCCCCAGGCAGTTGCAGCAATACTGGCTAGCAGCACCGCTATGGTTAACCAGCGAGGCACATTCACGGGCACTTTGCGTAGTACATAGCCTAGTAAAAAATAGGGTAGATACGACAGGAACCAGGTGAAGAAGGGCGCTGAGTGAGTATTCAAGTCTGGGTTGCTGAGCGTACTTAGGGCAGAAAGCACAAAGCTCGCCCCGGTTAGCGCGGCCAGTTGCCGCAGATTGGTGCTCTGTACCATGCGTCGCAAAAAGGGCGTGAACAGGTACAGGAACACAATCATGTACATAAACCACAGGTGGAAGTACGGCCGGCCTTGCAGCAGGCGTTCCAGATAAGGGTAAGGGTCAGCTTCGGGTGTCCACCAGTGCTGTTTGAACGCCGTCCAGCCCAGATAAAAGGCTGTCCAGAACAGTAGCGGCAGTAAGACTCGTGCTGCCCGCTTGCGATAAAACAGCTTCATGCCTTCCTGCGGGCGGGGCTCCAGCAGCAGCGCACCACTGACCATGACAAACACCGGCACACACCAGCGGGTAGCGGCATCGTACAGATTGCCGCTCCACCAGTTGGCGGTGCCCAGCTCGGCATTCAAGACGGCGTAGGCGGCGATATGCAGGCAGACGACAGAAAAAATCGCCACAATCCGTGCATTGCTGATCCAGTTCATGACAAGCCATAAAAGTCAGAGACCTTCCCATCCTAAGGGGCAGACGTTTCTGTTTTGTCCCCCAAATACGGGATTTCGCGTCCAGTTTTGTCTGGATGTGTCTAGGCGGTGCCGGTTTTGCTGGGCAAGGGGGCGGACGAACTCATCCCACCTCCTTTCGATACCTGCTTGAAAAGGGTGTATAAAATACCAGCGTTATACGGTTAAATAGCAGGCTTACTCAGTCAGACCAGCCGGGACACTCCTGAGATGGCAGCGCTGGGCAGGAGTACGGTGGATGGAACTCGCTTTGACGGGAATGGATGGGCTGATTGCCCTGGTCGCCTTGGCGTTGGGCGTGCTGGTCGGGCTGTGGCTACGGTCGCGCATGAGTGCGCCCATTGAGCAGGCCTGGCAAGACCGCTGTGCACGCCTGGAACAGGATTTGGCCCATGCACAAGAGCAGACGCAAGATGCCCAGGACCGGGCTGTTGAGCTGGATAAAGAGCTGATACGCCGCGATGCCCAGTTGCAGGCCCAGCAAATGCGCAATCAGGCCATTCAGGAAGATTTAGAGCATAGCCGCGAGCAAATGCGCTTGCAGTTCGAGTCGTTGGCGCAGCAGATTCTAGAGGCCAAAGGACAGACACTGCGGCAGGATAGTCAGCGTACGCTGGATGAAATGCTGCGACCTTTCCGGGAACAATTAGCCGGTTTTCAACTGCGCGTGAATCAAGTGCACGATGAGTCCATCAAGGGTCAGACGGCTTTGGGTCTGGAGCTGCAACGCATGCAGGAAATGGGTCTGCGCATGAGTGCCGAAGCCCACTCCTTGGCTGTGGCGCTGAAAGGCGACAAAAAGACGACAGGCAATTGGGGCGAGACCCAGCTGGAGAAAACACTGGAAGTGGCTGGACTGGTGCGGGGCGT
>JBQEAN010000082.1:0-9143 GCA_052109075.1 Alcaligenes sp. | reverse complement strand
AAAACCTGTCAGCCCAAGGGCTTTTAAAAAGGACGCTGCGGCGTCCTTTTTTTCTTCCTTGCGCATTCAGTCTGCCTGGCACACACCGCTATCGAGCGCCTGCAGTCGAGCCCAAAGCTCCTGAACATCCATATCCTGTGTAATCAGCACCATACGGCCCTGACGATCCGGCCAAGGCCACTGAGGCACAGCCTGCCAGGGGTACGACTGGTGTTGCACTGCATGGATTACCTGCGCCTGTTGCAGGCCTTGCACAGGAAGGACCGCTTTCAGACGCAGCAGACGAGGGCCAGCCCAGGTACAGAGATCCGATAGCCAGCTGTTTAGTTGTTCGGTAGGTAAAGGGCGCGGGAACAACACGCTTAAAGAATGAATAGAGTCGCCATGGCGGGAGACATCCGGACTATGGCTATGTGCATGATCGTGATGATCCTGCTCTAAAGCCTGGAACGCTTCCAGGCTCCAGGCGCGTCCTTGCCCGGTTTGCTCACCCAAACCCAGAAGGCTGGGCGCAATAGCCTGTGTGGCCGACACAACCTGTTGCTGCGCCAAAGGGTTCAGGCCGCGCACCTGCTCGCGCAGGGCCGCTTCTTCCTGCTCATCTACCCGGTCGCGCTTGCTGAACAACAGCAAGTCCGCCACGGCCACCTGACGCCGGGCCTCGGCATGGCGCGCCAGCGTCTCCAACCCATGCTCCAGATCCACCACCGTTGCTACACCAGCCAGGCTGTATTTGCCCAGCAACTGCGAGTCGCCAAGCAGTGTATGCAAAATAGGCGCGGGATTGGCCAGTCCGGTGGTTTCAATCAGCACCCGCCGGAATTGCCGCTGGCCTGCTCGCGAGAAACGCCAGGTAATGTCGCGCAAGGTCTGCACCAGATCGCGCCGGATGGTGCAGCATAAGCAACCGCTGCCCATGGCCTCGATCACGTTTTCCTGACTGTGCGCCACCAGATGATGGTCCAGCGCCGTCTGCCCAAACTCGTTAATGATGACCAGAGTGTCGGCCATCTGCTCTTCTTGCAGGGCACGATTGATCAAGGTGGTTTTGCCGCTGCCCAGGAACCCGGTCAACAAGGTGACCGGGATGGGCTGCTGTACAGACTGGGGCATCGCATTTCATCCGGCTGAAAGCCCGCCATCGGGCCATCCGCCATTATACGAAGAGCCTCGCCCCGTTCGTTCTAACGCAGGAACCGGGCTTCAACCTGCCGCATATAGGCGTCGCCCTGCAAACCAATAATGGTTTTGACAGAGGGAAGGTCCGCATCCACATTCTGAATACCGCCATCCTGGCGGATTTTGGCAAACACTGCCTGCATGGCACCCACAGCAGCACGAATCGCATGGTTGCCATAGATAACCACGCCCACTTTGCCCAGACTCGCGATATCCGCTTCCGTTAATTGAGGGTAGGCCGTAGGCACCAGCACCAAAGGTACGTTCCCCGTCCAGGCCTGCACAAAGGACAAAATCTGCTCAGGTGTCGCTTGCTTGGAGTGAATCAGAATGGCATCCGCACCCGCCTGTTCATACGCCAGGCCGCGCTTGATCGCTTCCTCCTGGCCCAGGCCTGCAATCAAGGCTTCTATCCGTGCGATGATCACAAAATCCGAGTCACGACGTGCTGCGCAGGCCGCTTCAATCTTGCCCTGAAACTCCTCGATGCGAACCAGTTCCTGACGACCCTCAGCCCGCAAGCTGGTGTCCTTTGGAAAGGTTTTATCCTCCATCACAATCGCACTGGCACCAGCCGCCTCGTACTGCGGAATGATGTAGCTGACATTGACCGCGTTGCCAAACCCGGTATCAATATCGGCAATCAACGGGATATCCACGGTCGAGGCAATCGCCCGCATCATCTCTAGGTGCGTTCCCATCGACAGAATGTTGGCATCGGGCACCGCATAGCTGGCGGACAACTCAAAACCGCTACCCCAAATGGCCCCAAAACCGGCATCCTGAGCCAGACGAGCGGCCAGCGGGTTATGTGCGGCCATTGCCGTCATCAAACGCCCTTGGGAGAAAGCCTCTCGCAAGACCTGATTTTTTTTACTGTTCACAATGTTCCTCCTGAAAGGGGGTTAGCTCAGCCGAGCAATGGCCTGAGCGATGCGGCTCATCGCGTCTTCCAGCTCCTGGTCGCTGGAGGCATAAGACACTCGGAAGTGGCCAGGCAGCTCGAAGGCCGAGCCGGGCACCACCGCCACCCCTACGCTGCGCAGGAAATACATACACAACTCCTTGTCCGTGCTGATCAATTGACCGGCTGGGTCTCTCAAACCCAATACGCCTTGGCAGCTGGGGAACACGTAAAACGCCCCCATGGGCAGATCGCATTCAATACCCGGAATGGCGTTGAGCGCGGCCACCACCATGTCACGGCGGCGTCGGAACGCTTCTACAAACTCGGGCAGAAAATCCATGGGGCCATCCAGCGCGGCCACTGCCGCCGCCTGACTGATGGAGCTGGTGTGGGAGGTCGCTTGCGACTGCACCAGATTCATGGCCTTGATCAAGTGCAGGGGACCCGCAGCAAAACCCACTCGCCAACCCGTCATCGCATAGGCCTTGGAGACACCATTGATCGTCAAGGTGCGGGCCGCCATTTGCGGGGACAAGGCGGCAGGCGTTGCAAAGGGCTCGTCGCTATAACGGATTTTTTCGTACACATCATCGGCCATCACCCACACATGCGGGTGGCGCAACAGCACTTGTTCCAGCGCCTCCAGTTCCTGGCGTGAATACACCGCGCCGCTAGGATTGGAAGGGGAATTGAGCATCAGCCATTTGGTACGAGGGGTAATGGCACGTTCCAGCTGATCGGCTTGCAGCTTGAAGCCTGCTTGTGCACTGCACCGCACGATCACCGGCTTGCCACCGGCCAGCAGCACCATTTCGGGGTAGGAAACCCAGGCGGGAGTCGGAATAATGACTTCATCGCCCTCCTGCACCGTCGCCTGTAACGCGTTATACAAAGCCTGTTTGGCGCCGCAGCCGACCTGAATCTGGTCTGGGGTGAAGTGCAGACCGTTGTCCCGCTGGAATTTGCGTATCACCGCTTCACGCAGGGCCAGGGTACCCGCCACTTCGGTGTAACGGGACTCGTTGCGGTCAATGGCGTCTTTGGCCGCCTGGCGCACGTGCTCCGGCGTAGCGAAGTCCGGCTCGCCCTGACTTAAAGTGATGACTGACTCACCTTGCTGACGCATCTGGTTGGCCAGCCGCGTCATCTCTTTGGTGGCCGATGCCTTGGCCCCCAGCACGCGCTGGGCCAGCGCGATCTCTTCCTGCGATTGCACAGAGCTCATTGTGTCCATCCTACTTTTACCTTGAAAATGAAACGGACCAGCAGCAGCGGCAGAAAAATCGCCATCAACAACACCAGGCTATACGCACTGGCCTGGGCCAGCCGCCCACTGTCCACCAATTGAAAAACTTCGATAGGCAGGGTGCTCATGCCGCCAAAATACAAAACCACCGTGGCCGACAGCTCCGAGAGCGTCGTAATCCACATCAACACCGTGGCAGCGACCACGGCAGGCCACACCACCGGCAGCACCACCCGCACAAATGTAGGGAGGGGCGCCACTCCCAAGCTGATGGAGGCCTCCTCGATGGAATTGCGCAAGTTATGCATAGGCCCCATGGCAGCACGTACGCTAGTCGGGACGCGGCGCAGGAAATAGGCCAGGGCCATGATCGTCCAGCTACCTGTCAGCACCAGCCAGCCGCTGTTAAATACATTGATCAAGGCAATGCCCAGCACCGTTCCTGCAATGGTCAACGGCAACATGACCAGCACATCCAGGCCGGAGCTCAAGCCAGAAGGGCGCTTCACAATCAGATAAGCCGCCAGGATGGAGAACACCGCCCCGGTACTGGTAGCCGCCGCCCCCAGCAGCAAGGAGTTGTACAAAGGCCCGGGGGCCTGCACCAAGGCCTGCTGCATATGGCTCAAGGTAAAACCACCGTACTTCAGCACCGGCCCAATAGAGGGGGTAAAGGCAGTCACAATCACCACCATGACCGGCAGCACCGACAAGACCACCAGTACCGCCACCAAGACAGCACACACGCCTGCTTGCCAACCGCGCAAGAACACACGCTGCGGCGCACGGCCCGACTCCATTTGATAAGTCCGACGAGCCACCGCCCATTTTTGAATCAAGAGCAAGGCCAAACCCAGAAACACCAGCAACGATGCCATCGTGGTCTGCATTTGCGGGTTGCCCCCCATCTCGCTGACAAACTCGTTATAGGTCTTGACCGCCAAAACAGGCGTACGAGCGCCCAGAATGGCAGGCACACCAAAGTCCCCGATCACATGCATGAACACCAGTACCGCAGCACCACATAAGGCGGGCACCATCAAGGGAAAGGTCACCGTGCGCATAGTGCGTGCCGACGAGCTTCCCAAGCTTTGGCCGGCCTCCTCCAGACTGCGATCCATGGATTTCAAACCCACCAGCACCGCCACATAGGCATATACGTAGTTGTTCAACGTCATGACAAACACCAGGCCCGACCAGGAGTACAGAGATGGCAGTTCGAATCCAAACGGCACAAGCCAACTGTTGAGCACACCTTGCTTGCCCAGCACCACAATCCAGGCCGCTGCCACCACCACATCCGGAATAACCAAAGTCAACAAAGGCAGGGCTCCCAGACACGCGGCCAAGGGAAAGGAAAAGCGAGCCGCCGCCAAGGCCAGACCCGCCCCCAGCACCATGCTGAACAGGGTGACAGCCCCTCCCAGCCACAGGGTGTTGAACAAGCTCTCCCGATACGCCGGTTCAGAGAAAAACTGCACATAGCCATGCAGCCCAAACTGGCCTTCCTTGTTGAACAGGGAGCTGGCCAACATGGACAAGACCGGCCAGAGCAAAAAATAACCCAACAGGACCAAAGCGCCCAAGGCCAGCAGCAACCAGGCCGGATCACGTCGCAAGGAACCCAGCATCATGTCCGCTCCACCAGCACTGCCGATTCGGGCACGCGCAATACAACCGCATCGCCACGGCTCCAGTTCTGCCCCGTGCCCTGATTCCAGACCACTGCTTTCAAGAAACCAAAACCGGTACGTAGCTGATAAGCCGTGCAGGGCCCGCGATAATCCACATGCTCAACCCGGGCCGCAATATCCCCTTCATCCAGCGTGCGCATCGCATCTACCCTCAAGGTTTCGGGCCGGACAGCCAGCATGGCCTGATCCGAGCAAGGCCCAGCAAACTGGACGCGCACAATGCCTCCGATGGTTCTAAGACGACGACAACCATCCGCAGCCGGTTTCAGCTCTTCTTGCACATCAATAAGGTTGGCCCCGCCCACAAAGTCAGCCACGAAACTGTTCGCGGGGCTTTGATAAATCTGCTCGGGTGTCCCTACCTGACGCACACAACCTCGGTCCATCACGGCGATGTAATCAGAGACACTCAAGGCCTCTTCCTGGTCATGCGTGACAAATACCGTGGTAATGCCCGCTTCTAGCTGCAATTCCCGCAGCATTTCGCGCAAATCCGTACGTAATTTGGCATCCAAGGCCGACAATGGCTCGTCCAGCAACAGCAGATCCGGCTTGATAACCAGAGCCCGCGCCATCGCTACCCGCTGTCGCTGTCCGCCGGACAAGGCACCGGGCAATGCATCGGCCCTGTCCTTCAAGCCAACGCGCGCCAACATCTCCAGGGCAAGCGTACGCGCTTGTTCACGTGTCATTCCTCGCGCCAGCAATCCGTAGCTGACGTTATCCAGCACACTACGATCCGGGAACAGCGCGTAATCCTGAAATACCATGCCCACATTGCGCTTGTGTACAGGAACGCGAGTCATCTCCTTATGGCCAAAAAGCACTTGGCCCTGATCGGGGCGTACAAACCCGGCCAACATACGCAGCAAGCTCGTCTTGCCACAGCCCGAGGGGCCCAGCAAAGTAAACAAGGCGCCGCTGGGAATCTCCAGATCCAGGCCACGGAACAAGGTCTGCGAGCCGTAGCTTTGCTCAATACCCGACAAATGTATCTGCATAAGAGGCCCGCTTAGCGTTGGGCCGCCAGAGCACGCCAACGCGTCAGGAAGGCGTCGCGATCCGCTCCCATGCGTTCATCCTCCAGCGCATGCACGGCAATCTGTTCCATGGCGGGTAAGGTCGTCAGCGTATTGACGGCAATATCGCTGCGCAACGGGCGGCGGAAGGCGCTTTTGAAAACCTCTTCCTGTGCAGGACGGGAAGCCAGAAAATCATACAGTTTGCGGGCTGACTCGGGGTTACGCCCGCCTTTGATCAATGCCATCCCTTCCGGCGACAAGAAAGTGCCTTCTTTGGGGTAGACCAGGTCGATCGTATCCAGACCGCCCGCCACATATTGGTAAGCGGCATACTCCATCGTTACCGCAACAGCGAACTCGCCATTGGCAACACCTTCATAAGCGCCCGAGGTTGTGCCAACAAAAACGGCATTGCGCACAATCTTTTCAAACACCTCCTGGCCCATCAAATCCTGCAAACCGTACAAGGCAACATACGAGGAGCTGCTGCGCTCCGGGTCAGGAATCACGATCTTGCCTTTCCAGGCCGGATCAGCCAGATCGGCCCAGCTGGCCGGAGCCTTTTGCTTGCCCAGTTGACGCTGGTTCACCATCAGGACCGTTACATGGGTATTGGTCCCCAACCAGCGCTGGTCTGGCCCTTGATACTGGGCACCTACCGCCGAAGCTTCAGCAGAGGAATAGGGGGCCAGATACTCGGCATACTGCGACAGGGTAGAAAACCCGCCAGACCAGAACAAATCGCCTAAGGGTTGATCGGCCTCGGCCTTGATACGTTGCATCAAGGCGCCGGAGCCAGCACGGACCACCGACACCGAAACTTCGGGATGAACCTGACGAAACTGCTCGATCACCGTGTTCACCACATCGATGTTATTGGAGGAGTACAACACCACGTCATCCGCCTTTGCGGTGCCTGTACCCAGACAGGAAAGCATGAGCAAAGCAGATAGATAAGGGAAACGGTTTCGCATGATTATTTCCTGGAATTTAAATAAAATTGCATGAAAATCATGGTATTTATCTTATATGACCGTTCTGTTACGCCCTATCCCAAGCCCCTTTTCATCGTGCTATTACCATGAGTTTTAATCATGCTTGATTCTGTTCCACTCGTTGCGCTGCGCGTATTTGTCGCTGTGGGCCGACAAGGCAACTTCACCCGTGCAGGCCAAAGCCTTGGCATTACCCAAAGTGCCGTCAGCCGTCACATTGCCTCCTTGGAAAAGACCGTCAAGCAGACGCTGTTTGTCCGTCGCGGACCTTATATCGAGCTCACAGCCGCAGGCTTGCAACTGTATGACACGGTCAAAGATGCCATGGCCACTCTGGAACTCGCCATCCAGCAGGTCACCCATCGGCAGGATCAGCACGATCGGCTTCGGGTACGAACCTCCATGCCCAGCTTTTCCATGACAGTACTGGTGCCCATGCTGGGCCAGTTCACCGCCCAGCACGAGATGCAGATTGATCTGATCACCAATCTTTCACCACCACGTCCAAACGAAGAGTTTGATGTGTTGATCAGTCGTGACCTGAGTCTGCCCGACAGCGAAAGTTGGGAGCTGACGCGTGAGGAATTGGTCTGCGTGGCCGCGCCGGGCTTGATCAAGCATCATCAAGGCCAAGGCTGGGAGCACTGGCCCATGGTGACGGCCCGATCCCGGCCCGATTTATTGGGGGTGTGGGCACTGGACCAGGATATTGAGCCGTCGCGCTTGCTGATGAGCGCAACATACGATCACTTGTTTTTTGCCATTGCGGCCGCTATTGCAGGATCAGGCTTTTTGGTTGTACCGCGCTTGCTCGTCATGGATCATCTGCGCGACGGTGTGCTGTGCGAAGTCGGTCCCGGGCAAGTTGCTACTGGCGCGACTTATATGGCCTATGTGAACACTCAATCGCCACAACAAAGCAATGCGCGTCAGTTTTGCCGCTGGTTAAAAAGCAGTTTGAGGCAAAGGAACACCGCCTGAACCGTTCCTCTGTATAACCTTCAAGGGTTATAGCCGACGACGGCGCATCTGCATGATCCAGCTATAAGCGCTGACCAGCGTAATACCCATGAGCACCAGCACAGCCCCGGTCACAAAACGCGGTTCTATGGTCTCGCCCAACAGAAAGGCTCCAAACAAGACGCCGAATAAAGGGGTAGCGAAGGAAAAGACGCCCAGACGCGAGGCCTGATACTGACGCAGCAGCCAGAACCACACCAGAAAGCTCAAGAACGCCACCACCACAGACTGAAACACTAGGCTGGCACCCAACAAGGCAGACCAATGAATCTCGGTTTGCCCGGTTAGCAGCGCGGCCACCATCAGAATCACAAAAGCGCTGAACAGCTGATACAGCAAGGCCTCTGAAGGAGGGACGGTAGACAGGCGAGTGCTGCGGATCAGCACCGTGGTGAAACCCCACAAGGCGCCGGCAGCCAAGGCCATCAAATCCCCGATCAACATACGGCCCAGATTGGCCCCGTCCACACTGGCCGGGCCCAGAAAGGTGATGGCGATTCCCGCCACTGCCAAACCAATCCCCACCCATTGCAGGCGAGCCAACCGTTCGGACGGCAACAATATGTGTAAGCCCAGGGCCGCAAACACTGGCGCGGTATATAGAAACACCACCACGTGCGCTGCCGAGGTAAAACGCAGGCTCTCACCCAGCAGCAAATACTCCAGCGCAAACAGCAAACCGGCCATCAGCCCCGGTTTCCAAGCCCCTTCCGTAAAGGCCAGCTTGTGGGTACGCAGCAAGACCAGCAAAGCCACCAGCACACAGGCCACGCCCGAGCGCAAACCGATCTGGAAAATAGGCGCCATGTCGTGCGCCGTGGCCTTGAGCAGGATCTGCTGAAAGCTCCAGATCAGGCACAGGACCAGCATGGCACTGCTGGCCAAGGTATCCAGGGGTTTACGTTCATTGCTCATCAAGACCTCGCCCGAAAAAATTGATTATCCGTGAAATTTCCCCGAATCAAAACGGGGCAACACTTTCTTTATCCTCGGATAAGCCTTAATTGATATATCAAACAGTCTTCCCTAGAATCATTTAAGCCTAAAAAATAGTAAAGGGCTTCGGAGACCAACATGACG
>JBQEAN010000081.1:0-9441 GCA_052109075.1 Alcaligenes sp. | reverse complement strand
CCCGGTGTGGGGATCACGATCAAAAGGTCGGGAGCGCTCGGCACCACGCAACATACCGATCAAACCCCACACAGTATGGTCGTGAATAGGCGTCTTCTGACCCGGCCCCCACACAAAACTGACCACGGAAAAACGTTCCTGCGGACAGCAGTACAGCAAATACTGCTGATAAAACTGCGGATGGGGCTGGGTGTACTCCGGTGCCAGCCAGTCATCCTGGGCGACCAGCTCGCCCAGCAGCACACGGCCATCGCGCAAAATATCCGCTTCGCCCACTGCGGGACGAGCAGTTAATTCATTCATCCCTTGGATAAAGCGCTCAAAACGGGGGTGCATAAGGGGATGTCTCCATAGTTGACTGGGCCTTGCGGCCCAATTCGTGAATCAGTTCTTATTTGTTCAGATACACCGGGGCGCGCTTTTCTTTGAAAGCCGTCATACCCTCCTTGGCATCATAACTATCCTCAATGTCTTTCAGTTGCCGCATGGTGCGCGCCATTTGCTCGGACGGGCCACGTGTCAGCACTTCATTATTAATAAAGCGCTTGAGCGTCTGCAAAACACGCGGCGACATCTTGGCCAGATCCTGCGCCATGCGCACCGCTGCCTGCACGTGCTCGCCCACCGGCACGATTTCATTGGCAAAACCCAAGTCGTAGGCGCGGCGTGCTTCCAGCGTGCGGCACAACAAGATCACTTCCATGGCGGCATGGTGCGGAATGCGCGAAGCCAGGCCGGAGATAATACCGCCGGTAAAGCCCAGCTTAGCTTCCGGGTAAGAGAACTTGGCACTCTCGGAGGCCACCAGCAAGTCCGTCATCATGGCCATAACCAACGCCCCACCCACGCACCAACCGCTGACGGCCGCAATAATAGGCTTGTCGGTTTCAAAACCAACGGTAGGGATGGCACGCCAGAGTTCGGGCCACTCATTCACATCCGCACCAGCCGAAAACGCATCGTTGCCTGCCCCGGCCAGCACCGCCACCCGGCGGCTGGGATCTTCATCAAAGGCCAGAAAAGCTTGCTGTAATTCCTTAACCACGGTGGCGCTAAGCGCGTTGCGGCGATCGGGGCGGTTGATCGTAAAGATCGACACACCGTCATCATGGTTTTCTACAAGAATGCATTGGTAATCTGACATGGTTTGTTCCTCCTGGGTATTTTTAAAAGAATAATTAGTCGTTTTATTCGCCAATGGACAGACGCGCATCGACGGCGTGGCAGCGTGTAGAAGCCACAATCAAGGGATTGATATCGAGTTCAAACGAGGTATCGCGCAAGTCGTGGGCCAGAAAGCTCACACGCACAATGGCTTCAAGCACGCCTGCCCGGTCCAGCATGCGTCCCCGATATCCCTTCAATAGACGGTCAATCGTCAGCGTGGACAAGAGTCGGTCTGCATCGGCCAAGGTTAACGGTGCTGCGGCAATCACGCGGTCAGACAACAGTTCCACCAAGATACCGCCTGCGCCAAACACCACCACCGGGCCAAACTGCGCATCCTGACGCGCCCCGATCAGCAGTTCCACATCGCCTTTGGCCATGGCTTGTACCAGCACCCCTTCCAGACGAGCATCGGCTCTATAGGCTTTAGCGTTCGCGTAAAGGCGGGCAAAGTCACGCCGCAAGGTGGCCTCATCGCCCACGTCCAGCGCCACTCCACCGGCTTCTGTCTTGTGCACGATGTCGGGGGAGACTATTTTCATCACAAGCGGATAGCCGATCCGCTCTGCTTGGGCAACAGCTTGCTCTACGTCTTCGCACACTTCGCCCAAGTTCACCGGCAGGCCGTAATGCGCCAGCAGGCGTTTGGACTGGTCCTCGTTCAAGACGCCGCGCGGCATCACAGTTGGTGCCTGGCAGGCACTAGGCCGTAAGGCAGGCTGACGCGCCACAAACTGCCCATGACGCTTCCAAGCCGACAAAGCCAGGGCCGCTTCCAGGCTGGAGCTGGCATAAGCATGACCATGCTGTGCCAGGGTTTGCCGCAAGGGCCCGGAGGTATCCCCTGCATCAAAAGCCACCATCACTGGCTTGGCCCAATGCGGCTCCGGTTTAATGATTTGCTGGATCAAGGCTGCCATCCATTCCTGCGGGCACATGGACGCGGTTATTAATACTGCATCGCTCTGCGGGTCCTGCATCAGGGCATCCAAGGTCGCGCGAGCGACTTCAGTGGAGTCCTGGGTTAAGCGTGCGCCCAAATCCACCGGGTTATCGGCCTGACCTGCTGGATAATGTCTAGCCAGCGCAGTTTGGGTGGAGGCAGAAAAAGTAGACAACCCCACACCATGCTCGGCCAGCGCATCTGCCGCCAGGGCTCCACCACCACCGGAAGGCGTCACAATCGCCACATTGGAAATCTTGTTGCTGGTAAAGCGCACCATGCTGTTCGCCAACAAGAGCATGGCGCCCATATCGTCCATCAGGCTGATGCCTTCATCACGGCACACGCTGGCAAAGACATCGTGGTCGCCTGCCACGCTGGCCGTATGCGAGAAGGCCGCCGCCTTGCCGGCGCTGGAGCGCCCTGCTTTTACCGCCAGCCAGGGCTTGCCCGCCGCCTGTGCTCGACGTGCGGTACGGCGCAAGGCCTGTGCATCTTTAATGCCTTCTATATAAGTGCAGATCACGTGGGTCTGGGGATCGTCAATCAAGAAGTCCACAAAATCGCACAGATCCAGATCCGCCTGATTACCCACCGAGAAACCGTAGGTAAAGCCGCCGCCCATGGCCCAGGCCCGGTCAAAGTAGGTAGTCATCAAAGCACCGCTTTGGCTGACGAAACCGATAGGTCGCTCTGGCAGGCTGTCCCGATCCAGCACCGGCGAAGAACACAGCACCAACTTGCGGCTGGGGCTGATCATGCCCAGGCAATTAGGCCCGATCAGGCGCATGCCCGAATCACGGCAGATGCGCAGCAAGGCTTGCTCCCGTTCTAATCCGCGCTCACCCGCGTCAGCAAACCCCGCTGAAATCACCAGCAAGCCCCTAACCCCCATTTGGGCCGCAATCTGCGCCTGCTCCAGAACGGCATCAGCCCCTACGGTAAACACGGCCAGATCCGGGGCGCTGTCCAGCGTTGCCAGACTAGGCACGGCAGGCAAGCCAAACAGGCTGCTGCGACTTGGATTAATAGGCAAGACCTTGCCGCCATAACCGTGCTTGAGCAGCATGCGAAACAGTCGCCCTCCAAACTTGGACTGATCTTCCGAGGCACCCACCAAGGCAATCGATGCCGGGTTCAGTAAAACGTCCAGCGTGCTGGCGCAAGTGACGGTTTCCATCACGTTTGTCTCCTGTCGGTAATGTTGTGAGCGTTTAGTCATCGCTCATCTTGATGGTCTTGAGCAGCTCGCGGTAATAGGCTCGACTCTGTTCCAGATCTTTGGCGTAGGCGTCACCATCTTTCCAGCTGGCGCTGACGCTGATGCGGTGAAAACGCTCCTGGGTTTGGGGTTCAGCCAGAATTTCTTCAGTCGCCTTGGCCAGTGTCTGCACCACCGCGTCAGGGGTGCCCGCAGGTACCGCCAGCCCCCAGAAACCTTCAAATGGCAAAGCCAGATCAAACCCTTCTTCAAGCGGGGTGGGTACATTGGGCAACTCGGGATGGCGCACGCTGGCAAAAGTCACCAGGGCCTTGGCTTTGCCGCTTTTCACCAGCTCCAGACCGACACCATCAATAAAGAAATCAATGTGATTACCCAGCAAGGCCGTCATAGTGTCGGCGGACCCTTTAAAGGGTACGTGCAGAATGTCCAGCTTCTCGGCACTTTTCAGAATCTCGCCCGCCAGATGCCCGCCTGAGGCGATACCCGCAGAGCCAAAGGTCAAGGTGCCCGGTTCTTTGCGGGCCAGCTCCACAAACTCTTTCAGGTTGGAGACAGGCAAATCGCTGCGTACCGTCATGATGGGCAGATAGCCCGCCAGACTGCCTACAAAATCAAAACCTTTGACCGGGTCATAGGGCACATCGCGGATATAGGGCAGTACAGTAAAGGCCGTGCTGGTGGCCAATAACAAGGTATAGCCATCGGGTTTGGCACGCCCCACAATGGACGTACCCAACGAGGTGGTGCCGCCGGGCCGGTTTTCAATCACGATGGGAACACCCAGCTTGATGCGTAGACGGTCGGCAAACAGGCGCGCCAGATTGTCGCTGTTCCCGCCTGGTGGGTAGGGAACTACAAAGGTCACCTCACGGTTGGGATAGCTATCTGCCGCGCTGGCCGTCGGAGCCGAAAAACTGCTGACTGCCGCCAAGCCTGATACCAGCAATGCACGTAAAAACCCGGGCCGAGAAAAAAAAGAACTGAACATGATCCTTGCCTCCTGTGTGAGGGTGAAACCCTCTTAGTGTTCCAATATATAGAACGCTGTTCTTGTTTTTGATATTAAAAATGCCGTTAGAACGGCTTGAATACAACAGACAGCAACAACACAAGCAACTTAGGACAACGGTTCAAATATAGGGAGATTTGATTTCAGGTGTCAACTATTAAACCCCTTCGGGATTTCCCCAGTCCCATCATCATGACGCATTGGGCTTGACCGCAACGAGGTTCTGGATAAAATGAAAACATTGCTTTTTACTGCCATTTTGAAGAACGCTGTTCCAAATATCAGAACACAACCCTTTAACTGATCGAAGGAATTCACTCATGTTCTCTGCTATCGTCATCGACAAAACCGACGGCCAATATCAAGCCAGCCTGCAGTCCCTGGACGAATCCGCCCTGCCTGAAGGCCAGGTCACCGTCCGCATCGACTACTCCACCCTGAATTTCAAAGACGGCCTGGCCATGACCGGCAAGTCTCCCGTGGTGCGCCAGTTCCCCATGGTGCCCGGCATTGATTTCGCTGGCACGGTGACCAACAGCAGCGACCCGAATTTCAAGTCTGGCCAGCAAGTGGTGCTCAATGGCTGGGGCCTGGGCGAAGTC
This sequence comes from Alcaligenes sp., assembly GCA_052109075.1. Taxonomy (GTDB): domain Bacteria; phylum Pseudomonadota; class Gammaproteobacteria; order Burkholderiales; family Burkholderiaceae_B; genus Alcaligenes. The sequence continues at coordinate 4,495 of JBQEAN010000081.1, read as the reverse complement.
CATTGGGGCGGGCTGGCACAACAAGCCCGCGTTAAAGGCGATTGGCTGATTCCCCTGCCTGAAGCCTTCTCCACCCAGCAAGCCATGATGATCGGCACCGCTGGCTACACCGCTGCCCTGTGCGTACGCGCCTTGCAGCGTCAGGGTGTGACGCCGGACAAAGGCCCCATTCTGGTCACAGGTGCCGCTGGTGGCGTAGGCAGCGTCAGCGTGGCCTTGCTGCATGCGCTGGGCTACACCGTAATGGCCAGCACCGGCCGCCCCCAGGAAGAAAGCTATCTGAAGGCACTGGGCGCAAGCGAAATTGTGGATCGCAACACCTTGAGCGAACCGGGCAAGCCACTGGCCAAAGAGCGCTGGGCCGGTGCCATCGACAGTGTCGGCAGCCACACGCTGGCCAATGTCGTGGCAGGCACCCAATACCTGGGCGCAGTGGCCGCTTGCGGTCTGGCCCAAGGCATGGACTTCCCGGCTTCGGTTGCTCCCTTCATCTTGCGCGGCGTGCAGTTGATTGGCGTGGACAGCGTGCATTGCCCCAAGCCCGAGCGTCTGGCTGCCTGGGACTTGCTAGCCAAGCATCTGTCTATCGACGCTCTGGAGCGCATCGGTGCCAGCACCATCACCCTGTCGCAAGCCATCGACCAAGCGGGTCAATTGCTGGAAGGCAAAGTGCGCGGCCGCATCGTGGTTGATGTGAACGCTTAAGGCCCTGTCGGCCCCCATTTACCTATCACGCTCTGGAGCGGATTCATGGATACGACATTGCCCCTGAACGGGGTTCGGATACTGGAGTTTTGCAATGTGGCCGCTGGCCCCTACTGCGGTATGTTGTTGGCCGATATGGGGGCCGACGTCATCAAAATCGAACACCCAAAAGGGGGGGACACCCTACGGAGCTGGCCACCCATCAATCAAGGCTATAGCGAGAACTTTGCCTCGCTGAACCGCAACAAGCGCTCGGTCACGCTGGATCTGAAAAACCCGGAAGACGTAGCAAAAGCCCGCCAACTGGTTCTGGATGCGGATGTCTTGCTGGAAAATAATCGGCCCGGCGTCATGCAGCGTTTGAGCCTGGACTATGACAGCCTGAAAGAGCTGAACCCCAGGCTGCTTTACTGCTCGATTTCCGCCTACGGGCAAAGCGGCCCGCGCTCGCAAGAAGGCGGTTTTGACCTGACTATCCAGGCCATGAGCGGGGTCATGAGCGTTACCGGCGAAGCAGGCGGTGCCCCTGTTAAATGCGGGGTGCCACTGGCTGATTTTGCGGCCGGGTTGTACGCGGCATTTGCCATCAGTGCCGCCTTGCCAAAGGCTCGCGCCACTGGCCAAGGTGCCCATATCGACGTACCCATGCTGGGCACCACCTTGGCGATCGCCGCCCTGCAAACCTCCGAGTATTTTGGCAGTGGTCGCGACCCGGACAAGTTGGGTTCTGCCCACCCCCGCAATGCGCCCTATCAGGCCTTCCGTTGCAAGGGGGGCTACTTCGCCATGGCGGCTGGCAACGATGCCCTGTGGCGTTCCGTCTGCCAGGTGGTCGAACGCCCGGATCTGAAGGAAGACGAGCGCTTTACCAGCACCACCTTGCGCGCCAAACATCAAGACGCCTTGCGTGAATTGCTGGAAGCCATTTTTGTACAGCACGACTGCGAGCATTGGCTGGCACAGTTCCGTGTGCAAGGCGTGCCGTGCAGCCCCATCAACCGCTATTCCGACGTTCTACGCGACCCGCAAGTCGAACATATGCAATGGGTACAAAACATCCGCCTGCCCGGCACGGATACCGACACCCGTACCTTTGTCTCGCCCTTGCGTATCAACGGTGTTGGTTTGCCCGTCCGTCTGGCACCACCGGCCTTGGGCGAACACAACGACAGCATTTTGCATGGAGTCACCCCATGACCTTGCCCTCTCGCAGTAGCAGTCCCAGCCTGAACGTGGACTGCGCGGGCAAAGTCTGGACCCTGACACTGAACCGGCCCGACAAGCGCAATGCCTTGTCAGCCGATTTGGTGGAAGCCTTGATCGCGGCCGTGCAGGCCGCGGAACAGGCCCAGGCCGATTTACTGATTCTGCGCGGTGAAGGCCGCAATTTCAGTGCCGGTTTTGACTTTAGCGACTACGAGCAGCACAGCGAGGGGGATCTGGTGCTGCGCTTTATCCGCATTGAAACCCTTTTGCAGATGCTGGCGCAAACATCCTGCGCCACCCTGGTTTTGGCACATGGGCAAAACTTCGGGGCTGGGGTGGATTTGATCGCTGTCTGCCGTCAGCGCATCGCCAGTGCCGATGCCCGCTTTCGCATGCCCGGACTGCAGTTTGGTCTGGCCCTGGGAACCGGCAGGCTGGCTGCTTTGATCGGCGGCCAGCAAGCGCATCAATTACTGGCAGGCAGCATGGTGTTTGACGCCACCAAAGCGGAGCAACTGGGTTTTATTGAGTCTGTGCAAGAGCCTGAGCAATGGCCTGCTGTGATCGAACAAGCTGCCCAAACGGCCAGTCTGTTGGACAGTACAAGTCGAGCTTATTTACATCAGCTGACAGGCTGTCCTGAACAGACAGACCGGGATATGGCGGCCTTGGTGCGCTCTGCGTCAACACCCGGTATTAAAGAAAGAATTGCGGCCTTTCGGCAGGTAGCAAAATCTTGATTCCCCCCAAATTCCGGACTGTTTCCTCCAGCCCAGAGCCACGCGCTAGAGCGGTTTAGCGACCGCTATAGCCCAAACGGCGCGAGATCTGCGCCGCTGCCGTCACCAGGATTTTTCCGGCATGAATCAATCGGGCTTCTTCCAGTCGCTCGGCAGGCCCGGAAATTCCCAAAGCAGCCACGACCATTCCCCGGCTATCGTAAATAGGGGCGGCGGCACCAACAACCTGTTCACGCCATTCACCACGGTTAATGGCATAGCCCTGTTCGCGCACCTGTTCCAGCTCACGACGCAAATCGCCAAACTTGACCAGACTACGAGGCGTATAAGGCTTGAGACGGTTCTTGATCAGGTTCAAGGTCTCTTCGCTGGCCCCGGCTAGCAACGCCTTGCCGGTGGCCACACACTGCGCGGGTGAACGACCGCCCACCGTGGTGTAGGCACGCACGGGCTGCGGGCTGTCTATCTTTTCGATATACAGCACCTCCACCCCATCGAGCAGCGACAAATGTACGGTTTCCTGGGTTTGCTCGGCCAGCTCTTTCATAAAAGGCAAGGCCTCCACCCGCACATCCAGGCGGCTAGCCAGACCCGAGCCCAGCTCCCAGAGTTTCATGGTCAGCTCATAACGCGCAGTGTCTTCATTTTTACGTGCAAAGCCTTGATGAACCAGGGCTTGTAGCAGACGATGCACATTGCTTTTATTGAGCATCAGTTGATTGGCCAGCTCGGTCACACCCGAGCCTCGTTCGTGCTTGGCCAGGGCTTCCAGGAGCACCAGGCCCTTAACAAAAGTCTTGTCCAATCGAATATCCCATCAATCACTAAAAGTGCATGAATTGTCTCATGGAACCGGGCGACGCCATAGCCAGATAAGCCCGTATGGCAACGCGAAGCGCCCGTTTCATGCCCTTGCACCCGGACACAGAACGCGTATTACCAAGCAGCTTGTCTGCACATTTGTTCTTAGGCAAAACAACAAGCCCCCTTCACAGGGATTGCTCCCCTTTCCAGCACAGCCGCAAAGCGAGTAAAAAGAGCCTTACGCTTTTTTTCTGCCCCGGAGCGACTACCCCGATGGACACCTCTTCTTCGCCCTTTGCCCTTGCGGCCATTGTGCATGCAGGCAAAGGCAGCGCCGACGCCCTGCTAATGGAATTTGCACAGGAACTGCGTGCGAAAAACTACCGCGTCTGCGGTCTGGTACAAGGCCCGGAAATCCAAAAGGAAGACCATAGCCTGCGCACCGTACAGGATCTGGACAAGGGCACGCTCTACCCCATTACCCAAAACCTGGGTTCAGAGTCCACCGCCTGTTGCCTGGATATTGGTGCCTTGATGGAGGCCAGCGAAGTGCTGCGGCAGGCGCTGGAAAGCCCGGCTGATCTGGTGATTGTGAATCGCTTTGGCATCATGGAAGCGGACGGCCAGGGCTTTAACAACGAGATCATGGCCCTGATCGATCAAGGCTACCCGGTGCTGACCGTTGTGGCCCACACTTACCTGCCTGCGTGGCGTGAGTTTACCGGCGGCCTGGCAGTGGAACTGTCGCCGGAGCGCCAAGCGCTGTGGGACTGGTTCGAGAGCAGCCGTCAAGCAGCCTGAGGGCACCTGACAGGACTACCTTGATCAAGTTTGCGGAGCTGCCAGGGTCTATTTGGCAGCCCCTTATCAAGCTGCCACGACCGGCAGGCAGCAAGCCTTTCAAAAACCAAGCTTCCCGAGTTTAGAACGCCCAGTTCAGCGACACATTACCCGAGATATCTGCCCGGCTGTTACCCAGCAAACGGGTGCCCGCCGACACCCCAAGACGCAAACGCTCGGAGCTTTGCAGCGTCAAGCCC
>JBQEAN010000080.1:0-10013 GCA_052109075.1 Alcaligenes sp. | reverse complement strand
ACCTCCGCCGGTGCACGTTGGAATTATCTGGCAGCCTGGTTATACGCTCTGAAACAAGGTAATGGCGACGAGGACAAAGCACGTGATTTCATCGCCAAGCTGTATCGCAATGTCAGCGTCCTGGACTCTGGTGCGCGCGGATCGACCACCACCTTTGTGGAGCGTGGGATCGGGGATGTGCTGATTGCCTGGGAAAACGAGGCTTTGCTGTCGGTCAAGGATTTGGGGCCAGATCGCTTTGATATTGTGGTGCCGTCCAGCAGTATTTTGGCTGAGCCGCCTGTCGCTTTAGTGGATGCTAATGCGGCCAAACAGGGTACGGAAAAAGTCGCCCAAGCCTATCTGGAATATCTCTATAGCCCTGAAGGCCAGGAAATCGCAGCGCGTCACTTTTATCGTCCCCGCTTGGAAGCGGTCGCCGCCAAATACCGCGATCAATTTCCAGCCTTGAAACTGTACAAGGTGGACGAGGAACTGGGGGGCTGGACTCAAGTGCAGGCCACGCATTTTGCCGATGGTGGTGTGTTTGACAGCATCTATCTGAGCAAATGAAACCGATCCCGGAGGAATCTACGATGGGATCGGCTCGCAGCGGATCTTGGACGCTATGGCCAGCAAGGCGCACGCAACGCGCTTTGCCTGGTTTTGGCCTGACGATGGGTTTGACCATCAGTTATCTCAGTTTGATTGTGCTGATTCCCTTGTCGGCGGTCTTGCTCAAGACGACTTCCATGACTTGGGTGCAGTTTTGGGAAACGATCAGTGCCGCCCGTGTCTTGGCTTCTTTGAAACTGACCTTTGGGATGGCGGCTTTGGCTGCACTGATCAATGGGATGTTTGGTTTGATTTTGGCCTGGGTGCTGGTGCGTTATCGCTTTCCCGGTCGCCGGATTGTGGATGCCTTGATTGATCTTCCCTTTGCCTTGCCGACGTCGGTCGCCGGGATCTCGTTGGCGGCGATTTATGCGCCTACGGGCTGGATTGGCTCTTGGGCCGAACCTTATGTGGGTCAGATTGCCTTTACCCCCTGGGGGGTGTTGATTGCCTTGGTCTTTATTGGCTTGCCGTTTGTCGTGCGTACCGTGCAACCGGTTCTGGAAGAGCTGGAGCAGGAACAGGAGGAGGTCAGTGCCTGCTTGGGAGCGGATCGTTTTCAGACCATTTCCAAGGTTATTTTGCCCGCGATTTTGCCTGCTGGTCTGACGGGGGTAGCCTTGGCTTTTGCCCGTGCTGTCGGTGAATACGGTTCTGTGATTTTTATTGCCGGTAATGTTCCCATGATCTCGGAAATTACACCCTTGCTGATCGTGATCAAGTTGGAGCAGTTTGACTATGCGGGAGCGTCGGCGCTGGCTGTCTTGATGATGGTGTTGTCCTTCATCATTTTGTTGGCGATCAATCGTTTGCAGTGGTATTTGCAGTCACGTCACTCTGGCCAGGCGACAGCTAAGGCCTCCAAGGTGGCTACGCCCTTGTCCTTGGAGGCCGCTCGATGAGCACGACCTTGACGCTGGAGGCCACGGTGCAAGTAATGCCCGTGCATAGCGCGCGCTTGCGAGCCGTGCAGGACGAGAGCCGGGCGGTCAAGGTGGCGCTGATTAGCATCGCTTTGCTGTTTTTTGTACTGTTCTTGCTGCTGCCTTTGGTTCTGGTTTTTATGACGGCGTTCAGCCGTGGCGTCATGCCGTATCTGTCGGCCTTGAGCGAAAGTGACGCCTTGCATGCCGCCAGCCTGACGGTTCTGGTCGCGGTGATTGCTGTACCGTTGAATATTGCCTTTGGCTTGGCATCATCCTGGGCCATTGCGCGTTTTGAGTTTCGCGGTAAAAGCATTCTGACCACGCTTATTGATTTGCCGTTTTCAGTGTCGCCCGTGATTGCCGGTTTGATGTTCCTGCTGATTTTTGGTCGTCAAGGCCCGTTTTGGGACTGGCTGGATGCCAATAATATTCGTATTGTGTTTGCCTTGCCGGGCTTGGTGCTGGCCACCTTATTTGTGACCTTTCCTTTCGTCGCCCGAGAGTTGATTCCTTTGATGCAGATGCAAGGCAGCGAGGAAGAGCAGGCAGCGCGAGTATTAGGGGCCAGCGGTCGACAGATGTTCTGGCGGGTGACGCTGCCCAAGATCAAGTGGGGCCTGCTGTATGGCGTGATTCTGTGTAATGCCCGTGCCATGGGCGAGTTCGGGGCGGTCTCGGTGCTGTCCGGTCATATACGAGGCCAGACCAATACCCTGCCTTTACACGTAGAGATTGAGTACAACGATTACCACACGGTGGGCGCTTTTGCGGCGGCTTCGGTGTTGGCGGTCTTGGCTTTACTGACTTTGGCGCTTAAGTTGTGGGCCGAGCGCAAAATGGTTCAAGACGGTCATCGTGGATGATCGCATTCGGAGTTCATTATGAGTATCGAAGTTCGTCATCTATCTAAACAGTTTGGTGCGTTTACGGCACTGGGTGATGTGACATTGGATTTTCCAGCGGGCGAGCTGGTGGCATTGCTGGGGCCTTCTGGCTGCGGCAAGACAACCTTGTTGCGCATTGTGGCTGGCCTGGAACATGCGGATGCGGGTCAGGTGTTGATCAATGGCAAGGATGTCGCCGCGGTTGGAACACGGGATCGACAAGTGGGTTTCGTGTTCCAACACTATGCTTTGTTCCGTCACATGACCGTGTTTGAAAACGTGGCGTTTGGCTTGCGTATCAAGCCTCGTAAACAACGTTTGCCTGAAGCTCAGATCCGTCAGCGGGTGCATGAATTGCTGGAGCTGGTTCAACTGGATTGGTTGGCGGACCGCTATCCGGCGGCCTTGTCAGGCGGTCAGCGGCAGCGCATTGCCTTGGCGCGAGCGTTGGCCGTGGAGCCGGGTGTTCTGTTGCTGGATGAGCCCTTCGGTGCCCTGGATGCCAAAGTGCGCAAAGAGTTGCGTTCCTGGCTGCGCCGCCTGCATGACGATCTGCATATCAGCACCTTGTTTGTCACGCACGATCAGGAAGAAGCCATCGAGGTGGCAGACCGTATCGTGGTGCTGAACAAAGGACGAGTCGAGCAGGAAGGTGCTCCGCAGGACGTTTATAACCATCCCGCCAGCCCCTTTGTGTACGAGTTCCTGGGGGCAGCGAACCGCTTGCCCGGCCAGTTCCAGCAAGGTTGCTTTGTCGCTGATCCGCAGTTGGGCCAGTTCGAGTCCAATCAGGCGTTGAATGGTCAGGGAGCCGGGCAGGGCGAGGCTGTCGGCTATGTGCGTCCCCATGATCTGGATTTGCAGCGTCAACTGGATGGCCAGGGCATTGTGGTGGCCGTGCAGCGCATCATTCCTTTGGGAGCGACGGTACGGGTAGAGCTGGCCCTGAATGAGGGTGAGCGCGCCTGGGAAGCGGAGTTCGATCATCAGCGTTGGTCGCAGCTAGGTTTGCTACCCGGAGAGCGTGCTTTGGCTCTGCCACGCAAGTTCAGCGCCTTCCCGTTGGAGCCTCAGGCGGACACACGAGTTTCTTAGTCTTTTTTTGCAAATTATTCGCAACAGGCTGACCCTAGGTCAGCCTGTCTGCGTTAGTATCTGAACAGTTTTTGCAGGACGGATTTTAAGCGGGAAATATTACAGGAACTTAGTATTGAGAATCATTCCTGTTTCTGTTAAGATTCGATACTTCACTGGGCATCCTGTCCGGTCCCGTCATTGTCCATGCGGGTTGCAGAATGTGTAGAACGGATTATGACCGGAATTGCTTCTCAAACGAATAATCGCTCGATGCTGGTTTTAAAGGCAACCGGGCTGGCATTAGCTCTGGGATTGCACCTTGGTGTCTTGGCTACCATCTTGTGGACAGAAACCCCCAAGATGGTGGGCGAACCCGCCCCTATGGATATTGTGGGGGTGACCTTGCTGGAAATGTCGGAGTCTCCGGTTCAGCAAGAGCAGGTCAGCGCTCCTCCTGAAGAGGTGGTTTCTGAACCTGAGCCTGAGCCCGAGGTGGAACCCGATCCTGAGCCTGAACCGGAACCCGTACTTGAACCGGAACCCGAGCCAGAGCCTATTGTGGAAAAACCACCGGTTCCCGAGCCACCCAAGCCCAAACCGAAACCCAAGCCCAAGCCAAAACCCAAGCCACAACCTAAGCCACAACCTAAGCCAGAAGTGCCGCCGGCAGAAACGCCGCAGCCCGCCCAGCCTGCCGCTCCTGCTGCCCAGGCCGGTCCGGCAACGGATAATGCAGCTCAAACCGCCGCCCGCTCCACGGACGGCGACCGACCCAAGCTGATTGGCCGTGTGGACTATTTGGGACGTCGTCCTGTGCCTGTGTACCCACGGGCATCGGAGCGTCGTCGTGAGCAGGGTCGCGTGGTGGTTCGCGTAGTGATTTCAACCCAAGGAAGTGTGTTGGAAGCCAAAGTGCAAAACTCTTCAGGTTATGAACGTCTGGATGAGTCGGCGCTGAGGGCAGTACGTACAGCACGTTTCAAACCGTATACGGAAAATGGTGTGGCCTATCGTGCCATGGCCGATATTCCTTTCGACTTTGTTTACTAGGATATATCAATGATGCAGGAACTATTTCAAAGCGTATGGGTAAGCTTGGCACAAGTGGCAGGGCCTGTGGCCGATCAGGCCGCCGCCAGTGTTGTTGCCGCTGAGGAAGCAACAGGGGTGCTGCATTTTATCCAGCAAAGTGATGTGGTCGGTAAAACCCTGTTCGTGATTCTGGCCTTGATGTCGGTTGCCAGTTGGTACCTGATTATCGTCAAGGGCGTGCTGTCCTTTCGTTTGAAGCGTCGCTCGCACAGCTTCATGCGCGAATTCTGGTCCGCTAGCTCTTTGGAGCAGGTTGAAAACGAGATCGCCACCCATGGTGCACGTGATCCGTTCAGCCACCTGGCCAGCCATGCTATCCACGCTCAAAAGCACCACGTTAAATACGGTGCCATGCGCCTGGAAGAGAAAGGCTCTACGGATGCTTTTGTCTCGCGCATTATGCGTAAAGTCATGGACGAAGAAACCGCCAAAATGGAAAACGGTTTAACCCTTTTGGCGTCGGTCGGCTCTACGGCACCATTTGTGGGTTTGTTCGGTACGGTCTGGGGTGTGTACCATGCCCTGATCAATATCGGCCTGTCAGATGGCGTGACCCTGAACAAGATTGCCGGCCCTGTGGGTGAGGCGCTGGTGATGACCGGCCTGGGTCTGGCTGTGGCGATTCCTGCTGTGTTGGCCTATAACGCTTTTGTGCGTACCAACCGCGTTTATCTGTCCCAGCTGGACGCATTTGCCCATGACCTGTTCACCTTCCTGACCACCGGCCAGCCTGTGCAGGACAATCAACCTGTTCTGCGTCGCGTTCCTGCTTCGGGTGGCGGTGCAGCATCTAGCTCGGCAGCGGCTGCCAAGCGGGAGCACTAATCATGGCTTTTGGCAGCTTTGATAATCGCAATTCGGGCTCAGCCTTGTCCGAAATCAATATGGTGCCGCTGATCGACGTCATGCTGGTGCTGTTGGTGATTTTTCTGATCACCGCTCCGCTGCTGTCGCACTCTATTAAGATTCAGTTGCCTCAGGCGACGTCTGAGCCGGTTCAGCAAGATCCCAAGACCATTGATCTGGCGATTGATGCAGAAGGGCAGATCTTTGTGAACGAGCAGCCTGTTGCGCTGGAGGATCTGACCGCCACCTTGGCGCCGTACTCCAAGGATCAGCCCCAGCCTGAGCTGCGTATCCGTGCTGATACTGATACCCGCTACGAGGTTCTGGCCCAAGTCATGAGCCGTTCCAAGGCTTCAGGTTTGGCTCGTCTGGGCTTTATTACTCGCCCCGGCCCAAGCACCAAGGCCGTCGAGCAGGATGGTGAAGCCAAGCCGGCCTCGGAGTCGGCTGACAAGGCTGAACCCAAGCCTGCTCAGTAGTCTGCGCAGTCCGTGTTGTTTTTTCTGGCCCCTCGCTTTGCATCAGCAACGCGAGGGGCCAGTTTCGTAATAAAATCGTCCAAATGCGTGTACTAGTTATCGAAGACGACGCCATATTAGGCGCCGCACTGCAAGAGTTTCTAAATGATCAGGGCTACGCCGTTGATTGGCTCCAGGAAGGCGAGAGTGCCTTGAAGGAACTGACAGCCCAGGTCTACGATCTTCTGCTGTTGGATTTGAATCTACCCGGTATCAGTGGCCTGGACGTGCTGCGCCAGTTGCGCCGGCAAGGTAATGCCATTCCCGTGTTGATTCTTACCGCTCGCGACGGGGTGGATGATCGTGTTGGGGGCCTGGATGCGGGCGCTGACGATTACCTGATCAAGCCGTTTGACCTCTCGGAGCTGGCTGCACGGGTGCGTGTGTTTGGTCGCCGCCGCAGTGGACAGGTTCAACCCGTGATTGATGTGGGCCCGCTCAGCTTTGATACCATCGGCCGCGAGCTGCGTTGTGCCGGTCAACGTGTGACCTTGTCGGTACGCGAGCTGTCTGTGCTGGAAATGTTGATGATGCGAACAGGCCGAGTGGTCACCAAGCAGCAAATTATCAACTCCTTGTCGGCCTGGGACGCAGATTTCAGCGACAATGCGGTCGAAGTCTACGTGTATCGTTTGCGCAAGCGCCTGGAAGGCACCGGGGCTGTTATTCAGACTGTGCGCGGCTTTGGCTATTTGCTCGATGTGGAGAGCGTGGCCGGAGCATAACGGTAGCCCCATGCCCGCTACCTGAACCCTTAGGTCAACCATGCCCGATCAGCATCTTTCTCCAGCTGTAAAAACCTCCTTGTTGCGAGGCTGGCTGGAGCGCTTTCTTGCTCCTGGTTCGTTGGCCCGCAAGCTGATGGGCCGTTTGTTTCCCCCTATTTCCATTCTGGTCGTGCTCGATTTGAGCGTCACCTGGGTGCTGACACGCCGCATGAGCCTGGAAGACTGGCTGCTGCGTGATATCTTCTGGACGATGGCGCTGAGCCAAGTGCTGTTGGTCAGCCTGATTGCCTGGGTGCTGCTGTCCGGAATTCGCTCTCAGTTGGCTCCGATCGATGATCTGTCGCAGCAGATCGGCAATCGGGCCGATGATGATTTCGAATGTCTGGATGCCAGCGCCTTACCTGCCGAGATTGTGCCGCTGGTGGAGCACTTTAACGAATTGCTGGAACGTCAGCGTGATACGCTGCAGGCGCAAAAGCGCTTTATCGGTCATGCCGCCCACCAATTGCGTACGCCATTGACGGGCTTGCAGCTGGAATCCGAACTGATGCTGGCAAGGCCTTTGCCGGATGATATTCGACAGCGGGCCGAGCGGATAAAAAGTGTATCGGATCGCATGATTCGCTTGGGCCAGCAGTTGCTGGTGCTGGCGCGTACTGATGCGGATACCAATATTAAAGACAGTTTTGTACGCCTGGACCTGTGCGAATGGACGCGGGAGGAGGGCGGTGACTGGTTCTTGCAGGCTCGCCAACATGGTGCGGAAATCCATTTGCTGGCGCCCGAGAAACCAGTCTGGATTGATGCTGCGCCGGTGCTTTTGCGCGAGCTGCTATCGAACCTGATGGATAATGCGCTGCGTTATGGACAGGGGACAGATCGGATTGTGCTGCGGGTCGCCAGTAACCCGCCATCCTTGTCAGTGGAAGATCATGGCCCGGGTATTGAGTCCAGCGAGCAGCAACGGGTATTTGAAGCGTTTTATCGCTCTCCCGGCGCTCAGGCTGGGGGGTCGGGCTTAGGTTTGGCCATTGTGCAGGAAATCGCGCGTGCGCATGGCGCGTGGTGGAGCTTAATGAGTCGTCCTGATTTTCCCGGTACCCGCATCACAATAGTTTTTCCTGGTCCGCGTATTGGTGCGCGTTTGACCCGGCACGATTCTTTGATTGGAAATTAAGCCTTGAACACAGCAACAGAAAACCCTAAAAAAGCGGCTCAGGCCGCCTTATTGATGGGCGCTTTAGGCGTGGTGTACGGCGATATTGGAACCAGCCCGCTCTACACCATGAAAGTGGCACTCAGTGGCTACGGACAACCCGGTGCCGAGCAGGTGTACGGGGTCTTGTCCCTGTTGTTTTGGCTGCTGACTATTGTGGTGTCTATCAAGTACGTTACCGTGGTGCTGCGCCTGGACAATAAGGGCGAGGGTGGCACCTTGGCCTTGATGGAGCTGGCCGCTCGCGGCATGCAAGGGCCACGTCGGCAAGTCATTGTGGTCTTGGGCCTGATCGGAGCCTCCCTGTTTTACGGGGACAGTATTATCACTCCCGCTATTTCGGTGCTTTCAGCCCTGGAAGGGATAGGCATGGTGTCCCACGTGCTGGACCCTTGGGTAGTGCCTTTGGCGCTGGGGGTATTGCTGGCCTTGTTCCTGATTCAGTCACACGGTACTGGAACTATGGGAAAGCTGTTTGGCCCCATCATGCTGTTGTGGTTTCTGGTTCTGGGTGGCTTGGGCCTGTGGCGCGTAATTGAGCACCCCCAAGTATTGATGGCCTTGGACCCCCGCTGGGCGATTGCCTTTATTGCCGAGGCACCGTGGCAGACTTTTCTGCTGCTGGGCGCTTTAGTGTTGGCACTGACCGGTGCCGAGGCTCTGTATGCTGATATGGGGCATTTTGGTCGCCCTTTGATTCGTAAAGCCTGGTTTATGGTGGTGATGCCTTGTCTGGTTCTGTGCTACTTCGGCCAAGGCGCGCTATTGATCTCTGATCCGACTGCTATTCGCAATCCTTTCTTCTATTTGGCTCCGACCTGGGCCCTGGTGCCTATGGTCATGCTGGCCACCGTCGCGACCGTTATTGCTTCCCAGTCGGTCATCTCGGGTGCTTTTTCGGTGACCCGTCAGGCCGTGCAATTGGGTTTCTGGCCGCGTATGGTGATTCAACATACCTCGGCCAAAGAAGAAGGGCAGATTTACTTACCGCGCGTCAATCAGTTGCTGTGTGTGGCGGTGATGATTCTAGTGGTCAGTTTTGCTTCATCGGATCGTTTGGCCCATGCTTATGGTTTTGCTGTAACGGGCACCATGTTGATGACCAGCCTGTTGGCGATTGTGCTTCTCCCGCGCAGCGCTAGTGGAATCAAGCGTTGGGCCTGGCTTGTGCTCTTAGGCATTTTCCTGATTCTGGACGTGCTGCTGTTCTCAGCCAATGCGCTCAAAGTACTGGATGGCGGTTGGTTACCCTTGCTGGTGGGGATAGTCTTGCTGGGTCTGATGCTGACGTGGCGTCAAGGACGTGCGGCTCTGCACGAGCGTCTGCTGGAGAATAAACAGCCGTTGAAAGAGTTTTTGCTGAATCTGGAGGAGTACGCCCCGACCCGTGTACCGGGTACGGCTGTGTTCATGAGTACCATCCCCGATTCGGTGCCCCCGGCCTTATTACATAACCTGAAACACAATAAAGTCTTGCACGAGCAGGTGTTGTTTTTGACGGTTAGCAGTGCTGGTGTACCTTACGTCCCTTTTGGCGAGCGCTATAGCTTGCAGCGTTTGAGCCGGGGCAGTTGGCAAGCGGTGGCTTCCTGGGGTTTCAAACAAGAGCCCAATGTACCGCAGCTATTGGAGCAGATCACGCTGGAGCATCCAGAGTTGAATCTGGAGCCTATGCAGACCTCTTATTTCCTGTCGCGTCAAACGGTGATGATTCAGTCGCGTCAGCCTTGGTATCTGGGATGGCGTCGGCGCTTGTTCGCCTTCATGGCCAGGAATGCCAGTCGTAGCACCCGCTTTTTCAAAATTCCGCCCAATCGGGTGGTGGAAATGGGGATACAGGTAGAGTTGTAGTGAAGCCTGCCGCCTTCTGGGGGGGGTGACAGGCCCTACACGAATTAGCCCTTGGCGTGGATAGGTTTGATTACGCTGGGCAAACGCGCTTGATTGGCGGCTCGGGCGGCACTGTATTCCATGATGTGGGCTGTGTGCGCGGCCAACTCCGGCCCTAGAAAACGTTCTAGCAAGTAGAGCGTCAGATCCACGCACAGGCTCACACCTCCGCCGGTAATGATATCGCCCTCGTCTACCAGCAAGGCCTCACGTACGGTGCAGTCTACCGTCATCTCGGTTAA
>JBQEAN010000079.1:0-10656 GCA_052109075.1 Alcaligenes sp. | reverse complement strand
TGCAGGACTACGACACCGTCTTGCCTGCAGCAGGCTCTATTAATTCTGCGGTGCGCATCACTCCACAGCGCCTGGCCGATCTGACCCGCGCGCAATGGATTGATGTGACTCAGCCGCCCCGGCTTTAGGGGCCGTTCTGGCTAACCCTTTTTGCCGGGCAGCCACTTCGCGGCTCCCTAGACGCTGTACCCCATGGTGGCATCCAATCAATCCGCGACTAGCACGTAAACAGATGTGTAATTTGAATGCGGACATAACTAAACGAAAAAAACCGCCATATCACAGCAAGGCATGGGGACGCGCCTGACCACGTTTTTCAGGGCCTTGGCTAGCCCTTGCATGCCATATCTAGTAACGAGTCGAGCGCCAGGTCATGGCTAGGATAGGTCAAAAGATGCTCCCTTAACGTCATTTAACTGCAGAGGGAAAAGAATGCCCCACCTGTTACTGCTAGAGACGGATCCAGCTTTTATCAGCCTATTTCTGGCACTGGCGCGACAGATGAATTTTTCCGCCATTGCTGCCGCAACCCCAGAAGCCGCTCTGATCCGCTACCACCAAAAAACACCTGACGCCCTGCTGTTTGGCCCTGGCGCAAGCGCGCTGCAGGCCCAGGAACTTAGCCGTCGCATCGGAGTGGAAACCCTGGAAAGTTATACCCTGCCCATCTTGGACAACGCTGACGATGAGCAGGTCCAGTTACGCCGCCTGCTGGAGCAATTGAAAGCCAAACACCAGAATGGCTCCTGGACCTGTCAAACCATTCAACACTATGATTTTGCCGAATTTGTCGGCCGCTCCGTCCCCATGGAAAAACTCTATAACGAAATCAGCAAGGTAGCCCGTACCGATCTACCTGTACTGCTGATTGGCGAGAGCGGGACCGGCAAAGAACTGGCTGCCCGAGCGATCCACCGTTGTAGCGCCCGCAAAGACCATGCTTATGTGCCCATTAATTGCTCCGCTATCTCTGAACAGTTGATTGAAAGCGAATTGTTCGGCCACGAAAAAGGCAGTTTTACAGGAGCCGAACGAAACCGCCAAGGCTATTTTGAACTCGCCGACCAAGGCACATTGTTTTTGGACGAGATCACGGAAATGCCGATCGATGCCCAAACCAAGCTGCTGCGCGCCCTTGAAAATGGGGAATATATGAAGGTTGGCGGGGATCAGTTGATCAAACACGATGCTCGCATCATTGCTGCCACCAACCGCCCGCCCATGCGCGCTATTGACGACAAAAAACTGCGCGAAGATTTGTATTATCGGCTGGGTGTCTTCCCTATTCAGATCCCGCCCTTGCGTGAGCGGGGCGATGATGCCGTTCTCATTGCCCAGCATCTGGTTGAGCAATTGAACCAAGAACATCTGCAAAACAAGTCTCTGAGCCTAGCGAGCATGAAAGAGATCAAACACTATCACTGGCCGGGCAATATTCGTCAGCTACGCAATGCTTTGCTACGCAGTTACGTGCTAAGCAATACCGACCAGGTAGACATCAATATGGAGGCTGACCCGATGCTGTAGAGACCTGCCCGGCGTGCGCTGCACAGACCGGACAAATGGTAGAAAAACTTATTGAGCCACGGGAGATTTCATAGAATCCGCCAGGGTATGAGCGTGTTGCAGGTGTTGGCGTAACAAGGGCAAGGCGTCCTGCGCAAAACCCATGACTTCCTTATCTTTGCCCTGTTTGACGTAGTCCTCGAATAACTTGATCGTATCTTCGTGGGCCTTCACCGCCGCTACCGTGGCGTACTCGTCATTGAATTGATCCCCCTCTACTCCCTTGAGCAAAGACAGTTTGCCTTTCTGCATCATGCTTGGCGTTGTGGGCAACTCTACCTCTCGGGATCGAGCCAACGCCCCCAGCTCTTGAGCCAGTTGCTTATGGTCATTGACCATCATCTGAGCAAAATCAGTGACTCGTGCGTTTTTACTGCGCTCCAAAGCCAGGTTGGCTGCTTGCACTTCAAATAGTCCGGACTGAGCAGCGTCCTTCATAAACCCCTTGTCAGGAGAAAATAGCTCAAGTGCATAACTGCTACGGATGCTCAAACCCACAATCAAACCCGCTGCCAAGGCCAAACACATCATGTGACGTAATCGCATTGCATACCCCCTTTAACCACTGCTGTTTACACACAGAAATCCCCACCGTCCTGAGTCCATAAAAACGCCGGCAAGGTCTTGGTGATCTTCCAGCAAAGACCGTACCGCTGCCCTCTGGCCTATGAACAGGCACACAACTTGCTAGATATAGCGTGAAGCCCCATTACGCAGGGCAATCGAATAATGGAAATAATCTATTGCAATCACAAGTTATAAGGAGACTGCGCCATGAAGCTCGAAATGGTTCCACAGCTACAGATTCAGCAAAACCTCTCGCAACGACTGCAACAGTCCGCACAGATTTTGCAGCTTTCCGTGCAGGAGCTGCAGGAGCTTCTACAGGCGAGCTTGCAAGAGAATCCGTTACTCGAGCCTAGCCCCGATGTCGAGCCTGTTATCTACGTTCGTGAGGGTGCCGCCCGCCCACTATCGAGCGAGCGCTCTCAATTTCCGGCTCCCCTGGACACGGAGATGGGCAAGGTTCTGTACACTCGGGACGAGCAAATCATGGAGCATGTGCGCTTAAGTCACACCAGCGAACGTTGCCAAGCCTTGTGTGCCCTGATCGTGAACGCGCTGGATGACAACGGGTATTTACGCGAACGCTTTGAAGACCTCTTGCCCTCGGGCTATGAGCCAGTTCCTAAAGCAGAATGGGAAACCGCCCTGGCGCTGGTCCAGTCGCTGTCCATTCCTGGTACTGGCGCACGCTCCCTGGAGGAAGCGCTGCGCCTGCAAATCAATGCGAACCAGACAATCAACCCCGCGCTCAAGCCTCCGCTGCTCATGCTGGTGACTACTGAGCTACCCGCATTGGCACAAGGTGACTGGAAGGCAGTGCAGACTCGGCTACATCTTTCCGACCCACTCTTTCATCAAATCGTGCGTGAATTGCAAAGCCTGAATCCCAACCCGGGCTTGGCCTACCTTCAACCGCTGCGTCAGGCGATCATCCCGGACGTGCATGTTTATCGGGATGGTCAACAATGGCAGGTGCTGGCTGACTCACGCAGTCTGCCGCGCGTGCGCATTCATCAAGAATATGCTGCTGCGTTCGAGCAACAGGCTCGCACACAGCACAACCGTGCTTTGCAAAGCGTCCTGACACAGGCGCGCTGGCTGGCGGACAGCCTGCACATGCGGCGAAGTACCGTATGCCGAGTAGCGCAACTCATCGTTCAGCGCCAGAGCCTGTTTTTCGAACTGGGGGAACAAGCTTTACAGCCTCTACGCATTGGTGATCTCGCCCAGGAACTGGGGCTACATCAGTCGACCATTTCCAGAGCCACAGCCAACAAATATATGAGTACGCCTTTTGGTACCTTGAGCTTTCGACATTTTTTTTCTGGCGAATTGGAGACGGATTTCGGCGGCAGTTGCTCCACCGCTTTGGTCAAAGAACAAATACGCCGCCTGATTGCCAGCGAGTCCAACCAGGCTCCGCTAAGTGATGTCGAACTGCACCAGGCCCTGCGTAAAGACAGTGTCGATTTATCTAAACGGACCGTCACCAAGTATCGGCTGCAGCTAGGCATACCCAACGCCCGCGAGCGTCTGCAACGCGCCCGGTTGCGCGCTCTCAGTGAGCATCAGCACACCTTCCTGAACTGAGTGGGCACACAATTTGCTGAATCTCCAATGGGACTTCCCTTAACAATAAAGAGAGAATCAGCATGAGCAAAATCATTGTGGTGTCAGTCCGCGTGGCCAGTTCGGAGCAACCTTGCACAGGGGGACTGGCCGTCGCAGTAGATCAACTGTTGAAGCATCAGCACGTGCAGGGTATTTGGCTGGGGTGGAATGGTCAGTGCGACTCCCAAGCTGGTTCGCTGCATTCGGAAGATCGGGGCAGCTATCACGCCGCTACTTTCTCTTTTAGCCACGAGCAGTATGAACAGTTCTACTGCGGTTACGCCAATACCTGCCTTTGGCCTGCGTTTCATTACCGGCTGGACCTGATGAGCTTTCAGACTCATCACTATCACCAATACCTGGAGATCAACCGGCAGATCGCATCTTATCTCTGCCAGATCGCTGATGAGGACGACGTGATTTGGGTTCATGACTACCACTTGATGCCTTTGGCCCACTTTTGTCGTGAGCAAGGAATGCAGCAAGCCATCGGCCTGTTCTTTCACACGCCTTTTCCCTGCCCGGAAATCCTGCGGGCCATACCGCGTTATGAACAATGGTTGCCCATGCTGCATCAGTACGATCAGATTGGTGTCCAAAGCCCCAGTGATCTTGTTGCCCTTAATACCGCTCTGCAGACCTTGGCACCCGCCCCACTTGCAGTCAGGAACAAGAGTGCCGATCGCAGCAAGACCGCGGTCTACCCCATCAGCATCGATGTGGATCTGGTTCAATCCTTAGCCTGCGCCCCGTCTTGGGGCGACCAAGGCTCAACCGTGGGGTCCATGAGCGCGCCAGACACCGTTATCAGCGTGGACAGGCTGGACTACACCAAGGGGCTGGCCCAGCGCTTACGTACCTTTGAAACCTTGTTGCGCTGTTACCCTACGCTCCACGGGCAAACCAGCTATGTCCAAATTGCTCCCTCTACCCGCAGCGATATCCACGACTACCAATTGATGCGTGAAGAGCTGGAGAGTTTAGCGGGCCAAATAAATGGACACTACGCTACACCTGGATGGAGTCCGATTGTGTACATGAATCGGGCGTTTCCTGCCGGCCATCTGATGCGCATGTTACGTCGCGCTCGTGTGGGATATATCTCTCCCATTCGCGATGGCATGAATCTGGTGGCAAAAGAGTATGTGGCCGCTCAGGATCCGGCTGATCCCGGCGTTCTGGTTTTGTCTTCCTTTACCGGCGCAGCACAGTCGCTGCAGGACGGTTATATAGCAGTCAACCCATTCGATGCCGATGCCACCGCCCACAGCCTGTATGAGGCGTTGACCATGCCCTTAGCCGAGCGCCGCAGCCGCCATCAGTGTTTATTATCACAGCTGCGTCACCACGACCTGAAGCAATGGTGCGAACAGTTTCTGAGCGACCTTAGCGCCCGTCGTCGATCCAACCAGGAGCATGCCCCTCTGGCTGAGCTTCCAGCGTCCTGAAACGTACGAAAGCATCTGGTTGGTGCTGGCTTAAATAGGCCACTAAGCGCTCTCGCAACAGACAGCGCAAATCGAACAAACGGCCTGAATCGGTCGCACTGACCAGAAAACGCAGCTGCATTCCCCATTCGTTACTATCAGTCACTTGCAACACCTGTACACGTTTATCCCACAGCTCGGAGTCGTCACACACCGCTTTGAAAGCGACGTTCAGCCCTTTCATGTCCACGTTGTAATCCACCCACAGAAATACGGTGCCCAACAAAGAGGCGCTGCGGCGGGTCCAATTCTGAAACACCGTTTCTACAAACCACTGCAAGGGTACGATCAAACGACGTTCGTCCCACACGCGAACGACCACATAGGTCGCTGTGATCTCTTCTATCCTGCCCCACTCCCCATCCACAATCACCACGTCATCAATACGTATAGGTTGAGTAAAGGCGATCTGCAAACCGGCAATAAAATTTCCCAGCACGGGCCGGGCCGCAATACCGGCTACCAGTCCAGCCACCCCAGCCGACGCCAGCAAGCTGGTGCCAATCTGACGGGCACCGGGCAAGACCAACAAGACGAACGACAGGCCTAGCAAGACCAGCAAGAACTGCACACTGCGTGCCAGAACACGCGCCTGGGTGTAGACCTGACGGGAGCGCAAGTTGTCTGACACATTCAGGGGATGGCGTGCCACCACGACCTGAAACAAGGCGTCTACTGCGCTCATCAGCATCCAGGTGGTACAAAAAATCAGCACTACCATGGCCCCGACAATTAGATAAGACTGCCATTTGGCGGGGATGGGCGCCAACGGAATACAAACGCGCAAAAACACCACCAAGAAAAACAAACGCGACGGCCAACGTATCCGATCACAGAAAAAACCCAGGAAATGCTCTGGCGAGACAACTCGCTCGATTAATTTGCCGCCCAAATAATGAACCACCAGCAGCACCGCCCAGCCGGCCAGCAGCAACAGTAACCACCCCCACCACGTCATTGAGGCCATCATCACTCTCCTAGAAAAACAGTCTCCAGATGCAGCAATTTGTGTTCCTCAACCAGTGCCCCGAAAGCCAGGCACGCTTTGTGCTGGATGAGTCATAACCAATCATGGGATTGGTGTTCTTTCTCAAGGAGAGTTATATGACTAAGCACACAGACAATCAGGATCACAAAGATCAACGTGGCTTTGCCTCCATGGATGATAAGAAGCAACGTGAGATTGCGGCAGAAGGTGGGCGAGCCGCTCACGATAAAGGTACAGCGCACGAATTCAATTCTGAAGAAGCACGTGAAGCAGGTGCCAAAGGTGGCCGTGTAGCCCATGAACGCGGCACAGCACACGAGTTCAACTCCGAGGAAGCTCGCGAAGCCGGTGCCAAGGGGGGCAAGGCCACCCAGGACCAGCGACGCTAGGCAGCAGCTGAGTCCTAAGTGGCGTGGTGCTCTGAGGGGCGCCGCGCCCCTTTCTTTGCATACTTCAGGAGCTTTTATGACAAGGCGCGAAACAGTGGAAGAACAACGACACCTGCAAGAGCAGCAGGATCAGAAGGACAAACACGGGAGCGGCCATACCGAACCCGTCACTCATCACAGCAACCATCCTGGGAGTGATTACCCCACCCCTCCGTTACCGCAGCAGCATCTGGAAAAGCCTGGCTGCGAAGGGGATCTCATTCCCGCCCCACGTTATGAGTCCTCCAGCTATAAAGGCAGCGGCAAACTGGAAGGCAAAGTGGCCATTATTACCGGAGGGGACTCCGGCATAGGCAGAGCCGTTGCGGTGCTTTATGCACGTGAAGGAGCCGATGTGGCAATCGTCTATCTGCATGAAGACGAAGACGCCGGACAGACCCGCTTGGCCGTGGAAGCAGAGGGCCGCGAGTGTTTAACGCTACGTGGTGATGTGAAAGATCCCGAATTTTGCCAACAAGCTATTGAGCATGTACTGGATCGATTTGGGCACCTGAACATTCTGGTCAATAACGCCGGATTTCAAGAACATGCGCAATCTCTACTGGATTTGACACCAGAGCGGCTGAATGAAACCTTCCGCACCAATATCTATGGCTACATCTATATGGCCCAGGCTTGCCTGCCGCATTTCCATGCCGGTGACGCCATCATTAACACCAGCTCGGTCACCGCCTTACGCGGAGCCGCTCACTTGTTGGATTATTCCAGTACCAAAGGGGCCATTATTGCCTTCACCTATTCCCTGGCAGCCAACTTGGCCCCCAAGGGTATACGTGTCAACGCTGTTGCCCCCGGCCCTGTCTGGACGCCTCTGAACCCAGCCGATTCGCCGGCCGAAAAAATTCCGGACTTTGGCGTGGACACCGTTTTTGGACGCCCTGCGCAGCCCGAAGAGCTGGCACCTGCCTATGTCTATCTGGCCAGCCCAATCACGGCCAGCTATCTAACCGGCGTCGTGCTCCCCATTACGGGCTACCCAGGAAGCTGACATGAATAATGCGATCCAGTTAGACCACGCTGCTCTATTTCTGGACCTGGACGGTACGCTTGTCCCGTTGGCCGCCCGGCCCGACCAGGTGTTTCTGCCACCTAGTACAGCAGGCTTGCTACTCAATCTGCATGCAGCCTGCGACGGCGCTGTCGCCGTAATTTCAGGTCGTGACTACGCCAGCTTGCACATGGCCTGCACCAAACTGCCCTTAGCCATGATCAGCAGTCATGGTGCCGCCATGTATGACGCCGATGGTCAGGAATGCTGGAACATCCCTGTCAATCCGGCCGAGCACCATAGTCTGTCCCGCTCGGTAGCCGCCCTGATACACCCTTACCCCTTGGTCTGGATGGAAAGAAAATCGCATGGGGTGGCAGTGCATTTTCGACAACGACCTGAACTGAGTGATGCATTGGCGGCCGAGCTTCGCGTGCTGTGTTTGGAGTACCCAGGTTTTGAGCTGATCCGGGGGCACTGCGTCATCGAGCTACGAATGAGCGGGTTCGACAAGGGACAAGCACTGGCCCGTGCCCAAAGTTTGCCTACCTTTGCCGAACGCAAACCCATCATGATCGGCGACGACTTGACCGATGAAGCTGCCTTTGATTTTGTGAACCAATGCGGCGGCCTGAGCATACGCATTGGCGCTCCTGAACCAGCCAGCGCAGCCCAATTTTCCTTGCCGCAGCCCACAGACCTGCTTGTCCTGTTGCAAACCAGCTTGCTGGAGACACGCTTTTTCTCTGACCCAGTATTACCGTCGCCCGCTGGCAGCCAGATCGCGGCGCCCTAAAGCACTGATACCTTCACCCTTTTTAAAGGATGGCCCCATGAGCAAGATTCTCACCTCCGCGCCCGAGTCCTCCTTACAAATCAGCTTGCCCACTAAAGGCTGCGACCAAGGCGCAGTTCAAGGGCTGGAGTTTATGGGCAGAGAACTGGCACAGCTACTGGATCTATCAAGGGTCTATCTTGCCTATGAAGACCAGATAAAGCCGGCACCAGCGGATACGTATTATCTGCCCCTGTATACCTTAAGTTTGGCCCAGGCTCAGCAATTGGGTATTAACAACGCGGCCCAACTATATGGCGGCGTCGTGCCCTATGATTTTTTGGCCCATAAAGCCGTCGCTCATCCCCTGCCCCATTCTGAGATGGATAGACCTGAAGGCTGGGACAATGACTTGCCTCTGTCCTTACGTCACTACGTCCTGCCGGGCTACAGCACGTTTTCAGCCAGCGATGCGCTGCGCACCATGAGCCTGCTAGACCAAGAGGGCCAAGCAGGTATACGAGTCAAGCTGGCCAAAAGTAATGCGGGCAAAGACCAAAAGGTGATCTACAGCCGGCAGGATCTGGAAGAACTGCTAAGCCTGTCTACCTGGAAAGAACAACTGAAGCATGGTTTGGTACTGGAGGAAAACCTGCTCGATAGCCAGACCTTCAGCATCGGCCAAACTCAAATTGGCGAACAACTTTTCTCTTATGTCGGCACACAGCATCAAACCAACAATTTGATGCAAGAGTCCGTTTACGGCGGGACCACTTTACTTCTGGTTCGAGGCGGATTTCAGCAGTTGTTCAAACTTTCGGGTATGGAGCGCATTCAGCACCTGGTCGAAATCACTCTGAACTATGAAAACAGCATCAGCCGGGCTTTTCCACAGTTGTATGCCTCCCGGCGCAACTACGATGTTATTGTCGGGAAAAATGCGCGCGGACAACACAAAGCCGGGGTTCTGGAGCACTCCTGGCGTTTCGGCGGGGCCTCTATTGCAGAGATACTAGCCATGCGCACCCTGCAAGATCACCCTGAACTTGACCACGCTCATGCCTGGACGCGCGAGCGCTATGTCGACAATGCCAGCTCCGTGAAGAACTCGTCTCATCTATATAGCCTTCACAAAGAGACCAACTCTTATCTGGCCCGATTTTGCGGCCCTATGTCATCATGAGTACTGAAATTTTCAATACCTCGATCACGTTGCCCCATGAACGACTGGACGCTCGCCTGCTAGTTCCTCAGTCGCCGATCCCGGGCATCCTGTTTGTTCACGGCTGGGGCGGCAGCCAACGCTTTGATCTTAAGCGGGCCCACACCATTGCGGGGATGGGGTGCATTTGTCTGACTTTTGATTTGGCCGGGCACAACGCCACCCAGCAGGACCGCGAAAAGGTGACCCGGGCCCAAAACTTACAGGATATATGCGCAGCCTTCGATACCTTGTGTAGCCATCCTATGGTCGATGACAGCTCTATCGCCATCGTGGGTCATAGTTACGGGGCCTACCTGGCCTGCCTGTTAAGCGAATTTCGTTCGATACGCTGGCTCAGCCTGCTGGCCCCAGCCCTCTATCCCGACGATGATTGGCTATCGCCCAAAGACCAGTTCAACCGTGAATTGCTACAGGATTATCGTCTGCAAACTCATACCCCGACAGAGAATCGGGCCCTGCACGCCTGCTCCAAATTCAAGGGAGATGTGTTGTTGTTTGAAGCGGAGAACGATGAGCTGATTCCCCGCCAGACCTTGCTCACTTACCGACAAGCCTTTAGCCAGGCTCATTCCCTGACCCACCGAGTACTGGCAGACAGCAATCATGCGCTAGACGAGAAGGTCGCCCAGCGCAATTACTCCGTGTTGCTCTATCGTTGGATCCAGGAAATGATTATTGGTGCCCGAATTGGTCATTTACCGGGCAATGCCAATTAGGTCAGACAGTGGCAGGCTTGGCATAGCCCGACACAAACTCCTTGGCCTGCCCAGTGTGCGGGTCAAACACGTGACGGCGCACCTTGCCTATGTCGGCCCCATAGACGTGAATGCTGATGGAGACCTGGTCATCGTACACATTGGAGACCTCGTGTATATCACCCACCGAGGGTGATACCACTTCCACGACGCCCGGCTCCAGCGTCTGTGTTTCTTCTTCGGTCATCTGCCCGGTGTGGGGATCACGATCAAAAGGTCGGGAGCGCTCGGCACCACGCAACATA
>JBQEAN010000078.1:0-10656 GCA_052109075.1 Alcaligenes sp. | reverse complement strand
CGCCTGGGCAGCCCGGCGTGGTGTCCGAGTATCTGCAGGCGCACGACGATGTGTTTGTGGCCGTCTCCGAGCAGGGCTGGGTGCGGGCGTTCCACGGTCATGTGGACCTGGGGACTGGTATTCAAACAGCTTTGAGCCAGATCGTGGCCGACGAGTTGGACGTGCCCATGTCACGCGTACAAATGGTGCTGGGCCATACCGATGCCTCCCCGAATCAGGGGCCAACCATTGCGAGTGCCTCGATTCAGATTCACGCCGTGCCGCTGCGCAAGGCGGCGGCTCAGGCGCGTCAGTTGCTACTGGCTCAAGCCGCACAGCGCTGGACGATGGATGCAGATCGACTGCGGGTAGAGGACGGCACGGTGATTGCCCCCGACGGGCGCAGCCTGACGTACTGGCAATTGCTGGAAGGCCTGGAGCTACGCGCCTATCTGGATAAAGAAACCCCCACCAAACCGGCCGAGCAATTGCGCATTGTAGGGACGCCCCAGGCGCGTGTCGATATACCGGGCAAGGTTGCTGGGGACTGGATTTACGTGCATGACGTGCGTGTGCCAGGCATGTTGCATGGCCGTGTTGTGCGTCCTCCTTATATAGGGCGTGATAGCGGTGATTTTGTAGGCTGCAGCCTGGAGTCGGTCGACGAGCAGTCCATTCGCCATATTGGCGAGGATGTCGAGGTGGTTGTAGTCGGTGACTTTATTGGTGTGGTGGCCCGCCGCGAAGAACAGGCGATGCGTGCTGCTCGTGAATTGAAAGTACGCTGGAAAGCGGTCCCTCCTTTGGAGGACATGAGCAATCTGGAGCAACTAATTCGCCGTCAGCCCATGACGGAGCGCTTGCTGGCTGATATAGGCCCGGATTTTGACGAGTTGCCGCCTGAAGGCAAGCGCTTGAAGCGCACGTATATCTGGCCTTTCCAATTACATGCGTCGATTGGCCCTTCTTGTGCGGTGGCCGATTACCAGCCCGGTCATAGCCGCATCTGGTCCGGTTCGCAGAACCCGCATATGTTGCGTGTTCATTTAAGCCAGTTACTGGACGAGGACGAAGCAGGTCTGGAGATCATCCGCCACGAAGCCGCAGGGTGCTATGGGCGCAATTGCGCAGACGATGTGTGTGCCGATGCCTTACTGCTGTCGCGGGCTGTCGGTGCGCCAGTACGTGTGCAACTGACCCGTGAACAGGAGCATGGCTGGGAGCCCAAAGGGGCCGCTCAGCTGATGGATGTAGAAGGTTCTATTGATGCTCAAGGGCAGCTGCGTCATTACGATTTCGTCACGCACTACCCCTCCAACGATGCACCGAATTTGGCTTTATTGCTGACGGGTCGTGAATCGGCTGCACCGCGTCAGCTGGAAATGGGCGACCGCACTGCGGTTCCACCCTATAGCTATCCCAAACAACGAATCGTTTGCCAGGATATGGCGGCGATTGTGCGCGCCTCCTGGTTGCGGGGCGTATCGGCCATGCCGAACTCTTTCGCACACGACTGCTTTCTGGACGAGCTGGCGGTAGAGGCCCAGATTGATCCTTTGACCTACCGTTTGCGCTATCTGGACCAGGATGTGCGGGCTCAGGAGCTTTTGCAGGCGGTGGCCGATAAAGGCCAATGGCAGCTGGGGCATCGTGGTTCACGTGGACAGCCCGATGATCAAGGCTATTTATATGGTCGCGGTTTGTCGTATGCACGTTATATACACAGCAAATTCCCCGGCTTTGGGGCTGCCTGGTCAGCCTGGCTGCTGGATCTGCGGGTCCACGTAGAAACTGGTGTGATCGAGCTTGAACAAATTTATGTTGGTCAGGACACGGGCCAGATGGTGAACCCGGCAGGCGTGCGCCACCAGATTCACGGCAATGTCATTCAGTCTTTAAGCCGCAGCTTGTATGAGCAGGTGCATTTCAACGCGCAAGGCGTGGTCAGTGCGGAGTGGGGCGCGTACCCCATTGTGGACTTCCCGCGTATCCCGTCGATTGAAGTCATTTTGATGGACCGGCAATCTGAGCCGCCTATGGGGTCGGGCGAATCCGCCTCTGTGCCCTGTGCCTCGGCTATAGCCAATGCTTTATTTGATGCAACTGGCCGACGTTTTCGGCAGGTGCCTTTTACACCGGATGTGGTCCGGGCCGCGCTGGCTGCTGCGCCTCAAACGGCGTAGGCAGCAGCAATTTTCATGGATCAGGCCCAGGCCTGACTGTTTCAATCCAAGGACAGATTAATGAGTACCTTTCTTTACGGCGGCCATGTTCATGCCAATGGCATTCGTCAGCATTACCTGCGTTTCGGTGGTTCCAGCGAAGGGCGCGATCAGCGTCCAGCGGTCATCATCGTTCCCGGCATTACCAGCCCGGCCGTGACCTGGGGCTTTGTGGGTGAGCAGTTCGGCAAGCACTTCGATACCTATATTCAGGACGTACGTGGTCGTGGTTTGAGCGAAGCGGCGGAAGGCATGGACTACAGCTTGGACGCCCAGGCCGATGACTTGATCGCTTTGGCTCAAGCGCTGGGTCTGACAGACTACATCGTGGTTGGTCACTCGATGGGCGCACGTATTGGTTTGCGTGCAGCGCATAAGAACAGCGATGGCCTGAACCGTCTGGTCATGGTTGATCCACCTGTTTCTGGCCCAGATCGCCGTGCCTACCCGTCCAAGTTGCCTTGGTATGTGGATTCCATGGCCATGGCTCGTAAAGGCTGCTCCGCGGAAGACATGCGTGCCTTCTGCCCGACCTGGACCCAAGAGCAGTTGCAATTGCGTGCTCAGTGGCTGCACACCTGCCACGAGCCTGCGATTCTGGCCAGTTTTGAAGGCTTCCACACCGATGATGTGCACGTCGATTTCCCGCACTTGAAGGTGCCTGCTTTGCTGATGACCGCCGAGCGTGGCGATGTGGTGCGTGATGAGGACGTGGCCGAGATTCAGCAACTGGCCTCAGGCGTTCAGCACGTACGTGTGCCCAATGCCGGTCACATGATTCCTTGGGACAACGAGGCAGGCTTCTACGAAGCCTTCGGTGACTTCCTGGGCCAGCGCCTGGTGTGATGTTGATAGGGCCGCGTGGGCGGCCCGTCGTGATACAGATGCTCCGCGCTCGCGTTGGAGCCTTTCACAAGGAGAGACAAGATGGCAGTAAGTGATTACCAACTTATCGAGGCGTGGCAGGAAGTGCTGCGTCTGTCCAAGCTGCAAGCCGGTCAGACAGTGACCTTGCTGACCAGCTCCACGACGAATCAGCAAACCATGCAGTGCGCGCAGATTGCGGCGCAGTCCATGGGCGCGATTGTGAATCGCCTGGACCTGTTGCCGGTCAATGCGGAAAAGGCGCTAAGTCGTGATTCTTTGGCCTATCTGGGCACGACCCCCCTGACAGGGAATGAAGCCGCGATTGCGGCCTTGAAGGCCAGCGATCTGGTCTTGGATTTGATGACCTTGTTGTTCTCGCCCGAGCAGATCGATATTCTGAAGTCGGGTACCAAGATTCTGCTGGCGGTAGAGCCACCAGAAATTCTGGTGCGTACCGTGCCGACCGAAGCAGATCGTGCTCGCGTGACCGCGGCGGCAGCCTTGATCAAAGCCGCCAAGGAAATGAGCATTACCTCGGCAGCCGGTACAGATTTGCGCTGCCCGTTGGGTGAGTTCCCTGCCATTCGCGAGTACGGTTTCGTGGATGAGCCCGGTCGTTGGGACCACTGGCCTAGCGGTTTTGTGCTGACCTGGCCCAATGAGCTGGGTACCAACGGCACCATCGTAATCGACAAGGGCGACATTCTTCTGCCACAGAAAAAATACTCGACTGAGCAGATTATTCTGACGGTAGAAAACGGCTACGCCACCAAGATTGAAGGTGGCATCGAAGCTGAGCTACTGGACGAATACATGAAGACCTTTAACGATCCTGAAGGCTATGCGATTTCCCATATTGGTTGGGGTTTGCAGCCACGTTGCCATTGGTCCACGCTGGGTCTGTATTCGCGTGAGAACACCATTGGCATGGATGCGCGTGCCTTCGAGGGTAACTTCCTGTTCTCCTTGGGCCCGAACAATGAAGCAGGTGGCAAGCGCACAACAGCCTGCCATATTGATATTCCTTTGCGCCATTGCACGGTCAGCCTGGACGGTCGTGCGGTCGTGCGTGACGGCAAAGTACTGGACGGAGGCGTGGGTGAGTACGAATGAAGGAGCGGTGTACGCTCAACAAGGTTTTGGTTCGACGCTGGAGCCTAAAGCTCCGTTTGGTCTGCTGATTATTGATCTGGTTAATGGCTTTGCCGATCCGGCCGTGTTTGGTGGTGGCAATATCCCCGAGGCCATCGAGAATACGCAGAAGTTGCTAGCAACGGCGCGTGAGCAAGGTTGGCCTGTGGCTCACACTCGTATCGTGTATGCGGATGATGGCGCGGATAACAATATCTTCAGCATCAAAGTGCCCGGCATGTTGGGCTTGACCGAAGACGCGCACAACAGCCATATCGTGCCTGAACTGGCACCTGCTCCGGGTGAGTTTGTGGTTCGCAAGAATGTGCCCTCGGCCTTCTTCGGCACACCTTTGGCGGCATGGTTGACTCAACGTGGTGTGCAAACGCTGCTGGTCGCCGGTGCCGTCACCAGTGGCTGCGTACGCTCCAGCGTGGTCGATGCGATGCAACTGGGTTTTCGTCCCTTGGTGGTCTCTGATTGCGTGGGTGACCGTGCTATTGGCCCGCATGACGCCAACCTGTTCGACATGCGTCAGAAGTACGCCACCGTGGCAACGCGTGAAGAGGCGATGACGTTGTTGGGACTGTGACCGAGTATCGATAGTCTGCCGCTTGGGGGCAGGCTGTCGGACCTGTGCCCCTGGGAGTCGGATGACTCTCGGGGGTTTTTTTGGCTTTGCGTGGCCCTACAAGAACACAAGCAGCATTAGTGAAAGCGCAAATGGTATTGGGAGAACACTTTGTACATATGCATCAGTGTCTCCCACCGTTTCAAGCAACAATCACGCTTCCTGGCCAGCGTCTATTCTTAAAACGCCCAGCGCAGATTCACCTGCCCTTGCAGCGATGAATATCCGCCCCCAAACTGTGAACTGATGCCGGTGCCAATCGACAGGTGCTCACTGCGTTGCCAGGTCAGGCCTGCTCGCAGGTTCATCGTGTCGCGGGGAAGCACGCTATTACGGGTATTAAACGTGGTATCCGTGGACGTAATCGCGAAACGGGCTGTTTGAGTCAGGTCGCGGTTCAACCATTCGTGATTCCAGCCCATGTCGACATTCACGGCCAAGTTGCTGCCATCATCCAGGGCGCGATTCCAGGTGGCTGTCAGGCCAAGGCTGGAGCGCAAGGCGTCTACGCGCTTGCTGTCCAGATGAAGGCGTGTTGCCGCATTGCCCGATTCGTCGATGGAGGGGCGGGACACCGAGGCATAGTTCATGCTGACAAAGGGGCCCACCGAAAATGATGGGTTGAGCTCCCAAAGGTAGCCTGTGCCAGCATCAAGCGACAGATTGCGTGCGGTCCAGTTAGACGAGTGGCTCGCTTGGTAGTCCCCGATAGCAATCTGCCTACGCATATCGGCTTGCTCCAGGCCCAGACGTAGCCCGCTGAAAGCAAAAAGGCCTTCCCTTGCTCCAGGACGGTATTGCAGATGGGCAGCAAGGCCGAATGCGGTGGCTTTGCTCTTGCCAGAGTAAGGGGCATCCGGCTTGACCGACAGGTCTGAGATATCAAGTTGGGCTCCCACGGCAAAGTCGGGTGCCGACTCCAGAGCGCGTCCGGCCCCAACGATCAGGCCATAGCTGTTGGCATCGTAGCCAAGCATGGAGCCACGCGTGTTTTGATCGACGTTGGCGCCAAATACCAAGGCGTAGCCCTGCCATTCCGTGCCGGGCCGCAGCAGGCTTTGGCTCATGCCTTGGCGGGCGGTTTGCATGATTGAACGCTCATGCATCAGGGAAGCGGCCATTGCAGCACTGTAGCCAGCCGGTGAAATCTGGTCCAGGGCGGTGGGTATTTGTGAGCCGTCCGTGGCCGAGAAGTCGAGTGCCTGGAATAGCGCTTGTGCGGATGTGGGCCCAGCGGCAGCCAGCTTGAATAAGGCGTTTCCGGCCTCTCGCTGGTTGGCATCGTTGCCATACTGGCTGTAGGCATTGTCGGCGCGGCTGGCAGACAGTCGGTAGCGCTCACTGCCCAAGGGAGCAGCGTCAAACTGCAAGGTGGGCGATACATGAGCGATCTGGGTGGTGCTGAAATTGCCGCTTTGGCTGGACGCTTCCACCAAAGGGCCTGTGTCGACCGACCAGGAGTTTTGATACCAGTCAGCCAAAGGTTCCAGTTTTAGTGTGCCGTTCAGGTCAGCATGGCCGCTGACGGCAAGCACGTCGTGGCTACCTTTGCCGTCAAATTCAGCGACTAGGCGTCCCGTTGCTGTTTGTTGAAAGTCTCCGTTCACGCTGATGCGTCCGGCTGAGTTGCCGGGCGTCAAGGTGCCAGCGTTAATCAGGGCGCTGCCGCTGGCCAGATCGAAGCTGGCATTGCCACCCAACGTTGCTGCTTCCTGGACGGTGGCACTGTGGACCTGCAAGGTACCGTTCAATTGCGTTGTGCCACCGTCAAACGACAGGGCCAGATTGTCTTTGCCTGTGATGTTCCCGGCGTAGCTGAGGTGAAATGTTGCATCGGGCTGATCGATGCTGCGGCCCAGGCTGTCGGCAGCCTGGCCGAAAGAGAGTGTGGTCAGGCGTAGCTGATTATTGTCGTCGCGTTGCGCATAGCGCGAAATAATGTCGCCTTCTATCTGGGCACCTTGCATCAGGTTGATGCGCTCTACGTAGGCGTTATCAGAAATCAGGATGGCCGCTTCTTTGCCTGCGACTCGCCCGCTAATGTCGGCCTGTTGAACCAATGGGCCGTCCAGTTCCGGGAGCAGGGCTTGATTGACGCCCTCAATGCTGCGTATGTAGGAGCCACGACGCTCGGTATGGTCGCCCAGGGCATTGGTGCCAAAATCAAAACGCAGGCCCACACCCTGAGGGCCGGTAGCCTGGATGTCGCCGCGATGAACCAGTGTGTGTCCACGACCATAGGCAAATTGAATGCCTTGCCCGTTCAAGCCATCCGCGTAGATTTTGACGCCTGGATCGATGACAAGGGTGTTGTTTTCGCCATCCACCCGTATGCCAGCACCGCCTGAGCCCGCTGCCAGCAGGTCGGCGGCTTGCCGGATCTGGTTGTTGCTACCGTAGATATGCAGTCCCAAGCCCAGTGTCGCCTGGTTGTATTGACCCGGGAGGTACTGGGTGCCAGCGGCATTGCGCCCAAAGAAGCCTTGTGTATTCACCAGATCAAGGCCATCGCCGTAGATTGAGCGCCCGAAGAAATTGGCTCGGTCAATGGTGTAACCCAGGTCTTGTAGTACTGCCAGCTCAGCTTCCATGAAGCCTGAGTAGTTGCGGTAGTTCTGGTGGCTCATGACGCTGTTGCGAAGTTCGATATGGCTCATGTGGTTATTGTCCACGTCCCCATCGTCATCCAGCATTTTGACAGGTACACCACGCAGGCCTCCTGCCAGTACTTGTTCGATGTTGGGGCCAAGCAGGAATCCCTGGTCCTGGCGCAAATCGAATGAATCGGGATCGTAGAAGTTGCCACAACCGTCGCACACAATCTGCTGATCCGGGCGTGCCGGGTTGCCGTTGTCGTCTCTGAGCAGTTGCGACCAGCTGTTCAAGTGGCTTTCGAAATATAGTTGCGTGCCATTGAATAAGTCTCTGTCTTCCACGCTGCTCGCAATGCCCAGCCCGTGGGCAATTTCGTGGACGGCCGTCAGAAGTACGCTGTCTTTACCGGTAAGCGGCGTTTGCGTAAACGCGGGGTTTGTTGCGTAGTTGTCTTGGCCCAGGCCAAAAAAACCATGTCCACCGAACTGCAGCGTCCCTGTTGCAGGCGACAGGCCGAAGATGTTTTGCTGCATCTGTGTGAATTCGCTTTGGCCGTCATTGGCGGTGGGCGAGCCCCCGTAGGCATTGCCTGGGTCATTAATCGTGCCGATATTGACGATGGTTGCTGGGTTGTCGCCTTGAGGCTGTAGTATTTCAGCCCAATAGCTTATGCCTTCAAGCAGCTGTTCTTTATAGGCTTGGCGGCCGTTCCAGCTCCAGAAGGACGTGCCGCTGTCGTCGTCGAATACACCATCACCCATGTCAAAAAAACGCGCGATGAACACGGTGCGTCCCGATGCGTCTGTTACGGCTCTATCTTCCAGGGCGTGAGCAGATAGTGGTGCAATGGCCAGCGCCAGCGCAGCATAAAGTTTTGTTAGTTTCATTGTTGAGCAGGTGGTGAATGCGCGGAATATTGTTTGCACTTAATGGCCCCTGAAAGGGAGGAAGCAGTTTGATTAGAGTAAGGCGTTCGTTGTTGCTGCGTCGGGGGGGGCTAGCGCAGGGAGATTTCCTTAGCCTGCGTCGGTGGAATATAGCAGATGGTCTTGAAAAGACACCGATGGTTTTAAACCTTTACCTTTCTTCTTTAAACGGGGTCAGAACACTTGGAGTATTTTTGGGAATGGATGGGGGGAGTTGGTTTTCTCTGGGTGTGCCGTCTGGGCTTTGTGTGAGGCGGGATGGTTCTCTTGTGAGGCCCGTGTGCGGCTTGGCGGGGCCCTTACCCACGCGCAGCGTGGGTAAGGGCCCCGCCAAGACAAGCCGAACACGGGCCTCACAAGAAAACAAGTGGCACTGTTTAAAGCCAAAACGCCACTTGCTCTTCCCACTAAGCTTGTACCCCTCATTCCCTTCCTTTAGTCTAATAAGCGAAACAGCAAACCATATTCGACCAGACACTACGTAGCTCACAAGGAGCCAGGATGGCAGGGCAGCAGCATGTATCAGGGGTGACGGGCATTATTCTGGCAGCAGGCTTGGGCCGACGCTTCGATCCGACTGGTCAACAGTTGAAGCTATTGGCCAAGACAGCAGATGGTAAAACAATGGTGCGCCATGTCTGTGAAACCGCATTGTCAGTGCTGGATGAGGTGCTGCTTGTTTGTGATGTTCATGAACAGCTCTTGCGCCAAGAGCTAAAAGACTTGCCGATCAAGTTCGTTCAGGCTTCAGAAGCCATCCGCGGCATGGGTGTTAGTTTGAAAGCCGGGATACAGGCTTGCAGTCCCCAATACGGCTACGTCGTGTTGCTGGCAGATATGCCTTGGGTGCGGCCGAGTACGGTAGCCGCGGTGGCTCAAGCGGTGCAAGATGGGGCGGGGATTGTACGGCCAGTTTTAAACGGCCAGCCCGGCAATCCGAGCGGCTTTGGCCTGGAGTGGCGTGAGCCGCTTTTAGAACTGCCAGATGAACAGGGTGCGCGCGGCTTATTGCAAGCCAACAGAGATCAGACCCTGTTCGTGCCTTTAGTGGATGAAGGAATTTTGCGCGATGTGGACATCCCCAGCGATTTGGGGATGTCCTGAAACACCTTAACCGTGTCCGCGCTGCTTGGCGATCTGCTGCCGCTCCAGACGACTGATGTAGTGCTGAATCGCCATCTGCGTGGAAGCAGACAGATCAATAAACGTACAGCCCAAACGTTGAATCTGCTTGCCATTGGCGAGCTGCTGCATCTCAGTACGCGCTACTTGCAGAGCAACCACAAAAGAGCCGGCTTGCGGCAGTTCCAGCAAGGACTCGGTTTTATGCGTGCCTATGACTTCTGCCAAGCTCTGGGACTCGTCCACCAAAGATAGACCGCCGCCGCTGATATCGTGCAGCAGAAAACTCTTGGATTCATTATTCAGACGCAAAATCACCATGGCCGGTTCGCTGACGGGCACATTAACGCGGAAGAATTCGCGCCGCTGCAAACGTCGAATAGACTCCGGAATAGGGATCGCCAGAGCCGGCTGCCCTTCGTAGGACACCACTTCGGGAGCAGGGCCCTGGAAGGTTACCTTGATCTTATCCAGTGAGGTCTCGAAACTGGTGTGTTCGGACTGCAGCAGATTGCGGGTTTTTTCTTCTTTGTTGGCGGTATCAATTACCACGACATTGTTGTCCAGATCAATGTCCAAAATGGTGGTGACAATCCGGTCATTGCCCTGGTTGGCTTCCATGTGCAATAACAGGCCTCCTTTTTCGATAGCCCGTAAAACACGCAGAATTTCAAATTTGGACTGGATCTGATACGGATCGTCTTCGGTAGGAGGAAGAGGAGAAGTCATGGGTAGCGCGGCAAAAAAGAGATCAGTAAGTGACTGTAAGGAATCGTACGCGCCAGAGTAACACTCTGGACGCGATTTGGAATGCCCAAGCTATTAGTTAGCGAGCTAAGTATTTAGGCCTGATCTAGACAGTGCAAAGCACAACGTGCAGCAGCCAAATCCCAGGCAGCCGAGCCTACAGATTTAAAGAATAAAGGCTTGTCTTTAGGGGCTGGTGTACGCAGTACCTGGTGAATACTGTGGACTTGCTCCCAGTCCACCCCGGCCTGAATCAGATCTCCTGCTTCTTGGCGGGCACCGACGACATCATCCGCATACAGACGGCTGGCCAACAGGGTGTGAGCCGCGAACTCGGCCATATCCGGCTTGAAGGCACCTAGGCCAATCAATAGTCGATCAAGGCGGGCGGCCTCGTGATAGACAGGTGTCAGGCTGGAGGTCAATGCAATCAGCA
>JBQEAN010000077.1:0-11212 GCA_052109075.1 Alcaligenes sp. | reverse complement strand
AAATTTCCTTGTGATTCAACTATTAAAAGACAGGAGAGTGCTTGTCGGATGATTGTCGTGTTTGCGTGCTTCTTTCGCAGCGCTGCATAGACGGCCTGCTGCACAAAGCCCTTTTGCGTCGAGCCGAATGACATGGGCGTTCCCAGGAACGTTTACTTGATGAGTACGTGGCTTCAGTATTGGATCTGCACGCCAGCAAAACGCACAAGATGCAGTCAGCGACGAGAGATCAACCAAAGATTTGCAGGGGGAGCACGTGAGCCAAGAGGCGGCCCCAGCACAGGTAGGGGCGGGCGTGTCTGATTCCGTTGAAGCAATAGCAAGGACGCATGAGAAGCAGGGCTATCCAGGCTTGCCAGATCGGCGCTGGGCAGCGCAGCTTGCGACAGCACCAGCCCGTATGGACAGGGCTGGATATCCGCATGCCCATCGGATTGTGGGGAATCGTCCTGCCCTGTCAAACTCATCAGAATGATGCTGGGGTTTCCACCGGGAGAGCACAGGGTGATGGAAAAGAAGCCATCTCGCTTGTTGGCTGTATCCGGCATGTATCCCACGGGAACCAGCGCCCGACACAGGAACGACAAGATAGCCAGGCAAAATAAAACGTGCCAGGCTAGGTCATTTTTGGTCCTAGAGCGGGACCGCTGGATATACATTGTGCGATTGTATTTCAACTCTTTGTTGATCGTTCTGAGACTTGGTCGCTTGTTTTTGTGGCGTATTCGGTCGGGGATTAGTCGTGCTTATAGGCAAGCAGGTCCCGTGTGGTTGCCTGATTCGGGTACTCTGCTCAATTCGCTTGTCGCGTCATTGAGTGACACAGCCTCGTCAACTACAGGTCACCTACTTATCGTGTTTAAACTCTTTTTCTCAGTCCGATTTCTTGCAACTTCTGTACTTCTTGTTGGGCTTACCGGCTGCGCAGCCTCGGACTCATGGTCAGGAAAGTATGCTGAAAAGGCGGAGTGCTTGAAGCCACAAGGGCCTTATCCGACGTCCTGCGGTGTCAACTACAAGGGCCCGACTGGTGAGCAAGTCTTGAGCAAGGAGCTGACAGGCGGCAATCCCGATATTCGTTATTTGACCGCGATGCAGACCTTCTATCCTGATATGCCGATTAGTCGCGAGCAATTGCTGGAAGTTGCTTATAAGGCGGAGCAGGGTGATGAAGGGGCCATTATGGCCTTGGGGAAAACCTACTACGACATTGGCCATTACTACACCAATTGCAGCGTCGTTCGCACTGGTCAGCATTGGTTGAAGCGCGGCAGTGACATGAATCTGCCACATGCCAAGGTGGCGCTGTCCCAGCATTATTTCAGTGGAATTTGCGGGCCTATCCAGTTGGATAAAGCCTTGAGCCTGGCACGAGAGGCCTATGCTCTAGATCAGCATCCGGTTATTCAGGAATGGCTGGATTATGCTAATGAGCCTGCAAATCAAAAGCTGGCTGTGACGCAGCGGGGAAAAGAGTTTAGGGCGCATAAAGGTGAGTCCTCTTAAGAGCGGCTGCAAAACAATCGCGATATTACGGGCTTAAATTTGAACTGAGTACGCAGTAAGGCCATTTTCCCAAGGGCGTTCTGTTGAGCATGAGCAGGCGCCTTTTTACCTTCTGAGCCGATTGGGTCAGAAGGTTTTTTTATGTTTTTTCGTTATCTTGGCTTCCTAGGGTTTTCTGGTTTTGACGGCAATTCCGCGATATTTGACCAATTTGGTCGCTAAAGTCGTGGTTTTATCGACGTGTGGGGTGAGCCCGTGATCTTGTCCTTCATCCTGGTAAAAGTCGTTTTAATAGAGAGGCTTAGCACTCAAAATCACCTGAAAGTGGCCTGCAGTAAGGCTCTGGATGAAGAACAACGTGTCCGCCTAGTAAAAACCCTCTTGGATATTTGCGTGTGAAAGTCCTACTATGAGCGCTCAATTATCGGATATGAGAATTTCATGGTGTACGACTACGTAATTGTTGGGGCGGGGATGGCAGGTGTGTCGTTGGCCTACCGTTTGCCCGAAGATGCCCACGTGCTGGTTCTGGAAAGAGAGTCCCATGCTGCGTATCACTCCACGGGACGCTCGGCTGCGATGTTTGTTGAAACCTACGGTACGGCCACCATCCGGGCGCTGACGGTCGCAGGGAACGATTTTTTCAGCCACCCGCCTGCTGGTTTCACGGATCAGCCTATTTTGCTGCCTCGCGGTGTGCTGTATGTGGGCACCGCTGAGCAACAGGATGTGCTGGACAGCCAGTTTAAAGATTGGCACGAGCAAGGGCTGGATGTCAGTCGTTTGAGCGCGGAGCAAGCCTTGGAAATGGTGCCATGCTTGGACCCTGCGCAGTTGGCGGGGGCTTTGTATGACGCACGAGCTCAGGACATGGATGTGCACGCCTTGCACCAAGGTTTCTTGAAAGGGGCCCAGGCCAAGGGCGTGAAGCTGCGCCTGGACACGGAAGTGTTATCGGCCAAATGGGAGGGCGAATGTTGGGACGTTCAGCTTGATTCTGAACCCAGCACCTTGCGTACCCGTGTACTGGTCAATGCGGCTGGAGCCTGGGCTGATATCTTGGCCGAGCGCTGTGGCCTTAAGGCTCTGGGGATTCAACCCAAACGCCGTTCTGCTTTCTTGTTCTCGCCACCGGAAGGTGTGGATCACCGCGATTGGCCCGCGGTTATTGATATTGGCGAAGAGTTCTACTTCAAACCTGATGCGGGCATGTTGCTGGGCTCGCCCGCCAATGCGGACGATGTAGATGCACACGATGTGGTGGCGGAAGAGCTGGATGTGGCCACGGGTATTTACCGCATTGAAGAACATACTCAGCTTCGTATTCGTCGCCCGAGTCATACCTGGGCTGGATTGCGCAGCTTCGCGCCCGATGGTGAGCTAGTGATTGGTCAGGATGCGCAGTGCCCGAGTTTTTTTTGGTTGGCTGGCCAGGGCGGCTACGGCATTCAAACCGCAGCGGGTGCGTCTTTGCTGGCGGCCAGTTTGTTGCAACAGCAAGATCTGCCTGAGTCTTTGCAGGCTTTGGAGATAGATCCTGCCGTAGTGTCTCCCGCTCGTTTCAGAACATAAAAACAGCAGCACTTTGATCTCCCGGAGGAGAAGACATGTCGAATATAAAAAATATCCTGGGCATAGCAATGGCCTTTGTCGGCGTGGTGGTGGGGGCCGGCTTTGCATCAGGACAAGAGATATTGCAGTTTTTCAGCAGCTTTGGGTACTGGGGGCTGTTGGGAGGGGTGGTCAGTGGGCTGTGCTTTACGGTGTTGGGGATGGCCGTCGGTGAGTTAAGTCAGGTTTCGGTGTCACACTCGTTTAAAGAAGGTTTGTATCTGATTTGCGGTCCACGCTTGGGGGTGGTGGTCGATATCATGATTACCTTCTTTATGTACGCCATTGCCGTGGTGATGTTTGCGGGTGGCGGCTCTTTATTGGAGCAACAGTGGGGCGTACCGGCAGAGTACGGCAGCATGGCGGTGATGGTTATTACCGTATTGATTGTCTTTTTGCGGGTGGATCGTGTCATGGCCTTTATTGGCAGCATCACGCCCATCCTGGTCTTGATGGTGATCTTTCTATGTGTTTACAGCTGGAATACACGCGATTTGCCCTTGCAGGAGTTGGATGTCATTGCGCAGACTAAACCGCAAGGAGCCCGGCACTGGTTGATGGGCTCGTTGCTCTATGTGTCCTACAACATGGTAGTGGGTGCGCCTTTCTTGATGATCGCCGGGGCACAAGCCACATCGCGTCGCAATGCTTTGCTGGGTGGCTTGGTCGGTGGCTTGTTGTTGGGTTTTTTGATTGTGTTGATCAGCGCCGGTGTATTTGGTCGCATCGACACCATCGGCTCTGCCGCCTTGCCCATGCTGATGTTGGCAAGCGAGCAATCCAAGCTCTTGGGCACCATCATGTCCGTGGTGATTTTCGCCATGATTCTGACTACATCGGTGGGGGTGCTGTATTCCTTCTCGGCCCGTATCTTGCCGCCCAATACCCGTAAATTCAATATTGGGACGGCGATTGCCGGGGTGTTGGGATTGGTGGGCGCCAAGATCGGTTTCATCAATTTGGTGGGTACCGTATACCCGTTTTTCGGGTATCTGGGCTTTGTTTTGATGGCCTGGATTCTGATTGCCTGGTACCGTTTGCGCCGCTTACAATACAAGGATGCTGCGTAATAAACTGCTAAGCAAGGAACAGGTGGGAACCCGCCTGCGCCTAGCCCGCCATACTCAAAAACAGACACTCAAGCAGCTGTCTGAAAAAACGGGCTTGGCGCTTTCTACCATTTCCAAAGCAGAGTTAGGGCAGGTCACCTTAAGCTACGAAAAATTCGTTGTTTTGGCCCGTGCCTTGAATATTGAAGTGGGTTCCTTGTTCGCTGCCCCGGATGAGGAAACCGCTCAACCTTTACCCACGACAGCAGTGGGCATCTCCAGCCACAAAACCACGGCCACGCCCGGCTACGCAACCCGTAACTACGAATATGGGTTGCTGTTTGGTGAGTTGACCGGCAAACACATGAACCCGATTTTGGCCGTGATTGATTCACGCGATGCCAAGGAATTTGACGACTATATCCGTCATGTTGGGCAAGAGTTTGTGATTGTCTTGTCCGGTGCCATTGCCATCCAGTTTGAAACGGGCGAAACCTTGTTTCTGGATACGCACGAGTCGGCTTATTTCGATAGCGGCATTGGGCATGTCTATCTATCGACCAGTGAAGAGGACGCCAAAGTGGTGGCGGTCTGCACCAGCGGCTTACCGCCGGGTATGGCTTGAACGCTATTATTTTTTGCAATAGATCTCATGGTTTTTATTTTTAATTTTTAAATAAAATATTTTGTAAGGCAGCTTACCTTCAAGGTTGGTTTTATTTTATTTAAGGGCGTCTCCATTTTTCTATACTGAATTTAGGATTTTGGGGCTTATTACTAGTATTGAATTAATAAATTTAGTTTCTCGTTACAATGCCCTCACTTATAAACAGAGTGCATAAAGGGATTGGAATGAGGATTTTTATTTTTTTCGGCGGCATTACTGCTGAGCGGTTGTGCATCCATTACGTCAGAATCGATGCAGTTGGTACGGGTTGATGCTTTGGATGAATCAGGGGAGAAAGTAGCAGAAGCTCGCTGCACTCTGATTAATGATAAGGGTGAGTATGTCTTGGAGCCCGGCAAGCACGCGATGGTGGGTAAATCCAGCAAAAACCTGAATATTACATGTGTGGCAGCTGACCGGACGGATGAGGCAACCGGCACGCTGATTTCCCGTGCGGGGGCAGGAATGTTTGGCAATATCCTGTTCGGCGGTGGCATTGGCGCGATCATCGATCACAATCGTGGCACTGCGTACAACTACCCTGATTGGGTGCAACTGGTATTTGGAAAAGTGCTAACTTTTGATCGCACTAAAAATAAGGAAGGTGAGCCTATGCAGGGATTAGATAAAGCGGCGGCACCAGATAAAGTTGATGAAAAAGTGATTGCAGCAACACCTTAATCGTTTTGAGAAAGTCCCCTTGTGAAAGGGGCTTTTCTATACATATCGTTATTTTTTAGTCCGCTGATTCAGTCAGAAGCCTTCTTTGAGAATGCTTTGTCCGTCACATCGTCAAAAGC
Organism: Alcaligenes sp.; assembly: GCA_052109075.1. Lineage (GTDB taxonomy): Bacteria > Pseudomonadota > Gammaproteobacteria > Burkholderiales > Burkholderiaceae_B > Alcaligenes. The sequence continues at coordinate 5,579 of JBQEAN010000077.1, read as the reverse complement.
CGGTGGCAGGATGGTGTTGGGTGTGGTGGAGGCTGGCGATGGGCCGTTGGATTTGAGCGGGGCGACGCAACGCGCGGTGGCGTTCTGAAAGTAAACCGTACCCACTTTATGATCCCGCAAGCGAGCTAGCTCTGGCTTGGCATGGATTGTTGCTTCCGATAAAGGGAAGACAACGCCGCGTGTGGGAATCGTGTTGCGGGGTGAGGCTTGCTGATCGCTGCCACCTTTGAATATCCGCACATGTACGGGGTCGCGGGCAGGGTCGGAAATGACCCACTCGTGCAGGCCATTGGCCATATCCTGAATACCCAGAGGGTTAGGCGGGAATGTTCCTGTACGGGCTTTGTCGGTATCGTCGCCCTGGTCGGGCAAGTTACGTCCCCTTTGCCATTGCCCGTTATCCGTAGCCCAAGGAAGGGGGTGGCCACGGCTGCGGGCCGCATATTCCCATTCAGCTTCAGTCGGCAAGCGCATATCCAGACTATTGTTCTGGCCCAGCCAGATGCAAAAGGCTTCAGCTTCGTCGTAAGGCATATTGGCGGCTTGGTCACCATCCCCGTTGACAGGTTGCCAACGAGCAGGGCGCTTGGTCTGCTTCAAAAAGCGGTCATACAGCGTGTTGCTGGCCTCTTTCTTCATGATGGAAAAGACATTGACCTCGACCGGGTAGGGAGCGAGAGCCGCCTGATCCGGCTGGGCGACCCATTGCACTGTCAGTTCGCCATCGGGCGCACGCATGGGGACCTGAAAGTTGCCAGCCATAAAGGCGCCGCCTTCTACCTGGATAAATTCGGGGCCGGGCTCCGGGCTCGTAGGCAGTGACCTCAGAACCAGCAAGAGTAAAACGCTGGCAATGATGAGGATCGCGCTGAGCCGGGCGGGGGTATGACGCACTCTTGTTTCCTTGCTCCTGACTTCAACGGAATGAGGAGCTTTATTAATTGATATCGCTTGTATGGCCCCGTATTATTCCATGCCTGCTTCTAAGACGGGTTTGTCTGGGGGCAGAGTTTACTCATTTACGCGGATGCTGTGGTTGTTGTTATTTGGCGCTTGGGGCAGGCTTTTCGGGAATAACCGTCAAAGGAATACGTACGGTTTGCCCGTCCCGGACCACAAGGCTCCAGTGTTCTGGATCAAACAGTAAAGGGCTGACTTCAAATACGGCGACATCTGAGCCGGTCAGCAGTGGATTGAGCTTATCGGAACCGACAGTATCCAGATCCTGCGCGTAGCGATAGTCTTGCGTGGCGCGTCGGTTCGGGGCGATTTGTTTGCCTCCCTGATCAGCCAGGAACAGGCGTGGCTGATGAATCCGTGGGTTCACCGGAGCTTGGGTGATATTGGTGTAACGGTAGTGCAGGATGATAAACAGATTGTTTTGCCGGGCGGGCGCTGCCAGATGTTCTTGGTCCAAGGCTGTCTGGCTTTGCCAGTGATCCAGGGAAATATGCAGACGCGTGCCTTGATATTCGGGGGTGAGCAAGGTGCTGGCGTAGTGTTGGATGGGGGCAATGGGTGGGAAGCTGTGCGGCGCAGAAGGCCGCGTTTGTGTAGAAAGAACCCGGTCGTTTTGACTGTAGGTGGTGGCGGAGCACAAGGCTAAAGCGGCAAACAGCCAAAAACGGGGCAGGGCAACATTCATGAGTGCGAACAAGACAAGATGGATAAGAAAGCCAGCGGGGATCGGATGAAACCGGGTTTTAGGCGATAGCTACGACAGGCAAAAAAATAAACGGCTCACTGGCCGTTTTTCTTAACTACTTTTTTCAGATCATCCAGCTCTTTGCGCAGAGCGACAACTTCGTCGCTGAGTAATCCAATAATAGCCATCTGACTTTGGTACATCTCTACCAGGGGGTGATAACTGATCCCACGACTGGTCAGCTCTCGGCAAAGAGCGCTTAAACCGGTTCCAGCGCGTTTGGTTAAGGTAGCCATCTTCCTGTGATCCATAAGACTGCGTCCTGATCCGTAGTTGTTCGATGTTTACATCCATTAACCATACCAAAATTCGATGACAATAGTGGTTTTTCTTAAAACTTCTTGTATATCTGTGGTTTAGCTACTGACTTACCCTACTTGAAAGTTTCCTTCCGGGTAGCGTATGCGGCTGCGTTTGCGCGTGGCCAGGGTGTAGATCAAGGTCAGTGGGCCCAGTCGGCCAGCGAACATCAGCACCATGATCAGGATCTGGCTGGGGGTGGAGAGTTTGTGCGTAATGCCGTGGCTCATACCCGTGGTGCTCAGGGCCGAGGCGGCTTCAAATAGCAGGCTGGTAATGGGCAGGTCTTCAAACAAGGTCAAGAGCAGCACGCTGATGAAGTACAAAGCGCCAGTAATCAAAAACAGGGCCAGGGCTTTTTGAACGGTTTCGGGGGCGACGCTGCGCTCCATCAGCACCACTTCTTCACGCTGGCGTATATAAGATCGTACAGCCGCCAAGAGCACAATCAAGGTACCGATCTTGATACCGCTGGCGGTACTGAGCGAGCCACCGCCAATCAACATCAGCACAATCATGACCAGTTGTGTGCTATCGCGCAGATGAGCAATGTCCATGGTGGTGAAACCAGCGGTACGGGTAGCGGCATTTTGCATCCAGGCAGCCAGCGCCTGATCCCCAACGCCCAGCATGCCCAGGGTCTTGGGGTTGCTGAATTCCAGGGCCCACAGGCTGGTAAAGCCGATCAGGTTCAGGATCAGGGTGCCGATCAGGATTAGCTTGGTATAGGGGAGCAAGGTTTGCCAGCGCTTTTTCTGGCCCACATCGGCTAGCACGGTAAAACCAATCCCGCCCAGAATAATCAGGCCCGATAAGGTCATCACCGAGACGAAGTCGCCCGAGATTGGAACCAGAGAATCATGGAAAAGCGAGAAGCCGGCATTGTTAAAAGCGGTGATGGCATGGAACAGGGCACGGTACAAGGCCGTGGTCCAGGGGAAGTCAATGCTCCAGCGCAAAAATAAAATGGCAGCGGCAATTAGTTCAATCAGGGCCGCAATCTTGAAGACCTGGAAGGCCGTACTGCGGATGCGCGAGACACTGGTTTGATTAAAGGCCTCCAGTGCCAGTGCTTGCTGGCTGACACTGATGCGTTTGTGCATGGTGATGGCGGCAATGACGGCAAAGGTCACAAACCCCATACCGCCGATTTGCACCAGTAGCGCCAGAACAATCTGCCCAAAATGCGTTAAGTCCGTTGCGGGATCAATGACGGCCAGCCCGGTTACGGTCACGGCTGAGGTCGCCATGAACAGGGCCTGGAAAATCCCCAGTCGCTGCTCTGCCGCTTGCGGCAGGCTTAGTAAAATCGCCCCCAGCACAATCAGGGCCATAAAGCCCAAAGCCAGCACCAGCGGTGGGCTGGCGCTTAAGGTGCGGGAATGAGGATTAACCTCAAGACGGCGAGTCAGACTATTAGGCAGCCAATTGCGCATACATCAAACCAGTTTGGGGGCGGCAGTACGTAATGCTTGCAGCTGTCCGAGCAGGATCAGCAGATCTTTGGCATGCAAGGCAAAATCAGGGTCGGGCTGTATGGTGGTTTGACCGCGACGTTTGACCAGCAGGACCTGGACAGTGTCCATTTGCTCTCGCAAAACGTCCTTGATGGTCTGGCCGCTCATATTGTCGCTGGCGGTCACTTCCACGATGTAGTCGCCATTCCCCAGGCTGATGTAGTCGTTGACCATGGGGTAGCTCAGCATTTGGGCAACCCGTATTCCCATTTCCTCTTCAGGATGGATAATGCGGTTGACACCGATCTTGGCCAGGATCAAATGCTGGGCATGAGAAATGGCTTTAGCCCAGATAGTGGGCACCCCAAAACTTTTCAGGTGCACGACACAAACCAGGCAAGATTCAATATCTGCCCCAATTGCAACCAGAACTACGTCATAATTGTCCAGCCCCAGCTCTTCCAGAGCCTGGCGGTCTGTGACATCGGCAATAACGGCACGGTTTAATTGGTCCGCATATTTGTTGACCAATTTTGGGTTGGTATCCACTCCCAGCACGGAGTGTCCCATTTTCATGAGTTCCAGGGCGCAGGCCGAACCGAAGCGGCCTAACCCTATGACGGCGAACTGTGCCATAGCTTATTTGATCCGTTTGATGCTTGAAACAATTTCAAGCCAAATTAAGCGTTGATGGTATAAAGACATATCTGGTAAAAACCCTTATCGGGTATTCCCTTGGGCGCGTGTCGTTCAGGCCCTGGTGGAAACATCAATAGTGGACAGTGTAAAACAATGGTTAGTTTGTTTGATCCAATCAAACTGGGTGATATTGAGCTCATGAACCGCATCATCATGGCGCCTATGACACGTGCGCGCGCCTCGGAGGGCCGTATGCCCAATGACTTGATGCGCATGTACTATTGTCAGCGGGCCAGTGCGGGGCTGATTGTAGCCGAAGCCACCTCGGTATCGCCGCAAGGTGTGGGCTATGCACACACGCCGGGTATCTGGAGCAGTGCACAGGTTGATGCCTGGCGCACCATTACGGAAGCGGTACATGCGAAGGGCGGGCGTATTGTCTTGCAACTATGGCACGTGGGGCGTGTGTCTGACCCCGAGTTTCTGAATGGCCAGATCCCAGTCGCACCCAGCGCGATTGCCTGTGAGGGCATGGTCAGCCATTTAAGCCCTGAACGTGCTTTTGTGGTGCCCCGCGCCTTACGTCACGAAGAGATCGCCGACATTGTGGACGATTTCGCGGTTGCGGCTCAAAACGCACTTAGCGCAGGGTTTGACGGCGTGGAAATTCACGGTGCCAATGGCTATCTGATCGACCAGTTTTTGCATGATGGCTCCAATACTCGTACGGATGCTTACGGTGGGTCTATTGAAAACCGGGCGCGTTTCCTTTTGGAAATTGTGGATGCCTGTGTGGCCATTTGGGGTGCCGGACGTGTCGGCGTGCATTTATCCCCACGCGGTGGCTTGCATGGCATGAAGGATTCCGATCCAGCCCGTTTGTTTTCCTACGTGGCCTGCGAATTGGATCGACGCGATATCGCTTTCCTGTTCTTGCGAGAAAGCCCGGCCTCAGATAGCTTGCTGCCCATGATCAAATGCCAGTTCGGCGGTGCGATTATTGCTAATGAACATTTTGATTTGCCCACGGCGCAGACCACTTTATCCAAAGGCATGGCAGACGCCGTGTCGTTCGGTAAGGCTTTTTTGTCTAACCCGGATTTGCCCTTGCGCTTGCAGTTGCGCGCCCCTTTGAATGGCTGGGATTGCAGCTCTTTTTATACTCAGGGCCCCAAAGGCTATACGGACTATCCGTTCTTGAAGTCCAATCCTGAATGGGATCAGCCTGTGGGTGAGGACTTGCAGGCGCACTAGTTTCGACCTGCTGTGATTTTGTAGTAAAGAAAAGCCCGTAGCAAACGGGCTTTTCTTTTAGCTGCCGCGCACAATCCGGAACGTGGCCGCTGCTTTTACGAGCAAGCGGTTTTTCTCGTCATACCCGCCACCTTCGCAATAAGCTGTTTCGTCTTCCAGATACAGGCATTGGGCTTTGAACCAGACATCACCCCGAGCAGGCAGCAGGAACTGGGAGTTCATGT
>JBQEAN010000076.1:0-11754 GCA_052109075.1 Alcaligenes sp. | reverse complement strand
AAATTCGGCAATTCTACGGATTCTTTTACCCGTCCAGATCTCTAGCATGGTTATGCCAAGCAAACCAAAATAAAGGAGACGACATGGCAACAGGGTATATCTGGAACACACTTTACGGCTGGGTTGACACCGGAACGGGCAGTCTTGCATCGGCCAATCTGGCCGCACGCCTACAGCCCATCGGCCACCATTTGGCCCACCCGGATACGAAGCGCCGTTTTCACGAGCTGGTCTGCGCGTCCGGGCAGATTGATCATCTGACGACCATTAAGGCCAAGCCTGCCCGCGACAAGGATATTTTGCGCGTTCATACAGCAGAGCATCTGGCCAATATGCAACGTGTTAGCGCCTTAGCGACGGGAGGCGATACCGGTGACGGCATCACTACCATGGGCAATGGCGGTCTGGAAATTGCCATGCTGTCTGCAGGCGGTGCGATTGAGCTGGTCAAGCAGGTGGTCAGTCGGGAAGTCAGTAATGGCTATGCCTTGGTGAACCCTCCCGGCCACCATGCCCCTCGCGCAGGGGCAATGGGTTTTTGCATTTTCAACAATACCTCGGTAGCCGCAGCCTATGCGCGCGAGGAGCTAGGGCTGGATCGTGTTGCGATTGTGGATTGGGACGTGCATCACGGGAATGGTACTCAGGACATCTGGTGGAATGATCCATCGGTTTTGACGATTTCCCTACACCAGCATCTGTGCTTTCCGGCCAATAGCGGTTTCACCGACGAGCGCGGCGAAGGAGAGGGGCTGGGTTACAACCTGAACATTCCGCTGCCGCCCGGTGGCGGTAACGCCGCCTATGCCTATGCCTTTGAACAGGTCGTGCTGCCTGCGCTGCGAGCCTATCAACCGCAATTGATTATTGTGGGCTCGGGCTTTGATGCCAGCATGATGGACCCCTTGGCTCGAATGATGGTCACGGCGTCCGGGTTCCGTCAGATGGCACGCCAGATCATCGATTGCGCCGAGGAAGTCTGCGAGGGCCGTATCGCTTTTGTGCAGGAAGGTGGCTATAGCCCCCACTATCTGCCATTTTGCGGTCAGGCCGTTATCGAGGAGCTGACTGGCGTACGGACCCTGGCTGACCCCTACGGTGAATTCCTGGGGGGCATGGGAGGTGACACGCTATTGGATGCCGAGCGGGCTCGGGTGGACGAGGCAGCGGTCTTACTCGATGCTTTGCGTTGATCGGTTCTTAGCAGGATAGAAAGACTTGGCGGCGGACTGGGCCAGGCCCCATTAGTGGCATAGCCCGGGCACCGCGGCCAAGATTGCTCCATGAGCATCAGGTACATACCAATGATTCAGGGCCGCCTTGACGGCCGCCTCCGTTCGTCGGGTGATGCCCAGCTTGCGGTGCAGTGAGGTCACGTGTGAATGTACGGTGCGCTCGCTCAGGAACAGGTTGGCCGCGATTTCGCGGTCGGTATAACCTGTCATCAGCCAGCCCAATACCTGCATCTCCTTGGCGCTTAGCGCTGCGGGCAAGGGGGCTGGAACCAGCCGAACCAGCACATCGCCTTTGGGATAGCGCTGTGCCTGCAGTTGATAACTACGTTTCCCTTCCAGCCAGTAAGCTTGCAATGTAGTTGTCTCCTGGCGCATGAAGGACAGGGCTTTGGCCAGGGCGGGGCTGAAGGCAGGTGTGTTTGTCACCATGTCGTCCCGCAAGGCCAGCCCGCCAGTTTGTTGCGGTACTAAGTGCAGATCAATGTCACTGGGCGACGCGATATTTCGCATGGCCTCTTCCAGCAGTATTTTGGCACCTAGCGCCAGCGTGCGCACATGGCGGTTAAAACGTCCAGCTTGCTGAGAGGAAAAGTGGGCCATTCCAAGGTAGGTATCGCCATGCTGAAGCTCAACAGTCATGCCATCCAGGAAACCGCCACGTAGTAAGGCATCGGTGTAGATGGCCGTGCTGCGAAACGGGGGATTCATGGTGTCCGAGCAGTCAGAGATAGAAGGCGGCAGCAAATCCAGTGGGGAGGCTTGTGCCGTAAAACCGGGTGCGTAAAGTTGTGGGAAGCCCGTGCCCAAGGCAGAGGCGCAACTGACGTTATAGCCCTCGCAATGCAGTTCCAGATGGGTACGGCTTTGCGGCGCACAACCAAGTAGTTGCACCGCATCGAAGTGAAACAGCGTGCGTAAGGATTGAATACGATCGCAGAGACTTACTACCATGGGGCAGACCTGTTCGTCGATTAATAAGGGGGCGAATTATCAACTTAGCGCCTGCTGCTAGAGAGCGCAATCGGGCCATACCCGAGCCAGCGGAAGAGCGGGGCGTCGAGGTCTGGCCCACAAAAACAAAGACCCTCCTGCTCAGGAGGGTCAGTGCACAAGAAGGCTTGGTGGAACGGCCCTTGTCGTGTGCCGCTGCCTGAGCAGGCAAAGCGACAGGAGCCTGAACAATCCTTTATTTAACGGCTTCCAAATACCGTCTCAGCACCTCGGGCCAATTAATGACATTGAAAAACGCTGCAATGTATTCAGGCCGACGATTCTGATATTTCAGGTAGTAAGCGTGCTCCCACACATCCAGTCCCAAAATGGGTGTATTCCCCTGCATCAAAGGGCTGTCCTGATTGCCGGTGCTCTCCACCACCAGTTTTTTTTCCGGTGTCACGCTGAGCCAGGCCCAGCCACTTCCAAAACGAGAAATAGCGGCTTTGGTAAACGCATCCTTGAACTTCTCAAAACCACCCAAATCCCGATCAATGGCATGAGCCAAGTCTTCAGGCACAGACGTATCCGCATCCGGTGTCATCACCGTCCAGAACAAGCTGTGGTTAGCATGGCCACCGCCATTGTTGCGTATCACGGCTCGCACCGATTCGGGCAGCGTATCCAGGCCGGAAACCAGCTCATCAATAGGGGGGCTAGGTAAACCAGCAGCCTCCAGTGCGGCATTCAGATTGTTGATATAGGTCTGATGATGCTTGCTGTAGTGGATCTCCATCGTCTGGGTGTCGATATGAGGTTCCAGAGCATGGTAGGCATAAGGCAGGGCAGGTAGGGTGTAAGACAATACGCACTCCTCGATAAACCCCAAGCAGTCAGCACTTGGGGGACAGAATAGAACTCAATGAGAAAAAGAGCGTTCCTTCGGACTTACCGCCCCTAGGAACAGGGCGGAGCAGGTAGGGACATGATGGGGATGGCGACGCGCATAACGAGCCAGTTCGGCATAGGTGCGTCGGCTGTGCTGCCAGGCCGCCATGCGCCAATCGTCCGACAAATGGGTATTGGCTGCCGCGCAGCACAGGGTTTCGTGAGCCGTACACAGGTGCAAACCTTGCTCATCACTGTGACCCAGCTGCTCGCAGGCATCGGCCAGATTCAAATGGGCAATCACCCAGGCGGCAATGGTGGCATCGGCCCCTTCGCTAGAGCTGAACAGCAGAGGTTTGACGTAGGCACGGGCCTGCTGATAATGCGCGATGGCATCGGTGTAATTGCAGGCTTGAAAAGCCTGATTGCCTTGAGCGATCAAATTGCGCCAGGAGGCCAGTTCGTCGCGATGAATTAAAGCGTGCTGTGGCTGGGGGGTAAGTGTCTGCATGCATTGCTCCTGATAAAGGTAGCGCATCGATAATGAAATTAATGATAATGATTTGCATTTATATTATCAAGATAATCCCAACAGCAAATCGTAAGCAGATCAAACGCCAGACAAAAAGAGGGGGGAAGCAAGGCTAAAGGCCAGTTTTATCGCGGCTTGAAGCAAGAGCCGACGGCGTTTAGGTGTATACCCTGAAGCCTTCAATGCTGGCTGTAGGCCAAGGCTAGAAAAGCAGCAAGACAAGAAAAAAGGCTGAAAGCCCGAGAGCATTCAGCCTTGATTCATCCTGCTTGGATCGTCTTAACGACGTTGGGCAGTCAGTTCGTACTCCATGTCTTGGTCGTAGCTGCCCAAGGACATGGCTTTCACTTCATAGTCGCCCACTTCCAGCTGAACTTCCAGACGGGCGTTCAGATCGCCGCCGCTGTCGTCGTCTTCAGCCACGGACTGGCCGTCTTTCAGTAGCGTCAAGTACGTGTCAAAGGTAGGAGATGTCATGTCGATGACGTAGCTGCCAGCCTGACGCACGGTCAGCTTGTAGCTGTCGCTGGTAATGCCTTGCAGCATCAGCGCTTGACGGGGCTCACCCACGCGCAGCACACCGCCACCGGCGTTCGCAGGCACGTCATCGGCCGAGGCGACCAGAACATACAGACCGGCCTGATTGGAGCCGGAGATCTTCACCTGATGCTCACCAGCAGCCAGCACGCTACGTACTCGTTGTTGACCCGCTTCATCGCCGTATTGATTGGCGCTGTTGGAGTCCACTTCCAGCGTGGCCTGGAAGCCTTGGGCATCCATTTGTACCGTTACCAGCTTGGGCTCGGGCAGGGTGAAGCTGTAGGTTTGGGTCTCGCCCGTGAACAGACCCGTTTTGCCGTCCCCGTCCAGGCTCAGACTGTCGCCGGTTTTCAGCTCAATCTCGCCTGTCATTTCTTCAGGTTTGATTTCCAGCGAGAAACCGCCCTGGAAGTTTTGGGCGCCCATGGCCGAGCTGGCCTGAACAATGTATTCACCTGCCTTCAGGTAAACCTGCATGCGGGCATCAGTGCCACCACCGTTGTCATCATCCGACGCCAGTTCCATGCCACGACGATCCATCAGTTTCAGATAGGCGTCCAGGCTGTTTTGTTCGGCCTTCATGGCAATGCTGTACAAGCCGTCCTTATCGATATTCAAGCGGTAGCGCTTCTGACCGCCCAAAGCCCAGTCATGAATCGTCTGGTCTTGAGTCAGGGGTTCACCGGTATAAGCTTTCAGCGTGTCCACAACGACCTGGAAAGGACCGTAGGAGCTGGTGTTGAAACCGCTGACGACCACTTGATAGGTGTCGTTGAAATCGGCTTTAAAACCCAGGGAGGTAGCCTGGCCTTTGGTTTCGCTATCCGGGCAGTCTTCGCAACGCTGAGTGCGTGACACCAGTTCACCATTACGCAGCACGCTGATTTGCGGACGCAGAGGACCACTGACGATAATCTTGATGATCTGTCCTGCTTCGGCCTTTACATCAAACAGGCTGCTGCGTACGCCATCGCTCAGGTTCAGAAAACTCTTGCTCGTCAATTCACCTGAGCTGGATTGGCCCAGCGTCAGTGTTTGAGCGGAGCCGATGGTGCTGGGGGCGCTGACCGGGCTGTTTGCGGCCGGTGTGGGTACGTTTTTGGCGTAATAAATGGCGCCGCCGGCGCCGATAACTATGCCCAGCAGGGCAGCAAATAAAGTAGTTGGCTTCATGATCTCTGAAGACTCGCTAAATAAAAGAGTAAGGCACCGATAAGCCGGAAGCCGTTAGCGGGCGATTGTACTGGAGCTGAGAAGGCAAACGCACGCAATTGCAAAAAGATAATACGGCCAGGGTTGGCATTCTCGGGCCAGAGTCGGGGGCGGGATCAGGAACTGGATACGCTTCTTGGCGTGGCCCAGCCTCTGCTAGCCGGGCGGCATCCATGTACTTTGTTACGTTTAAAAAGGGGCTCGGGTGTCAAGGCTGCACATAGGGTTGGGTGATGAAGGCGGGTGCATCGCTAAAAGATTGCCCTCCTCCAGGTGGAGGCGCCTGGGTAAGAGCCACTTGTATCCACTTGCCGTGGCGACGCTCCAGCAGTCGATAGTGCTGTTTGGGGCCGATAGGGCGATTGGCCAGATACAGCGTATCGCCCAGCTTATAAAGGGCAGGCTGGGAGGCTGATTGCTTTTCTACTTCATAAACTTGATCTTTATCGAGCAGCACAATGGCTCCGCCTGGGCCTTTCTGAATGGCCACGACGACTTGTTCTTGTTCGCCCAGGCTCAGTGCGGGAGTGCCTATATAACTTAGGCCCAGATCCTGTGGGTGGGACCAATGCTGATTGCCGGGGTTTTGTGCCAGACGCAGCAGGTGCTGGCTTTGGCGGTCACGCATATATAGCTCAATGCCGCCTTGCGCATTCACGATAGAAGCCAGTCCTCCACTGATGAGAGGGGTGGGCACAGCTTGCCAGGGTTGCCATTGTGAGTCGGCCTGCTGAAACGTCTGGAACAGTTGCCCCCCTTGATTGCTGGCAAACACATGGGCTCGTCCTTGGGCGTCTACGCTTAACGTGGCGGGATAGGCGGCCTGCGCCAGCGTGGGCAAAGCCTGCCACGAGCTCCAGCCGTAATCGGGCTGACGGGCGGCGCTCCAGTAAAAATGACCATCAGTTCCCATGGCAATCGCCTGACTGGCATGACGACTCACAAGCGGGGTATGTAAAACACGGGTGCCGGGTACTTTCTGCCAGGCCAGCCATCCATCTTCGTCGGGTGATCGACTGACCCAAACCTGGCCGGTGGCATCACGGGCGAAGAGGCCGGGGCTGCCATCGGGGTATTGAAAAGCGCTCAGGGCCTCGGCCGTGCGGCCACCTAATGTGGTCCAGCGCTGTTCGTCAACGTCCCACTGGTTGATGGCGTCGTTTTGCTCGCCGGAGGCAAAAAAACTGAGCCTGCCAGCGTTATCGCTCAAGAGGCTGGCCGGATAGTCCGCGCGGCTCGTGTAGTAGCTGCGTTGCACCCAGGCGGCGGCAGGGCCTGCAGGTTCCTGGCAGATGGCCGGGCCTTTGCAGGCATGTTGATCGTGCCAGGCATAGCGCCGGAAAATCTCGGTTTTACTGTGAATTTCACTCAAGGTCAGATTGCGGGACTGTTCTTGAATTGGATAATCCATATAGCCAATTTGTGCGTAATTGCCAGGAGCAGCCAACATGGCCTCCCGAACCAGACGGGCACTAGCAATATGGTCCGGGTGCCCATGCCCGGTGCAACGCCAACACAACTGGGTGTAGGGAGTCGGATTGGTGTCATCCAGGTAGCGAATGCTGGTAGGGCGATAAAGCCGTATCAAGGCGGCCAGGGTCTGAACCAACTGCTCCCGGTTCAGGCTTTGCTGGGGGCTATCCAAGGTGTGGACCACTTGGCCAGGGACGGACTCGGCGCGACTCAAAGGAGTCAGGCTACCCCAGCCGGGACCTAGCCACGGATCTTGCAAACGTAAGTGGCTAAGCTGAATACCCGGTCTGGCGCGTAGCGTAAATTGGACGACAGAGGCGCTGCCCACCATCAAACGAGCCTGCTGCCATTCATTGACCTGCCCCGCCATATAGGCATAGGCCGCGCGGACGCCGCGTTCGCGGGTATACATATACTCCAGTCCCCCTTTGCGCTCACTGGCGGTCAGGTACAGAACCTGCATGCAGGAGCCCGCCTGAATAGTGCTGAGCAAGTCCGGGTTCATGAACAATAAGTCGTCATCCATATGGCCGACGACGACCAGGTCTCGGCTGCCCTGGCAGGCATCGGCGGCGAGCACTGGGAGCGGCAAGAACAGGGCGCACAGTCCGATAAACAGAATGCGTTTTAGGGTGGCGCAGGCCAAGAGGGCAGCAGGCATGGGGGAGAGTGTGCGGATTAGTAAGGATCAGAACGATCCGTCCCGCGTTGGCGACTGGGGGTATCACCAACGTGCCTGCTTAGTATAAGCAGGCACTGACAGGCAGAAAATAAAGATAAACGGCGTCAGGGACTTTGTGTTTTAAAGTGTGGCGCCGATGCTGCGATCAGTTCATTCTGGGGCGAATGAGCAGGGGGGCAAACTGATGCAGGTAATTAAGCATGGCCAGAATCCAGCACAAGCCAGCGACATGCAGCAGTGGCAGGCTCCAACTGCTGGGAATCAAAGCCAGCAAGCGCAATACACAGGCGGCAATCAACAGTGCATAGCCCAGCACCACTTTGGGTGTGGCACGCAAGGGGCGTCCCAAATGGCCCAAGGCCGTGCGTGTCAGCATGCCGATAATCATGATGCTGAACCCGGCCAGGCCTACGATGTGTACAGGCCACGCTGCGCGCAGAATCCAGCCAGCCTCATAGGCGGCGGCACTGAGCAGGCCGATGGCCAGACCGATATAGCCCAGATACAGAATCCACAAAAGCGGGGTCGTGCGGCTGGCCCAGGGCTGCCAACGAATCCATTGGAAGCAGGCGATTAAGCCCAAAGCGGCCAGGGTGATTGCCAAGGGTAGACGCCAGGTTGTCAGTGAGAGAACAATAGCGACGGCACTGAGCCCCATTTGCCAATGACCGCTGCGTGTTTGTGCGGGTAGGCTCACGCCGGGCAGGGCACGCATGGCAAAGAAAGGAATGATGCGGCGAGCAATCAACAAGGTGATCAGCCCCATGGTCCAGAAGCCGCTGTAGAAATAGGGCATGGGATCTTGGCCCTGCATCAGGCTGTACATGAATAGGCTGTGGCTAAGTCCCAAAGCCAGCAGTGCAAGCGGAATGCCATAATTGCGCTTGTTGCGGGCGATCAAGATAACGCGAGCCAGTTCGGCTGCGGCAATAAAGAAGAACAAGGCGTCCAGCAGCAGTGCTGCCATCAGGCCATTGGGAAGCAGAAAGCTGAATCTGGCCAGAATCCAGATCAAACACAAAGCCCCTAAAGAGGGGCCGCGCAACGTCGGTTGCCCGGTCCAGGTCGCACTGGCGGTTAGCAAAAAGCCCACGGCAATGGTGCCGATAAAGGCCCAGAGCATTTCATGGGCATGCCAATACAGGGAAGGAATGGCCGTATTGGCCAGCCAGCCGGGGGTATAGAGCCAGAGCGCAATACTGGCCGCGCCCCAGAGCGTAGCTAAAAGATAAAGGGGACGAAACCCTAGTTCCAGGAATGCGCGCCATTCTGGGCGGGTAGAGGCAGGGGAGGCAGTCAAAGGATTCATGGCAGATCAGTTATAAGATGTATTTTAAATATATCTTAAAGGCCGAATAAAACATAGTCTCTTCAAGCGATGCTTGGCCTTATTCTTTGTCGGACATTTCCAGCGTGCTGTCTATCATTTTGCGCAATAAATAGACGATAGCCACGCGTTCAGCGGGGTTCAGATTGCCCATGGTCAGTTCGCTGATGGTATGGGCACGGGGAATGACGCGATCCAGCAGGTCCAACCCTTCCTGGGTTAGTTCGACAATTACCTTGCGACGGTCGTCCTTATCCGGGGCCAGCTCGATCAGATCGCGCGATTTCAGGCGCTGAATAATGCCTCGTATGGTGGCCTGATCTACCGCAGTGGCTTCCACCAGTTCCGTTTGAGAGCTGGGACCGTGATCCCGCAAGGCGCACAGCGTCACGAATTGAATAGCGGTTAGCTGGTTATCGCCCACGTAATGCTGAAAGATAGCCGTATGCCGCTGACCTGCCTTGCGCAGCAGGTGGCCGATTTGTTCGGTGACATCGTAGGACAAGGTGTGAGGCTTAGAAACGGGGGAGGTAGGCTGCATAGTCTTTCTGTCTTGTTGTGGAATGGGCAGGCCAGATGCGGAAACAACCTTGCGAGTATACCTGTGCGAAGAGGGCTGCATGCCTGATCCAGATCAGTTCTTTCTTGCTTAAAGTATCTGCTCTTTTAGGGTGTGCACCGCAATAAATGAGTCTACACACTGTTAAATCTAAAAATTAAATAAATTTTATACCTAGAATGTAAAGGCTTGGTTTTGTTTTGATTTTAAAATATAAGATGTTGATATTAATTGAATAAAAATTGATTTTCCATGCTTTGTAGGAGTGTGTAAATTGACTTAAGGTAGGTATAAACCCTAGCTAAATCACCTGTTTTCATGCTTAAACTTAGTGTGTACACTACTAAAAAACATGTGGTGAGCACTTTTAGTGAGTGCCGTGATTTGGAGCTAACGATGGAAAAGACAGTCAAGATTGCGATTGTAGGGGCCGGTCTTGGCGGAGCCGCTGCGGCGACTCTGTTGCAGCAAGCAGGCTTTGATGTACAAGTATTTGAACAGGCGCCAGAGTTCTCGCGTTTGGGTGCCGGTATCCACGTGGGCCCCAACGTCATGAAAATTTTCCGCCGCATGGGTCTGGAAAATCAGCTGGACCAAATGGGCTCGCACCCCGACTTCTGGTTCAGCCGTGATGGCGAGACGGGCGATTACCTGTCCCGTATCCCTTTGGGCGAATTTGCCAAGAAAGAATACGGCGCGTCCTACATTACGGTGCACCGTGGCGATATGCACGCTTTGCAAATCGACAGCATCAAGCCGGGCACCGTGCATTTTGGCAAGCGCCTGCAAAATCTGGTTGAGCGTGAAGAGGGCGTGCTGCTGGAATTTGCTGATGGCACTAGCGTAACGGCTGACATTGTGATTGGTGCCGACGGCATTCACTCCAAGATCCGTGAAACCTTGTTGGGCGTGGAAGATCCTATTTACAGCGGTTGGGTCGCACACCGTGCCCTGATCCGCGGTGAAAACCTGGCTCGCTTTGCCGACGAATTTGAGGACTGTGTGAAGTGGTGGACAGACGATCGTCACATGATGGTGTACTACACCACCGGTAAGCGTGACGAATACTACTTTGTGACGGGTGTGCCACATCCAGCCTGGGATTTCCAGGGTGCATATGTGGACAGCTCGCAAGAAGAGATGCTGGCAGCTTTTGACGGCTATCATTCCACCGTTCAGAATCTGATCAAGTCGACAGAAAGCATTACCAAGTGGCCATTGCGCAACCGTAATCCTTTGCCTTTGTGGAGCCGTGGCCGTCTGGTGATGTTGGGTGATGCATGTCACCCCATGAAGCCTCACATGGCTCAAGGTGCTTGCATGGCTATTGAAGATGCCGCCATGTTGACACGCTGCTTGCAAGAAACCGGTCTGTCGGATTTCCGTACGGCGTTCCAGTTGTATGAGCTCAACCGTAAAGAGCGTGCAACTCGTGTTCAGTCCGTGTCCAATGCCAACACGTTCTTGCGTACGCAAGAAGATCCGGCTTGGGTATATGGCTACGACCTGTACGGTCAAGATCTGAAGTCCAGCTAAAGTGCGTACCGTGCTGATTCCGGGAGCGATCCGGATTCAGCACAGCGCCCATCAGTTCGGATTCCGGTTCTGTGCAGGGCTCTCTCTATAAAGAGACCTGCCAGGTCGGGAGTCACCGTTGATCCATCACTCTTAATCTGTAAACGGTCTGCGACCCACTGGGGGAATGCGGACACATTCCGGGCCCTGCTGTGTTCTGTCAGGTGCTGTTTTTAGGCAGTTTTCTGGTTCACCAGGCATACCAATAATTATCTGGAGATATACAAGGTGCATTCATCCATCCAAAGTCCCACGGCTGTGCCTGCAGACCGGGACGGTAACGGAGATCTCTATAAGAAGATCGTCTGGCGTCTGATCCCCTTTCTGTGCTTTTGTTATTTGGCTGCTTACCTGGACCGAATCAACGTCGGCTTTGCCAAACTGCAGATGCTCGATCATCTGCAATGGAGCGAGACGGCTTATGGTCTGGGTGCCGGTCTGTTTTTTCTGGGCTACATCCTGTTTGAAGTACCCAGCAACCTGATTCTGGAACGTGTGGGCGCCAAGCTGTGGATTGCCCGCATCATGATTACCTGGGGCTTGTTGTCTGGCCTGACCATGTTTGTGACGACACCCACGCAGTTCTACATTCTGCGTTTTGTGCTGGGTGCAGCAGAAGCCGGTTTCTTGCCTGGCGTGCTCTTTTACCTGACCTTGTGGTTCCCCACGTACCGACGCGGCAAGATCATTGCTTTGTTCATGATTGGTTTGCCCCTGTCCAGTGTGATTGGTGGCCCTTTGTCCGGCTGGATTATCGGTCACTTTGATCACATGAATGGCTGGCGCGGCTGGCAGTGG
>JBQEAN010000075.1:0-11770 GCA_052109075.1 Alcaligenes sp. | reverse complement strand
TTGGTGCGGTGTCTGTGGTGTCGGGCACCATCATGAATCAGACCTTGACCTTATCTTTGCTGGTTGATCAGCTGAACAATGATAACAAGGCGGCTGCGGCCTTTACTGCTGCTGCGCTGCTGGCGGTATTCGCTATGGTCTCCGTGATGCTCAAGAGCCTGCTGGAATGGCGTGTAGCGGCAGGGCGTCGCCGTAATCAGGCAGATGCCGTGCAAGGGTAAGGGGCGGATTTGGGCAATATGCTCAGTGACTTTGGATGACTGAATATTTCACGGATTGGCTCCGCTAGCTGATACTTATCTGAACTAAAGCCAAAGCTACAACTTGGATATTTACTGAGAGTAGAACCAAAAAAATAGAGCCCCATGCGGGGCTCTATTTTTGTCTGTGTCAAACGCGCCTTATTTGACGATCTTCAGGTGCGAGACCTTATCAGCGTCTTTTTTGGCAGCGGAAGCTTCTGGAGCGGCTTCTGGAGCCACATCCGGCATTTCCTCTTGCGCATAAGGCTCGGATTCCACTACTTCAAAACCCATACCAGCACCTGTTTCGCGAGCGTAGATTGCCGATACAGCGGCCACGGGCACGAAAATGTCTTCTGTGACGCCGCCAAAGCGGGCCTGGAATTCAATATATTCGTTGCCCAGGATCAGACCATTGGTGGCCATATGCCCGATATTCAGGGTGATTTGACCATCCTGAATATGGCCACGTGGAACAACCGTGTTGGCGTCTACCGTCACCACAATGTGAGGGGTGTAGCCCTGATCGGAACACCATTCGTGCAGTGCACGCAGTAGGTAGGGCTTGGTCGAGGTCTCTTGCATAATGGATTAGCGACGCATGACTTTTTCGGAAGGAGTCAGTGCTTCAATGTAAGCAGGACGTGAGAACACGCGCTCGGCGTACTTTTGCACAGGAGCAGCGCTCTTGGGCAGTTCGATACCGTAGTGGTCCAGGCGCCAGAGCAAGGGAGCGATCGCCACGTCCAGCATGGAGAATTCTTCGCCCAGCATGTACTTGTTCTTGAGCAGGATGGGAGCCAGCTGCGACAGGTGGTTGCGGATTTGCTGACGGGCCAGATCCTGTGCCTTGGCATCGGAGTTGCGGCGGTCTTCCAGAGCAGCCACGTGCACAAACAGTTCCTTTTCAAAGTTGTACAGGAACAGGCGTGTGCGGGCGCGCATGGTGGGGTCCGCAGGCATCAGCTGAGGATGAGGAAAGCGCTCATCAATGTACTCATTGATGATGTTCGATTCGTACAAGATCAGGTCACGTTCTACCAGGATAGGCACCTGTCCGTAGGGGTTCATGACGGCGATATCTTCAGGCTTGTTGTACAAGTCGATGTCGCGGATCTCGAAATCCATGCCTTTTTCAAACAACACAAAACGGCAGCGCTGTGAGAATGGGCAAGTTGTTCCAGAGTAGAGCACCATCATGGTAGGAGATTCCAGTCGTAGAAATAAAAACAAGAGCCTCACGGCTCAGGATTTAAAACCCTGCAAGGAGTTTTAACAATAAAAAGCCGGGCAGGCTAGTGGAGCCTGCCCGTCTAGCATAGCGTTTTACTTGATGTCTTTCCAGAAAACGCTATTGAGTCGCCATGCAACGACAAAGAACAGCAGCAGGAACAGGATGACGCCCACGCCGATTTTCTTGCGCTCCAACTGAACGGGTTCAGCCATCCAGTCCATGAAGTTGGCCAGGTCAGCCACGTCGCTGTCGTATTTTGCAGCAAGTTTGGCATTAACGGGTTCCAGCTTGACGGTGTCAGTGGCGTGGCCGGTGTAGTTGGCCAGAACTTCTGTCTTGACCGACGAAAAGCCAGCTGGATCATAGGTTGCAACTGTCTTGACCCATTCTTTGCTGCCGTCGTCCTTGGCTTCTTCAGCCACAGTAGTACGGTGCAAAGTTGTGCCACCTTGGCGCTCCCACATGGCGTGAGGCATACCCACACTTGGGAAAACCAGATTATCCCAGCCCGTTGGGCGGGAAACGTCACGGTAGAAAGTGCGCAGGTAGGTGTAGATGTAGTCTGCGCCGCTAGGGCCCAGGTTGGTGGACTTGGCACGTGCAATCACGGACAAGTCTGGAGGAGCAGCACCGAACCATTTGGTACCCATTGCCGGGGTCATGGCGATCTTCATCAGATCACCCACCTTATCCGAGGAGAACAGCAAGTTTTTCTTGATGTCCTCTTCGGTCAGGCCAATGTCTGTCAGCTTGTTGTAGCGCATAGAGTTGGCGCTATGACAGTTCAGACAGTAGTTCACAAACAGTTTTGCGCCATTTTGCAACGCCGCCATGTCGTTTATGCGGTTGGGCGCACGCTCCAGGGCATAGCCACCTTCGGCGGCACCAGCCACCGCGCAGGTAAGGGACAAGGCCAGAGCGCCAAGCAGTTTTTTAATCATGGTCATTCCGTTTCGTGTTGGGGGCCTAGTGAGGGCGGAAAGTCACGCGATCAGGTTCGGGTTTGAACGTACCCAGGCGGCTCCATACCGGCATCAGCAGGAAGAAGGCCAGGTAGATCACCGTACCGATCTGGCTCAGCAAGTTAAACAAGTCGTTTGGAGCTTGCGTGCCCAGGTAACCCAGGATCAGGAAGTTGACGAGGAAAATCGCGTACAACACTTTGTGCCAGCTTGGACGATAGCGAATCGATTTAACAGGCGACTTGTCCAGCCAAGGCAGGAAGAACAAGATCACAACCGTACCACCCATGGCCACCACACCCCAGAACTTGGCATCGATGACGCGCAGCAACACAGCCACAGCGATCAGGATAGCGGGGACAGCCAGACGCCAGATACCGGGCAGCTTGCCTTTGACGAACAGCACCAGAGCGCCCAGCACGGAAGCACCGGCCAGAACCCAGGTAAAGTCGGCCGTAGTGGCACGCAACATGGAGTAGAACGGCGTGAAGTACCAGACTGGAGCGATGTGCGGAGGTGTCTTCAGAGCATCGGCCGGGCTGAAGTTGTTGAACTCCAGGAAGTAGCCGCCCATTTCAGGGGCAAAGAAAACGATAGCTGCAAAAACGATCAGGAAGCCAGCCACACCCAGGATGTCGTGCACCGAGTAGTAGGGGTGGAAGGGGATACCATCCAGAGGACGACCTTGTGCGTCTTTGGGGCCGTCTTTGATTTCAATACCGTCGGGGTTGTTGGAACCCACTTCGTGCAAAGCGATCAAGTGAGCCACAACCAGGCCCAGCAGAACCAAAGGCACAGCAATGACGTGCAGCGCAAAGAAGCGGTTCAGGGTGGCGTCGGACACCACGTAGTCACCACGGATGAAAATAGCCAGGTCAGGACCAATAAAAGGAATGGCCGAGAACAGGTTAACAATCACCTGGGCACCCCAGTAGGACATCTGGCCCCATGGCAGCAGGTAGCCCATGAAGGCTTCAGCCATCAGACAGAGGAAAATGGCAACGCCAAAGATCCAGACCAGTTCACGAGGCTTGCGGTAAGAACCGTAGAACAAGCCGCGCAGCATGTGCAGATACACCACCACAAAGAACATGGAGGCGCCGGTGGAGTGCATGTAGCGGATGATCCAGCCACCGGGCACTTCACGCATGATGTATTCAACCGACTCGAAGGCCAGTTTGGCATCAGGCTTGTAGTTCATGACCAGGAAAATACCCGTCACGATCTGAATAACCAGCACCAACAGTGCCAGAGAGCCAAAGAAGTACCAGAAGTTGAAGTTCTTCGGCGCGTAATATTCTGACATGTGCTCTTTGTACATGGATGTCAGGGGGAAGCGCCTGTCAATCCATCCTAAGAGTCCTGTCGTTTCGACGGTTTTCTCGCCAGCCATGAAACGGCTCCTTTATCTTTTTAAATAGTACGTATTGGGTTTACAGCCGCCTTAGGCCTTGTTGTTTTCGTCTACGCCGATGGTAACCATCGTGCCGTCAGCCGAGAACTCGTAGGGCGGGATTTCCAGATTGTCTGGAGCAGGCTTGTTGCTGTAGACGCGGCCCGCCAGGTCGAACGTGGAGCCGTGGCAGGGGCACAGAAAGCCGCCTTCCCAACCACCGGGCAGACCAGCGCCAGCGCCAGCAGCCAGATGCGGGGTCGGGGAGCAACCCAGGTGGGTGCAGATACCGATACAGATAAAGATTTCAGGGCGACGCGAACGGTATTCGTTCTTGGCGTACGCAGGGGTGTAACCGGGGCGATCCGAGTCAGGGTCGGCCAGCTGGCTGTCCAGCTTGGGCAGTGCGTCCAGCTGCTCTTTGGTGCGGTGCAGAATCCAGACGGGTTTCCCGCGCCATTCCACGGTGCGCATCTGACCGGGGGCGATACCAGAGATATCAACCTCTACGGGAGCGCCGGCCGCTTTTGCTTTCTCGGAAGGAGCAAAGGAGCTGACAAAGGGAACAGCTGTCGCCACACCAGCGACACCACCTAATGCACAGGCGGTGGCGACCCAGGTGCGGCGCGAAGGATCGGGCGGAAGATTGAAATCAACCGCGCCTATGGCATCGGGCTGTGTCGTATTCTGACTCATTCTAGTATCCTTATTCCTGCCCGACTCGGGCAATACCACAATTTACGGATTTGGGCCTGGGTATATTATTCAACCGCACATTATACGCGTTACCCAGCGCAGCATAACTTGATCAAAGGTGAACATATGAACAAGGCTCGAGGTTTCCTTAACGAATTCCGGGAGTTCGCAGTCAAGGGCAACATGATGGACCTTGCGATCGGCGTCATTATTGGCGCTGCTTTCGGCAAGATTATCGACTCGCTGGTAAAAGATATCGTCATGCCCATCATCAGTTTCATCCTGGGCGGCGAGGTGGATTTTACCAATCAGTTCACTGTCTTGCGTACACCAGAAGGCTATACCGGCCCAGAAACCCTGGAAGCTCTGAATTCGGCAGGCGCTGTTGTTTTGTCGTGGGGTAACTTCCTGACCATTTTGATCAACTTCATCTTGCTGGCCTTCGTTGTGTTTTGCATGGTTAAGATGATTAACCGTATGCGCGCCACCGTGGCCAAGGCTGAGGCTGAACAAGCCGTACCCGAACCAACCCCTGAAGACGTGATCCTGCTGCGTGAAATCAGGGATTCGCTGAAAAAATAAAAGCGTAACTTTATCAAAGCTTTAAGGTGCCTTTCGGCACCTTTTTTGTCTATGTAACCCACCGGCTGGGTCAAGTTCGCCCGTACCGGATGCCTGATTTTAGCCTTTCATGGCCTGGGCTTGTCTAGCCTGTGGCGCTTTAAAGCTTGTTCAAAGTCATATGACCCGGTTTTTATGTCATCAGATCGGGTTGTCCAGGTCGATGAACTCTACGTCGATTCCAAACTGACGGGCGATTTCTTCACCCAGCGCCTTGGCACCATAGCGCTCCGTTGCATGATGGCCAGCGGCCATGAAGGCAATATTGTTTTCCTGCGCGCTATGAAAGGTTTGCTCCGAGGCCTCGCCGCTGATGTAGAGATCGGCTTGTGCGGTAATGGCGGCATCAATAAACCCTTGGGCGCCTCCCGTGCACCAGGCAACGCGACGAATTTTCCGTTGTAAATCACCAACAACCAGTGGTTCGCGATGTAAATTATTGCAAACTGTCAGGCCGAATGTTTCCAGTGAAACCGGGGTGGCTAATTCTCCTAACCAGACCAGGCCATCCGGACCACAGGTTTGTGCTACGCCATTTTCGTCGCGCAACACCTCAATGCCTAACTGCCGAGCCAATTGGGCGTTGTTGCCAAACTCGGGGTGTGCATCCAGGGGCAAGTGGTAGCCCAAGAGGTTAAGCTGATGCGACAGGACGCGTTCGATGCGAGTTTTTCGGGTGCCAACAATGCATGGGTTTTCGTTTTTCCAGAACCAGCCGTGGTGTACCAAAATAGCGTCCGCCTGGCGGGCAATAGCAGCATCAATCAGTGCCAGCGAGGCCGTCACACCGGTGACGAGTTTGCCAATGTATGGCTTGCCTTCGACCTGGAGCCCATTGGGACAATAGTCCTTGAAGCGGGCTACCTCCAGGGTGCTGTTGAGCCAGTTGGCCAGTTCGGCCGTTGAAACCTGAGTCATGGAAATCCTTATCTGAAAGAGTGCTATGAGTCGATTGTGGCTAGTGTTTGCTCAAGCGGTGACGATCTGTTTGGCAGGTTTTTTTATTGTGGTGACGTTGCGACCGCAGTGGATAGGGGCACCTGAAGCGCCCGCCCGCTCTACCAATACGGTGGTCCTGCCTGCGCCCGTGCCTTCCACTATCCTGACGCCCGTCGTGCAAGAGGGGCCTGTCTCTTATGCCTTGGCCGTCACCCGTGCCGCGCCTGCTGTCGTTAATGTGTACACCAGCAAGCATTTGGAAGGCAATTCTCCCCTGTTGGAAGATCCCGATCTGCAGCGTCTGTTTCGCGAGCTGCCAGACCTGATGGGCCGCCGCTCCACGATCAACCTGGGTTCGGGCGTGATCGTACACGACCAGGGCTATATCCTGACCAATTACCACGTGATTGAAGCGGCTGATGCTATCGAGGTGGCCTTGGCGGACGGGCGTCAGGCCAAGGCGCGCTTGATTGGCTCGGACCCGGAAAGCGATCTGGCGGTGCTGAAGGTCGACCTGCCCAAGCTGGCCGTCATTCAGACTCAGGCGCAAGGCCAATTGCAGGTGGGTGATGTCGTCCTGGCGATCGGCAATCCGTTCGGGGTGGGGCAGACCACGACCATGGGCATTGTGTCCGGTTTGGGACGTAATCGCCTGGGTATCAATATTTACGAGAACTTTATCCAGACGGATGCCGCCATTAATCCGGGTAACTCTGGTGGTGCCCTGGTGGACGCCGTAGGGCGTCTGGTGGGCATCAATACGGCTATCTACTCCGAGACTGGCGGCTCTTTAGGGATTGGCTTTGCGATTCCTGCCTCTACCGCCTTGGCCATCATGGACGAGATTATCCGCAATGGGGAAGTGACGCGGGGCTGGCTGGGCCTGGAACCGCAAGACATCACTCCGGACCTGATCAAATCCTTCAAGCTAAAGAGTGATGCCGGCGTAATCATTGCCAGTGTGCAGCGCCATGGTCCGGCGGCCGAGGCGCATCTGCAGGTGGGGGATATTGTGCTGCGTTTGAATGGTCAGCAAGTGGCCGATTCAATTGGTCTGCTCAATCAGATTGGCCCCGTGCAACCCGGCCAGACCGTCACGCTGGGGGTACTGCGTGATGGCAAGGAACTGGATGTTCCCGTTAAGGTCGGTATGCGGCCTCAGGTGCGCAAGTAAGGGGCAAGCCCTCCTTCGGACCTGCAGGGAGTTTTTGAAGCGGCTAGGGCGGTGTTCATGACTGCCCTGGCAGTGCACGGTGGTACGGATGTGCTGGTAACTTGAGCGGTTTGCATTTGGCTACGCTGGCTTGCAGATCGTAGTGGCGCAAAGGGCTTGGCAAGGTACCAAAAAAATGGCTCTCTGGCTGCTCCGTTCGGAGCAAGGCAAGAGAGTCATTTTCGGGTCTGAGCGACCTGCGGCGGATGTGCCGTCTGTGCTTTTTACAAGTCCAGTTCGCGCCCTTCGCTGCTTTCCGCTTCTCGCTTCTTGAGCATGCTGGCGGCCAGAATGCCCAGTTCGTACAAGATGCATAGCGGAGCGGCCAACAGAATCTGGCTGACCACATCGGGCGGTGTCACGATGGCGGCAATGACGAAAGCGCCGACAATGACATACCCACGAATCTCGCGCAGCTTTGCAACGGTTACAACCCCGGTTTTCACCAGCAAGATGACGGCGATGGGCACTTCAAAGGTGATGCCAAAGGCCAGGAACATCGTCATGACAAAGCCAAGATAGGCTTCGATGTCTGGTGCGGGCGTAATCGATTGCGGAGCAAAAGACGCGATGAAATGAAAGACCGTGCGAAACACCACGAAATAACAAAAGGCCATCCCGGCAATGAACAGCAAGGTGCTGGTCATGATCAGGGGCAGGGCCAGTTTTTTCTCGTGGTTATACAGGCCGGGGGCAATAAAGGCCCAGGCCTGATACAGCACGACGGGCAAGGCCAGCACAAAGGCTGCCATTAGCGTCACTTTGACCGGCACCATGAACGGGGTAATCACCCCGGTGGCGATCATGCGTGTGCCCTCGGGCAGCGAACTCATCATGGGCTGGGCCAGCACATCATAAATGGCCGAAGCGCCCGGGTACGTAAACAGCACGATAAAAATCCCGACCACGGCAATGACCGCGCGCAGCAGGCGTGTGCGCAGCTCGACCAGGTGGGAGATGAAGGTATCTTCTTGAGGCGCGTCGGTGCTCATGCCGTGGGTCCTTTAGCGGGGTGGGCGGGAGCATCCGTAGGACGGGGAGCGTCGTCACTGGCCGGCGCGCTGGGCGCTGGCGGGGCGGCTGCATCCGTACTCGGCTGGCTGGCAGCCGGTTCTGTAGTAGCGGCGTCGGGCGTTGCAGTGGCGCTATCGGGTTTGTCCGAGAAGGCCTTGCGCGCGGACTCCGACGCATTTTGCAGGGTGTCGCGAGCTTCAGTCAGAGGCTGGCTTATGCTTTTGCCCGTGTCTTCGACCGAACTGCGTACCGAGCGCGCAGCGTCCTCCATCTGGTCTTTGAGCTTGTTCACCTCATCCAGATTGATTTCGCGTTGGATATCGGTCTTGACCTCGTTGACGTAGCGCTGCGCGCGGCCAAGCAGGTGGCCGACAGTGCGCGCTACTTTAGGCAGACGTTCGGGACCGATGACGATCAGGGCGACTACTCCAATCAGGAGCAGTTCGCTAAAGCTGACATCAAACATTCAGACTCACACAAGAAGGGGATCAGGCGCGATCGGATTTTTCCTTGGCCTGCACGTCGATCGTTTGGGGATCGGCAGCGCGCTGGCTGACGCTTTCGGGTGTTTTTTCTTCTTCACCCACGTCTTTCATACCTTCTTTAAAACCTTTGACTGCACCGCCCAGATCCGAGCCGATGTTACGCAGTTTCTTGGTGCCGAAAACCAGGGCAACGATGACCAGAACGATCAGCCAGTGCCAAATGCTAAAGCTACCCATAATGTATCTCCCTTAAGCAGCCATGGCTGCGCGTTGTTGCCATGGGCGCTCACCGCCCAAGATGTGCATGTGTAAATGGTTGATTTCCTGCCCGCCATCCAAACCGTTGTTGATGACAATGCGGAAACCGCCTTCTGGGCCGGGGCGACAACCAGCCTTTGCGGCCAGGGAAGGTGCCAAAGCCATCATTTTACCCAACCATTCGCTATCCTGGCCTGATATGTCCTGCATGGACACGACGTGTTTCTTGGGGATTACCAGGATATGGATAGGTGCAGCTGGGTTGATGTCGTGAAATGCCAGAAAGTCCTCGTCCTCGTACACTTTCTTGGACGGGATCTGATCGGCAGCAATTTTACAAAACAGACAGTTCTCGCTCATAACAACCTCGGTAGCGAGGCACTTGCTGGGCAAGTGCCAAAAATCTAGGTATCAGGACAGTGTAGCGCGTCTAAATGACAGAATTACACCTGATCCTTAGGGCGCGAAGCTTTTTCTTCCAGGCCTGATGTACCTTCGCGGCGCAGCAGTTCTGTCAGGACATCGCGGGGCTCCAGACCGTAGTAAGTCAGTGCCACCAGGCTATGAAACCACAGGTCTGCCGTTTCGTAGACGATGCGCTCGCGTTCTTCATCCTTGGCAGCCATGACCAGCTCGGTTGCTTCTTCCCCGATTTTCTTCAGGAATGCATCCGGTCCCTTGGCCAGCAGCTTGGCGGCGTAGGAGGACGATGGGTCCCCGCCTTGTGCCGGCAAACGGGACTTCAAGGTACGGCCAAGATGATCGAGGATGGTCTCGACAGTAGGTTGTTCACTCATCGGTAAATATGCTCCGGGTCTTTCAGGACGGGGTCAACCGCCACCCATTGTGCTTGATCGCTCTGGCCTTGCAGCTGGCGATAAAAGCAGCTTTCGCGACCCGTATGACAGGCAATCTGACCAATCTGTTCCACGCTGAGCAAAATAACATCGCCGTCGCAGTCCAGGCGCAAGTCGCTGACGTGTTGCACATGGCCGGATTCCTCGCCTTTGCGCCACAGGCGCTGGCGGGAACGCGACCAGTACACGGCACGGCCGGTGCTGACGGTCTCTTGCAGGGACTCCTGGTTCATCCAGGCGACCATCAAGATCTTGCCCGTGGCCTGGTCCTGCGCAATCGCCGGGATCAGACCTTGTTCATCAAAGCGGATTTCAGCCAGCCATGCCGGTAAGTCTGCCATTAGCGTCGCACCTGAATACCTTGCGCAGCCATGAAATCCTTGGCTTCGGCAATAGTGTGTTGACCGTAGTGGAAGATGCTGGCGGCCAGTACGGCGCTGGCGCCGCCCTTGATCACGCCATCGGCCAGGTCTTGCAGGCCGCCCACACCGCCCGAGGCGATAACGGGAACGGAGACCGCCTCGGACACGGCGCGGGTCAGTTCCAGATCAAAGCCGGATTTGGTGCCGTCGCGGTCCATGCTGGTCAGCAGCAGTTCGCCGGCGCCGTATTCGGCCATGCGGGCTGCCCATTCCACCACATCCAGGCCGGTGCCACGACGACCGCCGTGGGTAAAGACTTCCCAGCGGGGGGCTTCGTTTTCGGCGCTGACGCGGCGTGCATCAATGGCCACGACCATGCACTGCTTGCCATGGTGATCGCTGGCGGCACGCACCAGATCCGGGTTGCTGATGGCGGCGCTGTTAATGGAAACCTTGTCCGCACCAGCATTGAGCAGGCGCTGGATATCGGTAACTTCGCGCACACCGCCGCCCACTGTGAGGGGGATGAAGATCTGGCTGGCCACCTGTTCGATGATGGGCAGGATCAGATCACGGTTGTCCGAGGTGGCCGTAATGTCCAGAAAGGTCAGCTCGTCGGCGCCCTGGTCGTTGTACTTGCGGGCGATCTCGACCGGGTCACCGGCATCGACCAGATCCACAAAGTTGATCCCTTTGACCACGCGGCCAGCGGTCACGTCCAGACAAGGGATGATGCGGCAGGCTAATTCGTTGGTGACGTCCTGGCTCATGCCTGGTACTCGTCAGCGAAGGTTTGCGCCTCGGCAAAATTCAGGGTGCCTTCGTAAATGCTGCGACCCAAAATGACACCCTCAACGCCTTCGTGCTCAACCTCGCAAAGGTCTTCAATGTCTTTCAGGTTGGTAACACCGCCCGAGGCGATGACAGGAATCTTCACGTGCTGGGACAGCTTGACGGTGGCTTCAATGTTCACGCCAGTGAGCATGCCGTCGCGGCCAATATCGGTATAGATAATGGACTCGCAGCCGTAGTCTTCGAATTTCTTGGCCAGATCCAGTACGTCATGGCGGGTCAGTTTGCTCCAGCCGTCGGTGGCGATTTTGCCATCACGGGCGTCCAGGCCAACAATGATGCTGCCAGGAAAGGCGCTGCAGGCGTCTTGCAGGAAACCAGGGCTCTTGACGGCGGCGGTGCCAATAATGACATAGCTCATGCCGGCGTCCAGGTAGCGCTCGATGGTGTCCAGATCGCGAATACCACCGCCAATCTGCACGGGAATCTCACCGTCGATGGCAGCAATAATGGATTTGATGGCTTCGCTGTTCTTGGGCTTGCCGGCAAAAGCGCCGTTCAGGTCCACCAGATGCAGGCGCCGGGCCCCTTGTTCCAGCCATTGTGTTGCTATTTTGGCCGGATCATCCGAGAAAATAGTGGCATCGTCCAGGTCACCCTGGCGAAGGCGCACACAACGCCCGTCTTTAAGGTCGATGGCGG
>JBQEAN010000074.1:0-11789 GCA_052109075.1 Alcaligenes sp. | reverse complement strand
CGCCTTGTCTCATTGCCATGTCCCGCCCACCGCCATTTCTCAAAGGCTGGCTCGCTCACTACAGCGGGTTGATCGGGATATGGGCAAAAAGAAACTCCTTATCCTGCGACGCAGAGGATGCCGCCCAGGAATCGGCGCTGCAGTTTCTGAGTAAAGGCCCCGAAGCGGTTCTCAACCCCAAAGCTTATTTAATGCGCTCAGCACGCAACCGGCTGATCAATGAAGTCAAACGGCAAGCGCGGACTCATTGCGTATCGCTGGAAGAGCTGGCGGAGGAAGACCACCCCCTTTTAGCGGACCCTGAAGCCCATTTACATGTCTGCGATCTGGCCCAGGCGCTGGAAGCTGCGCTGACGCAACTGCCTTTGAAAAAACGCCAAGTCTTTATTTATCATCGGCTGGAAGGCTACACCCACGCGGAAATTGCCCAGAAAATGGGGCTGGCTATCAATACGGTGGAGCGCTATGTGATTGATGCCACGCGCCATATCCGTACACAACTGCATAGCTTTTGCCCAGCGGATTCCGGACTCGTCGAGAAGGCTGGCAAGCCTATAATCCCATGAGATTATTTGGCGCCCCCCTGTCGGACTTTGCCCCTGTGAACGACCCTAACCTCCCCTCCACCGAGCACAATCCTGGCGATGCGGCTTCGTACTGGCTCGCACGTGAAAAATCGGGAAGCATGGATGAGGCCGAGCGTCTTGAACTACAAGCCTGGTTACAAGCCAGCCCAGAGCACCTGCTGGAATACAAGCGGGCCCAAGGTATCTGGAACGCAGTCAGCCTGATATCCAGCGAGCGCTTGCGCAAGCTGGCTCAGGAACCCACCACCCCCAGCCCTGGCTTTCTACAGCGTCGGGGCCTGCTGATTGGTGCCGGTGCAGCTTGCACTGCCGCCATTAGTGGCGGGCTTGCCCTGTCCTGGTTTAATCAAGGAGAGTCGCTTTATGAGCAGCAATTTGCCACCCGCCAAGGCGAACACACCCAAGTCTCTTTGCCCGATGGCTCCATCATTGAACTGAACACGGCCACGGCCTTGCACGTGCAGTTGTTTGAACATAGCCGTGTCGTCACCCTACGGGCTGGCGAGGCTTTTTTCACCGTCGCCAGCGATACCCAGCGCCCCTTTCTGGTGGATGCAGGTGACACCTCGGTACGCGTGACCGGAACTCGCTTTGGTATGCGACGCGACCAGGCACAAGTGAGGGTGGTGGTGGATTCAGGTTCGGTACAAGTCAAACATGGGCCTTGGTGGAACCGCAGTACCGCTGCCCTGACCGCCAGACAAGGCATCAGCGCCCAGGCCGATACAGATTTAGTGATGATGGGTGACAGCGATGTCGCCTCTTTGATGGCCTGGACACAAGGCCGGCTGCTCTTTAGCGATACGCCGTTAAGCGAGGCCATTAGCGAGATCAACCGTTATGCACCCAAGCCTGTACGCGCCAACCGCCAAGAGTTAAGTGGTCTGCATATTGCTGGTGCGTTCAGCACGGATGACACCGCCGGATTTCTGGAGTTACTACCCGATATTGTTCCGGTGACGGTCAGTTATTTGCGAGATGGCACACCCGTGGTGTCTCGGCGTAAATAGCACAGAGCCCGCCAAAGAAACAATTAGTTTCAAATTCGACTCAGGTTTTTATCCGGTTTTGGATCGGCTGCTTTGTCTTTATCCATAAGAGGCCGTTTTTTGTTCCCCTGTCCACGCTGCTGTCTGGGCTTGGGCGGTACAAAAACGCCAGCAACCCAACCGGAACCCTCGCTCAGTGAACCAGACCCGACCAGGCCGCAGCCGCGCTGCGTGCAGCAAGACTTTTTTCTCTTTCTCGATAAGCTGCCTGACTGCTGCTGTGCTCCTCGGTATGGGAGCGACACCGGCCCAAGCCCAAAGCGCAGCCATCTCCATCAGCATTCCCGCTCAGCCATTAAGTCAGGCACTGCTGGAGCTAGCTAACCGTTATTCGCTGGATCTAGCCTACTCCCCCGAGATCGTAAAAGGGCTCTACGCCCCAGCTCTTTCGGGCAGCTTGACCGCCGATCAAGCGTTGGGCCAATTACTGGCCAATACCAATATCCGCTATCAGCGCCGTGGCAAGAATGTGTCCTTGACGGCGTTGGCCCCCAATGCCGATAGTCAGGTCCCACAACTGGCCCCCCTGACCGTTGTAGGCTCCAGCAATGGCCTGGCACCCACTTACGCCGGCGGGCAAATTGCTACGGGCAGCCGGGTAGGCATGTTGGGTAATAAAGACTTCATGGAAACGCCGTTCAGCACCAAGGCGTATACCCGCGAAGCCATTGAAAGCACTCAGTCGGGCAATTTACTCAGGGTCATTTCCGACTCCGATCCTTCTGTCTCCACCACAGGCAGCGATTACGACTTGAGTAATTACGCCTCGGTGCATATCCGTGGGTTCAATACCGCTGGTCTGGAAGACCTGGGCATCAATGGCCTGTACGGTTTGGCCTCCTACGGGAACCGCAGCCTGGGGGATTTTTCGGAACGGGTAGAAATCTTCAAAGGCCCCTCGGCTCTGCTTAACGGCATGATGCCTAGCGGCAGCGTTGCCGGAACGGTGAACACTGTCACCAAGCGCGCCACGGACGAGAACATTAACCGGGTGGGTATCGGTTATGAAAGTGACTCCATCTATTCAGGCAAAGTCGACTTTGGTCGCCGCTTTGGTGCCGACAATCAATGGGGGGTACGCATCAATGCCACCAAGCGCAAAGGCGAGACCGCCGTCAAAGACAAAAAGCTGGATAACGAAGCCGTCGGCTTGGGCCTGGACTATCGCGGCCCGAATTTACGCGTGGGCTTTGACTGGATTCATAACGAGGAAAATACCGACGGTGTCTCCGCGCAGATCACCTCTAAACTGGCGTCTGTCCCCGCTCCCCCTACCCACGACAAGCTGATCGCGGGCGAACCCTGGTCTATCTACAACACGCGTGGCGACCTGTTCATGCTTAAAGGCGAGTATGACCTGAGCGATGACACCACCGTCTGGGCCAGCGTAGGTCGCAACGACCGCAAAATGACTGCTAACGTCATGAACTGGCGCCTGCTGAACACCGATGGGGACTTTGCACGCGATTCCGTGTTGGTATGGAACTCCAAGTTCGAGAATATTGCCGCCGATATTGGAGCGCAGACAAAATTTGTCACGGGACCGATCAAGCATCAACTGTCTTTCAATGCCAATGCATCTGAACGAATCGTATATCAGGCCCGAGCCAACTACCCGTTGGCCGGTCTGCCTTCCGGCAATATCTACGACCCCACCTATGTCTCCAAGCCCAACGTCAACTATTCGCCTGACATGCCCAAGAGCAACGAAAACACGCTACAAAGCCTGGGGATTGCCGACACGCTGTCCATGCTGGACGAGCGCTTGCAGTTGACGGTCGGGATACGTCAACAGCGCGTCAAACAAAAAACGTTTGATCCCGTAACGGGTCAGGTCAAAGGCGATAGGTATGACGAACGGGCCACCACGCCCGCCTTTGCGGCGCTTTTCAAGCTGACAGATCAGGTTTCGATTTACGGTAATTACATCGAAGGCCTGAGCGCAGGGGCTCAGGCCCCCGCTACCGCTGCCAATGCTGGGGATATGTTTGCCCCTTACAAGTCCAAGCAAAAAGAAATCGGCCTGAAGTTCGACGCTGGCAGTCTGGCCACTACCGTGGCCCTGTTTGAAATTACCCGCCCCAGCGCCATCACCAATGCAGACAATATCTACAGCTTTGATGGCGAACAACGCAATCGCGGCATTGAATGGGAAGTGTTTGGTGAACCCGTCAAAGGACTACGCCTGATCGGGGGCTTGAGCTGGAAGCAAGCCAAGCTGACCCAGACTCAAGGCGGGCTGTATGAAGGCTACGACGCCCCCGAAGTCCCCCGCTTTGAAGCCAAGCTGGGTGTTGCCTATGACGTGCCGCAAATTAACGGCCTGACACTGACAGCTAACGCCATCCACACCGGCAAGCAGTATCTGGACCAAGCCAATAGCCAGTCGATACCTAGCTGGCGTCGTTACGATCTGGGCTTTGCTTACGCCACCAAAATCGCCTCTACCCCGGTCACTTTCCGTGGCACGGTCTACAACGTGGCCAACTCCCACTATTGGTATGGCGCCTTGTGGCGTGGGGTGAGCCAGCCGCGCACCTTCAATCTGTCCGCCACGTTTGAGTTCTGATGGCGATGTTCACCCTCTTTCTACGGCCCACCTCCATGACCCGAACTGTTGTCTCTACCCTTTTGTACGCCGCCCTTGCTGCCAGCCTGATGGCATGCAGCACGCCCGTCCAGAATCAACATGCGACCACCCCCACATCAGTAGAAAGCCGCGCCGAGCCCGTGGTGACTCGCGCACAGATTGCCCAGGGCATTTACGAACTGGTTTATAGCGACAAGCTGGACCTGCTGTTTGTGGCTTCCGCAGGCAGCTTTAGCGATAGCTCCGTGCCCTATCAAATCCTGGTCGTGAACCCGGCGGATCTCAAGGTAGTGGGCTCCATCCCGTTGACACGCAAAGCCTTCAGTCTGGCCCTGGATGACCAGGCCGATCGCTTGTATGTAGGCAACACCGGCGAAGGTGCCATCACCATTATCGACACGCAAAATCGCCACGTGCTGCAGACCGTACAACTGGCCCCCCTGCTCAAGGGCAAAGACGGCAAGGAACGGCCTGAATATCACTTCCGGCAACTGATGTTGGACCCAGCTAACCACCGCCTGTACATGCCTGCCTTCGACAACACGCAAGGCAAACTTTTCGTGATTGATACCCAGGCCAATAAGGTCGAGAAAATTATTCCCGGCTTTGGCTTTACCGCGACCGGCATTGCACTGGACCCTAAGCATCAACGCCTGTATGTCTCCAATATGCAGGGCGAAGCGGTAGTGCTTGATACGCAAACTAATGAGATTGTGAAACGCTTCAGCCTGGGTGCGGAACAACCTTTGAACCTGGCCTACGACGAAGTGAATCATCGCCTCTTGGCGGTGGACCAAGGGCACCCCAAAATGCGGGGTTTCCAGGAGCGCGGTATTCCCGGCTATCAGTCTCGACACCCGGGGAATCGGGTAGTGGCGATTGATCTGAACACCGAAAAAATGGTGGCTGAAATGCCAGCATCCGGACCCGTCAATTTGAAACTGGACCCGGCACGGCAACGACTGCTGGTTACCAACCGGGAGTCGGGCGAGATCACTGTTTTCGATAGCAATACGTACCGTAAATTGCACAGTATCAGCACACCAGCGCATCCCAACACCCTGGCCGTAGTGAAGAAAAACGGCGATGTGTATGCCACGGTCAAGAACGGCGAGGACGCTGCCAAAGGATCAATTGAAAGCGTGGTTCGCGTGCAGTTCTAATGTTCGGCGCTGATTGCAGGTTTTAATAAGGGGGTAGGAAACAAGTGTTCACGCCTGTTTCCTACCCCCACTTAAATCACTTTTTTCAAGCTTCGGCTTGATATCTTGCAAAACAGCAAAGCCCGCGATCAGGCATTGGCCAGCTCAATCAAGTGTTGAGCAAACCCGCCCTCTGCCCCCGACGCATTGACATGGTCGAAATACTCGTACCAGCCGCTGGCTTTGATACCAGCCAGCAATGCCTCACACGCCTGTTGATCAGGAAAGCGCCAAACACCCATAAAACGATGGTCGCTAGCGTGATCAATATCGTGCTCGGTCGCTGTCAGAGCCAGCACTTCAATGCCAAGACGGGATAGGCCACCCATCGCTTCCTGAAGGCCTGCCAAGAAGTGCTGACGCTGCTCGAGAGGCAGTGCATTCCACTTGGTATTAGGCGTGTACAGCTCGATCAGATAGTGAGACATGGGCGGTTTTCCTTTAGCTGAAGAAGCACACTCTGTGCTGAAAAATTCGATAGATGGTTTTGGTGGAAAGATCGACAAGAAGGCGACCTACAGCACAAGGACTAGCTATTTTTTCTCGTAGCCCTTATGAAATTGCCATTTAGTTAGATATCTAATCTTATAGTTTAGTAGCAAATACCGCAAGCAATCCCCATACAAAAAAAACCCGAGTTCAGCATGAAACCGAACCCGGGCTTTTGGACCCATCTTGTCAATCAGTTGTGCCGCCTTGCTACGTGGCAATCCCGCTTAGAACTGGATACGCACCATGCTTTCTTTTGTCCCTTTTTCCTTGCTGTTGCCATCGTTTTTCACCGACACGTATAAGGCTTTTTCAGCAGGAATGTACTCCAGGCTGTTGGGGTGTGGGGCCAACTCAATGGTTTGAAGTGGCTGGTAGCTCACCGTGTCGAAAATACTGACCGAGCCTTTGCCCTCTTTCTCGCGCACACCACCGCGGTTGGCTACAAACAGGCGCTGCGATTCCGCATCAAAACGCACGCCGATAGGCACGTCGCCGGTAGGCATCACCGCTAAGGTTTTGCCGTTGTCTGCGTTCAACACAAACACTTGATGGCCGGAGCTGCGGCGTTTGTACTCACGTTCCAAATGCAGATTACGAGCGTCGTCACGGTCGATACCTTGGTCCACCCCAAACAGGCGATTTTGAGCGGGGTCGTAAGCTAGATTCAGCAATTGGTCGGCCTCGATTTCCCAGACCTGATCGATGTTCAAAGTCTGGGTGTTGACCACCATCAACTGACCTTGCATGTTGGACACGAATAAGCGGTTACTGGCTTCGTCCAAGGTAATACCCACGACGTTATAGCCAAATCCGGGCAGTACTTTTTCCAGTTCCAACGTCTGGGTATTCACCACAAACAAGACACTGTCAAAACCCAGGCCCAGGCCTGGTGCAAAAGCACGGTGGTTTTTCTTATCCAACACTAGTTCGCGCGTCTTGTACTTGTAGTCGTCCGTCACCTTGAAGCGCTCCATCATCTTCAACAAACCGTCTTTACGCGCTTGGCCAAAATCGGCAGCGGCAATGGCGTCTTGGAAGTTTATTTTGTCCTGCATGGGAATGCGCTTGATCACTTCGTTCTTGCTGGTGTCCACCACAACCATGCTGCCATTGAACCCTTGAGTCAGATACAGCCGATTGGCGGCATCATCCAGAGCCACCCCAAAGCTCTTGGCTTGCATCGGGATTTCTTGCTTGATGGCTAGCGTTTTAGGATCCAGTACCAGCGTGCGAGACAGGGTCTCGTCTTGCCAGTTGGGCGAGGACACGTACAAACTGGATTGCTTGGGGCTGTAGACAATTTCCAGCACTTCGGCGGCAGTCGGTTTTTGCATGATCTGGGTTTGGGTAACGGCTTGATAGCCGGCAGGCGCAGGGGTCTTGGCGTGTACGTAACCCGTGGAAAAAGCCATTGCGGTAGCAAGGTACAGACCACGAACAAGATGGCGAGTCGTCAGCGACGTCATAGTTTTGGCTCGATAGAAAGTAGGTGAAAGAACTACCACTGGTAGTCAATGGACAGATGCACATTGCGCGGCGCGCCATAGCGAGCCCGGAAAATCACAAAGTTGTCGTAGTAGCGCTTGTCAAAGAGGTTGTTGACGGTCAACTTGGCGTTCCAGTGTTGATTCACGCGGTAGTTCGCATGCAGCCCCACCAGGGCGTAGCTGCTATGGGTGGCTTCCAGCGCTTTGCCATTGCTGGCGTTGTACGGACGGCCTGCTGTCCACAGATCACGCTTGCCAAACCAATTCACCGTGGCACCGGCGCTTAGGCCTTGCAGCGCACCCGAGAATTGATACATGGTGCCCAGGCGGAAAGTCTGGCTCGGGATGTAGGTATTAATGCGCTCGCCCTGACCATTTTTGGTACTGGCGTAGCTGTAGGACGCAAACACGTTCCAACTATTGCTTAACGCCCCGTTCAGCTCCACTTCAAAACCCTTGGTTTTATTGCCATCCCCGGAAGAGACATAGGGGCGGCTGCCATCGGGCAAGAGGAAATCATCCGGCACCGACGGGTCCAGAACGGCCAGATTGTTTTGACGAGTTTCAAAGGCCGCCAAGGAGAACTGCACGGCCTCGTCCATCAAATTGCCTTTCAAGCCAATTTCGCGGTTAACGCCGGTAATGGGGTCCAGAAAGTTTTCGTTGATGTCTTTGTAGCTTTGCGGTTGGAACAGGCGCGTATAGCTGGCGTAGGCCGTCAAATTCGGATTGAAGTCGTACGTCACCCCAAAGTACGGCGTGACTTCATTGCGGTTACGCAATTCATTGGACACGCCGGTGAACTGGCCGGTTTTTCCATAGTTATCGCGATACGTTTTGTAGTCGGACAAACGCATGCCCAGGATCACGTTCAGCGGGTCAATAATGTTCAGACGTGTACCCGCAAACAGCCCATACTCACGCGTATGCACCCGGTTCCACTCACCCGTCCGGCTGACGCTCGGTTCAGGCATATAGCCGTCCCAATCGTAAATATTGGGAATAAACCATGTACTTTCATCGCTGATTTTCATGGTGTGCGTGGTGTCACGCTTGCGGGTGCCATTAAACCCAAACATCAACTGGTGTTGGCGACCAAAAAGCTCAAAGGGCCCGTTGACCGACAGTTCCAGATTGTCCTGGTGCCGATAGCCATTGGCCGCCAAGTTGGCGCGTATGCCAAGACCGGAGCCGTCGGGGCGAACAATAGGATTGACCCCCTGCCCCCAGCCGGTAATCAAGGCATCACCATCATCACGCTGGTGGCTATAGCTGAGCTTGGCATTCCAGCTGTTCTCAAACTCATGCTCAACCGAAAAAAACGCGTTTTGATGGCGTTTGTCCCAGTAAGTCCAGTCCGGCACCAGCGACATAGAGCGGGTCACATCGATACGGTCCCCCTCGCTGTTAAACAAGGGCACCCCCATATTGGCTTCGCCGCGCAATTTGGCTTTCTGATAATCGTAGCCAGCGGTCAACAAAGTCCGGTCTGTCAGGTCAAATTCCAGCATGCCAGAGAGCAGATCATTCTTGTTGCTCTGACGGTCCATAAAGGAGTCAGCCTCCTTGTGTGAACCGATGACGCGCATGCGCAAACGACCGTCGTCAGTCAGTGGGCCGGTCACATCAGCCGTAATGCGTTTGTCCTGCCAAGAGCCGTATTGCGCACTGAGCTTGCCGCCAAATTCAGCTTGCGGACGTTTGCGAATCAGGTTGATCAAGGCCGAAGGTTCACCCGTAGGCGACAGCAAGCCTGTAGCACCGCGTACCACTTCCACACGGTCGTATAAATCCATATCCAGAGAAATAGGATTGAACGCACCACGCCCGGCAGCACGGTAGCTGCTTTGCACGCCATCCACCTGTACATTGCTGATGTCAAAACCGCGTGCCTGAAACTGAAACCCACCCCCCACGGCTGCTGTATTGGCCGTCACGCCGGTGGTGAAGTTCATGACATCATCAAAGCTGGTCAGCCCAAAGTCATCCATTTGCTGGCGCGTCATCACACTGACTGATTGCGGTGTGTGCTGGGTGTCCATGTTCAAACGGGTAGCAGTACTGCTGGTGCCGTTCAGGGTGTACAGACCGGTGTCTTCCGTCGCCCGGTTCAAGGTGCCTTGAACGCGCACGGGCTCAAGCTGTGTAGTTTCTGTGACTGGCCACAAATTCACGGTATTGGCATCGCGCGAATAACGAATACCCGTGCCTGCCAGTAAGTCATCCAAGGCCTGCGCCACGTTGTAATTGCCTTTTAGACCCGCGCTTTGCTTGCCTTCGGCGACACTACCAGCCCCAACCAGATACACCCCGCTTTCTTGCGAGAAACGCATCAGCACGCGGCTCAAAGGCCCAGCAGGAATGTCATAGCGTTGCGTCTTATCCGCCACCGGGCTGTTTTGTGTAGCTGCCTGGGCCTGCTGAGTGCTGACGACAACTGCACTACCGGCCATCAGCAGGTACAAGGCCAAGGCCAGTGGGCGCAAGGGGGTGCGATGCAATCCCGTTTCCTTGGGCAGGGGAAGTGGATCGGGGCGACGATGCATACGGAGACATCCTTCAAAAACACGGGTCAGTCACAAAAGAAACGATGAACCTGAACGATGTTCTTGCGTTGATGTTCAGTACTGAGCGGCTATCACGGCCCGCCTCCTGCTTCATTGGCGTCACGCCAATCAGGTCCTCTTACTGTCTAAAACCAATAAGCCCCCAAAACCCGGAACCTGCTTTTTGCGTTTTATTTTGTTTTTTTGTACTGAAACGCCATCAACCCATTGAAAAAGAATGGGTATTTTTTTAAAAAATATCTGAAAACAAGTCCTCCAGTACCTCACCCGCTTAGTTCAGGGCTTCCACATTGGTCCACCAGGGCAGGGGCTGGCCTATGCGTATCGGCAGTGCCGAGACCAGCATTTTCAACACGCGGTCGGTGTCATGAATGGGGAAACTGCCATAGACCTTCAAATCGGCCACGGACTCATCCACCCCGATATAGCCTTTCCGATAACGGCCCAATTCCTGGATCACACTGCGCAACGGGATGTTGTCCGCCACCAGCACGCCTTTAGTCCAGGCTTCGCGTGCCTGATCGGCATCCAGGCTCTGCTTGATACGCTGCGCACTAAAATGCACCTGCTTGCCTGCCTGCACCGTGGCAGTGCTTTGACCTGTCGCCGTAGACACCCGCACCGCCCCTTCGTACACCGCCAGCTGTGTGCAATCTTTGTCCATACGCACATTAAATTGCGTCCCTAAAGCACGCATGCTGCCCTGGGGGGTCTGCACAATGAAAGGCCGTGCTGTATCGTCTTGTGCCGTCTGGATAAACACTTCACCGGAGATCAAAACAATGTGGCGAGCCTGTGCACTGAACTGCACATCAATAGCGGACGCTGTATTGAGCCAAAGCCGGGAGCCATCCGCCAACACAATCTGGCTTTGCTCACCAGTCTGTGTGGAGTGGTCTGCGCCCAAGGCCATGACGCTGGAGGGCAACCAGGACTGACGCCAACTCAACCAGCTCAACACTCCGGTACCCGCCAGCGCTGCCACACTGGCCAAGACACGGCGACGGCGGTGCAAACGTTCATTCGCCGTATGCAGCTGCTCCACCACGCGACGGGAATCCGGGGCCGTGCGCACCGGCTCAAACCCACGGCTGACCTCCTCCACATAGCGCCAGGCCGTGCCGTGCATCTCATCTTGCGCAAGCCAACTCTGCCAGGCAGAACGTTGTGCGGCACTGGCCTTGCCATCTCGCAGACAGGCGTACCATTCGGCGGCTTGCATCAGGACGGTATGGGGAGGCGTGCCCGGAGAAGAAAAACTGGAACCGTGATTCATAACAATTAGTACTGGGGTTCCTGGCGTAGCTCGGCCACCGTTTGGAAGGCATGCAGGCTGATGCAGCCCAACATGGCCTGGGCCACATATTTGCGCACCATGCGACCGGAAATACCCATTTCAGCACCGACCTCGTCGTCGGTCATCTCGCAAATAACGGCAAGG
Source organism: Alcaligenes sp. (assembly GCA_052109075.1). Lineage (GTDB taxonomy): Bacteria > Pseudomonadota > Gammaproteobacteria > Burkholderiales > Burkholderiaceae_B > Alcaligenes. Next base: position 374 of record JBQEAN010000074.1, on the reverse strand, counting down.
GTAAAGGCTTTGGCGGCTTTGGGAGACAAGCCACTTAGCATGACGCTGATTTCTTCCAATGCCTGCAAAATCATCGCCTGCCGTTCTGCCGAGGGATAGAACGTCTCGGGAGTGGCCGCCAGAATATCCAGCCAGGCCTGTTCAATTTCCTGACGTCGCCACAAATTGATGCATAGGTTCTGCGCCGTCTTGCGCAAATAAGCCCGAGCTTCACCAGGGCAGGAAAACTGCCACGTAGACCGGCTGCTCAGTAGACGTACAAACGTGTCCTGCGCCAAGTCAGCCGCCTGATCCGCCCCTCCTAGTCGATGATGCAGCCAGCGCTGCAACCAACTATGGTGGTCGCAGTAAAGTGTCTCGACCGAATGGGCCGA
>JBQEAN010000073.1:0-12028 GCA_052109075.1 Alcaligenes sp. | reverse complement strand
CCTTCTTGCCATTGGGCGAGCGGCCCACGGCTTGCAGAACCAGATCGTAACGCTGCGGCTCAGCCGGTGCGTTCTTGCCTTCGAACGTAACCCAGATACCATCTTCGCGGGCTTCCGCAGCCACGGTGCTGGTTTCCAGCATCATATGGTCAAAGCGGTGCTTGTTCATCTTCTCCCATACTTTGACCACGTCGCGGTCTGCGCCCGGCATCAAGCCAGTCTGCATTTCCACCACGTCCAGGCGTGCGCCTAGAGCCGAGTACACCGTACCCATTTCCAGACCGATGATGCCACCCCCCACAATCAGCATGCGCTTGGGCACGGACTTCAGTTCCAGAGCACCTGTGGAGTCCACCACACGTGGATCATCAGGCAGGAACGGCAGTTTTACCGACTGGCTGCCGGCCGCAATAATGGCCGAACCGAACTTGATCACTTTCTTGGTGCCGTCATTGGCGGTCACTTCGATGTGATTGGGGTCCAGGAACTGGCCGTTACCGACCACCACCTGCACCTTGCGGCCCTTGGCCATGCCGGCCAGACCACCAGTCAGCTTGCCGATTACCTTGTTCTTATAATCACGCAACGCATCGATATCGATTTGCGCTTCGCCGAACTTGATGCCATGCGTTGCCAGGGATTTGGCTTCCTCGTAGACCGCCACCGTGTGCAGCAAGGCCTTGGAAGGAATACAACCCACGTTCAGACACACACCACCCAAAGTGCTGTAGCGCTCGACCAGAGCCACTTTCAGGCCCAGGTCAGCCGCACGGAAGGCCGCATTGTAGCCACCAGGGCCTGCGCCCAGCACGACCACGTCCACGGAATCATCCGAGCCGCCCTGATGGCTGGCAGCCTGGGGAGCCGGTGCCGCAGCAGCGGCCGGGGCTGCAGCCGCTGCAGGAGCAGCAGCTTTAGGCGCGTCTTGTTTAGCAGCGGTGGCAACGGGAGCCGCTTGGCCCTCGGCCACTTCGATTTTGGCAATAGCCGAACCCTGGGAGACTTTGTCGCCCACTTTGACCAGCAGCTCCTTGATCACCCCCGCCTGTGCGGCAGGGATTTCCATGGAGGCCTTGTCGGATTCGACCGTAATCAGGCTTTGTTCGACCTCGACCGTGTCGCCCACTTGCACGAGCACTTCGATAACATCGACCTCGCCGGAGTCCCCGATATCGGGGACTGTCAGATCAATCAGACTCATGGCAACTCCTTACAGTGCAATGCGGCGGAAATCAGCCAGCATCGTTGCCAAGAAGGCATTGAAACGGGCCGCCGAAGCACCGTCAATGACGCGGTGATCGTAGGACAAGGACAGCGGCAGCATCAGGCGAGGCTCGAATTCCTTACCATTCCAGACAGGCTGCATGGAGGAACGCGACAGACCCAGAATGGCCACTTCTGGCGCATTGATAATGGGTGTGAAGTCCGTACCGCCAATACCGCCCAGTGAGGAAATGGTAAAGCAACCACCTTGCATTTGCGCGGCGCTCAGCTTGCCGTCACGAGCAGCAGCAGCCAGTTCGCCAGTTTCGCGGGCGATATCCAGCAGGCCTTTCTTGTCGGCATCACGGATAACAGGAACCACCAGGCCGTTAGGCGTATCAGCCGCAAAGCCAATGTGGTAGTACTGTTTCAGCACCAGATTGTCGCCATCCAGCGAGGCATTGAACTCGGGGAATTTCTTCAGGGCAGCAACGGCCGCCTTGATGACGAAAGCCAGCATGGTGACGCGAGCGCCGGATTTTTTGAATTCCTCGTTCAGCTCTTTGCGCAGAGCCTCCAAAGAGGTGATATCCGCCACATCGTTGTTGGTGACATGAGGGATCATGACCCAGTTGCGATGCAGGTTGGCACCCGAGATTTTCTTGATACGCGACAAGGCACGTGTCTCGACCGCACCAAATTTGGCAAAGTCGACTTTAGGCCATGCCAAGACGTCCAGACCACCGACTTGAGCAGCGGTACCCGCCGCCGTTACCGGCGCCGCACCACCAGCCATGGCTTGCTTCACGAAGCCGCGCACGTCATCAAGCGTAATACGGCCTTTACTGCCCGAACCGTGAACCTTACCCAGATCCACACCCAATTCACGAGCGAATTTACGCACGCTCGGCGAGGCATGAGGCAGGTTGCGCAAGGTGGCGTCTGCCTGGGCAAATGCAGCCGTAGGCGAAACTCGCTCAGGAGCAGGTGCACCCGCTCCTACCACGACCGAGGACGAGGCGGCGGCTGGCGCAGCGGCGGCCGCCGCCTCCACAGGCGCAGCAGCGGCTTCAGCTTGTTTGGCAGGTGCAGCAGCCGGAGCGGAACCTTGTACGGTCACTTCCAGAATGTCGCTGCCCTGGCTGACCTTGTCACCCAGTTTTACTTTGATGGCCGTGACCACACCAGCGTGCGAAGACGGCACTTCCATGGACGCCTTGTCCGATTCCACGGTGATCAGGCTTTGCTCCACCTCAATGGTGTCACCGACCTGAACCATGATTTCGATCACGTCCACATCGCGGGCATCGCCGATATCAGGCACTTGCACCGTCACCTGTTGCTCAGCGCCTGCAGGGGCGGCAGCGGCAGCAGCCGGCGCAGCCTCTTTGACGGGTTCGGCTTTAGGAGCGGGAGCCACTTCGGCCTTGGCAGGCTCGGCAGCAGGCGCAGCCTGTGCGCCCTCTGCGGCTTCCAGTTCCAGAACCAGACTGCCTTCCTTGACCTTATCGCCCAGCTTGACCTTGATGGACTTGACCACACCAGCGGCAGACGATGGGATTTCCATGGAAGCCTTGTCGGATTCCACTGTAATCAGGCTTTGCTCGACCTCGATGGTCTCGCCTTCCTTAACCAGAATTTCGATCACTTCGACAGCGTCGTCAGCACCGATATCCGGGATTTTGACTTGAATGATATTGCTCATGGTTCAGTCCCTTATGCGTGGTGCGGGTTAGCCTTGGAAGGATTGATGCCATATTTGGCAATCGCTTCGGACGCTTTGCTAAATGGAATCTTGCCCTCTTCAGCCAGCGCACGCAGAGCAGCCAACACCACAAAGTGACGATCAACCTCAAAGTGCTCACGCAGTTTGAAGCGGAAATCGGAGCGGCCGAAACCATCGGTACCCAGCACTTTGTAGGTGCGGCCCTTAGGCACGAACGGACGAATCTGATCGCCGTAGGCCTTGATGTAGTCGGTAGAGACCACGATTGGACCGTCGGTTTTCTGCAACTGAGTCGTCACGTACGGTACAGGCAGATCCTTACCTTCCGGGTTCAACAAAGCAGCACGTTCGCAATCCAGACCATCACGGCGCAGTTCGGTAAAGCTGGTGACACTCCAGACATCAGAGCCGATGCCCCAGTCTTTTTCCAGCAGATCTTGTGCTGCGATGACTTCGCGCAAAATCGTGCCCGAGCCCATCAACTGAACGCGCAGCTTGCTGTCGTTGGCCACGGACTTGAATTTGTACATGCCGCGCAAAATGCCGTCTTCGTCGCCGTCGACCAAGCCAGGCTGGGCGTAGTTCTCGTTCATCAGGGTGACGTAGTAGTACACGTCTTCCTGGTCTTGAACCATGCGCTTCAGGCCATGTTGCATGATGACAGCCACTTCGTGCGAGAAGGTGGGGTCGTAGGATACGCAGTTAGGAATCAGCGAGGACTGAATATGGCTGTGGCCATCTTCGTGCTGCAGACCTTCGCCGTTCAGGGTGGTGCGACCGGCCGTACCGCCCAGTACGAAACCACGTGCCTTCATGTCACCCGCTGCCCAGGCCAGATCGCCAAAGCGCTGGAAACCGAACATGGAGTAGTAGATGAAGAACGGGATCATGATGCGGTTGCTATTGGAGTACGACGTCGCCGCCGCAATCCAGGAGCTGAATGCACCTTGTTCGTTAATACCTTCCTGCAACAGCTGACCGTTGGCCGTTTCGCGGTAGTACATAACCTGGTCTTTATCAACCGGGGTGTACTTCTGGCCTTCCGGTGCGTAAATACCGATCTGACGGAACAGACCTTCCATACCAAAGGTACGGGATTCGTCAGCCAGGATAGGTACGGCACGAGGGCCCACTTGTTTGTCGCGCAGCAAGGTGTTGAAGAAACGCACAAATGCTTGGGTCGTGGAAATTTCACGGCCTTCGGCAGTCGCTTCCAGCATGGGCTTGAACGCGTCCAGCGTGGGCACGGTGAGCTGTTCGTCGGCCTTGTTACGGCGCTTGGGCAGGTAGCCACCCAAGGCTTGGCGTCGGGCATGCAGGTACTGCATTTCTGGCGAATCATCGGCAGGCTTAAAGTACGGCAGCTCTTCCAGTTTATCGTCAGGCACAGGAATATTGAAACGGTCGCGGAATTCGCGTACAGCGTCCAAATCCAGGCTCTTTTGCTGGTGCGAAGGGTTTTTGGCTTGGCCAACGTGACCCATGCCATAACCCTTAATGGTTTTGGCCAGGATGACGGTAGGCTGACCTTCGTGCTTGCTGGCCGAATCAAAAGCGGCAAACACTTTGTGTGGATCGTGACCACCACGGTTCAGGCGCCAGATGTCTTCGTCGCTCATGCGGCTGACCATTTCCAGCAACTTGGGGTGCTTGCCAAAGAAGTGTTCACGAACGTAGGCACCGTCGTTGGCTTTGTAGGCCTGGTACTCGCCGTCCACGGTATCTTCCATGACTTTGCGCAAAATGCCTTCTTTGTCGCGAGCCAACAAGGGATCCCAGTAACCGCCCCAGATCAGCTTGAGCACGTTCCAGCCAGCACCACGGAAGGTGCCTTCCAGTTCCTGGATGATCTTGCCGTTACCGCGCACAGGACCGTCCAGACGCTGCAAGTTACAGTTCACGATAAAAATCAGGTTATCCAGCTTTTCACGTGCAGCCAGTCCGATAGCACCCAAGGATTCGGGTTCGTCCATCTCGCCGTCGCCCAGGAACACCCAGACTTTACGGCCGCTGGTATCGGCAATGCCACGAGCATGCAGGTACTTCAGGAAACGGGCCTGGTAAATCGCCATCAGTGGGCCCAAGCCCATGGAGACGGTGGGGAACTGCCAGAACTCAGGCATCAACTTGGGATGCGGGTAGGACGGCAAGCCTTTGCCATCAACTTCCTGACGGAAGTTATTCAGCTGGTCTTCGGAGATACGGCCTTCCATGAAGGCGCGGGCATAGATACCGGGCGAGGAGTGGCCCTGGAAAAACACCATATCGCCGCCGCGATCTTCGGTCTCGGCGTGCCAGAAGTGGTTTTGACCGCAACCAATCATGGTGGCCAGCGAGGCAAACGAGGCGATGTGACCGCCCAGACCACCACCATCGGGCGGGGTTTCGCGGTTGGCGCGCACGACCATGGCCATGGCGTTCCAGCGAATGTAGGAACGGATACGCTCTTCAAGAATCAGATTGCCGGGATGGGCAGGTTCCAGACCAGGGGGAATCGTGTTCTCATAAGCCGTATTGGGCGAGAACGGGATGTGAGCACCGGAACGACGGGCCAGATCGACCAGTTTTTCGATCAGGTCATGGGCGCGGGCCGGGCCTTCGCGATCCACCACCGCTTCCAGGGCGTCAAGCCACTCTTTTGTTTCTAGGGCTTGGTCTTGACTGACCTGAGCCGAACTATTGTCTTGGGTTGAGGACATATAGTGTCTCCATATATGTGGTAGTAGTCCGGTCTTGCTCGACGCTGAGCCGCCCATCTAATAAGAAGTAAAGCGATCCTGACCGAAGCGGGTTTTGCGGACTGTGAGCGTTCAAGGCGGGGTACGCCTGCACCGAACCATTCTAGGAAAGAACGCTTAAACGCTCAAGCGAAATTTCATTTTATGGTATGTGTTTTCATAATACGAAATATCACTAAAAAAAATAGCGCTACATTACAATCCAGCCATACTCCTATTCGTGCAGTCATGGCCACTCATTCTAAAAAGTCTCTCATCCCTTCAACCTTCTATGATCAGGCCAAACAGAATCGCCGCGGATTCTATTGGTTGACACCGGTTGTAGTGCTGTTTCTCTACCTCTGCGTCATGGGGGTGTTCCTGTGGCTGCAACGCCTGCAAAACGATAGCGTCATGTTTGTGACCATCGACCAGGAAACGCGCCAACAACGCCTGATGATGGTAATTCTGGCCCTGTCCCTGGTCATTGTGGTCAGCCTGTTGGCGCTCTGGCGCTATACCCGCTTTCGCACCCATGCCGAAGCCGCCCAGACAGCCGAGACCGGTTTTAGGCGTGCCATGGAAAACTCCATGTCCACCGGGATGCGCGTTTTTGATATGCAGGGGCGCATTGCTTATGTGAACCCGGCTTTCTGTAGGATGATCGGCTGGAACGAGGCCGATCTGGTGGGACGCACCGCCCCCTTCCCTTATTGGTTACCCGGTCGCCATCAACAGCACCAAGAAACACTGGATCTGTTGCTCTCGGGCCGCACCCCCAGCAGTGGCCTGGAAGTAGACGCCCAGCGTCGTGACGGCTCGCGCTTCACTGCCCGTATGTATGTCTCGCCGCTGCGCGCCCCTAACGGCGAGCAAATCGGCTGGATGACCTCCATGACGGACATCACCGAACCGAAGCGTATTCGAGAAGCCTTGACCGCCGCGCACGAGCGCTTCATGACGGTACTGGAAGGTCTGGACGATGCCATTTCTGTGGTGGCCGATACCTCGGACGGTCTGGAGCTGCTGTTTGCCAACCGCACCTATCGTCGTTTCTTTGGTGCCCAGTCCAACGGCCACGCCGAATTGCTGGGTGGTCGTCTGGGGCGCTTCACCGACGAAACCGTGGAGATTTACTCCGAATCCGCCGCCCGCTGGTTTGAAGTCCACCATCGCATGCTGGCCTGGACAGACGGACGCCGCGTCCGTCTGCAAGTGGCACGCGACATTACAGATCGTCGCAAACATGAAGAGGCGTCTCGGATTCAGCAGGAAAAAGTGCAACTGACCAGCCGGCTGACCACAATGGGTGAAATGGCCTCGTCCCTGGCACACGAATTGAACCAGCCCCTGACCGCTATCAATAACTACAGCATGGGTGCAGTCGCCATGCTCAAGTCGGGCCGCTATCAACCCGAAACCTTGCTGGCCGCGCTGGAAAAAGCCGCACAGCAAGCCGAGCGTGCCGGCAAGATCATCAGCCGCATTCGCGAGTTCGTAAAGCGTAGCGAGCCACGCCGCACCCGTGCCAAAGTGATGCGTATTGTGGAAAACGCCGTCAGCTTTGCTGAAATCGATGCCCGCAAGCGCCAAATCGAGATCGAATTAAGCATTCCTGACCCCGTTCCTGACGTCATTGCCGACTCCATCCTCATAGAACAGGTATTATTGAATCTGCTCAAAAATGGGATCGAAGCCATGGAACATAGTGAACATCACGTGCTCCAATTGGTGATCAGCCAACAAGAATCGCTTTTAGAGATGGCCGTCATCGATCGCGGTCATGGCTTGAAAGATCCCGAACGCCTCTTTGAACCGTTTTACAGTACTAAGTCCGAAGGCCTGGGGATGGGCCTGAATATCTGTCGCACAATTATTGAATCGCATCACGGCCGCCTGTGGGCAGTCGGCAATCCAGAGGGTGGAACGATTTTCCGTTTCAGTCTACCTTGTGCGGCACCCGATGTAGCGGACACCCTTGATAACAAACTGGAGATACCCGAATGACCAGCCCGCAAATGCCATGCACCATTTACGTAGTCGATGACGACGAAGCCGTACGGGACTCCTTGCGCTGGCTACTGGAAGCCAACGGCTACCGGGTCCGCTGCTTTGCATCGGGCGAAGAGTTTTTAGGCGCTTATGATCCGGCGCAAGTGGCCGTCCTGATTGTGGACGTGCGTATGCCCGGCATGAGCGGCCTGGAGCTCCAAGAAGCCCTGATTGTCCGCAAGTCAACCATCCCGATTGTGTTCATTACCGGCCACGGCGATGTGCCCATGGCCGTGAGCACCATGAAAAAAGGGGCCATCGATTTTCTGGAAAAACCCTTTAACGAAGCCGATTTGCGCACCATTGTGGGCCGCATGATCGAACAAGCTACGGCTCGTGCTTCGCAAGCACAGGTACAAAAAGATCAACAAGAAGTCCTGGGCCGCCTGACCGCCCGTGAGCAGCAAGTGCTGGAGCGCATTGTTGCCGGTCGTCTGAACAAGCAGATCGCTGGGGACTTGAATATCAGCATTAAAACTGTCGAAGCGCACCGCGCCAATATCATGGAAAAACTGGAAGTCACCACGGTTGCCGACCTCATGAAAATCGCCCTCACCAAGTCCGAGGATGCGTAAATGAGTGCTCGGATTATTGATGGAAAAATGCTGTCCGCTCAGATCAAGGAAGACGTCGCACAACGCGTGCAGGCCTTGCAACAAAAACACGGTATCCAGGCCGGTCTAACCGTGGTGCTGGTCGGCGAAGACCCGGCCTCCCAGGTGTATGTACGCAACAAGGGCCTGGCCTGCGAAGCCGCCGGCCTGAAGTCCGAAATCATCCGCCTGCCTGCGGACACCACAGAGACCAAATTGCTGGCCCTGATTACCCGCCTGAATCAGGACAGCTCAGTACACGGCATTCTGGTGCAACTGCCCCTGCCCGCTCATCTGGACGAGCACAAGGTCATTGAAACCATTGCCCCGCATAAAGACGTGGACGGTTTTCACGTCAGCAATGCGGGCATGCTGATGACCGGCAAGCCTTTATTCGCTCCTTGTACGCCCTACGGCGTCATGAAGATGCTGGAGTCCGAAAACGTGACGCTGCGCGGTGCTGAGGCCGTAGTGGTCGGTGCCAGCAATATCGTCGGCAAACCCATGGCCATGCTCTTGCTGGCTGCGGGCGCAACTGTCACCTTGTGCAACTCCAAAACACGCGATCTGGCTGCTCAAACACGCCGCGCCGATGTATTGGTGGCGGCCGTCGGCCGTCCCGGTATCATTACCGGCGATATGGTCAAACCCGGTGCCGTCGTGATCGACGTGGGTATCAATCGGGGTGCCGATGGCAAGCTATGCGGCGACGTGGACTTTGCCAGCACCAGTGCCGTTGCCTCGGCCATTACTCCCGTGCCCGGTGGCGTTGGTCCCATGACCATTGCCATGCTGCTGGTCAACACCTTGGAAGCGGCCGAACGCTCGGCCAACATCAGTCTTTAAATTAACTAACGGTTTATGACGACAAATCCCTTACTGGTTCCTATCGACAGCCTTATTGACTACCCCGCCATCCAGCCTGAGCACATTGAGCAGGCGGTGGATCATCTACTGGAGCTGGCCCGCCAAGCGGTAGACACTGTCTCCAACGACGATAGCGAACCCAGTTGGGACACCATCGTTGAGCCCATCACCGACGCCACCGAAACCTTGTATCGTGCCTGGTCGGTGGCCGGTCACCTGAATTCGGTCATCAACACGCCCGAGCTGCGCACGGTGTACAACCAGTGCCTGCCGCGCATGAGCGAGTTCTCGACTTGGGTGGGCTTGAACCGGCCGTTATTCCAGCGTTATCAGGCGCTGGCGGACAGCCCTGCATTTGCCTCGCTGAGCCCCCAGCGCCAACGCATCATTACCCTGGCCCTGCGCGATTTCCGCTTGAGCGGCGTGCAGCTTGAAGGGCAGGCGCGTGACGACTACGCCCGTATTTCCGACGAACTGGCTCAGACCTCGCAGCAATTCTCCGAGCACGTTCTGGACGCTATTGACCAATGGCATTACCTGATCACCGACCAGGCCGAGTTGGACGGCATCCCCGATGACGTTCTGGCTGCTGCCCAGCGTGCTGCCCAAGACAATGATCAAGCAGGCTGGCGTCTGACGCTGAAAATGCCCTGCTATTTACCCGTCATGCAGTACGCACGCAATCAGACACTGCGTGAATTGATGTACCGGGCCTACACCACCATTGCGTCCGAGCAAGGTGATGCCCAATTTGATAATTCCAAAGCGATTGAGACCTTGCTGGACCTGCGCGCCCAGGAAGCCAGCCTGCTGGGTTTTGCCAGCTACGCCCATATGCGTCTGGAAACCCGCATGGCTGACACCCCCGAACAGGTGATGAGCTTCTTGCGCGATCTGGCCAACAAAGCCCGCCCCTATGCCCGCCAGGACCTGGACGAGCTGCAAGCCTTCGCCCAAAAGGAACTGGGCCTGGAAACATTACAAGCCTGGGACGTGCCCTTTAGCGCCGAGCGCCTGCGCGAACAACGCTACGCCTATTCGGAAGATGAGGTCAAACAATACTTCACGGAACCGGCCGTCCTAAGCGGTCTGTTCAAAGTGATCCAGCGCCTGTTTGACGTGACGCTGCGTGCGGCCGACATCCCTGCCTGGCATCCCGCCGTGCGTCCTTTTGAAGTGATCGCATCGGATGGCAAGATCCTGGGCTATCTGTATATGGACCTGCACGCCCGCCAAGGCAAGCAAGGGGGTGCCTGGGTCGATAGCGAGCGTAGCCGCCGCCGTCTGGGCGACGATCTGTGCCTGCCGATTGCCTATCTGGTGTGCAACTTTGCTGAACCCCAGCCCGGTCGCCCTGCCTTGCTGACGCATGACGATGTGATCACCCTATTCCACGAATCCGGCCACGCCTTGCATACCCTGCTCTCGCGGGTGGATGATCCCGCTGCCTCGGCGTTCTCCGCCGTGGAATGGGACGCTATCGAGCTGCCTTCGCAGTTCATGGAAAACTTCTGCTGGGAATGGCCTGTCGTGCAAATGCTGACCGCCCACGTAGAAACCGGCGAACATCTGCCCCGCTCGCTCTACAACAAGCTGAATCTGGCCCGCAACTTCCAAAGCGGCATGCAAATGGTGCGTCAGCTGGAATTCTCCCTGTTCGACATGCTGATCCACTCGCGCGACAGCGGCATGAGCATTGATGCTGTCATGGAAATTCTCGATCAGGTACGTCAAGAAGTAGCCGTGCTGTTTCCACCCGAATGGCACCGTTTCCCGCATCAGTTCTCGCACTTGTTTGCAGGTGGCTATGGCGCGGGTTACTACAGCTACAAATGGGCAGAAGTCCTGTCGGCCGATGCCTACTCGGCCTTTGAGGAAAAAGCCTATACCCACTCAGATGGGGCGCGTGATACGCTCGACAGCAATACGGGGCATCGCTTCTGGCGCGAGATTCTGTCCGTAGGGGGCGAGCGTCCTGCTGCCGACTCCTTCCGCGCTTTCCGTGGCCGCAATCCCTCCATTACCGCCCTGCTCCGTCACAGCGGACTCACACCAGAGCCCGCCTAAACCAAGAGGACGTCTATGACACCCCGCCCAGCCCCGCCCATTCTTGTCTTGTTAAAGCAGTTTGGCCTGACGCTGGCGCTGGGCTTGTTCCTGGCAGGTAGCGTTGCCGCTGCCAATCTGCATCCCGTACGTGGCTTCCTGCCTGATCTGCGCTTTTCCCTTCAAGCTGCTGGCCCCAAAACCGTTACCCAGGACGACTTCAAAGACAAAGTCGTCATGATGTTTTTTGGCTATGCCAGTTGCCCGGATATTTGTCCGACCACCTTGGCTCAACTCGGTGCCGTCATGGACGAGCTGGGTCGTGATGCCGAGCAGGTGCGCATCATTTTTGTCAGTGTGGACCCCCACCGCGACACCCCCGATTCACTGGCCCGTTATGTAGCCGCATTTGATGGCAAACATACCGTCGGGCTGACGGGTTCAGAAAAACAAATTACGGATCTGGCACGCCGTTACCGGGTGGCCTTTCAAATCGAAAAGCCGGACCCCAATAAACCAGACAACTACGAAGTCTCGCACAGTCGTGGTGTGTACATTTTCGATCAGACAGGGAAGGCACGGTATTTGGCCCCTGATACGGAATCCGTACAGGTTCTGGCCGATGGCGTGCGTAGCTTGCTGCCATAGAGCAGCGCCAAGACCTGGCTTTTCCCACACATTAACTTGCCTTCTACATCGGTGAAAGCTGGGGGCAGCTTTTCGCGGTGCACCGCCAGACTTACCGATGTCCGTTCACTTGGTTCGCAAGGCCGACTGAGCCTGACGTAGGGCGGTACGCAGACCCTCTTCCAGTACCGGATGGT
>JBQEAN010000072.1:0-12819 GCA_052109075.1 Alcaligenes sp. | reverse complement strand
TTGACCACGGCGCTATTGCTGCGATACGGAATGTGATCGAGCTTGATGCCACTATCTTGAGTCAAAGCCGACATCATCAAATGCCCAGGCGAACCCATGCCAGCCGAACCATAGTTCATCGGCTTTGCACGGGCGCGTTCCAGAAAAGCAGCCGGCGTTTTGATGCCGGTTTTGCTGGGAACGACCAATACTTGGTCAAACGTACCTAGCAACGAAACCAGCTCCAGGGAATCGCCGATCTTGAACTTGCTGTTGACGTAAACATGCGGATTAGCCGTGGCAACCGTATCCAGTGTCAACAACAGCGTATTGCCATCCGGCTTGGCGCGACCCACCGCTTCAGCAGCAATCGTGCCCGCGGCACCCGCACGGTTCTCAACCACAATCGTTTGGCCAGTCGTCTCTGTCGCTTCACGAGCCAACATACGACCCAAGATATCCAGCGGGCCGCCTGCCACAGAGCTGACCACAATTGTGGCTACCTCGGCACTCTGGACTGGTGTAGCCAAAGGTAAGATCAGCGCACAAATACTTACTTTGCGCAGCAAGAAAAGGGTGGGCATAGATGTCTCCAGATAGTAGTTAAGGTATTTAGCTCACGCTATTGCCAAAGGCAGAGGACTGGTTTCACTGTGAGCCATCATGGTATCGATCAACTCACATAAAAGCGCTGTTTTTAAAGCCTGCGCAGTAGGCTCATCCCATAAGTTATGCTGCTCCAGCGGATCAGCTTGAAGGTCGTACAGCTCACCAATTTGACCGCCTTCATACAAACTTAAACGGTGATTTTGCGTGACCAGGGAACGCAGTTTGGTGCGGATCGGCGTGTCGAATAGCTTGCGCTGGTTTTCTTCCTCAATCAGCACGCCCGTGCGCCAATTTGTTTGCACTTGCTGCATCAGAGTCAGCAAAGAGCGGCCTTGAATACCGTTGTAGGGCAACTGGCCCGCACGTTGCAAAACCGTCGGCGCGACGTCAATGGTAGAACAGACCGCCGGGCTTGTGCCTTGCCCTTGCGTATCGGTGGGATCAAACCAGATAAAGGGGCTGCGAATAATGCTCTGGTAATGAACGGGGCCCTTCAGCATCAGCTGGTGGTCGCCCATGAAGTCGCCATGGTCGCTCATGAACATGACGATGGTGTTTTCAGCCTGGCCGGTTTGTTCCAGATGGTCCAGAATGCGCCCGATCTCGGCATCAATATGGGTAATGGAACCATAGTTCAGGGCAATCGCTTCGCGGGCCTCGCGCTCGGTGCAGGCAAACAGCGTTGGAGTGTGCTTGATGGCTTTGCCTTCATCGCGCAATTGATGCAGCAATTGCAGGTGAGCAGGCAGGGGATGTGGCCCAAGATGGAAGGAGGCGGGTAGGCTGACTTCTTCAGGCTTGTACATGTCCCAGTACTGACCGTGCGGCGTAAAGGGGTGATGCGGATCGGGAAAGGAGCACTGGATAAAGAACGGCTGTTGTTCCTGGGCATATTTGTCCAGCACAGCGCGGGTACGTTCACCAATCCAGGCCGTGGTGCTGTACTCTTCTGGCACACGAGTACGCCAGGCTTGGCCAAACCGGCTTAGTTCGTAGTCCGGAGTCGGGATGGCGTGCTCAGGGCCGGACAAGGCAGCGATTTCTGGATGCTCGTCCTGTAACCAGCGACCGTAGTCTCCCCAGACCTGATCGCCGTGATCAATCGCCAGATCCACATGTTCATAGCCGTAAAAAGGCAGGGTGACACCATGATCAGCGCGCTCTTGCCACAGCTGGCCACACTCCTGGCCGTAATCATTCAAGGCCAGTGCCGGACGTGCCTCGCCCTGGGTGGGTGGGTCCTCCGGGCGTGGGTAGAGCGGGGGCGTGTCTGTTATGTTTTGCAGATGAGCCTTGCCCACCAAGGCGGTACTCCAGCCAGCCTGGCGCAGCACATCCACAAAAGTGCTGGAGTCCAGTGGCAAAGGGACTCCATTATGACGGGCACCGTGTACTGATGGCATACGACCGGTCATCAAGGAGGCGCGGTTGGGCATACAGATGGGGGTGGCGACGTAAAATCGGTCGGCACTCCAGCCACGGGCAGCTAAAGCATCCAGATTGGGTGTTTTTACTTCTTTATTGCCATAACAAGCCAAATGGTCAGCGCGGAGTTGATCCGCAATGATCAATAAAAAATTGGGTCCTGATTGAGACATGACGTGCCTATTTTGTAGCTTTGGGTATCCCTATTATGGAAGCTGTAGCCATAATGTTAAATTGAATAACTTGCAGGTATACATACATCTTTCATATAGGTAAGTCATGAGCTGGAGTGAACGCATTCGCTTAAAGCATTTGCAGGTTTTAATTCGTTTGTGCGAAGAAAAAAGCATGAGCGATGTGGCCCGGCAATCCAATATGACTCAGCCTGCCTTGTCAAAATGGCTGAAGGATTTTGAAGACAATATAGGCATGCCCTTATTCGAGCGCCATGCGCGCGGTATCGAGCCTTTACCGGCGGCATTAGCCCTGGTTACTCAGGCTCAAGGGGTGCTGAATCGTCTGGATCGCATGAATGCGACCCTGGAGCAATACCGGCGAGGTTTTCGTCAGCAATTTACCTTGGGTATTTCGCCTATGGTTGCAGCAGTTTATTTGCCCCAGTTGCTGACGTATTTGTACGAGCGCGATCCGCAATGCCACATCCGCATTCAGGAAGGTACGCTGGATGTGCTTAGCCGGAATCTGGAACAGGGTGAACTGGATCTGGTGATTGGTCGGGTGGACGAAGCAGGCCGCAACCCGGCTATGGGGTATTTGCCCCTGGGCATGGTGCCCTTGGGGGTGGCCTCGTGCCGTAAACACCCTCTGGCACAACAGGATGAAGTGACCTGGGAGCAAACGCTGGAGTACCCCTGGATTTTGCCGCCCCGAAACAGCCCCATGCGGCGCAGTTTTGAGTTGGGCCTGGATGCCAAGGGCTTACCCTATCCCACCTGCGCGATTGAATCCGCCTATGCGCATACCAATGCTCGTGTTGCAGTTAATAGTCATTTTTTAGTGCCCATGACCCGTAGCATGATGCCTGTCTACCCCGATTTATGTATTTTGGAACTGGACTGGAGTGACCCGCGTTTGCATGGTCAACTAGGTCTGTTGTGGCGCCCGCAGGATTCGGGTGAGTCGATGCTGGAAGAGGTGATTAGCTGGATGAGCAAACAACACCAAGCAGCGTGACGGTAAGTCAGGGTCAGCACCCGCGGACCCTGAAAGAAATGACAGCTTGTTTTTTGAACTGATGTAACTAAAAATTGCCAATATGTTATTTTGTTTCTTCTAGGCGAATCGATTGATGGGAACAATCTTGGAAGGCTGGAAACACTTGCAAGCGATCAGTATTAGCTCGGTGCGCGACACACTGAGCGGGAAATATCATTCTCGTGACTTTATTCATGCCCGCATGGAGTATTTGCGCAGCCGTGTCATTTTAGTCGGCTTGCTATTTGCTTTGCTCACACCTTTGTGGGCTTTGATGGATTGGTGGGTCTTGCCTAGTTGGCCAGTGCACCTGATGGCTATCCGGGTTTTAAGTCTGGGCGGCCTTATTTTGTGCGTTTGGCTGGCTTTTAATGGGCATCAGCGCATTACCCGCATTTATGTGCTGAGTGGGCTGGTCTTTATTCTGCCTGCCTCTTTTTATGCCTATATGCTGCTGACCCTGGCCGGGGCCGGGCATTATGTCGTGCTGGGTTACGGTTTTATTCCTTTTTTATTGGTGGCAACCCTTAGTATTTTCCCGTTCACGCTGTTGGAATCAGCCTTGGTCGGGGGCGCTTTGATTGCCTTGCAGGTTTTGGCCAGCGTCAGTTCGGGCACGTGGCTCACCATGAAAGGTTTACAGGATCTTTGGCTTTTGAGTGCTTTATTGACCGTGGCCTTGACCGCTAATTATTTTCACCTGGGGCTGTTGCTGCGTTTATATCGGCAAGCCACGCACGACACGTTGACGGGCTTGCTGAACCGGGGAGCCTTGAGCCGCCAATTAGGACAAGAAGCCGCACACGAGGCCCTGCATATCTTGATGGTGGATCTGGATCATTTCAAGCAGATCAATGACACTCACGGCCATTCGGTGGGCGATGAGGTGCTGATGCGTACGGCCTCTTTATTCAAGGCGCATTTGGGGCCGGAAGACTTGGCGGCACGCTATGGTGGCGAGGAATTCATACTGATCCTTTCAGGCCGTAGCGATGAACAGGCTTTGAGTTTTGCGCGATTGTTGCTGCGCCAGGTGCATGGCCAGATATTCTTCAATCACGATCGCCAGCCGTTTCAGGTCACGGCCAGTATTGGTTTGGCTTTGTGCCAGCCCGGTCAAAATATTGAAGAGGTGTTGCAGCTGGCGGATCAGCGCTTGTATAGCGCCAAGCGGGCAGGGCGTAACCAGGTTGTCGCCCAGGACTGAGCTTGCCGCAACGATAAACCGGGCCCGGCGCTGTACAAGCTCCAGGCCCGGTTTTTTCTGGCCCTAGTAATGCAGGGTCTGGCTGTCCTGGCTGGCCTTGTCGATCTCCTGAGCGCTAATGGCATCGCTCTTGCATTTGAATGCGCTAAACATCTCTAGCTGATCCGAGTGATGCGGGTCGGCTTCACCTTGGGGGCTGATGAAACCGCTTTGCCCCGGGGCCATGATCGAGCACATGCGCACGCCTGCGGGGTCCAGTACGTATTGAAAGCGGGCACTGCCGGTGTTCAGGTAGGGCAAGATACGACGCTCGTGTGCGGGATCAGACCACGGCACCCCAATCGCATTGCGGGCAGCAAACAACATGGATACCGCTGGAGCACGCCATTGCCGGGCTTGTGAACCTTGCGACTTTTGCAGCGTGGCTGCCGCTTGTTCCAGAGCATCCAGCACCCGTTCCTGGGCGGGGCGACCTTGCAGGAAATCAATCGTCTGTGGCACCCCGGAAGCGGGGCCTTGGATGGCATTCCAGATCAGCTTGGCTGCGGCGGCTGGTTGCGCGCTACGTGGATCATCCACGGCGGGGTACAGGCTTTGGGTATAGCTGCTATAGACGCTGTCGGGCAAATGGCCTTTCAAAAATACGGGTACGGCCGCTTGCATCCAGGCCTGCATGACCGCCGGGGCGCTACCTGCATATTGCTTGCCGTCGCTGGCTAGTTCCAGCTTGTAGTCCCAGCCCTTTAACTGCTCGGCGGCCTGACGGGCCAAGGCGCTAGCGTGCGGCAGCTTGGCGGCTTCTTGGATGATGGGGGCGAAGTAACGAGCATTCAGGTCAGAGCGAGCGCCCAGAGAATCAATGCCCCAGATTTCTTCATCGCTCAGGCGTTGCTTGGCTTGCAAAGGAGCCAGCAGTTCCTGCACGCGATCCACATAGGAGAAGTTGGAGTTATCGGCCAGCAAAGCACCATAAGCCTTGTTGTTCCAGCTGGCGATATAGCCTTGCTGCGGATTCAACACTTTTGGGTTGTGCTCAAAGCTTAGGAAACCTTGCCATTCCATGCTGCCATCGCCGGTAGCCGGGAACTGGATGGCTTGATTGGCGGGACGTTTGGGCAAGAGGCCCAAGGCTGCCGTGCCGATATTGTTGTGAGTGTCCGCATAGAACCAGGTAATGGAGGCACTGACGCGAGAAGCCTGTGCCATGAACTGTTCCCAATTGCTTGCTTTGGCGGCATGCGCCCAGCCCAGCAGGGTTTCAATTTCCCGGCCTTCCCAGGTACGGCGGTTGGCGTAAGCGGTGTTGTTCTTTTTGTCCCAACTGCTGACATAGCCTTGGGCGGCACGGTATACGTCCAGCATCACATCGTCCTGGCCACGCACCTTGATGCGTATCTGCTTGTGCGCCATGGGACGCCAGGCATTGTCATACCAGTAACTGTGCGGGTCGCCTTCTTTCAGACGCAGTTGGTAGACGTCGTTGGTGTCCAGCGAGCCTACCGTAGAACCCCAGGCGATCTGGCCATTGGTGCCGAACAAAATAGCAGGCAGGGCCACGGCGGTGCTACCCGTCAGGTCGTAGCCTGCACCGTGCAGGCCGACGCTGTAGGTAATGGATGGGGTGTACCAGCCTTGTTGCGGGCCGTTGTACAGCACGGCATGGCCGTGAGTGGTCTTTTCCGGGCCCAGCAACCAGGCATTGCTGGCGGTTGGCGTGCCAGCGGCTACGGTAGGGCCCAAGGCGATCGCTTGCTTGTGCAGATACTCCTGCGCGGCCTGCGAGGAGATCGCTTGCAGCTGCGTGGGCAAATCAGCCTGGGTGGCTTTGATGTCAGACGGCGGAATGATGGTGGGGGCAGTGGGGTCGCTTAGCCAGCGCAGTTGCTTGTACAACTGCTCCCCACGTTCCACACCCTGGTCGGCCTTCAAGGTTTCCAGCAGATTCAGGTTGGCGACTTCAGCCGTACCGGCAAAAAAACGATTCAGAATCAGCCCAACCCAGACCATGGCGATATCTTCGGCCTGCCATTCCGACGGTTCAAAACCTTTGTCCAGAAACTCCTTGGGCATAAGCGTGTCGGCTTGCGCCTTGACCTCGCGGACACGTTGCGTAAAGCCAGCGGCATAGCCTTCGAACATGGCCCTGTCTTCTTTAGACAGCCCAGCCAGCTGTTTGCGGATGGAGTCCGGGTCGATATTGTTGTGGGTGACTTTATCCAGTTCCAGAAAATCGGGGCCTAGAACCTCGGCTACTGTTCCCCAGCCAGAACGCTTGGCAATTTCCATTTGGTACAGACGGTCGGTAGCCACGGCATAGGCATAGCCATAAAACAGTCCATACGTGCTGTCCGCATAAATGTGTGGGGTGCCGTAGCTGTCGCGTTTGATGGTGACACTGCGGTCATTCAACGGAGCACTGGCACAGGCGGTCATCAAGATGCTGGTAGCCACTACGCTGAGAGTCAGCCGGGATGGGAAGCGACGAGGGGAAGTCAAAGTCTAGTCTCCAGAAGAGCAGCCCTGGAGGGCTACGTTTTTTTATCTCTTGAGAATATAACGTCAAAATACTTTAGGTATTGATACTTCCATGTGAAAGCTTCTAGAGGATTTCCCCAGTAGAGAAGGAGATTTAGGAACGAAAATTGCTGGCAATTTTGCTTGTATGTACTTATTTGGGAGCCTTGTTATGGAACGTATTATTGCGGCGGAATTCGACACGTTTGATCAAGCCCAACAAGCAGCACGAGTCCTGCAGGGACAGGGTTTGGACAGCCAGGATCTGCAGATTTTCTACCTTAAGCCTAGCGGTCAGCACGCGCAGTATCCGATTGGGGGCGACAGGACTTTGGACAAGGCTGCCCGAGGCGGTGGTTTGGGAGCCATCCTGGGTGTCGTGCTGGGGGCAGCGCTGGGGGGAGCCCTGGGCTGGTGGTTGCTCAGCATGACAAGCTGGCCTCAGTTTTTATTGCTGGCCTTTGCGGCCTTGGGGGCCTATGTCGGCGCCATGGTGGGCGGTATCGTGAAGCTGGGCGGCCGTAGACCTGAAAATGAACCCTTGAACCGTGTTTCCGGCGTCATGCTGGCGGCGCGTTTGGGACAGGCCGAGGAGGCTGTGCTGGTACGTGAATTGCAGCGCAATGGAGGTTACGCCATTGAATGGGCCAACGGCAATTGGAGTGATGGTCAATGGCAGGACTTTAACCCGACTCGTACCCCTCAGCTTTACGATTTACCTTCTTCAGGGCAGCGTGTTCACCAAACTCGCAGTGGCTGATTGTTATCCCCGCCTCTGGCGGGCAAGCCATTTTCATACGCCTTTCATAAGGTTTTTTAGGCGTTTGGCCCCCTGTTGCCGGATATGATGGAGCAGTTTATGAAATCCACGATTCGACTCGTCCAGGAACCGGCAGGGCAGTAGTGTCTTAATTTTTGAGCTTATTAAGTGTAGTCACTGTATATCTGCGTTTTTATTTTTCCCCAGGTTATTAACTTTCTCTGCTCATTTGTTCGTCATTTCCTTGGTTTTCCGGCGTTCTGCGTAGGTATTTGTGTTTTATGTTTAAAGTGTTCAAGGGTATATCCCTAGGTCTTGGCCGATTTACTCGCAAAAATACCATGTGTACACTTTAAATCACTAAAACAAGACAAGTCGCTGAGTCGTGTTTCGCGTCACAAGCCCACGGAGAAGACAATGAATAAGACATTTGCAGGGGTAGCACTGGCTGGAACAATGGTGTTGCAAACCTTGGGGGCCACCGCTGCCGCCGAGGGTGTGATCAAGATTGGGGAACTCAACAGCTATAAATCCCAACCGGCTTTTTTGGGGCCGTACCGAAACGGGATGGAATTGGCGATCGAGCAGATCAATCAGGCCGGGGGGATTCACGGCAAGCAATTGCAGTTGATCATCAAGGATGACAACTCCAACCCAGGCGATGCCGTACGCGCTGCCGAGGAATTAATCTCGCGTGAAAAAGTGGATGTGCTGACAGGGACCTTCCTGTCCAATATCGGTCTGGCCATTACCGATTTTGCCAAACATAAAAAAGTCTTTTTTCTGGCTAGCGAGCCTTTGACCGACAAGATTGTCTGGGCTGATGGCAACCGCTACACCTTTCGCCTGCGCAACTCCACCTATATGCAGGTGGCCATGCTGGTACCTGAAGCGGTCAAGTTGAACAAGAAACGTTGGGCTATTGTGTACCCCAACTACGAGTACGGTCAGTCAGCAATCGCTACGTTCAAAACTTTGATGAAAGAAGCGCAGCCTGATATCGAATTTGTAGCCGAGCAGGCGACACCACTGGGTAAAGTGGATGCGGGCGCCGTGGTTCAGGCTCTGTCGGAGGCCAAGCCCGATGCCGTTTTTAACGTGCTGTTTGCGTCCGACTTGGCCCGTCTGGTCCGTGCCGGTAATCAGCGCCAGTTCTTTACCCCCACCTTTCCGGTGGTCAGCATGTTGACGGGCGAGCCCGAATACCTGGACCCCTTGGGAGACGAAACGCCGGAAGGCTGGATTGTCACCGGCTACCCCTGGTATGCCATCGACACGCCTGAACATAATGCCTTCCTTAAAGCCTATCAGGATAAGTACAAAGAGCATCCACGTCTGGGCACCATTATTGGCTACAGCACCATCGTCTCTATTGCTGCCGGTATTGAGAAAGCCGGCTCTACAGATACCGAAGCCATGATCAAAGCCTTCCGTGGCCTGGATGTGGTGACGCCGTTTGGCCCCATCACCTACCGTACGCAAGATCAGCAATCCACACAGGGGGCGTATGTGGGCGTGCTGGCCAAACAGGATGGCAAAGGCATCATGACCAACATCCGCTATGCCGATGGCAAAGATGTGCAGCCTACGGATGAACAAGTCAGCCAGTGGCGTCCTGCCGCAGCGAATCAATAATTCCAAAAACGCAGTATTTCGTAGATCGGCGCGCCACCTGGCGCGCCACTTCTGACGCGAGGCAGTAATGGCCTTATCGGGTTTATGGGTGCAGTTCCTTAACGGGCTGGCCGAGGCATCGTCTTTGTTCCTGGTGGCGGCAGGTCTTTCCCTGATCTTTGGGGTGACACGCATCGTCAACTTTGCACACGGTTCGCTGTACATGCTGGGCATCTACATGGCGTATTCCACCGTGCAGTTCATGGGTGGCTCGGCGCTAGGTTTCTGGACGGGCCTGATTGTAGCGGCCCTGCTGGTCGGCGCATTGGGCGCTTTGCTGGAAATTGTGCTGTTGCGGCGTATTTATAAAGCGCCCGAGCTGTTCCAGTTATTGGCCACCTTTGCCTTGGTGCTGGTCATCAATGACGGGGCCTTGGCGGTGTGGGGGCCGGAAGATCTGCTGGGGCCCTTGGCTCCGGGCTTGAAAGGTTCTATTTCTATTGCAGGTCGTTTTTTCCCGGTTTATGACCTGGTGCTGATCGTGATCGGCCCCGTGGTGCTGGGTTTGCTCTGGCTCTTGCTGACCCGTACGCGTTGGGGCGTGTTGGTACGCGCCGCGACCCATGACAGGCAGATGCTGGGTGCGTTGGGTGTGAATCAGGCCTGGTTGTTTACGGGCGTATTTGCACTGGGCGCTTTCCTGGCCGGTTTGGGTGGGGCCGTGCAATTGCCGCGCCAGCCAGCCAATCTGCTGCTGGATTTGAGCGTGATTGGGGATGCCTTTGTGATTGTGGTGGTCGGTGGCATGGGCTCCATTCCTGGTGCTTATGTAGCCGCCTTGATCGTGGCTGAATTGAAAGCCCTGTGTATTGCGTTGGGAACCGTCACTTTCTTTGGTGTGGACTTTGCTTTTCCCAAATTAACGCTGGTGGTGGAATTCATTTTCATGGCCGTGGTGCTGGTATTCCGGCCCTGGGGCTTGTTTGGTCGTGCTCAGGCCGTCAGCCGTAACTCGGCCCCGATTGAAGCGCCGTTGCGCGCAGGCAGTGGGGCATTCCAGATCATGGTGTTGGTGGTTCTGGGCGTGATGGCCGCCTTGCCTTTGTTGAGCGACTGGTTCCCTTACGCCCCTGTGTTGGCTTTGGATATTTTGGTCCTGGCGCTGTTCTCCTTGAGCCTGCACTTCATGATGGGGCCAGGTGGCATGAACTCTTTTGGTCATGCGGCCTATTTTGGGCTGGGTGCGTATGCGGCCGCCTTGCTCTTTAAAGCGGCTGCCCTGTCTATGGGCTGGTCTTTGGTTCTGGCTCCAGCGGTCGCCGGTTTAGGTGCATTGATCTTTGGCTGGTTCTGCGTGCGTCTATCCGGGGTGTATCTGGCCATGCTGACTTTGGCTTTCGCACAGATCGTTTGGTCGATTGTGTATCAGTGGGACAGTTTTACCGGCGGCTCCAACGGCGTGGTCGGTATCTGGCCTGCCGAATGGCTGTCGGGTGAACGCTACTATTACTTTGCCTTGTTTGTGGTCGTGGCGGCAGCCTTCATGCTGCGCCGGATTTTGTTCTCGCCCTTTGGCTATGCCATGCGTGCCAGCCGGGACTCGGCCTTGCGGGCCGAGGCGATTGGTATTCCTGTGAAAAGTGTGCAGTGGCTGACCTTTATCTTGGCGGGTACCTTTGCCGGTCTGGCTGGCGCTTTGTTTGTCTTTTCCAAGGGCAGTGTGTCGCCTGAAGTGATTGCCGTGAATAAATCCGTGGATGGTTTGGTCATGGTCTTGCTGGGTGGTTTGCAAACCCTGGTAGGCCCGGTCGTCGGTGCGGCGGTGTTCACCTTGCTGCAGGATTTCTTCCTGGGCTTTACGCAATATTGGCGTGCCTTGTTTGGTGGCGTGATTTTGTTGCTGGTGCTGGCCTTCCCGCAAGGCATTGCCGGATTCTTTAAACGCTGGGCGCATCGCCGCGTGGCACCGGGGGTGTCGTCATGAGTTTGCTGCAAGTACGAGGTCTAAAAAAAGCGTTCGGCGGCAATCTGGCTGTAGACGGGATTGAGTTCGATGTGAAGGCCGGCGAATTCCTGGCCTTGATCGGCCCCAATGGCGCAGGCAAAACCACTACCTTCAATATGGTGGGTGGCCAACTGACGCCAACGGCAGGTTCGGTGCGTCTGGACGATCAGGAGCTGGTGGGTCTGGCGCCACGCAAAATTGCTGCGTTGGGTGTGGGCCGTACCTTCCAAATTGCTGCCACTTTTGCATCTTTGACGGTGGTCGAGAACGTACAGATGGCTTTGCTGGCCCATCAGAAAAAGCTGTTTTCCTTTTGGCGTCGGGCGGCTCAATTTGAACGGGCGCGGGCTCTGGATCTGCTGGATCAGGTGGGCATGTTGGCGCAAGCCGAACGGCCATGCAGCGAACTGGCTTATGGCGATGTGAAACGTGTGGAGCTGGCTATTGCCTTGGCCAATGATCCACGTCTTTTACTGATGGATGAGCCCACCGCGGGCATGGCTCCCAAAGAGCGTAATGAGCTGATGCGTTTGACCAAAAAACTGGTGATCGAACGCAATATGGGTGTGCTGTTTACTGAGCACAGCATGGATGTGGTGTTCGAGCATTCGGACCGCATGCTGGTATTGGCCCGTGGCCGTCTGGTGGCAGAGGGGGATGCCGACTATATCCGTCAGCACCCCAAAGTGCAGGAGGTTTACTTTGGCACTGGTAAAACATTTGAGAACAAGGAGTCGGCATGACGCAGGATCTCGTAGCCGGTTCTGACCGGGCCGCCACAGGCGCGACAGCCGAGGCACCGTTGCTCAGTGTCGATGGCTTGAATGCCTGGTACGGTGCAGCGCATATTTTGTTTGATCTGTCCTTGACCGTACAGCGTGGCGAGGTTGTTGCCTTGATGGGCCGTAACGGTGCAGGAAAATCCACCACACTTAAGTCCGTGATGGGGTTGATGGAGCGCTCCAATGGCCATATCGAATTCATGGGGCAGACCATTCACGATAAACAACCCTTTGAAATTGCCCGTGCAGGCTTGGGTTTTGTGCCCGAAGACCGACGTATCTTTACCGACTTAAGTGTCACTGAAAATCTGGAGGTGGGGCGTCAACCTCCCCGACACTGGCCGGATGGCACCGCGGCGCCGCACTGGCTACCCGAGCGCTTGTACAGCCTGTTTCCCAACTTGGGTCAAATGCAGGACAGGCCGGGCGGGCAGATGAGTGGCGGCGAGCAGCAAATGTTGACGGTAGCGCGCACTTTGATGGGCAACCCTTATCTGGTGCTGCTGGATGAACCTTCCGAGGGTGTGGCTCCCGTGATTGTGGAGCAGATGGTGCACATGATCCTGGAGCTGAAACAAGCCGGTGTCAGTATCTTGCTGTCCGAACAAAACCTGCACTTTGCCGAACTGGTCTCGGATCGGGCCTATGTGCTGGAAAAGGGACAAATACGGTACAGTGGCGCCATGCAGGAATTAAGTGCCAACGAGCA
>JBQEAN010000071.1:0-13090 GCA_052109075.1 Alcaligenes sp. | reverse complement strand
CAAAGGTGATGGAAAGGGATGGGTGCGGGTCACGCACCCGGTACGGCAACAGCACGGGGAATACTAGCGCTGCGAATCCAACTGTTCTTGGTTCTTGAGCACGTCCTGCGCTTTCAGGTAGCTCTCGATCAGCAGTTGATAAGACGGGAAGATCTTGGTGTAGACCTGTGCCCACTCCTGGGCATCTTCACGGTTCCAGGTTTTTTGCAGCTCGGAGGCCACCGCACCCACGTCGATAGGCACAATGCCGGCCTGAACCATACGAGCCATGGTGATTTCCTGGGCCATCTTGGAATAGGTGCCCGAGGCATCAATCACCACAAAGACTTTATAGCCTTCATAGACTGC
Organism: Alcaligenes sp.; assembly: GCA_052109075.1. Lineage (GTDB taxonomy): Bacteria > Pseudomonadota > Gammaproteobacteria > Burkholderiales > Burkholderiaceae_B > Alcaligenes. Next base: position 12,742 of record JBQEAN010000071.1, on the reverse strand, counting down.
GCTGATCGCCGGGAAAGCCATGCACACGCTGGTGATCGTGCCCGCAATAATCAGTGTCTTGCGGCCTGTGGCTTTGACAGCTGCCACAAAATCCTCGTTATCCCAGGCATTGATTTCGCCTTTGCGGGCCACGTACTGGGCGTGGGGGGCATTCGGGTGAATCTCGGGGATCAAGGGGCCATTGGGGCCTTGCGGAACCGATGCCGTGGTGATCACGGGCAGCTTGCTCAACGTAGCAATTTTGGCCAACGCCGCCGCATGGTCACGCAAGGTGGTCATGGGCATATCTTTGACGGTCTGAAACAGGCCACTTTGGTGATCAATCAGCAACATGACGGCGTCATCAGGATCAATGACCGGGGCGGCACCGTTGAAGTTGGCCACATTGTTGGGAATAGACATGCTGTTTCTCCTGGGGGTGAAAGACGAGGGCTGCCGTGCAGCCCTCGCAGGCTTGTTTTACGATGCCGATGCAGGGGTCATCGCACCAAATCGGCCACTGCTAAAGTCATCCATAGCCTGCAAAATCTCTTGCTTGCTATTCATGACGAAAGGACCGTGTCCCACAACGGGCTCATCAATGGGTTGGCCACTGATCAGCAAAACTACAGCGTCGTTATTGGCCTCGACACTGAACTGGCTACCTGCCCGATCCAGCACCACCAACTGCCCTTCACGCGCCACGCTTTGACCATTGACCAGCACCGTGCCGTGCAGCACCACCAGAGCAGCGGTCCAGCCGTCGGGACTTTCCAGCTCGGCAATGCCACCCTGATTCAAACGCACATCCCAGACGTTCATGGGGGTAAAGGTCTTGGCAGGGCCAGCAGCACCGTCCTTTTCTCCGGCAATCACACGCACCATGCCAGCGGCATCAGGCAGGGCGACCACAGGAATCTGCTGGTCGGTAATGGCCTGGTAACCAGCAGGGGCTCCTTTGTCCTTGGCAGGCAGATTGACCCACAGCTGCACCATTTCCAAAGTGCCACCCGAACGGGCAAACGCGTCGGAGTGATACTCCTCGTGCAAAATGCCCGAGCCAGCGGTCATCCACTGCACATCGCCGGGGCCAATCGTGCCGCCCTGGCCGGTGGAGTCGTGGTGGGACACCTCGCCCTTGTAGACAATGGTGACGGTTTCAAAACCCCGGTGTGGATGCTGGCCGACACCACGTTTGTGCGCACTGGGTGCAAACTCGGCAGGTCCGGCATAGTCCATCAGCAGGAAGGGGCTCAGCTGCTTTGCGTGTGTGTGGTACGAAAACAGGGAGCGAACGGGGAAGCCGTCGCCCACCCAATGAGGACGGGGAGCGCTATAGATACCAAGAATTTTCTTCATGTCCATCTCCTTGTTTCAACATAAGAGACAGAATAAACTCGGGACGACGACACCAGTAGCCCCCTAAATCTGCCATCTATGTTCCATTTTTGGAACGATAAAACGCCATGCAAGATTTAAACGACTTGTACTTTTATGTTCAGATTGTGGATCACGGCGGCTTCGCCCCAGCGGGCCGCGCATTGGGTCTGCCCAAATCCACACTAAGCCGCAGACTGGCCGCGCTGGAGGAACGCCTGGGTGTACGGCTGATCCAGCGCTCTACCCGGCGCTTTACCGTCACTGAAATTGGCCAGACCTATTACGAACACTGCAAAGCCATGCTGGTCGAGGCCGAAGCGGCCCAGGCCGCCATTGAACTGACCCGGGCCGAGCCGCGTGGCGTAGTACGGATTAGCTGCCCTATTACCTTACTGAACGCACATGTCAGTGATATGTTGGCCGATTTCATGGTCAGCTACCCGCATGTGACGGTGCAATTGGACGCCACCAACCGGCGCGTGGATTTGATTGGAGAGGCGCTGGATATCGCCATTCGCGTGCGCCCCCCTCCGCTGCAAGACAGCGATCTGGTAATGCGAGTTCTGTCTGACCGCAGCCAGTGCCTGATAGCCAGCCCGGCGCTGATTGAACGCCACGGCCTGCCCAGTTCCCCCGCTGATCTGGCGGACTACCCCAGTCTGGGGTTGGGCCTGCCCCAGCAAAGCCATACCTGGACCTTGTTCGGCCCCGACGGGGCCCAAGCCATGCTGCACCACACGCCCAGGCTGATCACCACCGATATGACAGCCCTACGCGCGGCGGCCCTGGCCGGTGTGGGTGTGGTGCAATTACCGACCTTGGTCGTATGCGATCAACTGGCCGAGGGCTCGTTGGTCAAACTGATCCCCGACTGGGCCCCCCGGCGCGAGATCATCCATGCCGTCTTTTCATCCCGCCGAGGCCAAATGCCTGCCGTACGGGCGCTGCTGGATTATTTGGTCGAGCGCTATCAAGCGATGGATGAGGACTGATACTGCGCAGGTTCCGCGTTGGTAACCCTTGCTTTTGGCCAGCACAAACCTGGAATACAAACAAAGACGCCCTGCCTATGCAGAGCGTCTTTTTATACGCTGAATTAATCAGCCTGAGCCATCAAGCACCACCGTTGAAATCACGAACTTGCTTTTCAGCTTCTTCACGCGCGATACCGTAACGTTCCTGAATTTTCCCGACCAGATATTCGGTATTGCCTTCCGCAACATCAACATCATCATTGGTCAGTTTGCCCCATTTAGCCTGAATTTTACCCGAGAGCTGCTTCCATTTACCTTTGATAGTATCTTCATTCATAGTCGTTCTCCTATTTAGCAGGAATTCAAAACTTGGATTGAATCCAAAAAACTTATTCTGGCTTTACTTTCAATCCAGACGAATCAACTTTCACGACGCCTTTGACGCTTTCAGTGGCGGCAATGGCCTTTTTTTGCTCAATTTCGCTGGGGACGGTACCGGTCAATGTTGCGACGCCGTTATTGGTCTCAACAGAGATACCCGTGCTCTTCAAATCCTTGGTGCTGGCCAGATCAGCCTTGATCTTGGTAGTGATCCAAGTATCGCTGACAGCTTCACCTGTCGTTGCCGATTGATCCTGATTAACGGCGGGCTCGTTGGCCATTGCGCCACCTTGTAGGCCAAAACTCAAGGCCGTAGCCATTAATACACTAGAGAGAATGGCAGATTTTTTCATAGACTTTCTCCAATATCAGAAAAGGAATTTTTAATTAAAAAAAAACCTTTATTGCTGTTATTAAAAGGAGTCCAAATCAATCAACAAAAGTTCGTTGTTTTCAATGGATGGTTCTACCGTAACATCCGCGCCCAGGTCAGAAACTACGAAATGCTACAAGCGTTTTCTTTATAAGAATTGATTCGCAATTTCATCAGCCCTCCTCCATTGGCTCCTTGCCGGCTTACTTTTTCACCCTGTTTTACGGGGATGATCGCTGCATAATTTGATCCACGGCAGCACGCGCCAACACCGGTCTTCCAGAGATTAAACAACTCGCTACGCTGCCATCCACTTTCTCTATGCAAGAAGCTAACAATGCGCACGCCCTTGCCCCGAGCCGGACGCGCCTGGCTGGATACATAAGGTAAAAAGTTAAGCTGATTTGCTAACAAAGCCCCGGCCTTGATCGCGTGTTTGCTAAGGACGGCGCACGTTGGGGCTATCCCAAAGCAGGCCAGGCAATCGATAGGATCGCCTGGCTTGCTGTAGGTCGACGCCAAGCTGTCAGCCGCTCGCCCGTGTGTGCACACCTACCAGCCATCAACGCAGATGATGCACTTCCTGTGTCCCGTATACCTGTACCGGCAAACCCGCCTGACGGGCTTTAAGCTGCAAAGCCAAATATTGGGAGTAATGGCGCGATTGGTGCAAGTTTCCGCCATGGAACCAGAGATTAGGCTGCTGGGTCGGCTTCCACATATTGCGCTGCTCGCCTTCCCACGGGCCAGGATCTTTAATGGTCTCTGACCCCAGGCCCCAACATTTGCCGACCCGATCCGCCATCTCCTGGCCTGCCAGATCTGCCACCCATCCGTTCATGGAGCCGTAGCCCGTGGCGTAAACCACCAGATCAGCAGGCAACACCGTGCCATCGGTCAGTACCACGGCGTCCTCGGACAAATGGCTAATATCGGTGCGAGACTTCAGCTTGATACTGCCATCGATAATCAACTCACAAGCGCCCACATCGATGTAGTAGCCGGATGCCCGGCGCAGGTATTTCATGAATAACCCGGAGCCATCATCGCCCCAGTCCAGCATGAAACCGGCTGCTTCCAGTTTGTTATAAAAGTCCGCATCACGCTCGCGAATCTTGTCATATACAGGTACCTGGAAGTCCGCCATGATGCGATAGGGCAAGGACGCAAACAGTAGATCTGCCTTGCGCGTGGTGACCCCTGACGCCAATGCGCGTTCGGAATACAAATCACCCAGGCCGATCTCCATCAAGGAGTCGGATCGCACAATATGCGTGGATGAACGCTGCACCATGGTGACGTCCGCGCCCGCTTCCCATAGTGCGGCGCAGATATCGTGAGCCGAGTTGTTGGCACCGATCACCACCACTTTTTTGCCCGCGTAGGCTTCAGGGCCGGGGTGTTGCGACGAGTGCTGTTGCTCACCCTTGAAGACATCCTGCCCCTTCATGCTGGGCACGTTCGCCTTGCCGGACATACCAGTCGCAAAAACCAGCTGCTGTGGTCGCAAGGTCATGGGCTGACCATCGCGTTCGATCTCCACTTCCCAGGTCTTGCTGGATTCGTCGTAGCGCACCTTCTTGCAAACGGTGCTGCTCCAATAGTTCAGCTCCATAATCTTGACGTACATTTCCAACCAATCACCAATCTTGTCCTTGGGCGCAAAGACCGGCCAGTTCTCCGGAAAAGGCATGTAGGGCAGATGGTCATACCAAACAGGGTCATGCAGGCACAGCGACTTGTAGCGCTTGCGCCAGCTGTCGCCGGGGCGAGCATGCTGGTCGATAATAAGAGTCGGCACATTTAACTGCCGCAGACGTGCGCCCAATGCAATGCCACCCTGCCCGCCACCGATCACCAGCACATAGGGTTGCTCCGATGTGCCCAGTTCCGCCTGCTCTTGTTGTCGGCGCTCCTGCCAGGTCTGACGACCACGTCGGATGCCATGCTCGGCCCCCATAGGACGGCGCACACCTAAAGGTTCCTCATGCCCCTTCAGTTCTGACATGGTGGTCAAAAATGTCCAGATCTTCCCGTGCTTCAAACGGATGTGGCCATAGCCCCGCGCCACATCGGTTTCCACACGAAACCAGCCTTCTACCAAACCTTGGCCATCATCACTGACGGGCTCTGCACTATCACGCTCAAACTTGGCGGAAATGGCGGCTTGCTCTTGCTGTGTCAGCATGTCTCGTATCTGATCGCGCCCTTCCATGGTGCGCAGGTTCCAGGTGAACATGACCAAGTCGCGCCAGTAGCTGTCCTCGGCAAACAAGGCTGCCGCATCGTCTGGTGCGTGACTGGCAAGCGCATGGGTCAACTGTTCAAGAACCGTGTCCAGCTGTCGTGCGGACGGCTGCAGTTGCTGCTGTGTTGGCATGATTTGTCTCCATATCGTTTTAATGTTGCGCCGGACTTTTACGGTCCAGCTATGGAGTACAAAGCAAACAGCGTGCCAAACCGCAATGGGCTTGTTTTAAAGGGCTGTATCCCCTTTGTGGGCCATGAAACTGTGCCATGTGTGGCACAGGTGGTGCATCAGGTGTCGCACCCTGTTTCACCCGACACGGTCTTATGAGCCACACCCGCACGTTTGATATGCCTGTGCAAGGTGGAACGGCTGATTCCAAGCTGCCGTGCCGCTGCGCTGACATTGCCGCCACAGGCCTGCAAGGTTTGCTGCCAAGGCAACTCCTCGGCCCGGCCCGTTATCGTCGTGCCGATAAAACCAGTAGAGCGCATGCCACGCAAGGCCTCCGGCAAATCATGCACTTCTATGCATGAGCCTTCCGCCAACGCCAACGCCAACACCAACGCATTATCCAGTTCACGCAGATTGCCCGGCCAGTCATACGCCTGCAAGGCCTGCCACGCTTCCGGAGACAGGCCCAGCACATCGTCTTCCTTCCTACGCCGAAGCAATACCTGCTGCACCAACCACTCAACATCCGTGCGCTGACGCAAGGCAGGTAAAGTCAAAACAGCCGCATTCAAGCGATACAGCAGATCCGCACGAAACCGGCCTTGCTCGACCAGAGCACTCAAATCATGATGGCTGGCCGAAATCACTCGTATATCAACGCGCTTACCAGTGCGTGCCCCCAGGGGGGTGACTTCTGACTCCGCCAAGACCCGCAACAGGCGGCTTTGCATGGCTAGCGGCATATCACCGATCTCGTCCAGAAACAGCGTGCCGCCATCGGCCGCTTCAATCAGACCCATACGACCGCGAGCCGCGCCCCCTGTATACGTCCCCGCCAGATAGCCAAACAACTCGCTCTCAATCAGGCTCTCGGGCAAAGCGGCACAATTGACGGCCACAAAACTCCCCCGACGAGCACTTGCGGCATGAATCGCCCGCGCCAAATACTCTTTACCCGAGCCGGTCTCGCCCTGCAGCAGCACAGGCATTTCCCGTGGAGCCAGCCGCGCCGCCTTCAGCAACATAGACTGCATGGCCGCATCCGTACCCGCCAGCCCGCGAAGGGCCTGTGGCAGCGCGGCATCCACCGCCGCCCCATTCATGCCGAGGGATCGACTGCTCAACACCCGCCGGGGCTCAATGGCGTGGGCAAACAGCACGCTACCATCACGCGCCATGACAACCCGCTCCTGAGTCGGGCGATGGCGCATCAGTGTCGGCAATTGATCGACGTCCAGATGCAGAAAACGCATCAAATTCTGCCCCAGCAGGCCAGCGGGACTTCGCCAGTCCAGATTCGCCGCCCGCGCCAAGATACGGGCACCGGTATGCGTCATTCCCTTGATACGGCCAGAACCATCAATGGCAATCGCAGCCTCGGGATCAATATCCAGAAATTCGGGTGACTGGGACAGGCACAGAATCCATTCCTGGCGATGGCAAGCCATGAGATTGGCCGATTCAATACGCCGGGTCGCAGCAGTCGCAAGGTGCAAGGCCAGGCCTTGGCTGGCTTTGACTTCCGGCGACTGCAACAACGACAAATCCAGCACGGCCGCCAGCTCGCCATCGTAGTGATAGATAGGCGCTGCCGTGCACGACAAAGGCGCATGCATATGATCGAAATGATCGTTTTGATGAATGGTCAGGGCCTCGCCCGTGTGCAGGCAAGTGCCCACCGCGCACGTCCCCGCGCGCTCTTCTGACCATTCCGAGCCCATATACAGACCAGCCTGCCGCAAGGCATCGCGCTGACCATCCGAACCCAGAAAATCGACCGTCACGCCCTTGTTATCAGACAGCAAAAGGACGTAGTTAAGCCCGGATACCTGTTGATAAAGGCGTTCCAGCCCGGAGCGCGCAATATTGATCAGGGCCTCGGATTGCTGGCGGTGCTCGCGCAACTGAGAGTCCGGCACGATGTATGCCTCGCAAGCCTGGGCGGGATCAAGACGGTGATGCTCGATGCACCGCCGCCAGCTATGAATAACAGCCTGATCGCGCCGTGACAGATTCCCCTGCCAAACAGCCGTAATCTCCTGAACATGTGCTACATGTGAAGACTGCATATCTGCGCTCATCCCGAAAACAGGCCCTCCCCGGGCGGGTGCAGCCTATCTTCCAGTGTGCCGCCATGCTTAGGTGCCGTACATGGAGGTTTTCCTTGAGAGGTGGTGCCCAACGTTAACAACTATAAAAATTTTATTCTGGATTACTATTATTTTTTTCGATAAACAGTCTTAATAATAGAGGATGAATAATCAAATCACGCTGTAATCGAAAAGCCGGAAATATAACCCCAAAAAATAAAAATAAAAATAAATTTACTAAACAGAGAAATTATTAATACGAAAACAATTAAATGAATAATAAAAAAGATTGGGTAACCCCCCCCCTGCAGGTTCAAAAGCAGAAAGAATGGACGCATTCTTTACAGGCTATAGGTTTTCGCCGCATCGACATGACACATACGCTCTAGGCATCACCCTGAACGGCGTACATAACTTTACCTACCAAAAATCGATGCGGCACAGCCTGCCGGGAAATGCTGTGATCATCCATCCGGATTTTTCAGCCCCCCCTTCCGAATGGGCGTGCCCTAGTTCAGGCTGCCGCCATGCTTAGCGGCCGTATATAGAGGATTCCCTTGAACGACACAGTGCAGCCAATCAGCTGCTTTGTGGCATCTCACCATTGGACAAACGACGATTGATGTCCGCCAGCACCTCCGGCAAGTCAACAATTGTGTCGATCAGATAATGGGGGCGCGAATCACTGAACATGGCTTCAATTCGTTCCCGTTCACCTTGCAGCTTATCGGCAGGCAACTGCTTGAACTGCTCGTAGGTCAGGCCCAAGGCATTGCCCGAGCATGTCAGCGCCACTGTCCACATTCCGGCACTACGCCCTTCAACAATGCCGGGCCAAGTGTCGTCTACTTTGACGCACGCGGCCACATCCGATACCCCCAGTGCAATCACATTGGCCAGGGACTGAGCGGGATGCGGACGCCCGTTAGGTACTTCATCCGTTGCTACAACGCAGTCAGCCATATAGCCATTCTTTGCCGCCAGCTCGACCACCTTGTCCATCACCACTTTGGGGTAGCCAGAGCAAGAACCCACTTTTACCCCTGTACTTTTCAGGGTGGAGATCACCTCCAGCGCCCCCGGGATTAAGGCTGAATGCTCGGCGATTTTTTCAATCTGCAAGGGCATGAAGCGCTCATAAATCGCGGTGACGTCCTCATCGCTGGGGGTACGACCGAACTTGGCTTTGTAGCGTTCGGCAATCTCGGGCACATTGCACAAGGTGCGAATATGGTCCCACTTGCCCATACCCATCGGGCCACGTGCTTCTTCCAGGGACACCTGCATACCAAACTCGGCAAAGGCCTCGACAAAAATCTGAGTAGGCGCAAAAGAGCCAAAATCAACGACCGTGCCTGCCCAGTCAAAAATCACGGCCTGTACTTGTTGGGGTTGCTGATACGTCATCATCGTTCTCCGAATGCTAATTACAAGAGCTAATGGGTGGATTCCAGATCCATGAACAAATCGTTAATAAGTGGTCGGTCTTTCCGTAACTCCAGGCAACACAGGTAGTAGTCGATAAAAAAAGGATGCTGCTCAAAGGTAATCAGCCGGGTACCTGGAATATCCACGTACTCTGGGGCCGATACAAAACCGATTCCCATCCCTTTTCGGATGGCGTGCACAATCGCCTCGCGACTGTTCAACTCCATCACACAATTCATACTGATCTGATGCTGCTCGCAGCCCTCCTCCATAATCTGACGGGTGCGTGAGCCCTTTTCCCTGAGCACAACGGGCTCGTCCCTGAGCTGCTCCACCGACACGCGGCTTTGTGCACACCAAGCGTGCTGCTCGGGGACCACAGCGACAACCGGGTAACGCTGGTAAAGCCGCGTGTACAAGCTGGGATCTGATTTGGGATGAGCCAGCAAGGCCACATCCACCTCAAAGTCATAGAGCTTTTCCAACACCTCGGATGCGGAGGAAAAATAGGTTTTTAACTCAAGGTCTGGATTGTTCTGTCCCAGCTTAAAAACCAGATCCATCGCAATGGGCGGGGACACCCCACCGATACGTAGCAAGCCTGATTTACGCTGCTTAAAACTCTCCAGCAGGTGAACCGCCTCTTCTTCCAGATCAAACAAGGGCTTGGTAATTTCATAGAGCCGCTTGCCCGCTGAGCTGAGTTCAAGCTGACTACCCGAGCGGTAAAACAGCTCCACATCAAAGCGCTGTTCCAAAGCCCGGACCTGCTCGCTGACGGTAGGCTGTCCAATGCTGAGATACCGTGCCGCCGAGGTAAACCCGCCGGTGAACGCCACGGCATAAAAAGATCTCAACCATTTGTGATAGTGGTGCATGGACAGCCCTTGTTTGAATTAACGACGGATGAATAGTGCCACCAGCGCGCTACATGAACATGCAATCAACACGACTACAAAGATCAAGGAGGTATCGCCAGTCGAATCCAGCACACTACCAATCATTGGTTCGGCCAAGCCAGCAAACAAGTAAGAGGAAAAGTTCATCACGCCGGTTGCCGTGCCCGAACGCTTGGCACCGACCAGATCCGGACATAGAGCCCAAAAGCTAGTCGCCGGGCCATACACAAAGAAACCGCATAAGAACAAGGCCAGCAGTCCTAGCGAGCTGGTGACTGGCAAGGTCCACATCCACAGGCTGGTCAGTGCCCCCAGACCCGTATAAAGCATGATGGCCTGGTAGCGCTTGGAGCCAAACAAACGGTCTGATATCCAGCCATTGCTCAAGGCCCCGACCGCCATACCGATAGGCAGTGCAATCGTGATCCATTTGGGATCAATCATGCCGTCGCCCGACTTCCAGTCCACGCCCAGAAAGTGCACTGGCACCCAAACAATCAAGCCATAACGGGCCGCATTCTGAAAACCCAAGGACAAGGCGGCAATCAACAGACGCTTGTTTTTCAGGACTGCCTTATAGCGTTGCCAGGAGGTTTCTGTCTCCCCTTCCAGCGCCTTGGTAGCATCATCGGAATTGGCGACTCCTGTATCGGCTAGGGGCTCAAAACCCATATCCTCGGGCCGCTCGCGGGCCACCAGATAAAACACAATCCCACCGACCAGCATCAGCAAGACGGGTAGCCTGAAAATCCACCGCCAATCCAAGTGCAGGACATCAATCACCACAATGGACGTCGCATAGGACAAGACAGAGGCGCAACCAGCAGCAAACACATATAAACCATAGGCTCTACCCCGCTCGGACACCCCCCACCAGTTGGAGATCAAACGGCTGCCAGGGGCCCAGCCCAAAGCCTGAAAATAGCCATTGGCTCCCCAGGGAATCAACAAGCTGAAAAAACCCGTCGCAAAGCTAGCAATCCAGTTGGCACCGCAGGACAGCACTGCCCCCGCTGTCATAATGCGACGGCCGCCATACTTGTCAGCCAGATTGCCGTTGATGGCCTGCCCCACGGCATAGGCCCATAACAAAGCAGCCGATACCCAACCCAGTGCCGCACTGGAGAACCCAAACTCCTCTTTCAGCCCCGGAATAGCAAAGCCGAAAGTCTGTCGCCCTGTATAGAAAAACAAATAACAAAACATCGCCGCCAGGAGCATGCGCCACTGCGCTTTCCGAAACGATGAACCAGGTGCCCGGGCCAGCCCCGGCAGGCTTGTTGATTGAGTCATAATCAGCTCCTTTCATCCCGCTTGAACTGGCGAACCAGAGCCTGGGGATGCTATTTTTTGCTGTTTCAAAAAGGTGGGGATATCCGCTCTACCTTTCTGCTTTTTTGTCTCTTATTTCTTGGTTTTTTTAGGTACAGATCACGCCGCGATGAAGTTCTTCCCGCGTGCACCTTGCATGGCATAGGCGATCATGGCGTCCTGCTCCTCAGCCTGAACGCCGTAATCTGCAAATTCGGTCTTAACCCCGACACTGAGCAGGAATAAGCGCAACGTTTCCTGTGCCTGAATGCGATCCGGGCCGAATAAGGTTTCAAAAACCTGATCACGCGATGGGTCACACCCCCAAGCCAGCCCCAGCACATAAGGCAAGGTAAACGAGCAGGCAATGCCATGCGGCAAGCCGTGACGCAACGTCATTTCGTAGGAAATGGAATGAGCCAGCGCAGTTTTGGTATTGGAAAAAGCCATACCCGCTTTCAAGGCGGCCAATGCCATTTTGGAACGCAGTGTGATATTGCCCAAGTCTTTCTGCAGCAGCGGCAAATAGGTCAAAATGTCCTCGACCGCTGATACCGCAAACGTATCCGAAATCGGATTGGCATTGACGTTCCAGATGGACTCCAAAGCATGTGACAGGGCATCCAGTCCCGTCGACACCGTCACTTTCTCCGGCACGGTCAGCATCAGCTCCGGGTCGATAATCGCGACGGTTGGCCAGGTTTGTTCCAGATGCAAAGAGTATTTTTTCTGGGCCTGCTGATCCCAGATGGTCGCCCACGGCGTCACTTCACTGCCTGTACCTGCCGTAGTGGGCACGGCAATCAAAGACTTGGTAGTGGCGGGGGTGAATGTCTTGCCGGTAGACAATAAATCCAGCAATTCCTGAAAAGTCCCGGTCTGGGTACCTACGATCAAGGCCTTGGCCGTATCAATCGCGCTGCCACCGCCCACGGCCAGTACGATGTCACTGTCTCTGGCCTGTTGCCAGAAGGTCTCGTACACGTCCTTTAAATAGCTGACATCGGGATTGGGCTGCACATCCTCCACAATGTGAATCAGGTTATCTCCCAACAGACGTTGAATATGGGCAACCAAGCCCAGTCCCCGCGCTTCCGGGAAAGTCACCAGCGTCACTTTTTTATTGGCTGCCAATGCGGCTATTTCTGTCAGGCTTCCCGGACCGACATAAGTCCGGACCGGATTTGAAAACTGCGTTGTCATGGTTTGCCTCCTCATTATTGAAGTTCATCGTAGTGGGGCACACTGGAGGGAACAAATCGATTAATCAACACTCGCTATCGATAGAACCAATAGCGCCATACCGGTACTGCACTGCCCACCCCTGCGCCATGACAGCCAGCAAATCCAGCGGCATGGGGCTGTTCTTGTGTACTGGCAGACACAACAGAACATGGATTCGTATATAAGAATGAGAATTATTGCTAATATGATTCCTTTCCTGTTCATCCGCCTTGTCTCATTGCCATGTCCCGCCCACCGCCATTTCTCAAAGGCTGGCTCGC
>JBQEAN010000070.1:0-13528 GCA_052109075.1 Alcaligenes sp. | reverse complement strand
TTCACCCCGTTGCCGGTGTCAAAATCGGTATTACCGAAGCCGGTATCCGCAAGGCCAACCGACGCGATCTGACCGTGTTTGAACTGGCCCCAGGCACCAGCGTGGCTGGCGTGTTCACGACCAATCGGTTCCGTGCCGCTCCTGTGCAAGTGTGCGAAGCACATCTGGCAACCCACGACGGTATCCGTGCCCTGGTCATCAATACCGGCAATGCCAACGCCGGTACAGGCCAGGCAGGTCTGGAAAAAGCCCAGCAAACCTGCAAGGAAACCGCCCGGCTGCTGAATATTCTGCCCCAGCAAGTTCTGCCTTTCTCGACCGGTGTGATTCTGGAACCCCTGCCTATGGATCGCCTGCTGGGCGCCTTGCCAGCAGCGGTCAACGATCTGTCCGATAACAACTGGTTCAATGCGGCCCACAGCATCATGACCACCGACACGCAACCCAAAATCGTGTCTCGTCAGATCCAACTGTCCGGCAAAACAATCACCCTGACGGGCATCAGCAAAGGCGCGGGCATGATTCGCCCTAATATGGCCACCATGCTGGGCTACTTGGCCACCGATGCCGGGATTGCTCCCGAGCTGCTGCGCGATATGTGCCGTCTGGCTGCAGATCGCTCGTTCAATCGCATTACGGTGGATGGCGATACCTCTACCAACGACTCCTTCATCATCATGGCCACCGGCCAAAGTGGTGTCACCGTTGAGTCTATTGCCGACCCTAACTACAACACTTTGCTCGATGCCCTGGTCGACGTCTCGCGTGAACTCGCTCAGAAAATTGTGCGTGACGCTGAAGGCGCCACCAAATTCATGACTATCCAGGTTGACGATGCAGGCTCCAACGAAGAAGCCCTGAAAGTGGCTTATGCCATTGCCCATTCGCCCCTGGTGAAAACCGCCTTTTTTGCATCCGATCCCAATCTGGGCCGCATTCTGTGCGCGATCGGCTATGCCGGCATTACGGACCTGGACGTTACCAAGCTGCGTCTGTGGCTGGGTGATGTACTGGTTGCCGTAGATGGCGGCCGCAACCCCGACTACCAGGAAGAAGACGGCCAACGCGTCATGCAAGAAGCTGAAATCGTGGTACGGGTTTCGCTTGGCCGAGGTCAGCTCAGCGAAACGGTTTACACCTGCGACTTCTCGCACGAGTACGTCACGATCAACGCGGACTACCGCTCATAAAAAAGCCGTCTCCACCTTCAGGTGGAGACGGCTCTGCTATTCAGACAGGCCCGCCCCGAGCGGGCCTGTTCTATTTCTTGCCCATGCCCTTGACCAGCGAGAACACTGCCAGAATCAAGAACACCACAAATAAAACCTTGGCAATCGAGGCAGCGCCAGCGGCAATACCACCAAAACCGAGCACAGCTGCCACAATGGCTACAATAAAAAATATTACGGCGTAGTAAAGCATACGATTCTCCTCGTCATCAGTACGTACAGGATCAACGCTTTGTCTGCTGGGCCGTTTCAGATACGGCTCAAAAAATGGACATCAGACAAAACCCGGTTCCCGCTTCACTAACGGTCGTATTTATCGTAGAAATCTTTCACTTCTCGCTCCGCTTCCTCACGGGTGCGGCCATAACGCTCCTGCACCAGGCCCGCTAATTGCGTAGCATCGCCCTTGACCCTGGCCCAGTCATCATCGGTAATTTCACCCCAGACGGTACGGGCCTTGCCAGCCAGTTGCTTCCATTTGCCTTCGATCGTGTCCTTATTCATACGCTTCCCCTTATCAGGTTCGAGAAATAAATGACTTACGCTCTGTGAACGCAACAACTCTACCCTAGCGGATACACGGCCAGCCAAAGGCCACAGATTGAGGAAAAATGTAAGCATTTGGAGCCTGTGGGCGACTTGGCCAAATTCTCCTCTCCTGCCCACCTTGTGCAGCGCTGCGTCCCTGACGAGCGCCCTCCCCCCTAAGGGAGGCGAAAGGATTGGATGCAAAATACTGACAGGCTCAGCCCCAAGCCATTGACAGCAAAGCCTTTTTATCCTACTATTTTTTGCTTGGCATTTTGCGTGTCAAGATTTTTTTACGCTAGATGGCATTGCGCAAGGTACTCATCGTGCTCTTGATCAATGCCTGTTTGATTCTCTTAAGGGATTCCCTATGTACGCGGTTATAAAAACCGGCGGTAAGCAATATCGCATTACTGCTGGCCAAAAACTCAAAATAGAACAGATACCGGCAGACATTGGGCAAGAAATTTCACTTGACCAGGTTCTGTCCGTCGGCGAAGGTGAAGCACTGCAAATTGGTGCTCCTTTCGTTGCTGGTGCTGTGGTCAAGGCAACTGTTCTTGCGCAAGGCCGTCACGACAAAATCATTGTTTTCAAAATGCGCCGTCGCAAGCACTACCGCAAAACGCAAGGCCATCGTCAAAACTACACCGAAATCCGCATCGATACCATCAACTCCTAAGTTGTTGTGTCTGAAAGCGAATTTGGTATTTTCTTCATCTAGGAGCTAAAGAAATGGCACAGAAGAAAGGCGGCGGCTCTACGCGGAACGGCCGTGACTCACAGGCCAAACGTCTGGGCGTTAAAGTCTACGGCGGTCAGGTAATTTCGGCTGGCGGCATTATTGTTCGTCAGCGCGGCACTCAGTTTCACCCCGGCGTGAACGTGGGCATTGGTAAAGACCACACCCTGTTCTCCCTGGTCGATGGCAAAGTTAAATTTTCCATCACCGGTGCACTGAACAAGCGTACTGTTTCGGTTGTTGCTGGCGAATAAGCCCTTCAATCAAAACGTAGTCGCTACGAAAAGCCCTGCCCCCATAAGGCAGGGCTTTTTTTATGTATGGCCTGCGTGCCATCTGCAAACCTGCACACCCGGCTTAGCCAGTCTCCCTACGGCCACAGCAAGAGATTAAAAATCGGCCACTATCGCGGCACATACCGGCAGATAAGCCAATCTCCTATACACTAAGCAATTGGGGTTTTTGTTTAAAATGGTCTGTTCCCAGACCAGCAGCAAATACTGTTCTGCGGCCCCTGGACCTATACAGCACTCATCACCATGAAATTCGTAGACGAAGCGACCATTGAAGTGGTTGCAGGCAAAGGTGGAAACGGCGCTGCCAGTTTTCGCCGAGAAAAATTTATTGAAAAAGGTGGCCCTAACGGCGGCGACGGCGGACGTGGTGGCAGCATTTATGCCGAGGCCGACCGTAACGTCAACACCTTGATCGACTACCGCTACGCCCGCCTGCATCGTGCTCGCAATGGCGAAAACGGCCGTGGCTCCGACCAGTACGGCGCGGGTGGCGAGGACATCATCTTGCGCGTGCCCGTAGGCACCATGATTTTCGACGCAGAAACCGGCGAGCAGCTGTTTGACATGAAGCGCCACGGCGAGAAAATCACGCTGGCGCAAGGTGGCCCTGGCGGTCTGGGCAATCTGCACTTCAAATCCAGTGTGAACCGGGCTCCCCGCCAATTTACCTACGGTAAGGAAGGCGAGCAGCGCAAATTGCGCCTGGAGCTGAAGGTACTGGCCGATGTGGGCCTGCTGGGCATGCCTAATGCCGGTAAATCCACCCTGATCACCCGTATCTCGAACGCCAAGCCTCGCATTGCGGACTACCCCTTCACCACCTTGCACCCTAATCTGGGTGTAGTGCGTTCTTCCGAATCACACAGTTTTGTCGTTGCTGACATCCCTGGCTTGATCGAAGGTGCTTCTGAAGGTGCCGGTTTGGGCCATTTGTTCCTGCGCCACCTAACCCGTACCCGTATTTTGCTGCACCTGCTGGACGTTTCCAGCCTGGACCCGGACGAAGACATTGTCACCAAAGTGGCCACGGAAGCGCGCGCTATTGTTGAAGAGCTACGCTTGTACAGCGAAGAGCTGTACGCCAAGCCCCGTTGGCTGGTTCTGAACAAGCTGGATATGGTGTCTGACCCGGAAGAGCTGAAAGCCCAGCTGCTTAAAGAGCTGAATTGGGAAGGCCCAGTCTTTGGTATCTCTGCCCTGACCGGCGTTGGCACTCAAGATCTGGTCTACCACTTGCAATCCTGGCTGGACGAAGAAAGCCGCAAAGAACATATCGAACAAGATATTGCCGACGGCACCCATATTTACGACGAAAGGTTTGCTCCAGACTGATCGTGCTACACAAGTCTAGGGCCCAGGTCCTATGACTAAACCCTAAAATGCCCGGAAGACGCGGTGTACCTGCCGCTCTACTCCTGGCATTTTCTCTATTTACACGCCAAGCGATGGATTTCTGACTCGTCATGCAGCACTCTTCTCATTCTGAATCGGCCGCCGCGCAATCGCGCCGACTGGTTATTAAAGTAGGTTCGTCCCTGGTCACCAACGAAGGCAAAGGGATTGACCTGGATGCCGTGGAGCAATGGGCCACCCAAATTGCTCAACTGCATGCCCAGGGCAAGCAACTGGTACTGGTCTCCAGCGGCGCCATTGCCGAGGGCATGGCCCGCTTGGGCTGGCCGCGCCGACCGAAGGCCATGAATGAGTTGCAGGCTGCCGCGGCCGTAGGCCAGATGGGATTAATTCAGGCTTATGAAGTGGCTTTTGCTCGCCACGGCGTGCGCACAGCCCAAATCCTACTGACCCACGAAGATCTGGCAGACCGCCATCGTTACCTGAATGCACGCGGCACCATCAACACCCTGCTGGACTTGGGCGTAGTGCCTATCGTGAACGAAAACGACACGGTCGTGACCGACGAAATCCGAGTTGGTGACAATGACACTCTGGGTGCTTTGGTCACCAATCTGATCGAAGCCGAAACCTTGATCATCCTGACCGACCAGGCTGGCCTGTACAGCGCCGACCCGCGCAGCAATCCCGATGCGCAGTTCATCTCGCTGGGGCAAGCGGGTGACCCAACCCTGGAAGCCATGGCAGGGGGGGCAGGAAGCAATATCGGTACAGGCGGCATGATCACCAAGATCCTGGCAGCCAAGCGTGCTGCCCAAAGCGGGGGCCACACTATCATTGCTTCCGGCCGGGAACAGCAAGTGCTCTCGCGCCTTGCGAAAGGCGAACGCATTGGTACTGAACTGCGCGCCACCCTGCCCGTGCGCTCGGCCCGTCAACGCTGGCTGGTAGACCAACTTCGCGTGCGTGGACGTGTGTCCCTGGACGACGGCGCGGTGCGCGCCCTGGTGGACGGGCATAAAAGCCTGCTGCCTGTGGGTGTCACCCACGTAGAAGGCGAGTTTGACCGAGGCGATGTGGTTGCCTGCGTAGACAAACACGGCGTGGAATACGCCCGTGGCCTGATCAACTATTCCTCTGACGATACCCGCCGCATCATGGGCCAGCCCAGCCATTTGATCAACGAACTGCTGGGTAGCGAGCACGATACGGAACTGATCCATCGCAACAATATGGTGTTCCCGCGCAGCGTATCGGATCAGGACTAATCCTTGACCCCTACCCAGCCCGCCTGTTGAAATAGACGGATAAAAGGTATCGAATTGCGACAGCATGCGCGGCGGCCCCGCGCCTGATCGCAACACTCCCCCTCTCGGGCGATGCGCCCAAGGAACAGTATGAAGATCCTCGTGCTAGGTGCTGGCGTAGAAGGTGTCACCAGCGCTTATTATCTTGCCCGCCAAGGACACAGCGTCACGGTCGTTGACCGCATGTCTGGGCCCGCTTTAGAAACCAGCTTCGCCAATGCCGGCCAACTCTCCTTTGGTTACGCCTGCCCCTGGGCCGCGCCCGGCATTCCGCCCAAGGCCATCAAGTGGATGTTCGACAAGCACCCTCCCCTGACCATTCGCCCCGACGGCACGCTGAGCCAAATTAAGTGGCTACTGGCCATGTGGCGCAACTGCACAGCGGATCGCTATGCCGTCAATAAAGAGCGTATGGTGCGGCTGGCTGAGTACAGCCGCCATTGCATGGCCGAGCTGCGCACCCAGACGGATATTCAGTTCGAGCATCGTTCCCAAGGCACCTTACAAGTATTTCGCACACAGAAACAACTGGATGGCATTGCTGCAGACATCGAGGTCTTGAAAGAAGCCGGTGTGCCCTATGAGCTGCTGGCCGCGTCAGAGCTGCATACGATCGAACCCGCCCTGCGTCATGTCGAGCACAAATTAAGTGGTGGCCTGCGTTTCCCCGAAGACGAAACCGGCGATTGCCAAATGTTTACCCGCCGCCTGACCGAACTGGCTGAACAAGAAGGCGTGGAATTCCGCTGGAATCAGAATATTCAGCGCATTCACAGCAGCGGCAATGAAATCAGTGGCGTACAGTCCTCCGACGGCCTGCTGACGGCAGATGCCTATGTCGTGGCTCTGGGTTCCTGGTCAACGGGTCTGATGAAGGATCTGCAAGCTATCCCGGTCTATCCTCTGAAGGGATACTCCATCACGGCTACCATTGCCGACGAATCCAGAGCACCCCACTCCACCTTGCTGGACGAAAGCTACAAAATCGCCCTGACCCGCTTTGACAAGCGTATTCGAGTCGGTGGCATGGCTGAAGTGGTGGGCTTTAGCAAGCACCTGAATCCGCGCCGCGAACAAACCTTGCTGATGGTCTTGAACGACCTGTTCCCCGGCAGCTACCAAAGCGATGCGGATCTGCATTTCTGGACAGGCCTGCGCCCCAAGACACCGGATAGCACCCCGATTGTGGGCCGCAGCCGTTACTCCAACCTGTTCCTGAATACAGGTCACGGGACCTTGGGCTGGACCTTGGCCACTGGCAGTGCGCAACTACTGGCTGATCTGATCAGCAACAAAGAGCCCGCCATCCGTGCCGACGATTTGTCTGTACAGCGCTATTACTAAGCCCCAAGTCGCAACAACATAGAACAAGGCTCTGCGCAGTTAATACTGGCAGAGCCTTGTTAACCGCCTTGCCCTACTAGCGCCCGGGTTCTGCCAGTAGTTGGCAATTCGCCGCAAAGGTATAGCCCCAGTTGTGGATAGAGCGGATGGGCAGGACCGTCCCACCCTGCATGAATTTGCGCCGCATACGACTGACCAGAACGCCTAGACGATTGATATGCAGGGCACCGGGTGGATTGCTAATTACATCCGTTTTACTGGCAACAGCACGCATCAGCTCGTAATGGCTGGCCCGCCTATCTTCCTGTTGCAGTAAGCGAACCATAAAAGCACGCTCTGTACTGGTCAGGCTGAACGAGATGCCTATGGGCGAGATCAGCGTCCAGCCCTCCTGATCCAGCGCCCACTCCTGTGTCAAAGAAGGCTCAGGAATCACGGGCATATGCATCAAACGACGTCGCAAGCTGTGCAAACTGGCTGCCAGCAGCTCCAAAGATGCATCTTTGGGGCAAAACTGATCCCCGCCACTATGCAAGGCCTGGAGCATGGCGGAATCTGTCGCATCGGACTGCATCAAGATGCCGATTTGAGGACACAGGATGCGCAGACGCACCGCAGCCGAGCAGATCTCGACCAAGGTACCGCCCAGCCAAGCGATACATACCGAACCCGCATAACGGCCCCGCGTCTGGGCCAACTGCAATAAGGCCGTCGCATCCGGGCAGAAGATAAGACGATAACCACGCTCTGCCAGTGCATGAATTTTTTGTTCCAACAGGCTTCGATCAGGGATAGCACTGGCCAAGTACAGCACAACAGGACCGCCAGCAATTTCATTTGCAACCGACATAGTTGATACCTTAACTATAATGACATTTGATGACTATGTCGGACAGTATAAATCACGACTGTGATTTTTAATTAAAACCATCGTGATTGACTTTGCATCAACAATCTGTTGTGTGAAACATTTCTCCGAACGCCTTCTCCATGCACGTCAACACCGCGGTCTTTCTCAGGCTGGTTTGGCACGTCTATGCGGATTGAGCCAAAGCGCAATTTCCAATTATGAAAATGGCACTCGTCGGGACGCCCGTGAAATTCTGGAACTAGCTAGAGCCTTGAATGTCAGTGCTCTTTGGTTGCGCAAAGGCACAGGCAAGATGGAATTCATGGATGATGGCTATACCTTATCCGAACCCCAGGAAGGCCCTCCGGTTGTCTCTTGGCCCTTCCGTCTTTTCTCCGTGGATGAAGTGGTTGCTTTGACGAATGGTGAACGTGATTTGCTGGATCGCACTATTCGTCACTTGCTGGACGGCATGAAAAAACGCTAAATCCCGCCTGCTTTCTACCCATTTATCAGGCGTATCGCCGCTTGCCTCTGCGTATGCATAGGCCCTACACCGACCCCAGTCCTACCAACGCTACCGCAAAGCCCTTCCTCCGGATCCTGCAGCCTATTTGAGTCTATTCGTTTTATCACATACGGGGTTGTTTCTCAAAACCATCGTGCATGGTGTTCCATGAACAATCTGTAGTGTGAAACACTTCTCTGATCGCCTTCGCCACGCCCGCCTGCAACGCGGCTTTTCCCAAGCCGAACTTGCACGCTTATGCAATCTCAGCCAAAGCGCCATCTCTAATTACGAGAGCGGCACGCGACGTGACGCACGCGAGATTCTGGACCTGGCAAAAGCCCTGAACATCAGTGCCCAATGGCTCAAGAATGGGCTAGGCAATATGGAGTTGAGCACGGCCCATGCCTTGACACTGCAAGACTCCGGCGAAGGCCCACCCATTGTGACCTGGCCATTCAGCCGTTTTTCCGTGGATGAAATTGTGGCTTTGCCCGCAAAAGAGCGTGATCACCTGGATCAAACCATCCGGCACTTGCTCAATGGCATGAAAAGAAAATAAGCCTTATACGTTCACAAGACGCTCCAAGATACCTATACTTGTCAGCACGCAGGGGTACTCGCCAATTGGCGGGTTGAGACACACCCTCGTACCAGTACGGATAATGCCGATGCTGGGAGCGTGTGCCACAGGTGCAATGCCTGCCCGGTACTTCTTCCTCTATCGGCTCCACCATCTTTTGGAGCTGCAATGACAAGCAAAACCCCTTCTTTTACGGCCACAGCGGCCAGCGTAGACCCGGCTGCGATCCAGCCATTACCCAACTCCCGAAAAACTTACCAAACCGGCTCACGGCCTGATCTGCGTGTGCCTTTTCGGGAAATCTCCCTGGCTGACACTCCCAGCCAATTCGGCGCCGAGCCCAATCCTTCTTTAAGCGTGTATGACACCAGCGGGCCTTACACAGACCCTACGGTGCAGATCGATATTCGCAAAGGTCTGCCACCGTTACGCCAAGCCTGGATAGCCGAGCGCGGCGATACGGAGTTAATGGCAGGACTCAACAGCCATTACGGTCAGGTGCGCCAGGCTGACCCAGAACTGGACACGCTGCGCTTTGAGCTGAAGCGCCAGCCCCGACGCAGCGTGTCTGGCGCGAATGTCACGCAAATGCATTACGCGCGACGCGGCATCATCACACCCGAAATGGAGTTTGTAGCGATTCGGGAAAATCTACGGCGCGAGCAATACATTGAGAGTTTGCGCGCAACCGGTCCGCAAGGTGAGGAGATGGCTCGTCGCCTGACCAAGGTACACCCTGGCCAAAGCTTCGGTGCCAGCTTGCCGACCACGGTCACTCCCGAGTTTGTTCGGGACGAAATTGCGCGTGGCCGGGCCATTTTGCCCGCCAATATCAACCATCCGGAAACGGAGCCCATGATTATTGGCCGCAATTTCCTGGTGAAGATCAACGCCAATATCGGTAATTCTGCCCTGGGTTCCACGATTGGCGAAGAGGTCGAGAAAATGACTTGGGCGATCCGCTGGGGCGCGGACACCATCATGGATTTGTCTACGGGCAAGAACATCCATGAGACGCGTGAATGGATCATTCGTAACTCACCCGTTCCTGTGGGGACGGTGCCTATTTACCAGGCGCTGGAAAAGGTAGGCGGCATTGCCGAGGACCTGACCTGGGATATTTTCCGTGACACCTTGATCGAGCAAGCAGAGCAAGGAGTGGATTACTTCACAATCCACGCCGGTGTGCGTTTGCCCTTTGTACCGATGACAGCCAGTCGCATGACAGGCATTGTGTCGCGTGGTGGTTCCATCATGGCCAAATGGTGTCTGGCGCATCACCGCGAAAGCTTCTTGTACGAGCGTTTCGAGGACATCTGCGAGATCATGAAGCAGTACGACGTGGCATTTTCACTGGGTGATGGTCTGCGTCCCGGCTCGGGCTACGATGCGAATGATCAGGCTCAGTTCGCGGAGTTGCGCACCTTGGGTGAGTTGACCCAGGTAGCCTGGAAACAGGATGTTCAGGTCATGATTGAAGGTCCTGGTCATGTGCCCTTGCATTTGATTCCAGAGAATATGCAATTGCAGCTGGAGCACTGTCATGAGGCCCCGTTCTATACCCTGGGGCCTTTGGCGACCGATATTGCACCGGGCTACGACCATATCACTTCCGGCTTGGGTGCGGCGATGATTGCCTGGCAAGGCACGGCCATGCTGTGCTATGTGACGCCTAAGGAGCATCTGGGCTTGCCAAACAAGAAGGATGTGAAAGACGGCATCATTACGTACAAGATCGCGGCCCATGCGGCTGATCTGGCCAAGGGTCATCCTTCAGCGGCATTCCGGGACAATGCGTTATCCAAGGCCCGCTTTGAATTCCGTTGGGATGATCAGTTCAATCTGGGTCTGGACCCGGATACGGCGCGTGAGTTCCACGATGAGACTTTGCCCAAGGACTCCATGAAAGTGGCGCACTTCTGCTCGATGTGTGGGCCCAAGTTCTGCAGCATGAAGATCTCGCAGGATGTACGGGACTATGCCAAGGCCAACGGCCTGGATGAGCAATCTGCTGTGGATTTGGGAATGAAGGAGATGTCGGTGCAGTTTGTTCAGCAAGGGAGCAAGCTGTATCAGGATGCTTGATGCCTGTTTAAGGCAAACGTAGTTCAAGCCTGATGCTTGCTTACCTGCTTACAGGTTGGCATCGGCTTTGATGGATGAAAAGCCCTAAGTGGACGGTATGTCTGCTTGGGGCTTTCCTTTTTGAACGGTGGGGACGCTAATAATGAAAAAGTTGTGTTGGTAGGCAGAAGAGATCGTTGCAAGAGACGTCAGTTGAGCCTGCCCTCCGGGTGTCTGGGCTGAGTGTTTGCCGGTGCTGCGCACCGGTGCCCTTGTCGGGAGATAGCTACGGGCGCATCCTGAGGCCAGGCTCAACTGACTCACAATCGTTTTCTTTTGCATGGCTTCAAACTACATTCTTGAATGGCGCGTGGCATTTTTTAGTATGCGTGAGACTCAATACATGATTTCTTGAATAGCCACGGTATGAGCCCTTGGGGGCTGTGTGGACCGGGAGGGGCGATTCAGAGTACTTGCCGCAGGCGGGGCCATCATCCGGGATGCAAGCGCTCTGCTGTTTGAGTGGGGCGCTTGTGGCTGGTCCGGGGGACCAGTCACCCCACGAGTTCAGAGTGCGCCCGGATGATGGCCTCGACAAGGGTACCGGTGCGCAGCACCGGCAAGTGCTCAAGCCCCTCCCGGTCCACACAGCCCCCAAGGGCGTGCTCACTACTAGGTTCTATTCAACAATCCGCCGTACTACCCGAGCAGCCTTATCAACAGCACTCAAAAACTAGCAACAGCTAACTGCTAACTGCTAACTGCTAACTTGCAGCAAACACCCCACCTTAAATCCATGCTGTTGCCCACCGATCGGAGACAAAAAAGCCCGGCTAAAAAACCGGGCTTTTTGATCATCAATACCCTCTAAGGAGCAAAGCAGAGGATTACTTCTGGGGAGCGTACAAATACAACTCTACTCGACGGTTCATGGCACGGCCTTCTGCCGTCGCATTATCGCCAATTGGAGCACTTGCACCGCGACCTTCAACCATCAAACGCCCCTGCCCCACACCCTGCTGATTCAGATAATTGGTCACCGCGCTAGCGCGATTAACCGACAAAGTCTGATTAGTCTGTGCCGAACCCGTGCTATCGGTATGGCCGACAGCCTTGGCACGCAGTTCAGGATGCTGACTCATGGCGCGAGCCACGCTATCCAGAACAGGTAGCAAAGCAGGTTTCAACTGATAATGTCCAGTGTCAAACGACACACTGCTAGGGATATTGACCCGTAAGCTGCCATCCGGCATTTCAGTGACATCCACACCCAGACCACTAGCACCAGACTGCTGGACATCCTTCTTGATGCCAGACCAGTTGTACGCCGCAATACCGCCAGCCAAGGCACCAATACCAGCACCAATCATGGCCGCTTTACTGCTGTCACCAATCAAAGCACCAATACCCGCCCCCAAAGCGGCACCGCCACCTGCACCGACGGCGGTACGACCGCCCGTGCCCATATTGTCCATAGTGCCGCAGGCGGCCAACAGGGAAAAAGCACCAGCACACGCTGCTAATTTTGCAGAACGAATGGAAATTGTCATTATTGGCTCCGTAATCTCAAATTAAGTACCAGGACTGGTTGAACGCCTCCAATACTAGCAAGCGGCGTCCAAAGCAGGAACCTCAAAATAGACTTCACTGCCTTCTTTAACAATTCTTAATCTTACGAGTAACCATCCAGACCTCAGTCACTCATTGCAACCAGTGCTAAGCCCTTGAGACCTCAGAACAACTCGGCACCCGAGTCGGCAACGACTTCTTTGTACTTCTTAAGGTCCTTGCTGACAAGCTCGCTAAATTCCACCATGGTGCCTGGCTGTACATCAGAACCCATGGTCGCCAGCGCTTCACGTACGGCAGGGTCCATCAACGCCTTGGCATAAGCGGTATGCAGCTTGTCCAAAACAGGCTGTGGGGTACCGCCCGTGGCGAACACACCAAACCAGGTACCCAGATCAAAGGGCTTCACACCGGCTTGTTCCATTGTTGGCACTTCAGGCAGAAAGCTGGAACGCTCCAGAGTGGTCACCGCCAAGGCTTTGACAGTATCCGCCTTGATCAAAGGCGCAGCCGAGGCCAGGTTATCAAACATAAAATGCACTTGGCCAGCCAGCAATGCCGTTTTGGCAGGGTTAGCGCCGGCATAAGGTACGTGCACGGAATTGATCTCGGCACGAGTGTTCAGCACTTCACCCGCCAAGTGCCCAGCACTGCCGTTACCGCCCGATGCAAAATTCATCTGACCAGGGTGCTCTTTGGCGTAGCTGACCAGGTCCTGGACCGTCGCAATCTTGTTTTGCTCGGCAAAGTCTTTGTTCACGATCAGGATGTTGGGCACCGAAGCGACCAGAGCGATAGGCTCAAAACTCTTAATCGGGTCAAAGGGCACCGTCTTGTACAACCAAGGGTTGATAGAGTTAATCGCCACCGCCCCCATCATCAGGGTGTAACCGTCTGGCGCTGCCTTGGCCACGATGCTGGCACCGATATTGCCACCCGCACCGGATTTGTTCTCCACCACCACCGTGCCCAGATCACCTTTGACGCGTTCGGCCAGCAAGCGAGCCATGCTATCCAGTGGGCCGCCCGGAGGGTAAGGCACCACGAACTGAATAGGTTTGGAGGGGTACGAACCCTCTGCCATCACAGCAGGCGCAGCGACAACAGCCGCAACACCAGAGACAGCCAGCAGCCACTTACAGACACGAAACATCA
>JBQEAN010000069.1:0-13763 GCA_052109075.1 Alcaligenes sp. | reverse complement strand
GTCGGCTACTCGGTGTTCGGGTTTCACGTCCAATAAGGTCAAGGCGCGCGAGATCAAGCTACGGTTGATGTCGTGGTTGACCTGGGTAAAGTCCGTGGGTCGATAAGGCATACGCAGATCGAACTCGGGCAAGGCATAGGCCAGCTTGTCAGCATCTTCACGCAGCAACGGGTGTGCCGTTTCCGGGCCTTTGGGCTGCAACCACCAGCTGATGTCGTGCTCCTGACCGAAGTCCTGCAAGCGCTGGATATCGTTGGTATCTAGCGGCTCCATATGGCGCAGCGTCAAGGTGGTGATTTTGTCGCCCATTGCCAATTCAATCTGTGGCAAACGGTCGGGATGAGACAGGCCCGCCAGACAGGAGCGCAACGGCCCCAGCAAAGCCGACACCTTGGCGGGCAGCACCCGACATTCGGTCATATCCACCACATAGCGGCCATTCTTTTCCCGAAAGCCCACCAGCACGCCGCCCTTTTTAGGGACGTAGCGCATGGAGAAACGGGCGCGGTAACGGTATCCCCAATACGGGCCGTGCAAAGGGGCCAAGACCCGTCCTGGACTGACCTTACCAATATGACCCAGGGAATCTTCCAGCACGCGTTGCTTGACCGCAACCTGAGCGGATGGCTCCAAGTGTTGCATGGCACAGCCACCACAGACGCCAAAATTGGGACAGGGTGGCTCGGCACGCTGAGACGAGGCTTTCAGCAAGGTCGTCATACGAGCCTTATCGTATGAGTCCTTGGAGCGCACGATCTCGGCCAGCACTTCTTCCCCTGGCAAAGCCCCTTCCACAAACACCACTTTGCCCTCTTTATGGGCGACGCCGCGTCCTTCCAGATCCAGCGATTCAATAAACAATACGTCAGACATTCGATAAAAACCTAAATAAGCGTCCTGCCAGTCAAAGTGGCGAAGTTGCATGCCGCGAACGATGGCGAATCGCTGATTTTACAATGAGCATTCGGGACAGCGGGTAAAAACAAGAACCAGCCAAAACCTGAGCACCAGCGGGCACAAAAAAAGCGGCCAGAAGCCGCTTTTTTCAAGTCCAGATACCGTGCTTAACGCGTAGGCAGATACGAGATCGGGTTAACCGGCGTACCGGAGCGACGAATCTCGAAGTGCAGTCGTGGCGACGTCGTGTCGGACTGACCCAGATCTGCAATGCGCTGACCTTTAGTCACTTGCTGGCCGGTTTTGACATGCAAAGTACTATTGTGCGCATAGGCGGTAATAAAACCGTTGCTATGTCCCACCAGAACCATAGAGCCTAAACCACGCACACCGTTACCGGCGTACATAATCTTGCCATCCGCAGCGGCCACAACCGGATCACCGACCTTGCCTTCAATATCAATGCCCTTGGTCGAGGCATTGAAACCCTGAATGATCTTGCCGCTGGCTGGCCAGCCCCAGGCAATCAGAGCCGCATCACTGGCGCGTGGCGCAGAAACCGGGGTTTCTGTTTTAACTGGCGTTGCCGGGCTGACTGGCGAGGTCTGTGTACCACCACTGCTGACAGGGCGCGAAGTGGTCGCCGCCATCGAGGTGTTGCTATCCAGACGGAGAGTTTGACCCACTCGCAGCAGGGAGGGATCAGTAATCTGGTTCAACTGGATCAGCGAGTTCACGTCCATGCCGTGCGCTTGTGCAATTTTGTAGAGCGTATCGCCCGGCCGTACCACGTAAGAACCAGTGGCACTGCTGACGCTGCCCGCCGCCGACGAACTCAGGTCAGTGACTGGGGCACGCTCGTTACGGCTTGCACAACCAGCCAGCAGGGTACTGGTGACCACAGCCGCCACCAGGCACTGACGGGGCGTCAAGAACCACTGTGTACCGGTGGAAGCAGCGGTTAACGGTAACCTGACTGCATGCTGCATATAAATCTCCTGAGAATATCTGACTAAATCTGGGTTCCGGCTCGCATCGGCACGAAGCGAACCGCATCAAGTTCTTCACGACGCCAAGTAGCCTGTCCGGTGCGTTCCACCAAAACCAGGCGCTGTTGTGTCGTACCTTCAGGGGCGATCAGTCTCCCCCCCAATGTTAATTGTTCCAATAAGGTTCTGGGAATGACCGGACCGGCTGCCGCCACAACAATAGCATCATACGGGGCCGCTGCTGGGTAACCTTGCATTCCGTCACCAAACATTATTCGGGCACGCTGCGACAGGCCTAATTGACGCATGTGGTCGCGTGCCATATCGCATAATCCTTTGATGCGTTCTACGGCATACACTTCTTTGACCAATTGTGCCAAAACAGCGGCCTGATAACCACATCCTGCGCCAACTTCCAAGACTTTATTCGGTATTTTCTGGTCGCACACCAAGCTGATCATATGGGCCACCACCCAAGGCTGGGAGATGGTCTGCGCAAAGCCGATCGGCAAGGCATCATCTTCATAAGCGCGACTGGCCAAACCCTGATCCACAAATTGATGGCGCGGCACCATCTGCATGGCGGCCAGCACGCGTTCATCGCTGATTCCCTGTCGGCGCAAGCGCTCGATCATCATGCCACGCGAGCGATCCGAGTTCAAACCCAGATTGACACTTGTTGACACTTGCGGTGACAAAGCCGCCGACGGTGTTGGTTGTAACTGGCCGCGTTGCACAATACGCGTATTGCTATTGCTGGCAGACAGACCACTGCCCAGGCTGGATTTACCAAACCGGTTCTGTGTGCCGTCCGCGAACGGATAGCGTTTGCCTGGTTTATTTATCATCGCACCCAGTCCCGCAAGCCCGCCAATTGCTCGTGATGAGTCAAATCCGCCCGCAAAGGGGTAAGCGACACAGCACCACCTGCCACCGCTCCAAAATCTGTGCCCTGCTCGCTATCGGACACGCCCCCCACGCGGCCAATCCAATACACCGGCTCGCCATACGGCGTCTGACTCTTCACAACCGGCTCAGAGGGATGACGTTTTCCCAGGCGAGTGACTTGCATCCCTGTTAAGGCCTCGTAGGGCAAGCAGGGGATATTCACGTTGAGCAAGGTGTTGGCAGCCAGCGGCTGCTTCTGGCATCGCTGCACCAATTCACGCGCTACGCGGGCCGCACTGTCCAGATTCTTCCAACCGCGTTCAATCAGGGAGAAGGCAATCGCGGGAATACCAAATAAATGGCCTTCCATTGCCGCCGCCACCGTACCCGAATACAAGGTATCGTCGCCCATATTGGCGCCATTATTAATGCCCGAGACAATCAGGTCTGGACGAAAATCCAGCAAACCCGTCAAGGCCACGTGCACACAATCGGACGGTGTACCATTAACAAAATAAAAACCATTGCTGGCTTGGCGCAGTGACAAAGGACGGTTCAAGGTCAGGGAATTACTGGCACCACTGCAATTGGTCTCGGGTGCAATGACCGTCAGCTCGCCCAGTCCGTGCAAGGCTTCATACAAAGCCTCAATACCGGCTGCTGTATAGCCATCATCGTTAGAGACCAGAATACGCATGCTGTACTTTCCGTTAAAAATCTAAGCGGGGTAGCAAATTGTACCCGCTGCCTTTGGTATTTTGCTGCAAGGCCGGTAGAATCCGCGCAACAATAATTGTGGAGCTCAATCCTCATGAACGCCGTTTCTTTCGCTGTGGCTGCCCCGCTTGTCGCCCTTTTGTCCTACTTACTGGGATCACTGCCGTTTGCTGTAATCGTCAGCAAGATCATGGGCTTGCAAGACCCGAGAACCTTTGGTTCGAAAAACCCGGGAGCCACTAATGTACTACGTAGCGGCAATAAAAAAGCAGCCATTCTGACCTTGCTGGGCGATGCCTTCAAAGGCTGGCTGGCTGTCTTTCTAACCCAACAGGCCATCAGCAACTGGGGCTGGGCTCCTGCCTTGCTGGGCATCAGCGCTTTCTTTGCCTTTCTGGGCCATCTGTACCCAGTCTTTTTGGGCTTTAAAGGTGGCAAAGGTGTCGCGACTGCAATGGGCGTCATCCTGGCCCTGCTGCCCTGGCTGGCACTGGCGACTGCTGCCACCTGGCTGATTATTGTCTATGTCAGCCGCTACTCTTCTCTGGCCGCCATTATCAGTGCCGTTTTCGTTCCCTTGTATTACCTGCTCGGCGCTAAGGTGGTCTGGCCCATGAATGCCTCGATTGCGACCTCCCTGGTCCTGATCAGTGCCTTTTTACTGTGGCGTCACCAGGAGAACATCCGTCGCCTGATGACCGGCAAGGAAAGCAAGGTCGGTTCCAAGAAAAAATAAGTCTTAAACGTCTTGCTGGGAAACAGGCTGGTTCACGCAGGCCAAATCCCAGCGAGGCCGGATGGCAAACCCATGTTGGCTGTCATCCAGCACTACCAGACCATGTTTGACCCGCATGGCCGCCGCAAATGCAATCATGGCGCCGTTATCGGTGCAGAACTCCAGCGGCGGGAAGAATACCTCCCCTTTCAGACGCGCCAAGGCTGTTTGCAAATGAGCCCGCAAGTGGCGGTTGGCTCCCACCCCTCCAGCCACAACCAGGCGCTTCAAACCGGTTTGCTTCAAGGCTTTAATGGCCTTGACAGCCAACACATCCACAATGGCGGCTTCGGTTGCCGCGGCCAGATCCGCCCGCTGCTGTTCCGTGATACCACCCTCTTGGGCTTCCAGCTTGCGCAAACGTGTCAGCACCGCAGTTTTCAAACCACTGAAGCTGAAGTCCAGATCCTTGCTGTGCAGCATGGGGCGTGGCAAATCGTACACACTGGGGTCGCCCTGCTCGGCCAGACGCGATAAAGCCGGGCCACCGGGATAGCCCAGGCCCATCAGCTTGGCGCTCTTATCGAAGGCTTCACCCGCTGCATCGTCCAGGGTCTCGCCCAAGAGTTCGTACTGGCCCACACCGTCCACCCGCATCAGCTGGGTATGGCCGCCCGACACCAGCAAGGCTACGAAGGGAAATTCCGGACGCGGCTCGGCCAGCAAGGGAGACAGCAGATGGCCCTCCAGGTGATGGATGGCAATGGTTGGTTTTTTCAGTGACCAGGCAATGGCCTGCGCCACGCTGGCACCTACCAACAAGGCTCCCGCCAAGCCTGGGCCGGCGGTATAGGCAATGGCATCGACCTGTTCGAGCTGCATATTGCAAGAAGCCAACACCTGGCGCGTCAAGGGCAACACCCGGCGAATATGATCGCGAGAGGCCAATTCAGGCACAACCCCACCGTATTCACGGTGCATGGCGATCTGACTGTGCAAGGCGTGGGCCAACAAGCCCTGTTCCGTACTGACCAGCGCAACGCCGGTTTCATCGCAGGAACTTTCAAATCCAAGAATATTCATGGCGCTATTTTAGCCTGCTGTATTGGGGAAAATAGGAATTTATCCCCACAGCGGATTAAGCTGATAGTGTCTCAGTTGTGCCGATACATCGCGATAAAGGGGGGCGACGCAGTGGCACAGTCGTGGTTAAAATCCCGCATCACCATTTTCACGCTCCGATCGCCTAATAATCACAAGGAGGCAGCCCATGTTTGAACGTCTCTTCAAACTCTCTGAGCATGGCACCAACGTTCGTACCGAGGTCCTGGCAGGTATTACCACCTTCCTGACCATGTCCTACATTATTTTTGTGAATCCAGACATCCTGTCTTCAACCGGGATGGATCGCAATGCCATCTTTGTGGCCACCTGTCTGGCCGCCGCTCTGGGCACCTTCATCATGGCCTTTGTGGCCAACTGGCCGATTGGCATGGCGCCGGGCATGGGGCTGAACGCCTTTTTTGCCTTCACCGTCGTCGCCTCCCTGGGCTACACCTGGCAGCAAGCGCTGGGCGCGGTCTTTATTTCCGGGGTGATCTTTCTGATCCTGACGGTGACCGGCATCCGGTCCTGGCTGATTAAGGGCATTCCCAAATCGCTGCAAAGCGCAATTGCTGCCGGTATCGGCATGTTCCTGGGCCTGATCGCCCTGATGAACTCCGGTATTGTGGTGGCTCACCCCGCCACCAAGATCGGCCTGGGCGATTTGACCCAGCCTGCCGCTCTGTATGCCATTCTGGGCTTTTTCATTATTGCCGCCCTGGACGCCTTGAAAGTGCGCGGTGCCATTCTGATCGGCATTCTGGCAGTGACCATTCTGTCCATGCTGACAGGGCACAGCCAGTTCGCAGGTGTTGTCTCCACGCCCCCTTCCTTGATGCCCACCTTTATGCAACTGGACATCATGGGTGCCTTGCACACCGGCTTTGTCCACGTGATTCTGGTCCTGGTGCTGGTGGAGGTGTTTGACGCGACCGGCACCATGATCGGGGTTGCCAAGCGTGCCCGCCTGATCGAAGAAGGCAAGCCCAACCGTCTGGGCCGCGCCCTCTTAGCTGACAGCACCGCGATTGTGGCCGGCTCCATGCTGGGTACCAGCAGCACCACGGCCTATGTGGAAAGCGCCTCGGGCGTGCAAGCTGGTGGCCGTACCGGTCTGACGGCCCTGACCATTGGCGTACTGTTCCTACTGGCCCTGTTCTTCTCGCCGCTGGCCGCCACCGTTCCCGGTTACGCCACGGCACCTGCCCTGCTGTACGTGGCTTGCTTGATGATGCGCGAGATCACCGAAGTGAAATGGGACGATATGACCGAGGCCGTGCCTGCTGCCCTGGCTGCCTTCACTATGCCCTTCACTTACTCGATTGCCAATGGTCTGGCCTTTGGTTTTATCAGCTATGTCATCCTGAAATTGACCACTGGCCGCTGGCGCAGTATTCACCTGGCCACGCTGATTGTGGCGATCTTGTTCGTCATCAAGTACGCAATCGCTACTGAATGAAAAACCCGGCATCAGATTCGTTTGGCGCTTTAGCGCTGTCTTGAAAACGAGTACACTAATTGCATGTTTAACAAAGCGGCTGAGCATTATCAGCCGCTTTTTTATTGCGGAGGCTCCCCCATGAGCATCGTCGAACTTAACGAAGCAACATTCCAGGCTGCGGTAGAAGACGGCAAGCCCCTGATCATCGACTTCTGGGCTCCTTGGTGCGGTCCATGCCGTCAATTTGCCCCCGTCTTTGACGCGGCAGCGGCCAAGCACCCAGAGGTCACCTTTGCCAAGGTCAACACCGAAGAAGAGCAGGAACTGAGCGCAGGCCTGCGTATTCGCTCCATTCCTACGCTGATGGTGTTCCGTGACAATGTCTTGCTGTTCTCGCAAGCCGGTGCCCTGTCCGCTTCCCAACTGGACGAACTGATCGAGCAGGTCCAGGCTGTGGACATGGAAAAGGTTCACGCCGACATTGCTGCTCAGCAAAATCAAGCCCCTGATCAGGCTTAAGTACCCCGATCATAAAAAAGCGCCAGACGGTTTGTCTGGCGCTTTTTTTGCCTGTATGTAATTACTCGCAGTTTTCCAGCTCGATAATCGCAAAACCATTGCGCTTGATTTCGTTCTCCACAGGCAGCGAGGCCATTTCCGTATGGCAGAAGCGGCATTCGCGCGAGGTGAAGCTTTCTACATTCACCCCCTTGGCGGCTAAGTAGCGCTGACCGTAACTCAAGACCTGATCGAGATCCTTGGCCTCATCGTCGACCAAAATATCAAAGTGCATTCGACGCCCATCAGGACGCACTACGTAGGTATCAAACACCGCAATCTTCATGACAGACCCTTTTCAGCAAAAAACCTAATAGGTGCACGCAGGCCCACACGCCTGCGCACCGTCCTGGCCCACAGTAGTTTGCGCCGCTCCCGTGTTCTTATCCCGTCTGCTCGCTTGCTGCGCGATCAACTGCCCCACAAAAGCGCCCAGACGCAAATCGTCCAGATGGCCTAATTCCTTCAAAGCCAGATTGCCGTCCCGATCAAAAATAAGGGTAGACGGTGTACCGCCTAGCCCCCACTCCTTCATAGTGCGCGGCAATGGGCCGCTCTCAGAGGCCTGATCAATGGCAATAGGAAAATTCAGTCGATATTCATGCGCAAAAGCCTGCAGCGCCGCGGGCCCCATCACTTCGTGATGCTCGAACACGCTGTGCAGGCCGATAATGCGCAGATCATCACGCGAAAATAGCGTATCCAGCTTCTTGGCCTGCGGCAGGCTATTAATGACACAGCCCGGACAGAGCATTTGGAAAGCAGTGACTACCACCACCCGGCCTCGCAACGACGCCAAGCTTAATGGTGTGGCCGTATTCAGCCACTGACTGGCATAGATCTCGTAGAACATGGCATACCACCCACAATGCTGAGCAAACCCGATCATACCCGCAGGTCTGGACTGGATTCAGAACGAATCAAAGATGTTTAGTATGGTGATGGAATCGATGGCACAGAAGGACTATCGTCTGGAAAAGATACCTTATCGTCCAGACAATGGCAGCAAACCAGATAGATTTGTGCAGGTGTATGACAGAGCGACTGCCTGAGTTGATGGACGAGCTACGTGTGCTCCACAGGCTCACATTCGCCCTGGCCGCGCGTCATATTGATAAAAGACTGCTGAAACTCGATCTTGTGTTGGACAGGCAAGTTTAGCACCCAGCGCACCCCTGCCGCATCGAATTGCTCGTCCTGAACCTGAACACCAAAACTGTCGAAACGGGATTGAATCAAAGCCAGATCCGCAAAGGAACAGCGGCAGCGTAGCGCGGCCATTGGAATCAGCTCCAGCTTGTCCGCCAGGCGCAGACACTGTGCGGCTACGCCCCCATAGGCACGCACCAAACCACCTGTGCCTAATTTGACGCCACCAAACCAGCGAATCACCAGCACGGCGACCCGGTCGCAGTCCTGACCTTCTATGGCTTGCAAAATGGGCCGCCCGGCAGTGCCGCCGGGCTCGCCATCATCATTAAAGCGATATTCCGCCCCGATTTTGTAGGCCCAGCAATTATGCGTGGCCTCGGGGACGCCCTTGGCTTGAAAAAAAGCCAAGGCCTGACTGGCACTGTCTACTGGCGCAGCCAGTGCCAGAAAACGGCTTTTTTTGATGTCCTGCTCAAAGCGGGTGGGCTCACGCAGGGTAAAGACGGCCACCGCTAGCCTCAGTCCTGTTCGCGGCTGGCCAAGTAGTCTTCGTAGTCACCGCGGTAATCGATCAGGCGACCTTCGGGCATTACTTCAATAATGCGCGTTGCCACGCCGGAGACGAATTCACGGTCATGAGACACGAAGATCAGGGTGCCTTCAAACTTTTCCAGTGCCATCTGTAAGGATTCAATCGATTCCATGTCCAGGTGGTTGGTAGGTTCATCCAGCAACATGACGTTGTGACGGCCCAGCATCAAACGCGAGAACGTCATGCGGTTTTTTTCGCCGCCCGACAGCACTTGGACCGGTTTGATAATGTCGTCAGCGGAGAACAACATACGTCCCAGCACGGAGCGCAAGGACTGATCGTCGTCGCCAGCCTGACGGAAGCGGCTGACCCAATCAAACACATTGTCTTCAGTGTCAAATTCGTTCGACACGTCCTGAGCCATATAGCCGATGTCCGCATTTTCGGACCACACTACCGAACCACTGTCAGGAGCCAGATTACCCGCCAGTAAACGCAGCAAGGTGGTCTTACCGACACCGTTAGCACCCACAATCGCGATTTTATCGCCTGCTTCGATCATGGTCGAAAAGTTGCGGATAATGGGCTTATCGTAGGACTTGCTCAGGCCTTCAATAGTCACAGCCAAGCGGTGCAGCACTTTTTTCTGCTCGAAGCGGATAAAAGGATTTTGACGAGAGGACGGCTTGACTTCGATGGTGTCGGCTTTCAGGCGACCAATCTGCTTAAGACGCGACGTGGCCTGCCGCGACTTGGACTTGTTGGCGGCAAAACGACGTACAAAGTCCTGCAGCTCACCAATACGATCTTTCGCTTTGGAGTTGGCGGCCACGACACGTTCACGCGACTGCACCGAGGCCAGCATGTAATCGTCGTAGTTGCCGGGATAGACGCGTAGCTCACCATAGTCCAGGTCAGCCATGTGGGTGCAGACCTGGTTAAGGAAGTGGCGATCGTGACTGATGATGATCATGGTGCTCTGGTAACGGTTGAGCACATCTTCCAGCCAACGAATGGTATTGATATCCAAGTTGTTGGTGGGTTCGTCCAGCAGCAAAATATCTGGATTGGAGAACAGGGCCTGCGCCAGCAGCACTCGCAGCTTCCAGCCGGGAGCCACTTCGCTCATGGGCAGTTGATGCTGTTCGACCGGAATTTCCAGGCCCATCAACATTTCACCGGCACGGCTTTCGGCGGTATAGCCGTCGTACTCGGCAAAACGGGCCTCCAGGTCGGCAGCCCTCATGTAGTCTTCTTCGGTGGCTTCCGGGTTGTCGTAGATGGCATCGCGCTCTTGCATGGTGCTCCACATTTCAGTGTGGCCCATCAGGACGACATCCAGCACACGCAGGTCTTCAAAAGCAAACTGGTCTTGACGCAGCTTGCCCAGACGCACGCCTGGGTCCAGCGATACATTACCCCCGCTTGGCTCCAGGTCGCCGCCAATGATTTTCATGAAGGTCGACTTGCCCGAGCCATTGGCACCAATCAGGCCATAGCGGTTGCCTCCGCCTAATTTGACACTGACGTTTTCAAATAAAGGCTTTGCACCAAACTGGATCGTTAAATTAGCGGTGGAGATCACGTAAACGTACTTTGAAAAAGGTTGAGTTCAACCCACTAGTGTATCAAGCAGGCGCGAAATCCGTTAGTGTTCGTGCTCATCCAAGACCAGATAAGCCATGCCGCCCTCGGTAGCCAAGCCCACTTCCTTGCCTACGGGCAAGCTCACCGTGACGTCCACATGCCCATATGGCAAGCCGGTCACAACAGGAACCTTGACGGTTTCACGCAACCAGCGCACGACCGAATCCATGTCAAAACCGTTGTCGCTCGCCCCCGTTTTGTAAGCGGTGAATCGCCCCAAAACCACAGCCATTTGACGATTCAGCACGCCGGCATGCCAAAGCTGCGTCAACATACGCTCGACCCGGTAGGGAGCTTCACCCACATCTTCCAGAAACAAGATGCCACCATCGATCTGGGGAAAGTACGGCGTGCCCAGCAAGGAGCAGACCATGGCCAGATTGCCCCCCCACAAAACACCGTGACCATCTACCGCGTCCGAGTCTTCGGACTCGAAGCTGAACAACTCCAGCTCGCCACGCATTAATTCGCCAAACAGCTCGGTCGTCAGATCATCGGTTTGATCACCGCCAAAATCGGCAATCGCGGTGGGACCCGTATAGCTGACAGCGCCCGTCTGCGCCAATAAAGCCAGGTTGAACGCCGTGAAGTCCGACATGCCCACAAAGCGCTTACCGCTGTCCGCCACCGCACGCCAGTCGATTTGTCCCAACAGGCGACTCAAGCCATAGCCGCCACGCGTGGCCATAACGATAGGCTGAGGCTGCTGCAAGGAACGCTGCAAGGCGGCCAGCCGCTGTTCATCTGCTCCGGCAAAGCGCTCGTGGACGGCCAAGGCGTCCGGATCAATATCCACGGCAAAGCCCAGCTCGTTCAGACGCTGAGCAGCCAGCTCCAAGCGTTTGGGTTCCAGCAATTGTCCGGAGGGCGAAAACAGATAAATACCCGAACTGTCCGGCTGCCCACAATGGCAGTCGCCATGTTCGTGGTGATGGTGATGGTGATGATGGTCGTGCTCGGGGCTGCTCATGATGAACCTTGAAAAGAAAGTGCTGTTATTTTAGCGAGACTACGGAGCCCCATCCAGCGGGGATTGAGCAGACGGGACAGATTCAGCTTGTTTTTGCGATTTCTTTTGTTCGCGCCGTTCGCGAAAAAAATCACGCAAAGCCTGGGCAGCATCCTCGGCCATCAAACCACCCGAGACACGCGTGTGGTGATTCAAGATGGGATGCAGGTGCAGGGACTCCACACTGCCACACACACCGGTTTTGGGGTCTGCCGCTGCCCAGACCACACGCGACAAGCGCGCATGCAACAACGCTCCCAGACACATCATGCAAGGTTCCAGGGTTACAAACAAACTGGCACCAGGCAGACGATAATTGCCCGCTTTGCGCGTGGCAGCCCGCAACGCCACAATCTCGGCATGCTGGGTTGGGTCGTGATCACAAACCGTGCGATTTGCCCCGACGGACAACAATCGCCCATCCGGCCCCAATAATACGGCACCTACCGGCACTTCCCCCATTTGCGCAGCGCATCGAGCCTGCTCCAAAGCTAAAACCATTGCTTGTGCATCACTCAAAACGTCACCTTCTGTCTGCGGTGGTAAGCTAGTTGGCATCGTTAAATCCATTGCGTTATTCAAACCCTGTCAGCACAGCAAAAGAGTAATTTTACTGCCTATGCAGAACACTCCTGATTCCCACGCTATTTTGCGTGTTCGAGGCCTGAGCAAGCAATACGCGAACGGTCATCATGCCTTGCATTCTCTGGACCTGGACATCTGGCAAGGCGAAATTTTTGCCTTGCTCGGTGCCAATGGGGCGGGCAAAACCACCCTGATCAGCATTATCTGCGGTTTGGTCAATCGCAGCAGCGGCACGGTCCTGGTCGATGGTGCGGATAATGTCACCGACTACAAGCGCGCCCGCCAGAAAATTGGCCTGGTACCGCAAGAGCTAAGCGCAGACTCGTTTGAAACGGTCTGGAATACCGTCAGCTTCAGCCGTGGCTTGTTTGGCAAAGCGCCCCACCCCGAACTGATCGAGCAAATTCTAAAGGACTTATCACTTTGGGATAAAAAAGACAGCCCCTTGATTACGCTATCCGGCGGCATGAAACGCCGCGTGCTGATTGCCAAGGCGCTCTCGCATGAGCCTGAGATCCTGTTTCTGGACGAGCCGACCGCCGGCGTTGACGTTGCCTTGCGCCAAGGTATGTGGGCCTTAGTCAAACGGCTGCGCAAACAGGGCGTGACCATTATTTTGACCACGCACTATATCGAAGAAGCCCAGGAAATGGCCGACCGAATTGGCTTTATCAATAAAGGATCGCTGCAACTGGTCGAGACCAAAGATAATCTGATGCGCCGACTGGGCGGTAAAACCTTGAGCCTGAGCCTGGCTGAGTCACTCAATACTCTGCCCGCCTCGCTGGATCAGATGGGGCTGCAAACCGCTGCAGACGGCATGAGCCTGCTCTACCCCTTGAACAATCGCGATCAAGAACATGATTTAAGCGCCTTGCTGGCAGCCGTCGGTCAGGCGGGCCTCACGATTACCGATATTCACACCCGCGAGCGCAGCCTGGAAGATATCTATGTTGAATTTGTAGGGGCACAGTCATGAACTGGTACGCCATCCTGGCTATTTACCGCTACGAAATGTCGCGCACCCGACGCACACTGTTGCAAAGCATTGTGGCACCGGTGATCTCTACCGCTTTGTATTTTGTCGTGTTTGGTGCGGCCATCGGCCATCGCATCAGCGAAATAGGCGGTGTGCCTTACGGAGCTTTCATCGTGCCGGGCCTGACCATGCTGTCGGTACTGACTCACAGCGTCTCCAACGCGGCCTTTGGGATTTATTTTCCGCGCTTTACCCGCAATATCTACGAGATTCTATCTGCTCCGATCTCGCACTTTGAAGTGACCCTGGCATTTGTAGGTGCAGCAGCGACAAAATCGCTATTCCTAGCGGCCATCATCCTGGTCACAGCACGGCTCTTTGTGCCTTACGACATTGCCCATCCCATCTGGATGCTGTGCTTTCTGACGCTAACCGCCCTGACTTTCAGCCTCTTGGGTTTCATTATTGGCATCTGGGCCGACAACTTTGAAAAGCTGCAGTTTGTGCCGATGCTGATTCTGACCCCACTCACCTTTTTGGGTGGAACGTT
>JBQEAN010000068.1:0-16110 GCA_052109075.1 Alcaligenes sp. | reverse complement strand
CTCGTCTCCCGCTCCAAATTCAAGAAAAGCCCAAACTTCGGTTTGGGCTTTTTGTTTTTCTGCTAAGACAACAAAGCATTCAGTCTATACGCAAAAAACACTAACTACATGAACCTGCCATCCTCAACGCCGACTCGTTGACACCTAAATACCGCCTTGGACATTTTTGCTAGGGTCAGCGTTACTGATTTTACTATCCTCACCTCGTCACACACGATGCCCGAACATGGTAAATTTGCGCCAATCCGTCTTTTGATCGCAGATGCCCTGATCGGCACAGCGTATGCCAACGCTGTTCTGCTCTAGAACATAGATGGCTTCATTTATTCCCGCTTTGACAAGCCGATCCCCCGCAGGGCCGACCCTGGCTCTGCTCACCTATCTTAAGAACCGTATGCCTCGCACCCGACTACGGAGAAACTACAGACTGGGCGCAATTGCTCTGCTTTCCCTGATTTTGAGCGGTTGCGCCGGGGTAAAAATCGCCACCGTCAGCACCGAGGACTACATTGCCCAGCGTCGGGGCGATATCCTGACCACCAACAAGCTCAGCGCCTCTGCGCGCGATACGCTGACCAGCCTGGCCATCGTGCCCGAGCAGTGTTCCAGAAACATTACTCACTGCACCACCAGGCTGACGGACCTGTGGAATATTGATACCGAGCAGCGCATGGCGACACTGGCCGAGATCTGGACGCAGGAAGCCTTGCATTTACAGGGACGACGTCATGCCCGGCCAGACTACTCGGTAGCGCTGTTCGACGCCTACTTGCAAAGCGCCCGCTATGCTTACGCCTACCTGTTCTTCACCGATCGTAGGCCGGGAGATCGGGCCTTTGAGGATCGCCAGACCCAGGTTCGGGACTATTACAACTACTCAGTACAGCAGGCGACCATGCTGCTGTTTGCCAAGTATCGCGACACCCGCTCTACGCCTTTCAGAAAACGATCGAGCTAGGCCCGTGGCAAATCCGAGGCGACTTGTCCCAAGTGCGCAATGACACCATAGGCCAGCCGCGCGAGTTGATTCCGGCCTCCCAGTTGACCTTTCGCGGGCTACGCAGTATTTACCGACGCGATGGCTTTGGGGCCGAGATGGTGGTCGTTAATGAATCAGACGATGTAAAGCCTAACCACTTCCAGGCCACCTACAGCGAACCGCCCTTCCAGGCGGTGACAGGGATTATTACTTTCCCTGGAAACACGCTATCCCAAATTCTGCAAACTCGGGAAGCAACGATTATTGGGTATGACCCCTACCAGCAAACCACCGTCCAATTAAACGACGTCCAAGTGCCTTTAGCGGCCAACTTCACCTCGGCCTATGGCTTGTGGCTGGCACGCTCGGATTTCTCGACCCAGGCTTTGCGCACGGTGCTGGGACGGGATGGCGGTATTGAGGCTCCACACGTATTCCTGCTGCAGCCCTACGATCCAAATCGCCGCGTCATCATCATGCTGCATGGTCTGGCCAGCAGTCCAGAGGCCTGGATTAATGTCGCCAATGAAGTGCTGGGCGATGAGGAGCTACGCAAACGCTATCAGATCTGGCAGGTTTACTACCCAACCAATTTGCCCCTACCCTACAACAATGCCGAGATTCGGAAAGCCTTGACGGCAACCTTCCGGCATTTCGACCCTAACCGCCAGGCCATTGCCTCGAACAATATCGTGGTGATCGGTCATAGCATGGGGGGGGGTGTTGGGACGTTTGCTGGTGTCCTCGTCGGACAATCTGCTGGAAGATGCCGCCCGGGACCGCTATCAAATGAGCGACGTCAGCATTGCCAGAATGAATCAAGAGTTTGGTAATGTAATGCACTTCTCGCCCCTGCCCGGCGTGACGACGGGCATCTTTATTGCTGCTCCCCACAAGGGCACGCCTTTTGCGGGAAATCAGATTTCACGTTGGGTCGCTGCGTTAATTACGCTGCCGGTCACAGTGGTGAATCAGCTCAATAGACTTAGTCAGGTGGCGGTAGGCAATACACCGGCCCAGAATGAAATGCTGATTCTGCCCAATGGCGTGGAAAGCCTGCGGGACAGTGATCCCTTCATTCAGATCACCTCCAAGATGGCCATCTCCACACAGGTTCGCTATCACAGCATTATTGCCAACGCCACGCCCAATAAGGATTTGCTGTACTCCGACGACGGGCTGGTGCCCTATCAAAGCTCCCATCTGCCAGGGGCGACGTCAGAGCTGGTGATCCCTTTCTCGCACAGTGTGCAGGAAACACCAGAAGCGATTCTAGAGATTAGACGAATTTTGC
The DNA here is from genome assembly GCA_052109075.1 of Alcaligenes sp. Lineage (GTDB taxonomy): Bacteria > Pseudomonadota > Gammaproteobacteria > Burkholderiales > Burkholderiaceae_B > Alcaligenes. The sequence goes on along the minus strand of JBQEAN010000068.1, from coordinate 13,837 downwards.
GGGAGCAGTAGTCGTAGCGATATTAAACACAGACGTCAGCACTACGACGAGCGCTCGCGATAGTACGCTTGCGGTTGCTAGTGAGGCTTCAAGGTCTTATCGTAAATCCAGCCCCCGCCCAGCGCCTTGTACAAATCCACCCTATTCTGTAACTGGCTTTCACGCACGGCAATGACCTGGTTTTCTGCGTCGTACAAATTACGCTGCGCATCCAGCTGCTCAAGATAAGAGGCATACCCGGCTTCATAGCGGTTACGGGCATGTTCCAGCGAGCGCTTTAACACGTCACGCCGGGCCGTGACATGACGCTGCTCTTGAGCCAGACGGTCCTGGCCTGCCAAGGCATTTTCTACTTCCGAGAACGCCGTCAGAACCACACCCCGATAGACGAGTGCGGCCTCATCACGCTGTGCGGTTGCGGAATCGAACTGGGCCTGCAATCGGCCACGATCAAAAATGGGGGCCAGAATACTGCCGCCCAGACTCCAGACTTTGGTGGGGTCATAGCTCAACGCACTGACATACAAGGCCCCTGCCCGTGCAGACAAGGAAACCTGTGGCAAAAAAGCTGCCCGGCTGGCGGCCATGCTGGCATCCTTGGAGGCCAAATGCCGCTCAGCGCGTGCAATATCAGGCCGACGACGCAATAGCTCAGAAGGCAAACCTGCACCGGCTGCGGGCAACGTCAGAGCGGACAGCGAAGCCGTGGAGTTTTGTTCATACACTGCGGGCAACTCCCCAGACAACAGGCGCAACGCGTTATAGTGCCGGCTGATTGCCAGCTCCAGCTGCGGAATATGCTGCCCCACCGCTTCAAGTTCGGACTGCGCCTGAGTCAATTCCAGCTGCGAGATATAGCCCGCATCAAACTTGTCCTGAGCCAAACGCAGTGCCTGCTTGCGAGACACAGAAGTGGCCTGAGCCTGCTGCAGTTGTTCTTCCAAACCCAGCAAAGCGATATAGGTGCGAGCAGTTTCTGCGGCCACCGTCAGAGCAATAGCGTCATAGTCAGCCTGAGTCGCCGAGAGCGTCCACTCGGCCGCCTTAGCCTGTGAGCTCAGGCGCCCCCATAGATCCAGCTCCCAGTTCAACTGCACAGCAGGCTGTACAGCGCGACTGATGGCCATCCCGCTGGGTCCAAGTGCTCGTTCGGCTCGCCCTCCCGCATCAATAGATAAAGACGGGCCAAGCGATGAGCCTGCCAAGCCCACCTCTGCCCGTGCCCTCTCAATGCGAGTCGCTGCAGTCAAGATATCGTTATTGCGTGCCAGCGCCGCCTCTACTGCAGTACTCAAACCCGGATCTCCAAAGGCTCTCCACCAGGCCGAGTCCAAAGTCGTACTTTCAGAGGTCGCACCAATCCATCCTTGCGGTGCCTCTACCTGCGCCAATGTTGGCGCCCCCTTATAGGCTGGCATACAGCCCAAGAGTAAAACCGCACAACTTAACAACGCTATGCCATAGGCGCGGGCAGCGGTTGTCATTATGTGCGCCCCTTATCTTGTTTGGCCCCGATATCCACTTTGGCGATCACCGACATGCCGGGGCGTAGGCGCTCTATGCCTGGCTGACCAGCATCAATCGCAATACGGACTGGCAAGCGCTGCACCACTTTGGTGAAGTTGCCACTGGCATTGTCTGCCCGCAATACCGAGAACTCGGAACCGGTGGCTGGTGCAATTCGTTCCACATGCCCCTGGAACTCCAAGCCATCCAAGCCGTCAACCGTAAAGCGAGCATGCTGACCCACATAAACCCCGGCCGTCTGGGTTTCCTTGAAGTTCGCCACCACCCAACGCGTGTCGGGAACCAGAAATAACAACTGCGATCCCGCCGTCACATACTGCCCCTGACGGACTGAAGCTTCGCTAAGCTGCCCATCGGCCGGAGCCGTCACCACGGTGTTATCCATATCGATACGGGCCAGACCCAATGCGGCTTCAGCAGATTTGGCCTTGGCCTGCAACGCAGCTCGGGAAACATCGGTAGATTTGATGTTCTCTTCAGCTATCGCAATATTGGCTTTAGCTTGCAGCACGTTGCCACGTCCAAGCTCGGCGGTGGCAATGGCTTGGTCACGTTCACGCACAGAAATTGAACCCTTATTGGCCAGTTCCTTGGCACGAATCCGATCCGCCTCGGCGCGACGGGCCTCTGCCTGGGCAGACACCAGGGCGGCCTTGCGAGCATCCCGACTGGCTCGGTTTTGAGCTTGGGTCTGATCCAGATTGGCCAGCTCAGCCATGGCAGCATCCAGCTGTGCCTGAGCCTGCTTCAATTTCTCTTTATAAATACGATCATCAATGCGCACTAGAGGCTGCCCAGACTTTACGCGCCCGAAATCCTGCACCAGCACCTCGGACACATAGCCGCTCACCTGTGGGGCCAGCACCGTCATTTGCCCACGCACATAGGCGTTGTCTGTGGTGACACGGGTAGTTTTGAATGGCCCCAGATTCCAGGCCCACAAAATCAGCAGCATGCCACCCAGCAATACAAAAGCCATCACAATAACGCTGCGCTTGCTGGGCTTGATGACCTTGGGTGGTAGAGCCGGCTCTGTGGCCGGCCCCCGTTTTCCATCGTTATCTGAGTCTGTCGGTGCGGCAAGCTCACTACGGGGGTCTTGATTTTCAGATGAAGTGTCTTGACTCATAATACGGACTAGTTTGAAGAGTTCTGAGAAGTCCCTGACACGGCGGACTTCACCCGTCGGGACTGGATAATGGGCCCTACCGCCAGCAGGATGGGCCAAAGTAAAAAAAAGGTGGCCAGCATGCCTATCAACAAGAACACATCGTTATAGGCGCGGACATTGGCCTCTCGTCTGGCGATCTGCGCCAACTGGGCGGTGCCTGTCGCCGCTTTGAGCATGGGGTCGGTCACGACCGCGCCCACTGCGTGTTGCTGCTGTTTCAAGCGGTTCGCGACCAGAGGCTCGGCAGCATTGATGTGGCTGACGATGGCTACATAGTGATGCTGCTGGCGCTGCTGCTCAAAGGTGCTCAACGTGGCCGTCCCCATCAGCCCCCCGAGAGTCTGGGTAACGTTAAGCAGCACAATAAACGTCACAATATGGTCAGGGCCGAACTTGAAGGCCTGCTTGAAGCCAATCATGACCAAAGGGCCCATAAACATGCCTGCCCCAATAGACAACATAAACTGGCTGTAGAAAAAATCGTGTGGACGATCCAGGCTGGTACGCCCAAAGTCCATAAAGCTCGATAGGCCAATCAACAAGATGGCCGCAAACACCTGCACCAGAATCGTTCTGGGCCCGAAAGTCACCGCGCTAAGCACAATGCCGCAGACAATGCCAGCAAACACAAGCCAGAACAAAGGCTGCATCTGCTCCGAGCCCATGCCCAGGCTACGTAGCATATTGACCATGCCGTAATTCTGCTCGGTCGTGATGAAACGCAAAATCATGGCGCCTACGGCAAAGTAAATAGTCGAGCCTTGCACCAGCCAGCGCACCTTCACCAGCGGATTCACACGGTGATATTCGATAAAGACACAGAGGGTAAACAGGAACAAGGAGCCCATCGCCATCCAGGCCAGCCCGGTATCGTTAAACCACCAGCGGATATAGCCTTGCGTTAAAAACGCGATCAACAAACCGGCTGCCGGAGCGAACAAGGCAAAGGCGAGGAAATCCAGTTTTTCAAAAGCCTTGATCTGATACCCGGGGGGTAACTTCAACAGCACCACCGCGGCAAAGGCACACAAGGCCATGCCCGCCTCAAAGCTGTACAGCCCATGCCAATTCCCCAACTCAATTAAAGAGGGAGACAGCACCCAAGCCAGCGGTGTAGCCATTTGCGTAATACTGACACCCAGCACCAACGCCTTGCCCAGCAAGCGTTTTGGAAACGCCTGCAACATATACAACACGCCCAACGTACTGGCGGCAGCCCCCGAGAAGCCACTGGCGCCACGCAACAGAATCAGCGACCCGGCACTATCAATAGACAGGTGCAGCAGGGCCAGAACGGCATAGAGGCCCAAGCCAATCTCGGCGAACAAGCGCATGCCATATTGCTGGCGAAACTTGAACACCAGCAGATTGGCCGTGACATTGACCATCGCATAAGCAGCAGGTAGCCAGGCAACCTCCGACGGTGTCAGGCCCAGCTCGCCTTGCAAGGTCGGCAAGTTCACCGACACCAGGGCATTGCCCAAACCGCCTGTCAAACCAACCAGAATCGCAACCAGACCATAGGCCACGCGTATGGGGGACTCATGATGGGGGGCGGACGGCGAACCAGGCATGAAAGGTTTTTCATGCTCCTCCCACTCAGGGTGCGGCTTCAGGTATGGGCTCACTCAGGCTCCCATTCCGGAGCCACGGCGTCGGCCTGCGTCAGTACTCCCTCGCAAAGGAATTTCAGCGAGCGTTTCACAAACAACAGCCTTTCCTTGTCTGTACGCCCCCGCAAGCTGGCAGCCAGCATGCCAATCAACAAGGGAATATCCGTGGGCAGCAAAGCCGGGTTGCACTGACCGGCGGCCTGCCCCAACTCCAGCGGCTTACGGGCCAGTTCCACCATGCGCGCCCGGACAGCCACAATAGCCGGATGGCCGGGATCAATAGCCCGCCAATAATCCGACATAGGGGCCGACTCCAGGGCAAAACCGGCGAGCACCTGCATCAGGATCTTGAAGTCCTGCTCATTGCCTTTGCGCTGGTTTACAAAGCGCTCTTCGATCCGATCTGCGGCGCGTACCAGCAAGGCTTCCATCAAGGCCGCACGGTCAGGGAAATTTCTATAAAGGGTGGCTCGCCCAACACCGGCTTGCAGTACAACCTGGTCCAAAGGAGCTGTCACTCCATGCTGGCTAAATACCGCGTTAGCCGCATCCAGCAATAGTTCCCGGCGCTCCAGGGCATCTGAACGATTCGGTAAATTCCGATTTTTCATTCCGAAATTATACGGACAGTTTTGTCCGCTTAAAAAGGGTCGGAATTAAGAATCTGGCTGAAAACGATATTCCATACATGAAATAAAACCCGGGAAAGCGCGTCGAAACAGGCTTGAACCCTCTGTCGCCTCCTGTCCCCAAAAAGACAAAAAATGTACACCCACATAAAAAAAGGGCACCACTGCAACCAGTAGCACCCTGCTCTCTCTACACCACACCGAGCGAACTCTTAGCCCAGTTTGGAACCACTCAGGCCTTCTTTGCTGTGTTTTTTCAACCAGCTATCATGCAACCACTTTTCGGTTTGCCTATGCCCCGGAAAAGTGATCCAGGTAATGTCACGCTCAAACACCATAGGCTGCTCATCCGGGCCCACAATCACCCAGAACCACAGACGGTCTTCTAAATTACGGGCCTTTACCTTCATGCCCGTCAAGGTAACTGTTTCCATACGGCCATTACGTTCCACGCGAATAGGCTCGTCATGCGTATCAATCCAATGAATCTCCATACGAGGCAACAAGTCAGGGGCGTATTGCTGCAAGAAAGTGCGCGCAATCTCTTCGCTACGCTGACTGTCTGGCAAAGGACGATCGACCAGATCCAGAGAGATATTGGCAAAGCCCTTGATGCGGCCGGACTCAGAAATCACCGAACTGAAGTGCTCGCCTTCCAAACCCGCACTGCGGCCATCCTTGCGCTCATAGCGCGTCAACACAACGGCTTCGCCATCAGCACTGACCTGACGACTCATAACCTGAGCATGGGTTTTCGGAACAAAAGCATCGATAGAAGGATTAACAAGCGTGCTCACGGCATTCTCCGTAATAGAAGGGACATTCTGTTGCGCCTGGGCAGGAAAAACCCAGGCCGTTTGCATCACCAAGGCGGCGATTAAAGATGAAAAAGGAAGATGAACTCGCATAAGGCGGACTCCTAGTAAGAGGAAGCATCGTGCTAAAGAAAACGAAACTGATGAACGTGTTCCATGGGGCTGCTTTGAGGAAAGCAGCTGAGTTTGGTGTCTGGTGAATCACGTCCCCAAGCTCCGCAAAGCCAATAGGTATCCAAAGCTAGCGCACCCGCTGTACCGCTTCAGGTTGTGTCTGGATATAGTTCAGAGCGCATAAACCGATCACAATCAAGCTGAAGTGCACCATCTGTATAGGCCCTTGTTTCAGCCAATACCCAAGCCACAAACCGCCGCAGATGAAAAACAACCACAGCAACACAAACAGGCTCAACGCCAGCACCGCGCGATTGCGGGCACGCAAAAGAACACATTGTTTTTGCACCCAAAAAGCTTTTGCATAAGAGAAAGCCGCCCACCAAAGAAAGAGGGCGCAAATCAGTTGCACAGCAGCCACCCAATACAAAACAGCCGGAACCCAGTCAGCCGGCCAAGCCCGCCATAACAGCCCTGCGCCCAACACCTCCTCAGCCATCACCAAATCCATAGAAAGCGTGTGGCTCAGCAATAAGCGATTGGTCCCTGGGTCCGTTACGTTATTGATAACGGCAATCGACAACCACATCGCCAGCCCGCCAAGAACAAGCAAACGACTAAAAGCAATAAGACGTATCGACACAACCCTTACCTCAAGACAATGAATACTGGTTCAAGATGGGCCAGCCGCGTTGCTGTGCTATGTCCATCAAATCCTGGTTGCCTGCAATAACACTCGGAAAACCGACAAGATCCAGCATGGGCAGATCAGAAATGTGATCACCGTACCCATAGCAATCAGCAGTACATCCTTGTTGATGTTCCAGAAACTGTTGAACAGCTAGCCTTTTGCCATCCCCAATTGTTTGTGTCCCCAAGATTTCACCGGTGCACTTGCCCGCCACAACCTCTAACTGGTTAGCCAGTACATAATGCACGTCCAGCTCGCGAGCCAAGGGTTGCAGAATGTCGTAACTGGAACCAGACACAAACACAGGCTGAACCCCGTTGCGCTGATGTGCTCGCAAGGCCTGGACAGCAGGCTGAATATAGTAATTTTCCTGTTGCCGTACTTGCTGATGCCAGTCCAATATCGCCGCCTGCACATCGGCCTGCCGGCAGCCCTTGAACACATGCCAGAACAATCGGTTAATGTCGACCCTGCGTATGCCATCCGCAATTTGCTCTTGCATGATCCGATCTGCTTGTTGACTTGCAGCCGTACTGCCCGCTTGCCCGAGCGTTCTGCACCAGTAATAATTGCGAAAACTGAACATGCTTTTGATGCTGATGAGAGTTTCATCGACATCAAAAAATGCGAATTGAATTGTTCCCATCCCCTACCTTTCTATAGGTTCGACCAGGACACCTTCCTGGTCGAATAACGTTCAAAAAACTGCGATCGCTTTACAACAACGCTTGCTCAGGGCAAGGGGTCGTAAGCTGATTCGCAAGAAAGGCGGAGACATCAGCCGTGACATTGTTCTCAGAGGTCAGCAGGCGCAGCTCGCTCACATACTGCTGAACAGCACTGGCTGCCAATTTGTTTTCTCGTTGGGTAATCAAAACATCATCAAAGACAGTGAACTTAACCTCCATACCGGCCACTACTTCACCGCCCTGATAAATGTTCATGTCAGCATGAAACGCAATCCGATCTGCCTTGAGCTTTTTCTGCTCCAGGATGTGATAACGGATTTAAGCAGGTAAAGGAAACGCAAATGCCTGAAACCGCATCGTCATCGTATTGATCACAAAGTACCGCTTGGGTGCCTTGTAGTCATCCAAACAGAACTGCTCAGTCACCGCCAAAAACATCTGACGGCACGCCTCAGTTAGCACCATTCCCTGCACATGCTGTCCAGTCAGGTGATCCAGCATCAACTCATTCTCATCATCGAGCATCAAGTCCGCAATAAAGCCACCGTCTTGCGCAACTTCAGGTGCAGAAATCAGCGTATTTTCTGGCTGATGCTTATGCACCAAGGGCTGGGCAGCCAGGCGCTTCCCTCGCCATGCATGCCAATGCTTGAATTCCTGAAGCAGGCCTTTATTGATACCAACAAACCAGGCATGACTAACTTGTTCCTGACTCAAACCCTGGCCTGCGATTAACTGCCGACCAGCCAGCGGGCCACGTTCAGGGGACTCTTCATGCAACATGCTCATCAGACTCTCATACAGCAATAAATTTTCATTCTGAGCAAAGCGGTTAAAAGCCTTCGGAACAACAATAAGTACTTCCATTTTTCTACTCTCCCTTAAAAATCCTTGACGCTGATGTTCTGCAAAGGCACCCACTCGCTGAATCCCTCTCGTCCTGCAGCAGCTTGTTTTTCTTATTGTTTATTGACGAACCCCTCACTGCGTTTCAATCCGCTAAGGGCATAGATCGCGCACCCGGCAAGCAGACCAGCCAGCAACAAATACGTATCTTCCAGCCGCATGACGACGGTCTGTTGTGCCAACCACGGTCCAAGGCTTGCACCCATAAACAGCACAAAGGTATACAGCGATACCGCCAAGCCGCGCACTGACGGGTCACTAACCCCGGCCACTCGGGCGATCAGGCTCGGTACGCTGATGCCGATGCCAGCCACAAAAATGAAGCTGGCCACCAGCAAGCCCAGAGGATGAGCTTGTCCAGCCATCGCACTTAGGGCCAAACCTGTGGCTGCACAGACCAGGCCAGCACTCAGCACTGGCTGAGGCCCCAGCTTGGGCATAACAAGCGCCACCAATAAAGGCATCAAAAAGGCGGGGGCAACCACTACGCGCGTCATCATGGGCGACAGACCCAGCTGCACAAACTGCGTTCCAAGCTTGCTGTCGAGCGTCATATAAAAGGCAACAAAACACAGCAGCAGAAAAAAGGCAGGAACATAGACACGCAACAATCTTGGATCTGCCAACAAGCGACCCACCGATTGGTAATTACGTAGGAAACCCTGCAGGCCTTGCGACGTAACCATGTCGGCAGGCCTGCGCCACAGCTGCCATGCGGTCAGCATAAACACACTACTCAAGGGCAAGAAGGCAACACCCAAGCCCCACCGTGCCGCAACCAATCCACCATAAATTTGCCCCAGCAAACCTGCAGAAAGAAAGGCGGTGCTCATCCAGGCAACACTCCAGACTCGTTGCCTGGGACTGCCTCGCTCTGCCAGATAAGCGATCGCAACCGGGGGAAAGGAGGACGCCGCCAAGCCCTGGCACATACGGCCGACAACCATGGCAACAGGAGACTGGACCACGGCTAGCAAGACCGTAATCCCAGCCAAAGCCAGTAGGCCGCCGATCATGACTTTGCAACGCCCCAAACGATCGGACAGCGGACCAAAAATCAAGAAACCCAAGGCGTAGGCAAAGCCAAAGCTGCTCACCATGCCAGTCGCACCCACGCCGTAGGATTGCTCCAGACCCGCAAGCACAGGCAATGGCAAATAAAGCAAGGAAACAACCGACAAGGCGCACACCACCATCAGTGCACGCAGACCGGTACCAACTGAATCACATTGATATGCGGATACTTTCATCATTAATGTTCCTGGCTGTTATACAGTAAGCTACATATTTATTTAAAAAAAACGACAGACAACTATCCGCCGTTTGCCTTAGGTAATACACCTTCTTGCTTGAGCTTGAACATAAGTTTGACCAACGTATCCCGCTCTGCCTCATCAAAATGACTCATCAGTTTGGCGACCCAGACGTAGTGGGCTGGCAAGGCTTTACCGAGGACCTGCGCGCCGTGCTCTGTCAGTCTAACCACCCAAGCACGGCGATCTTGCGGATGCTGCTCACGTTCGCAAAGGCCCGCCGCCTCCATGCGATCAATGATGCGTGTCATGGTCTGCGAAGTCACAGAGACACCATCGGCCAGAACACCAATGCTCAAACCATCCGGATTGCGCTTGAGCAAGATAAGAACGAAGAACTGCGTTTGCGACAGGCCGGAAGTACGGTCAAGGTTGGCTTCAAAAGCAGACAACATCTCACTGGTGGCAGAAGCCCAGATGAGCCAAGTCTGCAACCCGTCTACATCGGGGTTTTGGTACTCGGCTCCCAGCTTTACCAGCGTGTCGTGGCTCGGAAGGTCCTTAAGTTCAAACATCACGTTGCCAAATAGTATCGTTGGCAGAAATGTAGCTGACTACCTATATGTAGGTCAAGGGCGTCCCCTCGCTGACCGCAGCTCAGCGAGTTAGAACAGTGTCCGGGCCACCATCAGTATTGCGCCCGCAAAGACAACATCACATTCTGCGGTGCCCCGTACCAGCCCTGGTTATAAAAACCGATCTGCGAGTAGTATTTTTTGTCGAACAGATTGTTCACGTTCAGCGTAGCGGACATGCGCTTGTTGAAGTCATAGCGCGCCATCAGGTTGACGATGGCATAGCTGCCCTGCTCCACCTTGACGACTTTGCGGCCGGGGGCGGTCGCGTCCTGGTACATGCGGTTTTGCCAGTCGACACCCCCGCCAACCGTCAGCCCTTGCCAATCGCCCTGCAAGCGATAAGTGGTGTAGAGCTTGAACAAAGTACGCGGCTTGCTGGTATTGATAGGTTTGCCCTGTGCATCCTTGGCCGTAAAGGTAGTCAAGCTGCTGGCGATGTTCCAGCCCGGCATGACTTCGCCACCCAGTTCCAGCTCAATCCCCTCTACTTTGGCACCCGAAACCGGACGATAAGCCGGGGTATTGGGTGGCGCGCCGATCACATTATTGCCGGTCGCTTCAGCCAGATTGTCCTGTCGAGTCTGGAATACGGACATGGCACCGTTCAGGCGGCCATCCAGCCAGGCGGCTTTCAGCCCAAGTTCGTAGCTTTTGCCGGTAATCGGTGCCAGGATCTCGCCTTGCTCGTTACGGGTGTTTTGCGGTTTGAATATCTCCGTATAACTGGCGTACGCCGTATAGGTATCGTCAAAATCATAAATCAGGCCAGCGTAAGGGATAAATTCATTCCGGTGACGATACTGGCGTTTGGCACCAAAGTAAGTCTGATCGGTTTCCCAAGTGCTCAAGCGCCCGCCCACCATCAAGCGCAAATTATCCATCAGGGCGAAACGACCCACGGCATAGGCACCGGATTGCTTATTATCCATATCATCAGCCTGGGCAGGATCGCCCGACCAGGTCGGCTCGGGCACGCGACCTGGCTGATAGAAACTACCCGCATCCGGCAAAGGCGCCATGGCACGATACTGCGGGAAGGATACGCGGTCCTGGGACATCATCCAGCCCACAGAGAACTCATGCTCGTTACCGAACAACTCGAAGGGGCCGGACAAGGAAGCGTTGAGTGCCTTGCGACGCACATCCCCCTTGTAATAGGAATAGGAGTTGGAGGTACCCAAGCCGGTTTCCCGACTCGGATAGCCGCCCCGGAAAATCTGCTTCATGGAAGCATCGGTATGCGACTGGTTATAGGTCAGGCGCAGCTTCAGGTCATTGGCGAACTGATGGCTCACATCCAAAAAGCCAGTGGTGGTGTCATTCTCGATCCGCGACCAGTCCGTATTGTTGGAAATGGAGCGCTTGAAATCCGTACGCGAGCCGTCGCTGTAAAACAGCGGAAAGCCACTGCCAAAGCCATTGTTCGAGCTGGACTGATAGGCCACCCCGCCAGTCAGTTCCATGCCAGGAATCAGATCGGCCGTAATCACGCCATACAAGGTACGCGTCTTCGTATCCTGTAAATCGGTGTAGCTATTGGCCTTGCCATAGGCGCCCACAATACGTCCGCGAATACGGCCATCCTTGGTAAGAGGCGTAGAAACATCGGCATAGCCCCGTGCAAAGTCCCAGCTACCTACATCCACGCCTGCCGATGCGGCAAAGTCGCGTAACGGACGTTTGCGTACATAGTTGACTGAAGCGGAAGGGCTGCCTGCCCCAGTCATCAAGCCGGTAGCACCGCGCACCACTTCTACCCGATCAAACACCACCAGATCCAGATTGCTTTCACCGAAAGCCCAAGGTGAGAGCACCGGCTGAGTCCAGCCATCGAACTGGTAATTATCTATGCCAAATCCACGTGCGGAGAAAGAATATCGGTTGGTATCACTGCGCGTCACGGAAATACCCGGTGCGCTTTGCAAGGCATCGGCCGTCGTCTGCATCCCCCGGTCTTCCATCATCTGGCGGGTCACCACACTGACCGATTGCGGCGTTTCCCGAATCGACAAAGACAGCCCGGTTGCCGTGCTCATTGCCTTGGTAGTGTAGGACTTGCTGGTTTCTGTCACACCCGGATCTCTACTGCCTTTGACCGTAATCGTAGACAGCTCCACGGGGGATTGATCAGGAGCCTTGTCCTGCGCCCAGACGGGGCTGCCAGCAGCCGCCAGCAACATGGTGGACCGGGTAAGAGGAGTCAGCAAACGTACTCGCAAGCGAGCAGAGCTGGAAAAAACGGCAGACATGAAAGTAGATCTCAATAGAGGCTTTAGATGCGAATAATTATCATCTACATGCTTCGTAGCGATGTATTCATAAACGCAAAAACTCTATGCCAAACATCAGTCCTGTCTGTGACACGCCCAGGGTCTGCTGCACGCTTTGTGGCGGCATATTGAATCCCTGTCCCAGGGCGCTGAATGCAGGTAAATAAGCGTCGGGGAATGCGCAATGCCTAAAGAGCTTGGGGGAATGGCGGAGCTGGCCCAGGTCCTAGTTCAACTCGCTGGGCGAAATACCATAGCGCTCACGGAATGCCGTGGCGAAGTTGGTGGCATGGCGATAACCCACAAAATGGGCCGCCTGCTGCACGCTCCAGCCCTGAGCCAGATACTCTCGCGCCAGTTCCAGCCTGCGTTCACGCAACCAGCCAAATACCGAGCGTTGATACACCGCCTGAAACTTCACCCGCAAGGTGCTGGGGCTCATGCAGGCCAGCTTGGCCAGGTCTGCCAAGGTGTGATCCTCGCCGGGCGAATGATAGAGACGCTCCCTGATACGCTCCAACAATTGCCGGTCGCGTGTGGAGACGGGGGAATCCTTTTCTGTTTCTCGAGCCAGACCATCCAGCGCATGGGCCAGCACTTGCAAGCTGACACCCTCCAGCAGCAGATTGTGCAAGGCGCCTTGCCAAGGGCTGTCTATCAATTGGTCGATCGCCGTCAACAAATGCGGCGGCACCGCCCAGCGTTGCAGGCGTACCTGCGACGAACCCATGGCCTTGGCCAGCATCTCGCCCAAAGGCGAATCGGCCAGACTGTCAGGCGTATTTACGGTGATATTAAGCCCCCGCAGGCGCTGCCCGGCGGGGTGGGTTCCTGTCATGGTCACGGCGTCCGAATGTGCAATCGTGGCACCACTTTGAGCCATCATGCTGACGGTGTTCTGGCTGGCAAGCTGTGTCTGTGCCCGGCCCTGCAACATGACAATGGCCGAGAACTGCGGTGCCGCCAGAGAAGTCGCCTTGTACTGGTGGTGAGTGATAATGTCTGAAAGCACCATCTTCATGCCAGGCCGAACCTCGTACTCCTGCACTCGTCCTTCGGCAATACAGACCTGCTCCATGTCCTGCTTCGGACCAGTGTAATCAGGCAAGTAATAACGGAAACCCGTCGGACTACCGAGTCGGTCAAAGTCCGATACCGTATATCTGATCATAGGAAGATGGAAAGGAAACTGCCCAAGCCAAGCCCGCAGATAATTCTCTTTAATAAAGCGGAGGATGGCGACAATGGGGGAAATAGGCAATTGAGAATAGCACACATTCTCAATTATATGCCGGCTTTATATTTCTACCTTGGCAATCAACGGCGTCTACGCTGTCAGGATAGACTGGCAGGCAAGCCTGTCTATCTATACTGAGCCATCATGAAATTTATGCTCCATGCAATTGCAGCTCTCTTCTTTTGGTGGCTATTCTACGAGCGCTACTTCCGATACCGGAACTGCATCCAAGCCGCTTCTTCAAGCTGCTATGGGCCCGAGGGCACCAACCTGATCAATGGGGG
>JBQEAN010000067.1:0-17167 GCA_052109075.1 Alcaligenes sp. | reverse complement strand
TTGGCTTGGCTTGGCTTGGCTTGGCTTGGCTTGGCTTGGCTTGGCTTGGCTTGGCAAACTATCAAAACATAAAAAACCCCCGAAAGTTGAAGAGTGATCCAACTTTCGGGGGTTCTTTTTTCTGCCAGTCGGCCCTGCTCAGACCAACACCACTACATGGCCAGATCAGAACTACCTCAGATCAAGCCAAAGTGACGCTTGTAGCGCTCGTCCATCGCTTCCAGATCCAACAAGACAGGGAAATCCGCCGTGTTGAAATCCGGGTCCCAGGCAGGCGCACCACAAATTGTCGCGCCCAACTTCAGGTAACCCTTGATCAGCGGTGGAATACGCGTAGGCAAGTCGCTGTTCAGGCGTTCGACCGGGTAACGATTCAAGGGCTGTACATGCGGGATGTGCTGATTGTCCTGCATGGACTTTTGTGCCACACGCCAGACTTCGGCAGCGGCAACCCCATCGTCGCGCAGGCTAACGCTGGCACAGCCCAGCAGGTAGCGATAACCACCAACACGTGTCAAGGCGGCAATCCCGCCCCACAGCATCATGATGGCCGAGCCATTGCGATAGTCGGGGTGGATGCAGGAGCGTCCCACCTCAACCAGGGTGGGTCGCAGTGCATCCAGGGCACTGATATCAAACTCGGACTCTGAGTAATAGCCGCCCGCTTTATACGCATTTTCAGGGGTAAGCAAACGATAGGTGCCGACAACCCGGTTCTCTTCGGGTTCGGTAACCATAAAGTGCTCACACCAGGGGTCGAAGCGGTCAATATCCAGACCATTGTGTTGGTCCGGAAAAACCGCATTCATTTCCTGGGTAAAAACCTGAAAACGCAAGCGCTGAAGGCCTTCAAGTTCTGCCTCGGTACGAGCCAGACGCAGAGCCAGTCCCCCGACAGTATGGCCAGCCCACGCATTACCCCAATCTACTTCAGTACGTTCGCGCTCAAGATTTAGCATCGTGATGACTCCAAACACTTTCGTGCATCATGCACAAACAATGTTTCAGGTATTTGATAGCCACATTACTATTTCATTAAATCCACTGCAAGCAAGGTATCAATGCCTGCTTGAGCTAGATCGGCTTCTTCTGCTTCTACCATCAGTCGCAGCTTAGGTTCGGTCCCCGATGCACGGATTAGCACCCGACCACGCTCGCCCAGCATTTGCTCCACGTCTTTGGTCGCCTGTTGCAAACCCGCATGGTTCTGCCAATCCTGGCCTACTTGCAACGGTACATTGACCATGATTTGCGGGTACATCTTCAAGCCGTTCATCAGTTCGGGCAAGCTCTTGCCGCTGTGACACAGTGCAGTCAGAACCTGCAAGGCGGCCACAATGCCGTCACCTGTACTGTGCCATTCCAGACACAGTAGATGCCCGGAACTTTCGCCGCCAAATACCCATCCATTTTGCTGCATCAGTTCCAGCACATAGCGGTCACCCACTTTGGCACGAGCGAACTCCACACCCAATTCCTGCATTTTCTTCTCGAAACCCAGGTTGGTCATGAGCGTGCCGACCACGCCTTTAACGGGCTGAGTCTGCAGGCGATCAGCAACAATCAGATACAATAGTTCGTCGCCATTGTAGATACGACCTTGCGAATCCACCATTTGCAAACGGTCTGCATCGCCGTCCAGCGCGATGCCCATATCCGCACCGTGCTTGCGCACTTCCGCGGCCAGCTTCTCGGGATAGGTTGCACCGACTTCCTGATTAATGTTGAAGCCATCCGGCTGAACACCGACAGCAATCACTTCGGCACCTAGCTCGCGGAATACGTGCGGAGCGATGTTGTAGGCTGCACCGTGCGCAGCATCCACCACAATCTTGAGCCCATTCAGGTTCAGATCGTTGGGGAAGGCGCTTTTACAAAATTCGATATAACGGCCAGCAGAGTCCGCCAGACGACGGGCGCGGCCCAAGGACTCGGACTTGACCCAATGCATGGGCTGGTCAATGGCTTGTTCAATTTTCAGCTCGATCTCGTCAGGCAGCTTGGTGCCCTGAGCGGAGAAGAACTTGATACCGTTGTCGTAATACGGGTTGTGCGAGGCAGAAATAACAATACCGGCTGTCAGGCGCAAGGTACGCGTCAAGTAAGCCACCGCTGGCGTAGGCACGGGGCCAGCCAGCAAGACGTCGATCCCGGCAGCCGACAAGCCCGCTTCCAGCGCGGACTCCAGCATATAGCCAGAAATACGTGTGTCCTTGCCAATCACCACGGTGGGACGACCTGTCCCCTCATACTGGGCAGCCAGAACTTGCCCGGCCGCGTAACCCAAACGCAAGGCGAACTCAGGGTTAATGGTTGGACCACCCACTTCACCACGGATACCATCAGTGCCGAAATACTTACGATTGCTCATTCAGAGACTCCACATTCAACCGCATTCCACACATCCAACGCTTCGCGCGTGGCGGCAACATCATGGACACGGACAATTTTTGCGCCCCGTGCCACACAGGCAAGGGCTGCCGTTAGACTGCCAATCAAACGCTCACTGGCGGGTTTTCCCGTGACATGGCCAATCATGGATTTGCGCGACAGGCCAATTAGCCAAGGGTAACCAGGCACTGCCGCCTGCTGCAAATCCCGTAGCAACTGATAATTATGTGCTGCTGTTTTACCGAAGCCAAAGCCGGGATCCAGCATGATACGCTCGGATTGAATGCCTGCGCTGACTATGGCGTCACATCGTTGTTGCAAAAAATGACGTACATCAACGACGACATCATCATAGTGAACCTGCTCTTGCATGGTACGAGGCTCACCTTGCATGTGCATGACGCACAGGCCGCAGTTAGAATCCTTGACCGCTTCTAGGGCACCGGGCATACGTAAAGCATAGATATCATTGATCATATCCGCACCGGCTTGCAGGCAGGCACGCATGACATCGGGCTTGAAGGTATCGACCGACAAAGCCACGCCGCTATCGCGCAAACCCTCGATTAAAGGGATGACACGATCCAACTCTTGTTCCAGAGAAACGGGTTCGGCACCGGGGCGCGTAGATTCGCCCCCAATATCCAGAATGTCTGCGCCTTCGGCGATTAACTGACGGGCGTGGTCCAGCGCCCGAGGCAAGTCATTGTGTGTATTGCCGTCATAAAAGGAGTCTGGGGTGACATTCACAATTCCCATAACCAAAGGGCGCTCCAGCCCAAACTGGAAGCGCCCACAAGACCACTCAGGGTAATTCATGGAATAGGCATGGCCTATGCAAGTTAAACAACAGGGGTTGTTGCCGCAGCCCCCTTGTCATCCGCCGGGCTAGGGCCGGCAGCGGGAGGCGTGGAGCCATCAGACGGTGTGTTGTCATGACTGTTAGGCACGTGAGGTGCCCGTGGGGGCAAACCCTTCATGATGTCGTCGATCTGGTCGGCATCAATAGTTTCCCACTCCAGCAAAGCCTTGGCCATGGCTTCCATCTTGTCGCGGTTGTCTTCGATGAGCTTGCGAGCGATGTCGTATTGCTCGTCGATGATCTTGCGAATCTCGGAATCCACTTTCTGCATCGTGGCCTCAGACACATGGGTCGTTTTGGTCACACTGCGGCCCAGGAACACTTCGCCTTCGTTTTCGGCGTACACCACAGGACCCAACGAATCCGTCATCCCGTAACGGGTAACGATATCACGAGCAATCTGCGTAGCACGTTCAAAGTCGTTCGATGCGCCAGTGGTCATTTGATGCATGAACACTTCTTCAGCGATACGACCGCCGAACAGCACAGCAATCATGTTCAGCAGGCGCTCTTTGTCCATACTGTAGCGATCGCCTTCTGGCAGTTGCATGGTGACACCCAAGGCGCGACCACGTGGAATGATCGTGACTTTGTGAACCGGGTCGGTTTTAGGCAGCATGCATGCCACCAAAGCGTGACCCGCTTCGTGGTAGGCGGTGTTGCGACGCTCTTCCTCGGGCATGATCATGCTGCGACGCTCGGCGCCCATGATGATCTTGTCTTTGGCGCGCTCAAAGTCTTGCATATCCACGGTACGGCCATTACGGCGCGCAGCGAACAACGCAGCTTCGTTAACCAGGTTGGCCAGATCGGCACCGGAGAAACCGGGGGTACCACGAGCCAACACCACAGCATCCACGTTGGGAGCCAAAGGCACTTTGCGCATGTGTACTTTCAAAATCTGCTCGCGACCGCGGATATCAGGCAAGCCGACAACTACTTGACGGTCAAAACGGCCCGGACGCAGCAAAGCGGGGTCCAGCACGTCAGGACGGTTGGTTGCAGCAATAACGAGAACGCCCTGGCCGGTTTCAAAACCGTCCATTTCGACCAGCAACTGGTTCAGTGTCTGTTCGCGTTCATCGTTACCACCACCCAGGCCAGCCCCACGCTGACGGCCTACGGCATCAATTTCGTCGATAAAGATAATGCAAGGTGATTGCTTCTTGGCGGTCTCGAACATGTCGCGAACGCGAGAGGCACCCACACCTACAAACATTTCAACGAAATCGGAACCGGAAATGCTGAAGAAAGGCACCTTGGCTTCGCCAGCAATTGCACGGGCCAACAAAGTCTTACCGGTACCGGGCGAGCCAACCATCAGGATACCGCGGGGAATCCGGCCACCCAGACGCTGGAAGCGAGTAGGGTCACGCAGGAAATCCACCAGCTCCTGAACGTCTTCCTTGGCTTCGTCGCAACCAGCAACATCGGCAAAGGTAACTGGGTTGGCGTTCTCGTCCAGCAAACGCGCACGCGATTTGCCAAAGCTGAATGCCCCGCCCTTGCCACCGCCTTGCATCTGGCGCATGAAAAACACCCACACGCCGATCAGGAGCAGCATGGGGAACCAGGAGATGAACAGGCTAGTCAGGAAAGAAGGCTCTTCGCGGGCTTTGCCAGACACCTGCACACCGGATTTCACCAGTTCAGGCACCATCCAGAGATCGCCAGGCGAAGTCAGCGTGTAGCTGCGGCCAGAGTCCGGTGTGACATGCAGGGTATCGCCCTGAATATCCACCTTGCTGATGCGGCCGGAGCGGGCATCATTCATGAATTGCGTGTAAGTGACGCCATCCGTGGCTGGTGGCCGGCCGTCAAACTGCTTGAAAACAGTAAACAGCACCAGCGCAATAACCATCCAGATCGCGACTTTGGAAAACGAATTGTTCAAAGCCAATCTCCTGCGATTGCGATAACTTGCTCATTATGCTTACACATAGCTGAACAAGCGCCATACATAGTTCATTCTACCCGATTCAAAGACCGGCAAGTCATAAATTACCTGCCCTTTATTCCTCGGGCAACGAGAAAGGTTTCGGCGGATTTATCGCGCGAAGCCTTGGGTTTACGCTCGACGACTCTGACAAAATTTCGCTTGAAAGACTCCACGATCTGGGAAAACCCACTGCCGTGGAAGGCTTTGACGATAAGCACACCATCATCGGTCAGATGCTGCAGGGCAAATTCCTGTGCCAACTCGCATAAATGCTGGATACGGGCGGAATCGGCCAATGCCACACCGGACAAGTTGGGGGCCATATCCGAAATCACAAGGTCTACCCGTGCACCTTTTAAGGAATCTTGTAAATGCTCCATTACGGAGTCTTCGCGGAAGTCGCCCAACATGAACTCCACGCCCGCAACGGGTTCCATTTCCAAGATATCCAGTGCGATAATGCGACCATTGAGCACGCCGCCGGCCCCAACCATACGCTCGCGTACCACTTGCGACCAGCTACCCGGCGTAGACCCTAGATCCACAACGACTTTCCCCGGAATCTGAATTTTCTCCAGATCCAATATTTCACTGAGCTTGAAGGCCGCACGCGCGCGATACCCTTTTTGTTGCGCCAATTTGACGTAAGGGTCATTTATATGCTGCTGAACCCACTCTTTAGAGAATTTTTTCTTGGCCATTCCCGTACAATCTCTTTATGCCAAAACTCAACCTTACACCTCATGAGCGCAGCGACCTTCGTGCTGCTGCTCACGCTTTGCGCCCAGTTGTCCTGATTGGAGACAATGGCCTGACCGACGCGGTGATCAAAGAAATCACCGTCCATCTCCAGGCCCACCAGCTCATCAAGATTCGTGTGGCCGGTGATGACCGTCAGGCCCGTCTGACCATGTTAGAACAAATCTGCGATGCCCTGGATGCTGCCCCTATTCACCATCTGGGCAAAATCCTGACCATCTACAGACCCAATATTGAACGCCCCCCTGTTCTGGGAGCGCCTGAAAAACCAACCCGCGCCGTCCGTAAGGCTTCGGAGCCTTACACGCCTAAAAAACTGGCCGCTTCCGGTGTCCAGCGTACCCGCAGTACAGAACGTGCTCGCCGTGCAGAAATGCAAGCAGAACGCAACAGCACCCAAGAGAAAAAAGCTTCGGCAGCGCCACGCGGCCTTCAGAAGTTCTCTGCGGTCAAACCTGCCGCTGCACCCCGTAGCAATACCAACCGTCCTGGCAGTGCCATGTCCTTGCGAGCTGGTGCCCGACGTGGACTTGGTGGTTCGGGCAAACGTTAAACGCCCGTAAATTATAAGGCCCCGGCACAATGTACAGGGGCCTTTCTTTTGCGCGCTTCACTAAACAGCGGGACATGCCTGCTGTTTGCTGCTGCATCAAACGTAGTTGATTGTCAGGATTTCGTATTCACGAATACCGGCAGGCGCCTTGACCTCGACCACATCGCCTGCGCTCTTGCCAATCAAGGCACGGGCCACCGGGCTGGAGATGGAAATCTTGTTGGCTCGGATGTCAGCCTCGACATCGCCCACGATCTGATACGTCACCGTATTGCCGGACTCCAGTTCCTCTATTTCTACCGTCGCGCCAAACACAATCCGGCCTTCGGCATCCAGCGTAGCGGGTTCGATGATCTGGGCATTAGACAAGGTGCCTTCCAGTTCGCTGATCCGGCCTTCGATAAAGCCTTGGCGTTCGCGCGCGGCATCATATTCCGCATTCTCGGACAAATCGCCCTGTGCTCGCGCTTCGGCGATGGCGTTAATCACATCCGGGCGTTCCACCGTCTTGAGGCGGTGTAATTCGACTTGCAAACGTTGTGCGCCCTGCGCAGTCAATGGGATCGCAGACATAGTATTCCTGCTCAACAAGTAAAAGACGCTCCGTAGCGGGAGCGCCTGGAAAATAGGGGGATAACGATGATGGGGCAACTGTTTAAGCAGGCCGATTATGCTGGCTGAAGGTCCTGCTGACCCAACAGCGTACCGATAAACACACTGCTCAAGCCAAAACCTGCAGGCCGCCCCAATATGGCTTTTCTAACACAGAGAGAAACCGTGGCAGAAAAAAACCCCGCGAAGAACCGGGGTTGTGAGATCTATTGTCGGCAAACTGCCTGAAAATAGCAAGCCCCTAAAACCCCTGTACAAAAAAACAGAAACCTGTCAGACAGGATGACTATAGCAGGAGTACTCAGGAATGCTGGCGGACCCTCTCGGGCCGACACCAGCATTAATCAGCCCTGGCGCAATTACGCCCGAATCTGGCCGCGGCCTCGTAACAAGGCATACAGCAAAATAGCCCCAAAGGTGGCGCAACCGATGCCGTCCAGGCGAACAACACCAAACTGCAAGGAGAAGTTACCTGCCCCCAGAATCAAGGTGACAGCCGCAACCAGCAGATTGCGGTTATCGCTGAAATCCACCTGATTCACTACCCAGATACGAGCACCGGCAATAGCAATCAGACCAAACACCACAATGGACATCCCGCCCAGCACCGGACCGGGAATGGATTGGATGACAGCACCAAACTTGGGCGAGAAACCCAGGAAGATGGCAATCACAGCCGCAAAGGCGAATACCAAGGTCGAGTAAATACGGGTTGCCGCCATCACACCAATATTTTCTGCGTAAGTTGTGACGCCGGTTCCACCCACCGAACCGGACAGCATAGTCGCCACGCCATCACCCACAAAAGCACGGCCCAGATAGCCATCCAAGTCCTGCCCCGTCATAGCGCTGACCGCCTTGATGTGGCCCAGATTCTCGGCCACCAGAATAATGGCGACAGGGACAATGACCGTCATGGCGTGGGCCTGGAATACCGGAGCCGCAAACGTGGGCAAGCCCAGCCAGTCGGCAGCAGCAACAGGTGCAAAATTAATAGGCGTGCCGTAACCCATCAGGTTGGTGAACACCCAATACAGTACGCAAGCCAAGGCCAGACCGACCAGGATCAGCAAACGCTGGGCGACCCCACGGGTATAGACCGCAATACCACCTACACACAGCACGGTCATCAAGGCCATCAGGGAATCGAAAGTACCCCCACCCATCGCGCCTTTGGCAGCAATAGGTGCTAGATTCAGGCCGATCACCGCCACAATCGAACCGGTGACAACAGGAGGCATCCACTGGTTGATCAGACGAGCCGCACCACCCTGGGTACGAGCATTAAAGACCCAAACCAGGACACCGATCAGCGTATAGACCAAACCGCAGACAATAATGGCCCCCAAGGCCACACCGATATTAGGGTTGGGGCCGCTGCCCACATAGCCGGTTACCGCAATCACGCCACCAATAAAGGCAAAACTAGAGCCCAGGTAACTGGGAACCCGGCCCCCCACAAAGACAAAGAAAATCAGCGTCCCGATACCGGACATCAGGATGGCCAGATTGGGATCAAAGCCCATCAGCAAGGGGGCCAGAATGGTGGAGCCAAACATGGCCACCACGTGCTGTGCGCCCATCGCAATGTTCTGCGGTGTTGCCAGACATTCGTCGGGCTGCACAACCGCGCCGGGTTCGCTGCCGGAGACACGGCGCCAACGCGGAAAGTAAGACTGAGACATAGAGGGTTCCAGAAAAGGAATAAAGAAATACAGCAGAATTCGTTATACGGTCGCGCAGTCCAAGCAAAAGGCACTGGCCGATTCATTGAGGCATGATTTTAAACGTGAAAGACTCAACAAGGCACCTGAAAATAAGGCAGCACGCGGTAAACCCCAACATAAACGAAGGGGCCAGCTCCTTAAAACAACCCTTTTGCGTCAAAGCCCACGCTATGTGCGGTAAATACCCCCTCTATCTGCTTGAGCTTGACTAAGACCTTACAATAGACAGTCGGCCTGCCGCTGGCAGTCAGATCCTTTACCTGAATGATGGTTGCAAGCATGAGTACGTCTATTTGTCTGATCCGTCACGGTGAAACCGCCTGGAATGCAGTACGCCGCCTGCAAGGCTGGCAAGACATAGAACTGAATGAGACAGGCCGGGAACAAGCCCGTGCCTTGCAAAGCTACTTGAGCTCCAGTTCCTTTCAAATGCCCGTAGACGCCGTGATCAGCAGCGACCTGCAACGTGCCTCGGAAACCGCTGCCATTGCCTGCCAACATTGGGATATCGCCATACAGCAGGTCAAAGGGCTACGCGAACGCGGTTTTGGTACTTTGGAAGGTCAAGCCTGGGATGCGGCAGGCCGTCACGGCCCGGACCAGCCCGATGACACCGTGGACATAGACTATGCCGTTGAGGGCGGTGAATCACTGCGCCAGTTCCAGACACGAGTCTTGGAGTGCTTTGAAACTCTGGCCCAGGAATACCCAGGCAAGAACCTGCTGGTTTTTGCACATGGGGGGGTCATTGATATGATCTGGCGCAAGCTGAATCAACAGGCGCTGAATGCCAAGCGCACCCATGCCATTCTGAACACCAGCCTTAATTTTTTTAATATTGATCCAGCCTTGAACTGGAACAGCACGCTGTGGGGGCAATTGCCGCATCTAGACACCACACTGGATGAGCGACGCTAAGCGCTCCAGGCAGCTAAAGCCATCAACAGGCCATAGCGGGCAGACGCTCAAGCAAGACTTGCCCGAGCCTTAAGCTCTAAAAATAATTAAAAACGGGGAAACGTCAGGAGTCTTTCTTCAAGCGAGGTTTGCGTGGCGCCCGACGGGCCAGGCGATCGTACAGCCAGTTAGGCAGGAGACGCATCAAGCGAGACACGACTCCCATAGGCCACGGAATCACCCGGTAAGAAGCGCCCTGCTCTATCGTCCTGCGGGCTTTACGGGCAAAGACCTCGGCAGGCATCAGAAACGGCATGGAGTAAGGATTATGTGCTGTCATGGCCGTACGGATATAGCCGGGGGTAATCGTGACAACTGACACCCCATAGAGCGACAACTCCAGGCGCAGACTTTCGCAATAGGCAATAACCGCCGCCTTGGAACTGCTATACGCACCCGCACCTGGCAGACCACGAATACCCGCCACACTGGCAATACCGACCAAAGAACCCTTGCCGGCTGTTTTCATCGTGGCGATAAAAGGCTCAAACGTCGCCACCATCGCCAGCAGATTAGTATCGACAATGGCCTTGAAGACCGCGAAGTCTTCCGTCTCTTCGGTCAATGTGCCGGCGCTAATTCCCGCACTAGCAATGACCACATCAATCTTTTGACCGGTGAACTGCAAAAAATCCTGGGCAGCCTGATGCAAGACATCCCGGTCGCGTACGTCCACAACATAAACACGATGGCTGCCGGGCAAGCTGTCTGCCAAGGCCTGGAGCTCATCCTGACGCCGCCCAAGCAAAGCCAGGCAAGCACCTTGAGCCGCGTACTCGTGCGCCAGCGCTCTGCCCAAGCCGCTGCTGGCACCAGTAATGAAAACTGTTTGCATGGCTTGCATTGCGGTTTACAGGAAGATCAAGGCAGCGATACCCAACACCAGAATCCACTTGAGGATGTAGTACAGGGTTTCGTTCTTTTTCTTGATTGCCTTACCGAAACGGCGCACGGCATAGACCGTCCCGAAAATACGGTTAATACCCCCTGTACGATCACCCTCCTGGTTAGGAGCGGCGGCAGCACGCAGCAAGAAGCCGCCCACCGCATGGTTGATGGCCTGGGCCCAGCGATAACGCATGGGGCGCTCTACGTCGGCAAATAGAATGATCCGATTTTGATCGGTCTTGTTTTCAGCGTAGTGAATAAAGGTCTCATCAAACACCACGGCCTCGCCGTCACGCCAGTAGTAGGTTTGGCCATCTACGTCGATATAGCAATCCGGGCTGTTCGGTGTCATCAAACCCATGTGAAAGCGTAAAGAGCCAGCATAGGGATCGCGGTGACGCGGCAAACGGGCACCCGGAGGCAAAGAGGTGAACATGGCCGCCTTGATCGACGGAATATCCTTAAGCAAATTGGTGGTAACCGGGCACAGTTCGCGCGCCGACGGGTGATTAGCGTCATACCACTTCAAGTAGAAACGCGTCCAACCAGTTTTGAAGAAGGAGTTAAAGCCCGCATCGTTGTACTTGTCCGAAGCCTTGATGTGGCCTTCGCCAAACAGTTGCTCGGCCTCGGCGCGAATTTCGTCGCAGTGCTCCAGCAGCTTGCTCAACTCCGGGAAGTGCTTCAGATCCAGATACGGCTCGTTAGGCACTGCCGAAAAGCCGTACATGAATACATTAAGAGGGGCCGTGAAGGTGGAATGGTCCAGGAGCTGACGCGAAAATCGGTGCCTGACTCGACCCCTGAAATGCACCACAATCGTGCACACAATGAATAAGGCAAGAATGAACCACTTCACGACATGATCTCCAAAGAAGAAAACTTCCCCGCTTTACAGACGGTAGCCTGCATGCTGCCCTGATACGACAGCCTGGTCTTGTCTGACACAAGAACAAAAAAAGGCGCACCGTTTAGGTGCGCCTTTCCCGCATGGTACGACTTAGTGTTTCGCGAGCAGAGCGTGCAGCTCTTGAACCGCGTAGACCTTCAAGCCGTCGCCATGACGCAGATACTGCAGACCTTGAACAGCAGCTACGGCACCGGCAATCGTGGTGTAGTAGGCCAGGTTGGCAGCCAGCGCATGTGTACGGATTGTACGCGAATCAACGATAGCGTTGCGACGCTCTTCAACCGTATTGATGACCAAGGAAACTTCGCCGTTCTTGATCATGTCCACAATGTGCGGACGACCTTCGGTAACCTTGTTCACCACTTGCACAGCCAGACCGGCCTGTTCAATGGCGCTGGCGGTACCGCGAGTAGCCACAACCTTGAAGCCCAACGAGATCAGGCCACGAGCCACTTCAACGGCCTGTGGTTTGTCCTGGCCGCGCACACTGATGAACGCCAGACCGCCCGTAGGCAGATTCACGCTGGCAGCCATCTGCGACTTCACGAACGCTTCGGCAAACGAGGTCCCCACGCCCATAACTTCACCGGTGGACTTCATTTCAGGACCCAGAATGGTATCTACACCAGGGAACTTCACGAAGGGGAACACGGCTTCTTTCACGCTGAAGTAAGGCGGTGTGATTTCTTCGGTAATACCTTGTTCGGTCAAGGTTTGACCGGCCATGGCACGAGCAGCAATCTTGGCCAGTTGCAAACCTGTGGCCTTGGAAACAAAAGGCACAGTGCGCGAAGCACGTGGGTTCACTTCTAAGACGTATACATCGCCGTCTTGAATGGCGAACTGCACGTTCATCAAGCCCTTCACATTCAAGGCTTTAGCCATGAGTGCGGTCTGGCGCTTGATTTCAGCGACGGTTTCGTCGCTGAGCGAGTAAGGAGGCAAGCTGCAAGCGGAGTCACCGGAGTGAACACCAGCTTGCTCGATGTGTTGCATTACACCACCTACAAAGACGCGCTCGCCATCGGCCAGGCAGTCTACGTCCACTTCCGTGGCGTTGTTCAGGAAATGATCCAGCAGCACAGGCGAGTCATTGCTGACTTTGACCGCTTCGCGCATGTAGCGCTCCAGGTCTTGCTGTTCGTGCACGATTTCCATGGCGCGGCCACCCAGCACGTAGCTTGGGCGCACCACCAGGGGGTAACCGATTTCAGCAGCCAGGGAAATGGCTTCACCTTCGGTACGGGCAGTACGGTTTGGCGGCTGACGCAGACCCAGCTTGGTCAGCAGCTTCTGGAAGCGTTCACGGTCTTCGGCCACGTCAATGGATTCCGGGCTGGTACCGATGATAGGTACACCGTTGGCTTCCAACGCACGCGCCAATTTCAAAGGAGTCTGGCCACCGTACTGAACAATGGTGCCAACCGGTTTTTCGATGTGAACGATTTCCAGCACGTCTTCCAGAGTCAGGGGCTCGAAGTACAGACGGTCAGAGGTGTCGTAATCGGTGGAAACAGTTTCGGGGTTGCAGTTGACCATGATGGTTTCGTAACCATCTTCGCGCAATGCCAACGCAGCGTGTACGCAGCAGTAGTCGAACTCAATACCCTGACCAATACGGTTAGGACCACCACCCAGAACAATGATCTTCTTCTTGTCCGTAGGATTGGACTCGCACTCTTCCTCGTAGGTCGAGTACATATAGGCCGTATCGGTGGAGAACTCAGCCGCGCAGGTGTCCACGCGTTTGTAGACAGGACGCACGTTCAACTGGTGACGCAGTTTGCGCACTTCCGATTCCACGGTGTCCAGCAAGAAAGCCAGACGGCGGTCGGAGAAACCACGGCGCTTCAGACCGAACAAAGTGTTGCGGTCCAGATCGGCCAGCGTCTTTTGTTCCAGAGCCAGTTCGATGTCCACGATCTCTTTGATCTGGGCCAGGAACCAAGGGTCGATTTTGGTCAGGTTATGAACTTCGTCCAAGGTCAGACCTTGAGCGAAAGCATCGCCCACGTACCAGATACGCTCTGGACCTGGTTCGCCGAGTTCCACCTGCAGTTTTTCGCGGTCAGTGGTTTTCTGGTTCAGGCCGTCCACACCCACTTCCAGACCACGCAGGGCTTTCTGGAAGGATTCCTGGAAAGTGCGGCCAATGGCCATCACTTCACCCACGGACTTCATCTGGGTGGTCAGACGCGAGTCGGCCTGAGGGAATTTCTCGAAGGCGAAACGTGGCACTTTGGTGACCACGTAATCGATGGTGGGCTCGAACGACGCAGGGGTAGCACCGCCGGTAATTTCGTTGCGCAGCTCGTCCAGGGTGTAACCCACAGCCAGACGTGCAGCGATCTTGGCGATAGGGAAACCCGTGGCTTTGGAAGCCAGCGCCGAGGAACGGGACACACGTGGGTTCATTTCGATAACGATCATGCGGCCGTTATCAGGATTCACGGCGAACTGAACGTTCGAGCCGCCGGTATCCACACCGATTTCACGCAATACGGCGATCGATGCATTACGCATGATCTGGTATTCACGGTCGGTCAGGGTTTGGGCAGGAGCCACGGTGATGGAGTCACCGGTGTGCACACCCATGGGGTCCAGGTTTTCAATGGAGCAAACAATGATGCAGTTGTCGGCGCGGTCGCGCACAACTTCCATTTCAAACTCTTTCCAGCCCAGCAGCGACTCTTCAATCAGCAGTTCTTTGGTTGGCGAGGCTTCCAGACCACGACGGCAGATCGTTTCGAACTCTTCCGGGTTGTAGGCGATACCGCCGCCTGTACCACCCAGCGTGAAGCTGGGGCGGATGACCACGGGGAAGCCGGCGGTACCGATATCGGCCGCAATGCTTTTTTGAACCGCCCAGGCTTCGTCCATGGTGTGAGCCACACCCGACTTGGCCGACTCCAGACCGATAGAGGTCATGGCGTCCTTGAACTTGAGACGGTCTTCGGCCTTCTCAATGGCTGCTGCATTGGCTCCGATCAGCTCGACGCCGTACTTTTCCAGCACGCCATGCTTGGCCAGATCCAGCGCGCAGTTCAGCGCTGTTTGGCCACCCATGGTAGGCAAGAGCGCATCGGGACGCTCTTTTTCAATGATTTTCTCGACCGCTTGCCAGGTAATAGGCTCGATGTAGGTGACATCGGCCGTATCCGGGTCCGTCATGATGGTGGCCGGGTTGCTGTTGACCAGCACGGTCCGGTAACCCTCGGCCTTCAGGGCCTTACACGCCTGGGCTCCCGAGTAGTCGAATTCGCAAGCCTGACCAATGATGATCGGGCCCGCACCAATGATGAGAATACTTTTTAGGTCTGAACGCTTTGGCATAGTGCGATTTATTTATTGGCCTGGTGAGCAGCCATCAGGCTGATGAATTTGTCGAACAGCGAGGCAATATCGCGCGGGCCGGGTGTGGCTTCCGGGTGACCCTGGAAACAAAACGCGGGGCGATCGGTCAACTCGAAGCCTTGCAGGCTCTGATCGAACAAAGAGATGTGCGTAACCTTGGCATTGGCTGGCAGGGTTGTGGCATCCACCGCAAAGCCATGGTTCTGGCTGGTAATGAACACACGACCGCTGGCCAATTCTTGCACAGGGTGGTTGGCACCGTGATGGCCATTCTTCATTTTCAAGGTCTTGGCACCAACGGCCAGCCCCAGAATCTGATGGCCCAGGCAAATACCAAACAAAGGCAACTTGCGTTCCAGCAAGCCCTTGCAGGCTTCGATGGCGTAATCGCAAGGCTCTGGATCGCCAGGGCCATTGGATAGGAACACACCATCTGGCTCGTAAGCCAGCACTTCAGCCAAGGGAGTCTGCGCAGGCACCACAGTGACTTTACAGCCCCGGTCTGCCATCAAACGCAAGATATTGGCTTTTACGCCAAAGTCGTAGGCCACCACGTGGAAACGGTCTGTTGCAGGCTTGGCAAAGCCTTGACCCAATTCCCAGGAACCTTCGGACCAGTCGTAGGATTTGTCGGTGGTGACCACTTTGGCCAGATCCTGACCTTCAAGGCCAGGGAAAGAACGAGCCAGTTCCAACGCACGCTCGGCATCGTCGCCCACGAAAATGCAGGCACCCATGGAGCCTTTTTCGCGCAGAATGCGGGTCAGTTTGCGGGTATCGATACCCGAGATCGCCACAACGCCCTGAGCTTTCAGGTAGTCAGGCAAAGACTGGGTGGAGCGGAAGTTGGACAGGCGGACAGGACAGTCGCGAATGACAAGCCCGGCAGCATGGGCTTTGGTGGATTCGGAGTCCTCTGGATTGACACCGGTATTACCGATGTGCGGATAGGTAAGCGTAACAATTTGACCGCTGTAGCTTGGGTCTGTCAGGATTTCCTGATAGCCCGTCATGGCTGTATTGAAAACGATCTCAGCAACACAGTGCCCCTCGGCACCGATTGATACCCCTTTGAATAGGGTTCCATCCGCCAGGGCTAGGATAGCACTAGTGATAGTGCGGGACTCCTCAGGAAATAAAGACGGCAGCACGTTAAAAACCCCGGTTCTGAAATTGATATTAAACCTTCTGATTATATGCTCAAACGATGATTTTCCGGTAGTTTATCGGTAATAACACTGAAACGAGGCACTAAAACTTGGAAAATCGACTACAGTAATTGATTGGTTTGATGGCTTTGCGATGGACTAGTAACAGACATGACTACTCAGCTTGACTCCCTGCGCCAGTGCACAACCGTAGTGGCCGACACCGGCGATTTTGAGGCGATGCGCGCCTATCGCCCGACCGATGCAACAACCAATCCTTCCCTGATTTTGAAAGCTGTCCAGCAGGCGGCCTATCGTCCCTTGCTTGATCGCGTCATTACGGATCATCCGGGTGCCAGCCTGGCTGAAACCAGCGATCTATTGCTGGTGGCCTTTGGCCGGCAAATTCTGGAAATTGTACCCGGCCGTGTTTCTACCGAAGTCGATGCCCGCCTGTCCTTTGACAGCCTGGCCAGTGTCGAGCGTGCCCGCCACATCATCCAGCATTACGAAAATGCCGGTATTGGGCGCGAGCGCGTACTGATCAAATTGGCCAGCACTTGGGAAGGCATCCAGGCGGCCCGTACCCTGCAGGCCGAAGGCATTAACTGCAACCTGACTCTCTTGTTTTGCCTGCCGCAAGCCATTGCCTGCGCCCAGGCCAAAGTCACCCTGATCTCCCCCTTTGTGGGCCGCATCTACGACTGGTTCAAGAAAGCAGCCGGAACAGAGTGGGACGAAAGCGCCAATCAAGGCGAGAACGATCCGGGCGTCCGTTCGGTACGCAGCATTTACGAATACTACAAAACCTATGACATCCCCACGGAAATCATGGGCGCCAGCTTCCGTAACATCGGCCAAATCAAGGCCCTGGCCGGTTGCGACCTGCTGACCATCAGCCCTGAACTGCTGGGCCAGCTGGATGCTGCTCACGGTGAAGTCCCGGCAGTTCTGGATGTTGCCAGCGCTAAAGCCATCGCCCCCGAATGGCGTGCTAGCAATGAAATCACCTTCCGCACCGACCTGAACCAGGATGCCATGGCCACCGAAAAGCTGGCCGAAGGTAT
>JBQEAN010000066.1:0-17514 GCA_052109075.1 Alcaligenes sp. | reverse complement strand
TCTTTGGTCCGGTCCACGATCTGGATAAAGCCGTCCGGGTCAATGGTGACCACATCCCCCGTATTGAACCAGCCATCCTGGGTATGCGCGGAGGTATCGTCGCTGTTGAAGTACGAGCCCGCTATCCAGGGGCCGCGCACCATCATGGCTCCAAACATCTTGCCGTCGCGGGTGATAGGTGCGCCATTGTCGCCATCGACACGGAATTCCACTCCAAACAGCGGGCGTCCTTGCTTGGCTAGCAGTTTGAGCTTCTCGTTCTCGGGCAAGGATTCGTGT
Source organism: Alcaligenes sp. (assembly GCA_052109075.1). Classification (GTDB taxonomy): domain Bacteria; phylum Pseudomonadota; class Gammaproteobacteria; order Burkholderiales; family Burkholderiaceae_B; genus Alcaligenes. The sequence continues at coordinate 17,235 of JBQEAN010000066.1, read as the reverse complement.
TTAGGCAGCAAGGCGGCAGCCAGACCAACCGGGCTGGTCTCGGTCATGCCCCAGGCGTGGCGCACTTTGACGCCCAGCTTATGAAAGCGGCTGATCATGACCGGCGGTGCGGACGAGCCGCCAATCACCAGACGTTGCAATGTGCTGAAGGTCTTGTTGTTGGCTTGCATCCAGTCCAGCAACCCCAGCCAGACGGTGGGCACCCCGGCCGTCATGGTGACGCCTTCGTTTTCAAACAAGGTGTGCAGGCTGGCACCGTCCAGCTTCGGTCCCGGCAGCACCAGCTTGGCTCCTACCATCAAGGCCGCGTAGGGCAGGCCCCAGGCGTTGACGTGGAACATGGGCACGATAGGGGTGATGGTGTCGGAGGCAGACAGGCTTAAGGCATCGGGCATGCTCAAGGCAAAGGCATGCAAGATGGTGGAGCGGTGGCTGTACAACACGCCCTTGGGATGACCGGTGGTGCCGGAGGTGTAGCACAGGCCCGAGGCGGTGTTTTCATCAAATTCTGGCCAGTCGAACTGCTCGGACTCGTTGGCAATCAGAGTTTCGTAGCACAGCAGATTGGGCAGTAGATCGGACTGGGGCATGTGCGCCTGGTCCGTCAGGATGACCACGGCCTTGAGCTTGGAGAGCTGATCGGCCAGGGCGTCCAGAATGGGCACAAAGCTAAGGTCAGCAAATAACACGCTGTCACTGGCGTGTTCAATGATGTAGCCGATTTGATCCTGAAACAGACGTGGGTTGATGGTGTGGCATACCAGTCCCGAACCTGAGATGCCGTAATACAGTTCCAGGTGGCGGTAGCCATTCCAGGCCAGGGTTCCCACGCGGTCGCCGTGTTGTAGCCCCATTTTTTCGAGTGCATTGGCCAGTTGTTGGCTGCGTTTGGACAAGTCGGAATAGGTGTACCGGTGAAGATGGCCTTCCACAGTTTGCGAAACGATTTCTCGGTCTGCGTGGTAGTTCGCTGCATGACGCAGTATGGATGACACTAGCAGTGGGGTATTCATCATCATGCCAAGCATGGTCTTCGTCCTCCCTGGGAGTAAATCAAACAGAACTGACGGGCCTTAATACCGGTAAACGGGGATGCAGCGAATGGATGATTTACACCACTGACTGTTGTGGCCTCTGTATGCACAGTAGCCTAAAAGTCACAAATACGTCTATGTAGTCGTATGTATTTCCTTGCGCAAGGCTAAGGCTTCTGTGAAAAACTGTCCTATCATCCGGCTCTGCCGTCGTTCTGCTAAGCAATAAAGATAAGTGTCCGTACGAACCGGATCACCTTGGATGCGCACGGCTTTGAAACGGTGGTCGGGAATGAATTCGGCCTCGGAGACCGTGCCCACGCCCAGGCCGCGGGCCACGGCCTCGCGCAACGCCTCCCGACTGCCAATTTCCATGACGGCACGTGGTTGTACATTTTCTTTTTCTAATGCGGCTTCCAGACAGGCGCGGGTGGTCGAGCCCGACTCGCGTTGCAGCAGCGGGGCATTTTGCAGGGCAGTCAGGGGCACGCTGTCATAACCGGCCAGAGGGTGTGATAGCGGTGCGAACAAGACGACAGCGTGGCTGGCGTAATGCTCGGCATGAAAAGCCGGGTCTTCGCAGGCCCCCGCCAGCACGGCGATATCAGTGGCGTAGTTGGCCAGATCGGCCAGCACCTGGGCCGAGTTTCCCATATGAATGGAGATATCCACGCCCGGAAACAGCTTGTGATAAGCCTCCACCATCTCAATCACATGAAACGGCCCCACAGCTCCGATGCGTAAACGTCCCACATGCAGCTTGCCGCTGTCATGCAGCAGGTTGAAGGCATCAATTTCCAGCGCTCCCAGTTGCTGGGCAACCGGCAGCAGGGCCAGTCCGACTTGAGTTAATTCAATGCCGCGTCCCCGGCGATGAAAAAGCTCCACATCGTGTTGTTGCTCCAGACCCTGTACCTGTTTAGTGAGGGTGGGTTGGGCCAGACCCAGGGCACGGGCCCCGGCGCTGAAACTGCCGTGTCGGGCAACGGCCAGGAAGGCTCGTAGGCGTGCGGCGGACATATAGACTCCATCTATAGATGACTGATGTTTTTAATCCTAAATCGATAATATGAAGGCAATGTGACCTTCCTAAGATATCGGCATTCCTCCTCCAACCTTTAAGGACGACTGCCGTGAACAAGAACGTACTTCAGACTGCCCGCCGCTCTTTCATCGCGGCGACGGCCGCCACTGTTATCTTTTCCGTGTTTGGCACTGCCGCCCAGGCAGCGCAGGACACCCTGACCATTGGCTTGATTCCGGCTGAGGATTCGCAAGCCATGATCGAATCCAGCAAGCAGGTGATTGAACAACTGGAGCGTGAGTCGGGGATGAAGGTCGTGCCCTTTGTGGCTACTGACTACAACGGCATCATTGAGGCCCTGCGTGCCAAGAAGTTGGACGTGGCTTATTTGGGCCCGTTTTCCTATGTGCTGGCCAGTTCGGTAGCGGATGTGGACGCCTTTGCCGTGGCCGTGACTAAAAAGACAGGTAAAAGCGCTTATAAGAGCCTGATCGTGGTGCGTGCGGATAGCGGTATCGATAATGTGGATCAGTTGAAGGACCGTACTTTTGCCTTTGTGGATCCTAGCTCGACCTCGGGCCATCTGTTTCCTAAAGCGGGTCTGGAAAATGACGGCTACAAACTTGATGAGCTGTTTTCTCGCGTGGTGTTCTCTGGCTCGCACGATGCCAGCCTCTTGGCTGTCGCCAATAAAAAAGTGGATGCCGCCGCGGTGGCTGACCGTATTTACGCCAGCGCGATCTCCAAAGGCCAATTGGCCCAGGGGGATTTGAAAGTGGTCTGGTCCTCCAACGATATTCCCGAGTCGCCTATGGTGTGGCGCAAGGATCTGGACCCCAGCGTGAAAGAGAAAGTCGCCAAGGCGCTGGCCAATATCAAAGATGTACCTTGGGGTGACCAGGGCATGCTCAATGGCTTTCAGCCGACCAGCGATGCGGCCTACAACGTAGTGCGCGATACCGCTAAAGTGCTGAACCTGGATCTGCGGAGCATGAAATGATCCGTTTGCGTGGCCTGAACAAGTGCTATGGCAGCAATAAGGTGCTTTGCGGTGTGGATATGGATGCTTCAGCCGGCGAGTTTCTGGTTGTGCTGGGCCAATCCGGCGCGGGCAAGTCCACCTTGTTGCGTTGTATGAACCGGCTGGCCGAGGCGGATACGGGCGAGATGTCCGTGGCGGGTATCAATGCCATGTCGGCACAGGATACGCGGGCTTTGCGACGCCAGGTTGCCATGATTTTTCAGCATCACGATGTGGTGCCGCGCCTGTCAGTGTTGCGCAATGTATTGACCGGGCGTCTGGGGGTGGCCCCGGTGTGGAGTTCCATCCTGCAATTGTTCAGCCGTGCCGATATTGCCCTTGCCAAAGACTGCCTGGAGCGTGTGGGACTCAGTCATAAAGCCCAGGCTCGTACGGACTCTTTGTCGGGCGGGCAGCGTCAGCGGGTGGGCATTGCCCGTGCGCTGGCGCAGCGCCCCCGCATTATTTTGGCGGACGAACCGGTAGCCAGTCTTGACCCTAAAACTGCTCGGCTGGTGATGCGCTATTTGCACGATGCCAGTCGGGAGCTGGGCATTACGGTGGTCTGTAACCTGCATCAGGTCGATTACGCCCGTGAGTTTGCAGATCGCATCGTGGGCCTGGCGCATGGTCGAGTGGTGTATGACGGTGCCCCGGATCAGATGACAGAAGATGATCTGACGCGCATCTACCCCGGTCCTGAACCTGGGCAAAGCAGTGCGCAGTCTCAGCAAAGCGGTGGCGATGCGGCTTCATTCCTGGCTGAACCACTGGCAATTGCCACCAAGGGAGCTTGATCATGGACAAGAAATATTCCTGGGTCATGGACACGCCCACCAGCTTCAAAGGCTGGGTTATGACGGCCCTGATGGTGTCCGCGATTATGGTGGCTTTGCAGTGGAGTGCCGAAGGCGCGCAATTAAGCGCCGCCGAGTTCGCTGCCGGTCTGCCGCAGATTGCGGACTTTCTGAGCCGCACTTTCCCGCCGGACTGGAGCATTCTGGGCAATTTGATGGCGCCTGCAATCGAGACGATCCAGATTGCAATCTGGGGCACGGTGCTGGGCGTGATCGGCGCGGTGCCAGTCTCTTTTCTGGCAGCCCGTAACTTGAAGGTGAACCGTTATCTGTACGGTTTTACCCGCCAAAGCCTGAACGTCATCCGCAGTATCAACGAGCTGATTCTGGCGCTGGTGTTTGTTGCGGCAGTGGGTCTGGGACCATTCCCCGGCGTCTTGGCCCTGGCCGTGCATGGTGTAGGGATGCTGGGCAAGTTTTTTGCCGAAAGCATAGAAGAAATCGATCAAGGTCCCTTGGACGCGCTGCGCGCTACGGGTGCCCGTCCCTTGCAGGTTATTGTGTTCGGTGTGTTGCCACAGGTGATTACCGCCTGGATTGCCGTGATTCTGTATCGCTTCGAGGTCAATCTGCGTTCTGCCACCGTGCTGGGCATGGTGGGGGCTGGTGGCTTGGGCTTTGAACTGGTCAGCAGCCTGAAACTGTTCAAGTACCAGGAAACGGCGACCTGCATTGTGGTTATTACCGTGATGGTGGTGGTGGCAGACCTGATTTCCAACCGCCTGCGCGAGGCTATTCGCCACAACGGGCGCGACTGATTGCAGTTTTTTATTCGAGATTGTTATGTGGCATTTTTTCAATCCAGTCCAGATAGATGCAGGGCCAGGCGCTTTTGATGGCCTGCCTGAGCTTGTGGGAAACCGGCGCGCAATTTTGATCGCCTTTCCTGAAGCACGTGAGCTGGGGCTTTGTGATCGTGTGCACGCCTTGTTGGGCGAGCAATTGCTGGCGATTGAAACCGATATACAGCCCAATCCGGATGTGTCCTGGCTGGCTCCCCTGTATGAACGCTTGTGGCGTGATCATCCCGACGCGGAGTGCATCATTGCCCTGGGCGGCGGCAGCGTCATTGATTGTGCCAAAGCCATGTTGACCAGCACGCCTTCGGGCACGTTTGCTGAACTGCTGGATTGCCTGTCGGGCAAGGCCAGCCTGAGCCAGCCTCCAGGGCGGGTGCGTAGCCTGATTGCCGTGCCCACCACGGCAGGAACAGGTAGCGAAGTCACCCCCTGGGCAACGATTTGGGATAAGGGGCAGGGGCGTAAATATTCCTTGCACCTGCCCTGGACCTGGCCTCAGGCCGCCATTATTGATCCGGGCCTGATGTGCAGCCTGCCTGCCGCGGCCACCTTGGCCAGCGGACTGGACGCCTTGTCCCACGCGCTGGAGTCTTTGTGGAACATCAACCGCAATCCGGTGTCCGCCAGCCTGGCGGTTTCGGCGGCACAGCAGATCATCCGGCATTTGCCTTTGTTGATGCGGGATTTGTCCAGCCTGGAACTGCGTGCCGAGTTGGCAGTGGCTGCAGCAATGGCCGGGCTGGCGTTTTCCAATACCAAAACGGCGCTGGCGCATTCCCTGTCGTATGACCTGACCTTGGAGCAAGGCTTGCCGCACGGCATTGCCTGCTCTTTCAGCCTACCGCATGTGATGCAAATGGCCTTGGGACAGGATGCGCAGCTGGACCAGCTGCTTTTATCTATTTTCGAGGTGCAGGACAGCGCGCAAGCGGTTGCAGCTTTGAGCCAGTTTCTGGATCAGTTGGGGGTCAGTACCGACCCGGCTGCTTACGGTGTGTCGCCTGAGCAATGGCAACAACGTATTGCCCAAGCCCTGCAAGGTCCTCGTGGACGTAATTTTATTGGTGCACATGCTCTGGATGCAGTGCAGGTATGAGTCCGGTTTTACCCCGGCTTGGTTTTAGAACTGAAGGTTTTACACAATGACTCAGAATTTCAAGGCTTTGGACACGCTTATGTCGGACAAGGTCGAGGCCGTTATTTTTGACTGGGCAGGTACGCTGGTCGATTTCAGCTCTTTGGCCCCGACACAGATTTTTGTGGATGCCTTTGCGACCTTTGGCATTCATATCAGCCTGGAGCAGGCGCGAGGTCCCATGGGGCTGTCCAAGCGAGATCATATCCGCACGCTCTTGGCGACCGACTCCATTCAGGGCCAGTGGCTTGCCCAGTTTGAGCGTGGATCGACAGATGCGGACATTGACGCTATTTACGAGCGTTTCATGCCCATGCAAATCGAAAAGGTAGCGGAATATTCGGCACCTATTGAAGGGGCGGCTGCCGTATTGGAACAGTTGCGTGCCAAGGGCATCAAAGTGGGTTCTTGCTCGGGCTATCCACGTCAGGTTCTGGACGTCTTGTTGCCGGCGGCGGCCAGTCAGGGCATTGCTCCAGACTGCATCATTGCCGGTGACGAGATGCCTGCAGGTGGCCGGCCTGGTCCTTTCATGGCTTTGGCCAACGTTCTGGCTCTGGGTGTCGGTGATGTACGCCGTTGCATCAAAGTGGACGATACCGTGCCAGGCATTGAAGAAGGTCGCCGTGCAGGCATGTGGACGGTGGGCTTGAGCCTGTCAGGTAATGAAGTGGGTCTGTCTTTGGCAGAGCTGGAAAAAGCTGACCCGGCCGAGGTGCAAGCACGAGTGGAACGCGCCAGCGCGCATTTGCGTCGGTCGGGTGCCCATTATGTGATTGAAACAGTTGCGGATCTTCCAGCCATTATTCAAGAAATTCAGGCACGTTTGGCACAGGGCGAAACACCCTGATTCCGCGGGGGCGTTGAATCAGGGCTGATGAGAAGGGCGGGGCGCTAAGCCCCACCTTCTTTATGTCGCGTCGCTGCTTACCAAGGCGCTTTGATGATGGGCGATGGCCTCAAAAAAAGCAGCCACCAGGCGCGACTCACGACGCTCATGCAGACAGCAGACATGGATTTGCGTCCAGACCGGCTCGTTCTGGATGCGGACCACGCGTAAACGGGGATCTGGCACGTATTCGGATTCAGATACCGTGCCCACGCCCAGCCCTCGTGCTACGGATTCGCGCAGAGCCTCCCGGCTGCCGATCTCCATGGCCACATCCACTTTGATCTTATGTTCATGCAAGGCATCTTCCAGCGCCTTGCGGGTGGTGGAGCCTTCTTCGCGCATCAGCAAAGGTTCGCCAGCCAGTTCATCCAGAGTCTGGTTTTCAGTAGGGTAGGGAACGCCGGGCCGCTGGGTGGCGGAGCGGGCCGTGTGTGCGTGTCTCATGATTCGATTGCCTTGTCGCTGACGTTAAGAAAGGATCGATCGACCTAGACGTTTATCGTCGTTGCTGCGTATTGGTTCGGCAGATGGTGCTGGCGCTCCCATTGCTCCAGGCGCTGAACTATGAATTGGTGCAGCTGGCGCAAGAGGGGGGTGATTTGCTGACGGCCCGCCGCCAGCAAATAAAGGGGGGAGCTTTCGCATATCCAGTCCTGGCAAATGGGCAACAAGCGCCCGTTCGCCAGATCATCAGCCACATCAAAATAGGCTTTATAGGCAATGCCTTTGCCCAGCAGGGCCCAGTGCCGGACCACATCCCCGTCGTTTGACACATTGACGGCTCGCACCCGCACCACAGTGGCCGGTTCATTGGCCCCTTCAAACTTCCAGCGGTCATGAACCTCACCCCCCAACATAAAGCACAGGCAGTCATGCTCCTGCAGTTCGGAAGGGGAGGCAGGTGTCCCCCGCAGTTCCAGGTACGCAGGAGATGCGCACAGAATCCGGCGGTGCTGAGGGGCGATGGGCAACGCTACCAGATTGGAGTCCGTCAGCTGCCCGTAGCGAAAGGCGGCATCAATGGGTTCGCTATACACATTGGCGATGCGATCGGACAAATGCAGGCGGATATCAAGGCCAGGATTCAGGTCCTGGAACTCGTTGAGTAAGGGCAAGAGCACATTGCGCCCCAAATCTGAAGGGGCGGCCAGCTTGAGCTGACCACGCGATCCTGGCCTGCCGCTGGCCAAATGCAGGCTGGCTTGCTGCAAGGCAGATAAGGCGGGCCGACACTGCGCCAGAAAAACCTCGCCTTCGGAGGTCAGCCGCAGATGGCGGGTGGAACGCAGAAACAGTTGTACGCCAATCTCGGCTTCCAAGCGCTTCAAGGCCGCGCTGGCGGTAGCCGGGCTAATGCCCAGCGCCCGTGCTGTGGCGGACAGGCTGTTGCTGTCTGCGGTACGAACGAAAATCTCCAGATCTTGCAGCGCTTTCATGGGCAGCCTTGATTAGCTAAGTACAGCGTGGGAATAGTTCGCCTGAAAACCAGGTAAGCAGGCAAATTATTGTGCCACTTTCAACTATTTTTTGAAAATGGCTTCAAGCATCCGCCTGTTTTTCTGATGTGCCCACACGAGCATACTGTGATCTCCCTTTTAATCTTGTCGATGAGGCATACGAATCATGGGTTTAGCGGCACCTACCTTATTTTCTTCTTTACGCCTGGGCAGCCTGCAACTGCCTAACCGCATTGTGATGGCTCCCATGACACGCAGCCGTAGTGATCAGCCCGGTGATATTCCGAATGCCTTGATGGCTGCGTATTACGCCCAGCGTGCCAGCGCGGGCCTGTTGATTACTGAAGCCACTCAGATTTCCCGGCAGGGGCAGGGTTATAGCTATACCCCAGGGATTTACACCCAGGAGCAGGTAGAAGGCTGGCGTCTGGTCACGGATGCCGTGCATCAGGCAGGCGGCCGAATCGTTTTGCAACTGTGGCACGTGGGCCGGATGTCTCACGCCAGCTTTCATGCAGATGGGCAGACAGTCGCTCCTTCTGCTTTGTCGCCTCAAGCCCAGGTCTGGGTGGTGGGGCAGGACGGGGTGGGAAGAATGCTTGACTGTCCGGTGCCGCGGGAGCTAAGCACCCAGGATATTGCCGACGTGATCCAGGACTATCGCCTTGCTGCCGCCCGCGCCATGCAAGCCGGTTTTGACGGGGTAGAAATCCATGGTGCAAATGGCTATCTGATTGACCAGTTCCTTCGCACCACATCCAATCATCGCCTGGATGAGTATGGTGGCAGCATGGAAAACCGTGCCCGTTTTGCGCAGGAGGTGGTTGCCGCCGTCGTGGGTGAAGTGGGGGCGGACCGCACGGGGATTCGTCTTGCGCCTTTCATTACCCAACGCGCCATGAACTGCCCGGAAATCATCCCGACGATCTTGCATCTGGCCTCCAACCTGGATAAGACGGGCTTGGCTTATATCCATCTATCGGAGGCCGATTGGGATGAGGCCCCCTTGATTCCTGAGCAATTCCGTCATGATCTGCGTGCCTGCTTTTCGGGCCGGATTATGGTGGCAGGGAAATACGATGCCCCAAGAGCCGAGCACATTCTGAGCGCGGAGCTGGCTGATCTGGTGGCATTTGGTCGTCCCTTTATTGCCAACCCGGACCTGCCCGCGCGAATCAGGGAGCAGCGCCCCTTGGCCGCTTTTGATCCCCACACCCTGTTTGGGGGGGATGCACACGGTTATTCCGACTATCCCGGCATGCAGTAAACCGGTCTTCACCTGATCCACCATTTTTTTAAGGAAAGAACATGAAAGCGATTGCGTACAAAGTTCCTCAGGCCATTGAACAGCCCGAGTCCTTGTTGGATATCAACTTGGCTGATCCAGTCGCCACAGGTCGGGATTTGCTGGTGCAGGTCAAGGCGGTCTCGGTCAATCCGGTTGATACCAAGGTCAGAAACGGTGCCAAACCAGCGGACGATCAGGAGTACAAAATATTGGGGTGGGATGCCAGTGGCATTGTGCAGGCGGTCGGGCCCGAGGTCAGCTTGTTCAAGCCGGGTGATCGCGTCTGGTATGCCGGTTCTATCGCGCGTCAGGGCACCAATAGCCAATTGCATCTTGTCGATGAGCGTATCGTGGCCCTGGCTCCCAAGTCGCTGGATTTTGCTGCCGCCGCCGCTTTGCCTTTGACCACCATTACCGCCTGGGAAATGCTGTTTGATCGCCTGGGAATCGCACCCGGCAAAGCTCCCACGGGTAAAAGCCTGCTGATCGTGGGGGCGTCTGGCGGCGTGGGCTCCATCATGACGCAATTGGCATCGCGCCTGACGTCCTTGACGGTGATCGGGACGGCCTCGCGCCCTGAAACCCAAGCCTGGGTGCGAGAGCTGGGTGCGCATCATGTCATCGATCACAGCAAGCCTTTGACTGCCGAGTTAGAGCGCGTGGGTTACCCGCAGGTGGACTATGTGGTCAGCCTGACGCATACCGCTCAGCACTTTGAGCAGATCGTGCAAGCGATTGCACCGCAGGGAAAATTTGGCTTGATTGATGACCCCGCCAGCCTGGATATAGGTCTGTTGAAGCGTAAATCTGTCTCGCTGCATTGGGAGTTCATGTTTACCCGGTCCCTGTTCGAGACGGACGACATGCTGGCCCAGCACCGCTTGTTAAGCGAGGTGGCCGAGTTGATCGACGCCGGTTTGATCCGTACCACCCTGAGCGAACGCTTCGGGACCATTAACGCCAGCAATCTGAAAAAAGCCCACGCCTTGATTGAGTCGGGCAAAGCACGAGGAAAAGTAGTGCTGGAAGGCTGGGACGAGTAAAACAGCGTAGAGATTGAACTGCCCAGAACCCTGGCATTTCAATCTCTACTCTTGATCTGCGCTGGCTCTATGTGTTGGAAGGTATTTGACACAATTAATACTCTTTTGATTGAAGGCTGAAAGGCTTTGGGTACAATCGGCAGCTAATTACGGCGTTCTTAAGACTTAGTGTCGGATTTGCTGTCAATTTGACACGATTGACCGGGACAGAGTGGCTCCGCGGTCGGAGTATCGTTCAATGATCGTGCTGGCGTTGCTGGGCCCATTTCAAATCACCGTCGATCAGGCTGATCGCACTGCGCTGCTGAGCTATGACAAGGTCAAACTGCTGGCAGCCGTGCTGTGTCTGGCACAAGGCAAGGCAGTCCAGCGCGACCGGCTGGCACAAATGCTGTGGCCGGACCAGCCCCGCGACAAGGCCCTATCCCGTTTGCGCCATGCCCTGCATATTTTGCGCAAGGCCTTGGGTGACAAGGCTGATTGCCTGGTCGCCAATACCGAAGGCGCCATGACGCTGCGGCCTGAATTCGTGCAGGTAGATGTGCTGGACTTTCTACAGGCTGACGCCGCGCAGGATGCACATCTGCTGCACCGCTTGAAAAGTTATGCGGGTCCGTTTCTGGGCGCTATCCCATCTCCCGATACCGACACCTTTATTGCCTGGCGACACAGCTGGGAAGATCGTCTTGCCCTTGAATTGCTCAGATTGCGCGCTCGCTTTTCCGAGCAGTTGTTGCAAGCCCGCCAGCTGGATCAGGCAGTGGCGGTGGCACAGGAATGGGTGCAGCAAGCCCCGGAGCAGGAGGTCTATCACCGGCTGCTGATCAGTTCTTTGATGCAGCGCGGAGATCGGCAAGCAGCTTTGCAGGCCTATGCTCATTGTGAGCAGGCCCTGCGTCAGCATCTGGGAGTACGTCCAGATCCGGAAACCCGCCGCTTAGCGGATGCCCAATGGCCGGTGGCTGAAACCAGAACTTCCTCCCCCTCTGCACAGGTGCATCGAACCGTAGCCACCTTAGCCCTGGCTTTGTCGTGGTTGCCTGTGCACGGCTCGGATGCGCATCTGGATGGGGACTTGGTGCCGGATCAGGCCGTGGCCTATCTGGAGTCCTGGCATGAGCAATTGCTGGATATTTTGCGCCAGCACGGAGCCTGGTTAAGTCAGTCCAGTGGATCCACCTTGCTGGCTCATTTTGGCTGGCCCCACGCCCAGTCCGAACCGGTGAATCGGGCTGTGGAATTGGCGTGTGTGATCCGGGCCTTGCGTACGCCCCCGGGCATCAGCATCGGGCAGGTCGTGCATGTCATGGCCTTGGTGGATGAACAGCAGGTCAATACGCACAGCTTGTTTGGGCAGTTGGTCATGCCTTTGGTCTGGAAGGCAAAGCATGGCGAGATCTTGCTCAGTTCGCAGGCGGTGGCGCGCATGGCGGATTGGCAGATCAATCAGCATCGTGGCTCGGACGGCGTGTATTTCAGCCTGGGAGAAGGTCTGTGGATGAACGAGCCTCTCTACGGTTGTCAGCCTGAGTTTGAACGACTGGTGGAGCAATGGGGCCAGTGTCGCAGCCAGGCACAAAAAGCCGCCTTCAGCATCCGCGGTGATCTGGGCTCGGGCAAGTCCCGGCTGGCACAGGCCCTGCGCAGTTACTGTGTGCGTGATGGCGGCCAGCCTTTGCTGATTGATTTTTCTCGGCAGGATGCTCTGGAAGGGGTGCGTGAATTGATGCAAGCGCGCCGGGAGGGGGCCCAGGTCAAAGACATGCCTTTGGCTTTGAGGCAGTGTCTGGATTCCTGGTTTGGCTTGTCGGAGTTCCATTGGGACGCGGTGCTGCAAGCGGTAGGTAGCGAGGAGGCCGGTACCGTGCTTGATCCGTGCAGCCTGCTGCTGGCAGCAATTCAGGCTTTCACCCACCAGAGTCGCCCTGTGTTGGTGATTCTGGATCATGTGGATGTTCTGGATGCCGGGTACCAGCAAAGTCTGCGGACAATTTGTTCTGCTGTGCAACAGCAGCCTGCCGGGGTCTTGTTGGTGATACTGTCGCGTCAGGCGCAGCCTGCGCTGGATTTTGCCCAACGCATGGAGCTGCGCAACCTGTCGGAGCCCGATGTGGGCAAGGCCATCGGTTTTTATACCCGTGGCAAACGTTTGTCTGCGCAGGCCAGTTTGCAGATTCGCGAGCAAGCGCTGCGCAACCCGATGTTCATCAAGGACATGTTGCATTTGCAGCGCTTTGGCATGCCGCTGGATTATTTGCCGCGCCTGGCAGACCGGGCCTTGCTGGAGCTGGAGCAACTGGATGCGGACAGCTGCTGCGTCTTGTTGGTGAGCGTTTTGTGGGAAAGAGCCACGCTGCAAGGGCTGGCCCAGGCTTGCCATTTGTCCGTGGAAACTGTGCAGCAATGCTGGCTCCGTCTATTGGATAAAGGGCTGCTGCAAGAAGACGATCAAGACCAGGTTTTTTGTCCCCCGCCGATGCGTTGTGCTTTGCGCCGTCTGATTGCCAAAGATGAAAGCAAGGCTTTGTATGCCCGCTTGGCGCACAGTTTGATTCAAATGCAGCAGGCTGAAGAGGAAATCGCGGCTTGTCTGGCTCAGGCTCATAGCGCGCAAGCTGCGCTCTGGTGGCGCCGGGCCATTGATAGCTCCTTGCGCAGCGGTGATAACCGACAAGCGGCGGAACAATTGTCGCAAGTCTTGAGCAGCCTGCAATACATGAATGATGTGCAGTTGCGCCGCCAGTATGAGCGCGACACCTACGTCACCCTGGGGGCGCTGGAAATTGGTCATGGTGGCCCAGCCGCCACGCCGGTGACGCAGGCCTATGAGCAGGCGGCTAGTCGCAGCGACGGGGGCGAAGACAGTTTGCCAGTGCTGTGGGGCCAATGGGTCATGTTGCACGGTGCGGGGAAATTGCCAGAAAGTCTGGCCCATGCCAAGCAGTTGCAGGAGCAGTCCCGACGTCAGGGGCAAAGTGCCTGGTATGGATGGGGCTTGTACGCCGAAGCCCAATACCTGTTTTGGAAGGGCCGTGTTCAGCAAGCTGAACTGGCATTGGATGAAGCCTTGCGGGCGCTTGCCTATGAGCAGCCTGTACCGGCAATGGACGCCGCTTTGGGGCACCACTGCCCAGCATTGGTTTACAGCCTGTTGGGTTTGACCCAGGCCTTGCAAGGACGCTTTGAGCAAGGCATCGCCAATGCCCGTCATGCGCAGTTTTTGGCGGGGCAAAGCCAGTCGCGGATCTCGGCGGTGATTGCCGAAATCCAGATGCTGCGCATTCTGTATCTGCAAGGCAATCTGGATATGCTGGCAGGCCGCAGTCAGGCCTTGCTGGCTCTGTTGCAACCTGTGCTGCCCGGCAGTGTGTGGTGTGCTGTTGCTGAGACTTATGTGTTGTATTGCCGCCTGGTCCGGGGGGAAGAAACCGGTCCGGAGTTGGCTCGTTTGGTCGCCTTGCTGCCTGAGTTTGCCAACAGCATGCCGTTGGCAATTGATGCCTTCTTGTGCATTGTGGCCCGCTGCTATCTGGCCCAAGGTGAGATGGAACGGGCCAGCCAGGCACTGGATCAGGTCTGTCAGATAGCGCAGGAGCGGGCCTCGACCCTGTATCTGCCGGAGGTCGATTGCTTGCGCGGCGATCTGGCTTGGGTGGGGGCGGATCGCCAGCAGGCCCAGGTTTGCTGGGCGCAGGCGCAACAAGAGGTGTTGCGCAGCGGCCTGTATGCCTACGAAGGCTGGATCAGACACCGGCGCGAGCGGCTGCCGGATCTGGCCGCCCGCAGTGTATGGATCCAGCGTCAACCCGGTTAGAACTGGAAGTTGATACCCGCAAAGATTTGCCATACCGGTGCTCCTGCTCCTTTTTTGTCTACGGAGTATTGCGGCTCAATAAAGGCGTTGATGACACTTTTTCCTGGTTTGAACACCTTGCCCAAACCCAGGCCAACCGGGATGTGGTGGGTGTGGTTTCTCAAGTCAAAGCTCCAGACCGCGCTGGAGCGCAGGTAAAAGCCGTTGGGCAAGTTATAGAACAGGGCGGGCTGGAAAGTCGCCATTTTAACTTTCTCTCGGTCTGAGTCTCCGGCAAAAGATTGCTGAAAGGTGAACAGGCCTCCGGCCAGCCCCCAGTTGCGGTTGGCCACGATGGCGGCGGCGCTGCCAATCTGCCATTTTCCTTGTCCCAGCAAATCATTGGATGCCGTGGGCATCACCAGCATGGGACCGATGCCATAGGAAAAGCTGTCGGCGCTTTTCATGAAAATGTCCATTAGGGTGATGTCTCCCAGGCCGGACTTGCTGCCCAGCCTGTCATGGTGCAAAGCCACAATCGGCACATTCAAGCGCCACAACTGGGGCAGACCAAAGGTTTTATTGGGCAGGACCGCACGCACCACGGTCTGGTTTGCCCAGGCATTGTCGAATTTGTACAGCTCGGGCACGTAGTAGTCGTGCAGGCTGACCATGGGTCTGGGACTGAGCGGGTTATTTGCTTCGTTCTGGGTTTGTGCCAGCGCGCCGGTGCTGAGCAAGCTGGTGGCTAACAGGCCAAATAATGTCTTTTGCATATGCATGCCTCCTCGATAAACCGAAGGTAGAAAAGCAGCGTTGAAAAAGCATTTAAAGCGGGCCAGTGTGGCGAAACGGCAGAATGGCCTCTAGGCCCTGCTTCTACTCCAGAATGAGGCGCTTGTTAAAAGTCTTCAGAAGGAGGGGCGTGTCATGGCACATGCAGCACTAAAAACAGTCATGGTGGCGGTGGCACTGGGCGCGAGTATCACCCAGGCTCTTGCCGCAGCCGCCACGGTGGCGACTCAGGAGCGCCACGCCCAGTGGATGAAAACGCTTCCGTTCGATGACACTCAGGATTTCAAGAACGCCGAGCGCGGTTTGATTCACAGGGAGCCTAGCTTGCAGATCAAGGGGGCCATGGACAATCTGGTCTGGGATCTGGATTCCTACAAAGCATTTATCACGCCAGACAGCGTGGCACCCGCCACGGTGCACCCTGGTCTGTGGCGGATGTCGCAGCTGAACTTGCTGGATGGGGTCTACAAGGTCACGGACAATATTTATCAAGTGCGTGGCTACGATTTATCCAACATCACTTTTGTGCGCGGCACGACGGGCTGGATTGTGTTTGATGTTGGCACCTCCACCGAGACAGCGGCGGCCGCCTATGCCTTGCTGCAAAAGCATGTACAGGCAGCACCCATCAAAGCGATTATTTACAGCCACTCTCATATTGACCATTACGCCGGTGCCAAGGGCATTGTGGATCAGGCCGCTGTGGATTCAGGGCAGGTGCAAGTGATCGCGCCTGAAGGTTTTGTGGAACATGCCATTAGCGAAGGAGTGATCGCGGGTAATGTCATGAAGCGTCGCGCCACCTATATGTACGGTGCGTTCTTACCGCGTGGCCCCGAACACAGCGTGGGCTCTGGCTTGGGCATGACTAACCCTTTGGGCTCGGTGTCCTTGATTGCGCCGACTCGCTCGATTGCTCAATCGGGTGAAAAGCTGGTGGTCGATGGCGTCGAAATGGTCATGCAACTGACGCCGGGGACCGAGGCTCCGGTGGAAATGAACACCTACCTACCGCAGTTCAAAGCCATGTGGATGGCCGAGAATACCACCAACACCATGCACAATATTTTGTCGTTGCGCGGCACTCAGGTGCGCGACGCTAGGGAGTGGGCCAACTACATCAACGAGACCATAGACTTGTTTGGGGACGGCACGGAGGTCAAGTTCCAGGCGCATCACTGGCCTGTGTGGGGCAAAGAGCGGGTTCACGACTACCTGATCAAACAGCGGGATTTATACAAGTATATTCACGATCGCAGCGTGAATCTGATGAACAAGGGCTATACGGGCGAAGAAATTGCTGAGTTGATCGAGTTGCCGGAGGCCTTGCGCAATGACTGGTCCACGCGCGGGTATTACGGCTCGCTCAAGCACAATGCACGGGCGGTGTATCAGTACTACATGGGCTGGTATGACGGCAATCCCTCCAGTCTGGATGTATTGCCCCCCGTTGAAGCGGGCAAGAAGTACCTGGAATACATAGGCCGTGATCGCTTGCTGGCAAAGGCTCAGGAGGACTTTGATCGGGGGGACTACCGATGGGTAGCCATGGTGGTGAAACACCTGGTATTTGCGGACCCGAAAGACACTCAGGCGCGTCAGCTATTGGCCAATAGCTACGAGCAGCTGGGCTACCAAGCGGAGTCCGGTCCGTGGCGTTCCATCTATCTGCAAGGAGCTTTGGAGTAGCGTAACGGGACACCGGACTTGCCCGTCCCTCCAAACAATAACGCTGACATGCTGGCTGCGCTGAGCCCGGAGATGATGTTTGATTTGATGGCCGTGCGGCTGGATGACGAGAAGGTCGAAGGCAAGGAGCTGACGGTGGCCTTCCGCTTTGTAGATATAGACACCACCTACACCATCAGCATTGGCAATTCTGTGCTGAACTACAGCACGCGTCCCGGCTTGCCCGCACAGGCCACTATGTCAGTCAGTCTGGCGGACTTCAAGCTGATTCAGGGCAAGATGCTGGACTGGAAAACGGCCATGAAAACGGATCGTGCCAAGCTACAAGGGGCTGGCCGTAAGTTCCAGGAGTTTGCGGGGCTGTTTGAGGAGCCAAGCTTATGGTTCAACATCGTGACGCCTTGAGG
>JBQEAN010000065.1:16692-18435 GCA_052109075.1 Alcaligenes sp. | reverse complement strand
CGCATAATGTATATTATGTAAAGTCAGTGATAGATAGCTTGAATAGCAAATCCACTGCAATACTCCTTCTGGTTCTTCCCCTCTTTCTTTTCCTTCTCTGATTATTTTTGCTGTGAAGGTAGATCAGTGTTCTCTCGCGTGGTTATAGTGGCAAGCAGTATGAACCGGAGCAAAACACCATGGGCCATGTATTACAGTTTGCGGAACGCGATCCTAGTTTGAGTGATGACCTGGCCAAGCAGCAGATTGATACGCTGCGTGAAGCGCTGCTCTCCAAGCAGTACGAACGCCTGCAAAAAGCAGATCAAACGTTGCTGATTGTGGTGGCAGGCATGGACGGTGTGGGTAAAGGCACCGCCATTAATACCTTGAACACCTGGTTGGACCCGCGCCATGTACATACTCTGGCCTTCGGGGAGCTAAGTGAAGAGGAAGCCATGCGGCCTTTGATGTGGCGGTATTGGAATAGCCTGCCTGCTCGTGGTCAAACAGGCCTGGTGTTTGGTTCCTGGTACGCACCACTGATGAAGGAGTTGGGTCGTAAAAAGTCCGATCCGGCAAAGATTGCTTTGTATACCCACTTGATCAACCGTTTTGAAGCCCAACTGGCATATCAAGGCGTGCAGGTGCTCAAGTTGTGGTTTCACCTTTCGGCCCAGGCGCAACTGGATCGTTGCGCCACCTTGATGTCCAACCCTAGTACGGCGTGGCGTGTCAGCAAGGCTGATCTGAAGGTTCATAAGCAATTCAAGCGCTTGCGTAATGCCGCCACGCAAACTATCAACCTGACCCATCGAAATTATGCCCCTTGGGTGGTGATCCCCAGTGCCGATCAAAACCTGCGTGATGTGTCTTTGGCAAAGGTTGTTTTACAGGCGATGGATAAGCCCATAGTCCCGCGTCAGATTAAAGAGCCCCATGCTTTCCCGTTCCGGTTGAACGTACCGACTGCCTCGCTGTTGCCCCCTCCTCCTGAGGAGCCGGTTCAGGATTACGAGGCCGAGTTACTGCATTGGCAAGGCCGTTTGTCCTGCGCGGTACGCAGCAAAGCCTTCCGCAAGCATTCCTTAGTACTGGTTTTTGAGGGCCGGGATGCTGCAGGTAAAGGCGGCACCATTCGTCGTTTGACCGAAGCACTGGATGTGCGCACTTACGATATCCACCCTATTTCTGCTCCTAATACAGTGGAGTTGGCCCGCCCTTACCTTTGGCGTTTTTGGCGTAAATTGCCACGCCTGGGTGAAATATCAATTTTTGATCGGTCTTGGTATGGTCGTGTGCTGGTAGAGCGTGTGGAAAAGCTGATCTCCCGAGCGGCTTGGCAGCGTTCTTACGAGGAGATCAACGAGTTTGAAGCGCAGTTATTGGCTAACGGCACCGCAGTGATCAAATTTTGGCTGGATATTGATAAGGACGAGCAGCTCAAGCGCTTTAAAGCCCGTGAGGAAACACCCTTCAAGGCCTACAAGATTACGGAAGATGATTGGCGCAATCGGGACAAGTGGACGGCGTATCAGCGGGCGGCGGAAGAAATGTTCGCTCAGACCGACACCCACATGGCGCCCTGGCATATTGTGCCCAGCAAGGACAAAAAAGCAGCGCGTATCCAGGTGCTGCGCATCGTAGTGGAAACGCTGGAGTCTTTAGATGAACACATGATCAACCTGAACGAGCCGGCTTTGTCGGATCAGTTTAGCGAACAGGTGTAGAACGACGAGCGGTATACGCTGTAGCCGTTCTGTT
>JBQEAN010000065.1:0-16592 GCA_052109075.1 Alcaligenes sp. | reverse complement strand
CAGTTTAGCGAACAGGTGTAGAACGACGAGCGGTATACGCTGTAGCCGTTCTGTTTTTGGGTGTTGATCATTCAAGAGCAGAATGGTTTTGAATTTATTGCCGACTCTTCCACGCAAGGAGGAGCTTGTGCTTCTTGCCCCCTGCTCTCCTTGCCGTGCACTATCGAGCGCTTTTCTCGATAACTTCTTGTTTTTCTGATTGTCTTTTACTGAACACTTCATATTGAGGTGCTGCCAGCCAGTTTTGAAAGTGTGCCTTATAAGTCTTGTCGCGCCGCCAGATTTACTATCTTGTGCCAGCGTTTGGCATCTGCGGCATTGGCAGTCTGCATTTCCCAGCGTTGCGGAGGGTTACGTAATACTAGCGTCAATCCCCTACCCTGCCATTCAACTGTTTCAATATCCGCAAAAATAAAGGCTCGGGTGCCCTGCCCGCTTTGAATCTGGCCGCGTTTTTGCAAGGCATCCAGGCGAATAGAACTGTCGGGTAAGGACAGCTCCAGAATGCGTTGACCTTGCTGCTTTTTACCGTGGATAGCCACATAACGGCCTCGCCACACAATAAAAGGAGCAATCAGGATCGCGGCCGCTATCAAGAGACTTAAGATGGCGGCCACGACACCTGCGCTGGCGCTGACAAGGCTAAAGAGCTGTATTCCACCATACACAAGCGCTGCAATAATCGCGATAAACAGCAGTGCGACGATAATTGGCATGGTGGCTGGCTCCTTGTATTAACGGGCTTGAACTTTGACCACGGCAGCGGCTTTCAGGGCGTTTGCGCGCGCGGTTGCCAGATCTTCGTCTGCCGCCAGTGCGACACCCATACGGCGCTTTTCAAAGCTTTCGGGCTTGCCGAACAAGCGGATATCGGTTTGTGGAATGCGCAAGGCTTCCGCCACATTCAGGAAATCCACGTCTTTGGCGTCCACACCACCGTAAATCACGGCGCTGGCACCTGGCATACGCAAGGCGGTATTCACAGGCAGGCCCAAAATAGCACGTGCATGCAGTTCAAACTCAGACTGCCATTGGGTAGCCATAGTCACCATGCCTGTGTCGTGTGGTCGGGGGCTGACTTCGCTGAACCAGACCTGATCACCCTTCACAAACAGCTCTACGCCAAACAGGCCTTGGCCACCCAGGTTTTCGGTGACGGCTTGGGCGATGTCGCGTGCGCCTTGCAGCGCCTTGGGGTTCATGGGCTGGGGCTGCCAGCTTTCTACGTAGTCGCCATCGACTTGTTGATGGCCGATAGGGTCGCAAAACTGGGTTTCGATCTGGCCGTCTGCACCTACGGCACGTACCGTCAGCAAGGTGATTTCATAGTCAAAGTCGATAAAGCCTTCAACAATGATGCGGCATTGGCTGACGCGGCCACCGGCCATGGCGTAGTCCCAGGCCTTGGCCACATCGTCGGGGCCACTGATCTTGCTTTGGCCTTTGCCAGAGCTGCTCATCAAGGGTTTGACGACGCAGGGGTAGCCAATTTTGTCATCAATAGCCGCTTGCAGTTCTTCCAGCGATTCGCAGAACTGGTAGGGGCTGGTTGGCACGGCCAGGGTTTCGGCAGCTAAACGGCGGATACCTTCACGGTCCATGGTTAAACGAGCAGCACGGGCAGTAGGAATGACACGGACTTTGCCTTGCGCTTCCAGCTCTTCCAGCACGCCGGTGGCAATGGCTTCAATCTCGGGTACGACCAACGTAGGTTGTTCTTTCTCGATCAGGGTACGCAACTGCTCGGGGTCACTCATGGTGATGGTGCGCGAGTGATGGGCCACTTGCTGGCCAGGTGCGTTGTCGTAGCGGTCTACCGCTATGGTTTCTACCCCCAGGCGTTGCAGCGCAATCAATACTTCTTTGCCCAGCTCTCCCGAGCCCAAGAGCATGATTTTGTCCGACGACGACGATAAAGGGGTGCCCAACAGGCTCATGGCGCGTACTCCGCTGAAAGTATGAAATTCAAAAACGGTATTGTAATCCAGGCAGCGCCGGGTTCTTTTGAAGCAAGACTGCTTTGTCCGCCCTGCTGGTACACAGGCTGGCAGGACGGACTGTGGCTTCACAGCGTTAATTTAAATGATGGGTATGAGGCCTACTCCACCATCAACTGCGCCATCATGCCCAGATCTTCATGCTCCAAGATGTGGCAGTGGAACATGCGCAGCCCTGGCAACTCCTGGCGGAAAGCCAGTCTGACCGTTTCATTGGGGCGCAGATTAACCGTATCGCGCCAGGCTCGAAAGGGTTCCGGCTCCGATCGCATTCCGGTTTGACGCGCCAGCACTTGAAACTGCGTTCCGTGCAGATGGAAAGGATGGTCCATATGGGAGTCGTTAATAACATCCCAATATTGCCATTCCCCGGTCGGACAGCGCAGGTCGATCCGGTCCATGTCGTAGACCTTGTTATTGATACGGAACATGGAACGCATGGCCACCATTTCCGGCATCGTTTGCTCATTGTTCATGGCACCCATATCGTGCTGACCCATAGCAGACGAGTCTGTTGGGCTGGCACCGTGATCAGCGGGCATAGGCATGTCATGGCTCATGGGCATGACTTCGCTAAACACGACTTTTGCTGTGCCCGAGCCAGCAGGAATAGCGGGGATGGCGCGTAACTGCTCGGGAAGATCTATGTCTTGATGACGAATTTTTAATGCCGCCAGTGTCAAGGTTTCCGGGCTGTCTTGCACCATCATTTTCTGCCTGTCGTAATACAGAGCCTGCAGCGTGGTGCTCAGGTCTTTGTCGGCCTGGATAAAGAACTCCACCCGTTCAGCGGGTGCCAACAGAATGGACGCGACCGCAGGGCGCGCTTGTTCCAGTAGCCCGCCGTCGGTTCCTACTTGGACCAGATGGGCTCCGGGAATATGCAGATTCAGATAGCGAGCTGAACAGGAATTCCACACACGGATGCGCTCGTCCGTGCTCGTTTGAATATGCGGTTCGCGCTGACCATTGAGCAGAACGAACTGCCCTTCCCTGCCATTCATCCAGTCTGGCGCCGTGTTGACGGGGATACGGCCGTCGATATCCAGCCGCAAATCACTGACGGCCCAGTGCTGTTCAGTGTATTGCTTTAACGGGTCTTTTGGGGAGCGAACAATAATGGTGCCGCCCAGCCCGTGCGCCACTTGTTCGCCACTTTCTCCATGAGGATGCGGGTGATACCAATAGGTGCCTGCGCAACCTTCGGGCAAGGTAAAGCGGTAGTAGCGGCTTTGGCCGGGTAAAACGGGATCTTGTGGATTGCCGTCCTGGTCTGAAGGAACAGGCAAGCCATGCCAGTGAATGGTGGTGGCTTGATCAAGCTGGTTTTCAAATTCGATTTCAACTTGATCGCCTTCGTACAGCTCGATCAATGGCCCTGGGGCCTGTTCGTTATATAGCCACAGCTCGGTGCTTTTACCATCGGCCAGCACACGCTGGTGGGCGGAAGCGGTGATTTTGCCCTGGAACTGACCTTTTTCCTGACCACTGTTTTTAAGTACAGGCAGTGCCTGCAAGGCTTGGCCAGCTGGCATTTTCTTTAACGGCATCAAGCCCTGGCTCGCCATCATGTTGTGGTCAGACATAGCTCCTGACATAGAACCATGTTGGCCCATCGTCTCCTGTGCCCAGCCTCGCAACGGCAGGCTGCTCAAGAGACTGGCACCTAAAGTCAGTTTGAAAAAATCGCGTCGTTTCATGGTTTATCCATAGTAATCATCAATAGAACTGCGCCGCTCATGCCAAATGAGTAAGGACTTGGTTCTGGGAACCCAGGAGCGGTAATTAAAGCGAGATGATTAGTACGAGCGCGGAGGCGGCTGGGCAGGGCCAATCAGCCGGGAGACATAGTTTTGATGCAGGGGAACAGGGGGGAAGGCAGGTAACAAAGCACCCGCTTCGGCTTTTGAAGCCTTCGCCGCCAGGCAGGCACAACAGCCACTTTTAAGTGGCGTATTGCAATGCTTAGGAGCGCTGTGATCGTCCAGCCCTGAAGAGGCTTGCTGAGTATGAGTAGCGGGATGATCACCATGTTGGGTGGCGGCGTGAACCGTATTGCTTGTGCTCCAGCCCATACTGGAAAACAAAACAATGAGGCCGACTACTACAAGCCAGCCTAGCGTTTTGCGAAGTGAAGAGGGAGCGTACAGCATGGACAAAAGCTTAGCACGAGCTTTACGTCTGCCGTTTGTGTAAAACACACCGTTACATGGGATAAATGCGCCGTCGGGAGACTCCGCTGAGTCAATTTTTCTTCCTGCTGTTGTTCATACGACCCTGCGGATTTTGCAAGACCTGCGGCGGTGTTGGAATTTAATCAGATCTGCGCATTTGCCAAGACGTTAGAAGAGTAGCCCTATGGCTTCGGGTCACTCTTGATCAACTGCCGTTTCAAACGTACTGGCCGAGTGTGTTGGGCCTGAATCTGCTCCAGTTCTTGATTAAGTTGCTGGGCCTTCCGCCGTGCTTCCTCATTTTCACGCTCGAGCAAGGCAGTGCGGGTGCGTAGCAACTGCAGTTGCCCTTGCATTTCCTTGGCCAAGCTGTGGCTGATGTCCAGAGCCGCCTGCATGGCGCGACGCTCCCCTTGCTCCTGGCCCAGTTCCTGACGCAGTTTCAGCATCTGATCCTGCAGTTTGTTCTGTTCCTGCTCGTGAGCCTGTCGCTGGGCCTTGTTGGCTTGCTCTATCTCTTCAATTTGCTGACGCAAACGAGTTTGCATTGAGCGCTCTTTGTCGATTTCCAGCAAGGCACGGCGTTCATTGGCTTGCGCGCGTTCTTCGGTCAGTTCAATAGCCTTTTGCAAGCGCTCCAGATCCTGGGTGAATTGCTCGCTTTGTCGGCGCAACTCTTGCTGAGTTAGCTGCTTTTCTGTCTCCAGCTCGTTTTGTCGTTGTTTGGCATGGAGAAGGTCTTGCTTTAACGCGGCCTGCTCTTGCCCTGCTTCCTGTAGCTGACCGTTGAGCTGTTCTATGTTTTCTTGTGCGCGCTTCAAAGCCCCCTGCTCTGCTTCCAGTGCCTGCTGTGTTCCCTGGGCGTTTGCCAATGCCTGGGCAATTTGTTCATCTGCTTGTGTTTGGTAATGCAACATCTGCTGCTTGGAGTGGCCCATGGCTTCCTGCCAGATGCGGCCTAGCAGATCACCCGCCAGGGTTTGCAGCTCGTCAGGCATGTCCGCCATATCCAGCCGCACCCGGCTTTTAGCGCGCAAATCTTCCCAAAACGTCTGTAGTGCCTGGGCAGGGGCGCTCATGCTGCCTTTGCGCACCAATTGGTACAGCTTATTGGCTGTGGGTGTGATGCCGTAGCGGAAAAACAGGAGCGCAGCCACTTCTTTGTACAAAGTCTGCGTGTTGCTGAAGCGATCGCGCAATTCAGCGACATCGACCAGGATTTGGCCTTCATTGGGCTGGTTTTGCTCCATTTTTGCACCTTAGTTGTTAATTTGATTAATAATACAACGTAATATATAAAATTTACAACAAATCTAATTCTATAATTTGACATTATCTCTATAATGTCAAATATAATTCTATAAATAGGATGTATTGCGGCCGTCACGGTTCAAATGCCCTGCCCTGCTCTCAAAAGCCTTCGTTTTCTTGTATATCCATGGACATAGCCAAAACTTCGCTACTAACCGAGCTTGGGTCAGACGATATCGCTCAACTGTTGGCCCGTTTCGACGGGCGACAAGGAGCGAACCGCTCAGTGGGCGGTCGTGCCCAAATCGAGGCACAAACCGATATAGAGGCATTGCGAGCCTGGTTGGCGCGCTATATAGATAGCCCGCGCACCTATGCGAATTACCGTAAAGAAGCAGAACGCCTCTTGTTGTGGGCAGTGTTGGAGCGTCGTAAAGATCTGTCATCGTTAAGCCTGGAAGATTTCCTGGCCTATCGTCTGTTTTTGGCTGACCCGCAGCCAGCACAACGCTGGGTGGTTCAGGGGCGCTCTCGCCCTGCGCGGCAGCATGCCGCTTGGCGTCCGTTTGCGGGGCCATTGTCAGACAGTAGCCGAAACCAGGCTGTACTGATTTTGAATTCTCTGTTCAGCTGGTTGGTGCAAGCGGGGTATTTAGCGGGGAATCCTCTGGCTTTGTCGCATCAGGGCCGTCGTACCAAGAAATCAGCCGCCCCCCAGCAACGCTATTTAAGCCGGCAGCAATGGCGGTGGGTGCAGGACTATATTCAATCCCTGCCTGAAGATAGCCAGACCGAGTTGCGTTATAAAGCGCGTGTCCGTTGGCTCTTTTCCATTTTGTATGGTGGGGCCTTACGAATTTCAGAGCTGGTCCAGGCCCGTATGGTCGATGTTCACGAGCGAGCTGATGCTGGGGCGACCGCGCAATGGTGGCTGCATATCCATGGCAAGGGTGACAAATGGCGGCGTGAGCCCTTAACGCAAGAATTGTTCAGTGAGTTGCGGCGCTATAGAGAAGTGCACGGCCTAAATGGACTGCCCCAGGCTTTGGAGCCCTTCCCCCTATTGATGTCCACCGGTGCGTCGGACAAGCACTTAAGTCGGGCGATGGCTCATGTGCTGGTCAAGCAGGTGTTTCAAGGCAGCGCAGATCGCTTACGGACTTTGCACCCGGACCAAGAGTCGCAAGCCCGTGTTCTGGAGCATGCTTCTGCCCACTGGTTGCGACACTCGGCAGGCTCACATCTGGCAGATCAAGGTGTGGATCTGCGCATCATCCGCGATACGTTAGGGCATGAATCCATCGCCACCACCAATATCTATTTGCATACCGACGATGATCAGCGCCATCAGGCCTTGGAGCAGTCTCACAGCTTGGGCTGGTCCTAAGGTATCCGCCTTGCGCAGCTTGTAGCGGCACCCATCGCTGACCAATAATGTGTGTCAAATAGATTGTCGATGTTCAGCCCCAGGTCAGATGCTCCGAGGCTCGGCATAGTTGATACCTGGTGAATAAGTGCTATCGCGTTTGCCTGCTGTTAGCATCTGCTCAATATGCTACTGTTGGCGGGGCTTGAATGCGCCGGGTGCCTGAAAAAAGCGCCCGGCTTTTTCTTTATGGAGTATTTAATGACTTACACCGTTTATCTGTCTGGCGAAATTCACACTGATTGGCGCGAGCAGATTGCCCAAGGTGCAAAGGCAGCGGGACTGGATATCCGTTTTACCAGCCCGGTGACCGATCATGACGCCAGTGATGCTGCCGGTGATCACCTGGGCCCGGCAAGTGAAGGGTTTTGGCGTGATCACAAATCCTCCAAAATCAATGCCATCCGTACTCGGACCTTGATTGAACAGGCGGATCTGGTGGTAGTGCGTTTTGGGGACAAATATAAGCAGTGGAACGCGGCCTTTGATGCTGGCTTCTGTGCCGCCTTGGGCAAGCCCTATGTGACTTTGCATGCTGAGGACATTATCCACCCCCTGAAAGAAGTGGATGCCAGCGCTCAAGCCTGGGCGACCACACCGGAGCAGATCGTGGAAATTTTGCGCTACACGCTCAGAGCCTAAGCGCACTGGAATTACTGATTAAAAACAAAGCCCCCGAAGCCTGGACCCATCCAGGCTTCGGGGGCTGAAATTTCAGTCGTTCTAGATCTTTTTAGTCCAGTTTGACGCGCCGTAAACGCAAGGCGTTGCTAACCACAAAGACACTGGACAAGGCCATGGCCCCGGCCGCAAACATGGGCGAGAGCAAGGTGCCGTTAAAGGGATACAGCAGACCAGCGGCTACCGGAATCAAGGCCACGTTATAGGCAAAGGCCCAGAACAGGTTCTGATGAATATTGCGCATGGTGGCGTGGGACAAGGCAATTGCCGTGACTACGCCCTGCATGTCGCCAGACATCAAGACCACATCGGCCGCTTCAATGGCAATATCGGTACCGGTGCCAATCGCTATACCTACATCGGCTACCGCTAAGGCAGGTGCATCATTAATGCCATCGCCTACATATGCCAGGTGTTGGTGAGTCTCGCGCAAGGCTTGCACGGCCTGCACTTTACCTTCGGGCATGACCTCGGCCACGACTTCGTCGATATTCAGGCGGCGTGCGATGGCATTGGCAGTATGGCGGTTGTCGCCCGTAATCATCACCACTTTGATTCCACGAGCATGCAATTGCTCAATGGCGCGCGGAGTGGTTTCCTTGATAGGGTCAGCCACGGCCAGTAAAGCAATGACCTGCTGGTTGCGAGCCGCGTACATAGGCGTCTTGCCCTCATGTGCCAAGGTCTGGGCCTGTTCGCTAAAGGCGGACAGGTCGGCACCGAGCTGAGTCATCAAGCGATCTGCCCCGACATGCCACTGATCGCTACCAATGTGGGCAGTAACGCCCAAACCAGTCAAAGATTCAAATTGCTCGGCTTTAGGCAGAGTGATTTTTTTGTCCTTGGCGGCGTTGACGATAGCCTGTGCAATCGGGTGCTCGGAATAGTTTTCCAAAGCGGCAATGGCGGCCAAGGTCTGATCCTGGTTTTCGCCGGGAGCGCAGACAAAGTCCGTCAATTCCGGAGCGCCTTTGGTCAAGGTACCGGTTTTATCGACAGCCACCACCTTCACATCGCGTAGTGCTTGCAGCGAATCGCCTTTGCGGAACAAGACGCCGGCTTGTGCAGCACGACCGGTCCCCACCATGATGGAGGTCGGCGTTGCCAGGCCCATGGCGCAAGGGCAAGCAATAATCAAAACGGCGACGGCGTTGACCAGTGCGAAGCTCAGAGCGGGAGAAGGGCCAAAAACTAGCCAGACAAGCGCTGTCAACACGGCCAGCGTCATCACGGCCGGTACAAACCACAGGGTGATTTTGTCGACCACGGCCTGAATAGGGAGTTTGGAACCTTGGGCCTGCTCAACCATAGAGACAATATTAGCCAGTACCGTGTCCTGGCCCACAGCCGTTGCTTCAAATTCCAACGAACCCTTTTGGTTTACCGTGCCGCCAATAATCTTGTCGCCTTGAGACTTGGAGACCGCTATGGATTCGCCCGTCACCATAGACTCATCCACATAGCTTTGACCCGCTACGACATCACCATCCACAGGGATACGCTCGCCAGGACGAACTAGAACAATATCGCCCGTGTGCAACTCGGCCAAGGGCAGTTCGACTTCCTGACCGTCGCGGCGGACCCGAGCGGTAGGTGGTTGCAGGCTGAGCAGACGTTGAATGGCTTCAGAAGTGCGACCCTTGGCACGCGCTTCCATCACTCGACCCAATAGAATCAGTGCCACAATAACGGCGGCCGCCTCAAAGTACACATAGACCGATTCAACAGGTAACCATTGCGGCGCAAAGGTGGCTACCAGCGAGAATGCGTAGGCGGCCAACGTGCCCACAGCAACCAGCGAGTTCATGTCAGGCGCGCCGCGCAACAAAACGGGAATACCTTTGGTATAAAACTCGCGACCAGGGAAGAACAGAACTAACGTGGTCAGTACGAACTGGATCAGCCAACTGTTCTGGGTGCCAATAGTACCGGCGACCCAGTGATGGAAGGCGGGCACCATGTGGCCACCCATCTCCAGAATAAAGACAGGCAAGGCAAAAACCGTTGCCAACCAGAAACGCCGGCGCAAGGTTTCGTAAGTTTGCTCGGCACGTTCAAACTGTTCCGTGCTGGACGATGCTTCGGCCAGACTGGCGGGGTAACCCGCTTTGGTGACGGCCTGGATCAGCTCGGGGGTACCGACACCTTGCACGGCCTGAATGTGCGCCTTGGCGGTGGCCAGATTGACCGCGGCCTTTTGCACACCGGGCACTTTCAGCAAGGCTTTTTCCACACGGCCCACGCAGGAGGCGCAGGTCATGTCTTGCACATCTAAAACGATCTCTTGCAAGGAAATTGTGTAACCACCCTTTTCCACTGCCTGCATAATGGCCTGGATAGGGGCTGCCCCCTCGAAATCCACCGTGGCCTTGTTGGTGGCCAGATTTACCTGGGCGGACTGTACCCCAGGAACTTTGGCAATAATTTTCTCTACCCGGCTGACGCAAGAGGCACAAGTCATGCCCTCTACACCCAAGCTAAGGCGTGAACCGCTGTTTGACGTGTTTGTTGTCATCGAAATCACCCTTCAATGGATCGTGAATGAAACCACTTTAGGGCTTGACCCGATGGTAAGGTCAACACGTGTTAAAAAAAACGCCTCCGAAGAGGCGTTTTTGAGTGGCGAGTCAGGCCGGTACTATGTAACAAGCTTAGTAAGCAACAAAACTGCCGTTGTTGTTATTCCAGTCTTTAGCTTCGGCAGCAACCTGGTCACGGCTCAACTGGGTGCTGGTGTCAACCCGTGGGTAGTCGCCCATGGAGCCGGTGCTGATGTAGCCTTGCTCTTGAGCAGCAGCCAGTTCTTGCACTACTTGCTGACGGCTCAAAGGAGCGTCGGTCGACTGGATGTTAGGGTAGGACAGGTTTTCGCCAGTAGCGGTGTTGCTGGTGGCTGCCATTGCAGTACCGCTCAGGGCAGTTGCACCAAGAATCAGGCTGGCGATAGTTGCGCGTGCGATGTTTTTCATTATTTACTCCAAATCTACGGTGTGTTTTTCGGTGGTTCGCTGTATTTGAAGAGCGAATCGTTAGATGGAGTATGGGCCTTTCTAAACCTAGTAAAAACCCTTAATATTGCAAACGTATTTCCATTCATGGAACAATCGAAATGAGTACCATTATCGCTGGCCCCCTGCTCAACGACATCGCCATCTTCGTGGAAGTGGCGCGTGCCCGCCACTTTAGTCGTGCAGCGCAGGCCCTGGGGATGCCCGTCTCTACCGTGTCACGCCGTATCCGTGAACTGGAAAAAGAAGTGGGTGTGGCACTGCTTAAACGCAGTACGCGCAATGTGGATGTGACGGACGCTGGGCAAGTGTATTTTGAGCGTTGTCTGGCTGTGGTTGAGCAGGCCCGTCTGGCTCACGAGCAATTGCTGGATGTCGCCCAAACGCCTAAAGGCCGTTTGCGGGTGTCCATGCCCGCCAGCTTCAGCATTGTGCTGATGCCCGCTGTGATTCGGGGTTTTAATCAGCAGTATCCCGATATCGAGCTGGAATTTGACCTGACGATCCGCCCTATTGATTTGCAAGCCGACAATTACGACTGCGTGATTCGGGTAGGCCCGCAGCCGGACTCCAGCGCGGTCGCTACCATGCTGGGGCAAATCCGCTTGGGCCTGTACGCCACCCGCAATTATCTGGATCGTAAAGGGCGTCCCAAGCATCCGTCAGAACTGGCAGGACATACCTGCATCTGTGCCCGGCCGGCTGGCTCTGACCGTGTTTGGTCTTTGCGCGGTCCAAATCAAGAGCGTTACGACGCCGTTGTAGAGGGCTCCATTAGCGTCAATAACGCCATCATGATGCGCAAGTTGGCGGTACATGATTTGGGGATTACGGCCTCGTCCTTGCTGGAGCGTCGTTTGGACCCGGATTGCAGTTCGCTGGAACGAGTCTTGCCAGATTGGGAGTTTGCCCCCTTCCCTATTCTGGCTTTATTGCCTTCGCGTCTGATGCCACAGAAAACCCGCGTGTTTTTGAACTATCTGCGCAGTGAGCTGGAACGTTTGATGTCCCACCCCGAGCTGGACGTGGCGGCGGCGGGCCAAGCTTATCCATAAAAAAATAGGTGCTATGACTTTGACGCGGTGTTGGTCAGGGCCTATCTATGCTATTTATAGGCAGTTGGCCCAGCTGGGCCCATGCCATGAAGGGGGAAGCGCATGAGAAGACAAGTGCAAGGCATGCTGGCTGGACTGGCGATCAGCCTGGTTTTAGGAAGTGGCAGTGTGTGGTCGCAAACGGTATTGCTGGAAGCGGTAGAACAAGGCGATAGCGCCAAAGTGCGCGAAATTCTGTCAGAAAAACGGGCTCGTTCCAGTGTGGTCGTCAGTGACGATCAAGGGCAAAGCCCTTTGTTGCGTGCCACGTGGTTGAACCATATTGATATTGCCAAGCAGCTGATTCGTGCGGGAGCGGATGTGAATCAAGCCGATGCCATTCACGACAGTCCTTATCTGGTTGCCGGGGCGCAAGGTCGTCTGGAAATCTTACGCATGACTCTGGAAAACGGGGCGGATCTGCGTAGCGTGAACCGTTACGGCGGAACCGCGTTGATTCCAGCCGCCGAACATGGTTATGTAGAGGTGGTGCGCCTGTTGCTGGCGGCGGGGACGGACCCTAATCATGTGAACTATTTGGGTTGGACGGCCTTGCACGAGGCGATTGTGCTCTCCGAAGGGGGCCCTGATCATCAAGAGGTGCTGCGGCTATTGATCAAGGCCGGAGCCGATGTGAACTTGCCGGATCGTCAGGGCGTTCGGCCTTTGAGTCTGGCACGACAGCGCAGTCAGACCGAGATGGCTGAAATCCTGGAGCAAGCCGGCGCCCATCCTTAGGTGCTTGTGCCTTTTTTGGACCATTTGTCGCTCTTTTTCTTCTAATCACAACAATAACGGTTTTATGTCTTCTTCTCAGACTGCCCGGACTTCGTCATCCACGGGCGTACAGGCCAGCCCTGGTCTATGGCTGGCTTTTGTCATTCTGGTGGGGCTGAATCTACGCCCTTTTCTAACTTCCAGTG
Source organism: Alcaligenes sp. (assembly GCA_052109075.1). Taxonomy (GTDB): domain Bacteria; phylum Pseudomonadota; class Gammaproteobacteria; order Burkholderiales; family Burkholderiaceae_B; genus Alcaligenes. The sequence goes on along the minus strand of JBQEAN010000065.1, from coordinate 4,038 downwards.
GCACATTAGCCCGACAGGTTGCCGAGGGTCTGGACATGCCCTTGAGCAGTCTGGCCTGGCTGACCTTGCTCCCGATGATGGTGATGGGCCTAGGGGCATTCTGCATGCCCTCCTTGCGCCGTGTGATGGCGCTGCGTCATGTGCTGATCACGTCCTTGCTCTTGTTGTGCCTGGGCTGTGTGTTGCGCTGGTTCGTGCCCAATGGTGCCAGCCTGATCGCGACGGCGTTGTTATGCGGCTTGGGTGTGTCTTTGCTGCAGGCGGGGATGCCTGGTTTGATCAAGGAGCAGTTTCCACGTCATATTGCCCAGGTCACCGGGGTGTATTCCGCCACCTTGATGGGCGGTGGTGCCTTGGGAGCACAGATCACGCCCTGGGTTAGTTCTTTAACGGATAGCTGGCGTATTGCGCTGGCTTTCTGGGCTTTACCCATTAGCGTGGCGTTATGGATCGCCTGGAAAGTGGTGCCACGCGAGAAGCCGGGTGCCAATTTATCTCCGCCTTCTTTGTCTTTGCTACGTCGCCCGCGTACCTGGACACTGGTGGTTTGCTTTGGTCTGATTAATGGCGGCTACGCGTCTTTGGTGACGTGGCTGGCAACCTTCTACCAAGACAGAGGCTGGACAGCAGAGGCTAGCGGCAGCTTGGTGGCGGTGTTGTCAGTAGCCCAGGCGATTGCGGCTTTTGGCTTGCCGACGCTGGCGGCCAAAAATAAAGATCGACGCATGTGGGTATGGCTGGCCTTGGCCTTCCAATGTGTTGGCTTCCTGGCCTTTGCCTGGATCCCGGATGTGGCCCCTTATGCGTGGGCGATCATCATCGGTATTGGTCTGGGTGGCTGCTTTTCTTTGTTGCTCTTGGTGGCCCTGGATCATTTTCCCGATGCGGCGAGAGCCGGTACCCTAAGTGCCTTGATGCAGGGCGGTGGGTTTCCGATTGCTGCTTTATTCCCCATGATCAGCGTGCGGTTGCGGGAGATGAGCGGTGGCTTTCAGGCCGGTTGGACCTTGCATGCCAGCTTGGCCGTGATTGTGGCGGTGCTGGCCTGGCGTTTCCAGCCTGCGCATTACGTAAAGAAAATGAATTTGGACGCCTAGTACGAGCAAAATAAGATGTTGTAGAAAACGGCCAAGGTATCGAGATACCTTGGCCGTTTTCTTAGCCTATTCATCGCCTGTTGTGCTGTTTCGCATCGTTTCAGCCGCTAGAAGCGCCTTATTTAGGGGCGCCCGCCATAATCCAGGCCACCACGGCCTTGATGTCATCGTCAGAAATCGCTGGGTTGGACGGCATGGGCAAGGGACCGTAAACCCCCTTGCTTCCGTGACGCACATGCTGGGCCAACACCTCGGCGTTGGCCGGGTCGTCTTTACGCTTGGCAGCGATATCTCGATAGGCAGGGCCCACCACTTTTTTGTCCACGGTATGGCAGGCTAGACAGGCGTTTCTCGTCAGAATATCTTTGACCGAATCAAAACGGGGTTCGGTCGCCTGGGCGCTGAAACCGGCACTTAACAAGGCCGCACAGACCAGCAGCTGCTTCAAGCTCATGAAGGGTATCTCCTAGGTAAAACGGGCGCAAAAAATGGGGGAGGAATGAATGCCGCGCCTCTTTTTTCGCATATATATCGGCCTATATGGCATCCACTTCGTGATCATACGGATTATGATAGAACAGCCTTTGAAAAATAGCGGTGGATCTTGATACTAATCAAGCTGGTCGGCGCGCTTATTCGGTAATGTCCTAGTAGAAGTTGTTGCTTCATACTTAAACAGTTCACACACTACACAAGAGGTCTTCATGCTTAATGTTCTCGTCCCTGTTGATGGCTCTGATGCTTCCACTCGTGCTCTGCAAGCGGCAGTTGACATACTAGAGGGCAAGCCAGAAGCCACTTTGCATGTGCTGGCGGTGCCTACACCTATTGTGTCGGGCAACGTCAAACGCTTTTTCTCTGAAGATGTGCTGCAGGCTTACTACCAGGACGAAGGCAGCAATGCCTTGTTGCCCGCCCGTGCTGTGCTGGCAGACTCGCCTTTGAAAATCAAAGAAAGCATTATTGCGGGCAGCACGGCCCAGACCATCAAAGACTACGTAGAGAAAAACAATGTGGACCACATTGTGATGGGTACCCGTGGCCTGAGCGCCCTGCCCGGTCTGGTGCTGGGTTCGGTCACCACCAAGGTCTTGAGTCTGGTGCAAGTACCAGTGACTCTGATCAAGTAAGTTGAACTGAGTTTGCTGCTGTAGGGGCCGTCCTTGAGACGGCCTTTTTTACGGTTGTTTTGGGGTTAGTGCTGTTTGTCTGGTGGAGACGGCTGTGTCAGACAGAGCGGATAAAAATATCGCTCTTAATATCTAGTCAGACAAGCCTGTGTTTCAATGGATTCTGCTTTTTGATTTCATAAGAAGGTTCTATGTCAGAGACGTCCTTACTGGATCACAATGCCCGCGCCTGGGACAAGCAGGCTCAAACGGAAAGCCCCTGGTCTTTGCCCGTAAGCAGCGAACAGGTGGAGCTGGCCCGTCAGGGGCAGTGGCAAGTACACTTGCTGCCCTCTCCTGTGCCTGCGGATTGGCTGGGTGATGTTCAGGGTAAGACGATTCTGTGTCTGGCCAGCGCAGGTGGGCAGCAAGCCCCTATTTTGGCGGCGGCTGGTGCCCAAGTGACGGTGTTTGACTTGTCTGCCGGACAGTTGGACAAAGATCGTATGGTGGCCGAACGTGATGGCTTGTCATTGCAGATTGAGCAAGGTGATATGTGCAATTTGTCGCGCTTTGCCTCCGCGAGCTTCGATCTGATTATGCACCCTGTGTCCAATCAGTATGTGCCCAACATCAGCCTGGTGTGGCAGGAGTGTGCGCGTGTCTTGCGTCCCGGTGGGTATGTGCTGTCCAGCTTCTTTAATCCTGCTGTTTTTATTGCGGATCGTGATCCCAGCTACGCGCAACAAGGTTTGATCCGCCCCAAGTTCACGGTGCCATATTCGGATTTAACCAGTCTGGATGCCGAGGCCTTGCAGGCTAAGCAAAGCCGGATGGAACCGCTGGTGTTTGGTCATTCTTTGGCGCAGCAGATTGGCGGGCAGTTGGAAGCGGGTTTGCATCTGGTCGATTACATCGAAGAAATGCACCCCGCTCCACGCTTTGAAATCGAGAAGTATCTACCCAGCTTCATTGCCACGCGCAGTCTCATGCCCGCGTAAGGACTTAAGGCTTGGGTTGGATACGCAATAGCTGGCCGTCGCTCTCGTCGGTCAGCACATAGATATAGCCATCTGGCCCGATACGCACATCACGGATACGCTGCTTCAAATCCTGCAGCAGACGTTCTTCACCGATGATGTGGCCATCCTCTTCGTCAAACTGCAGACGAATCAAGGCTTGTTCCTTCAAGGCCCCGACAAACAGGCTGTGCTGCCAGTCTGGAACGCGCTCGTCGTTATAAAAAGCCATGCCACTGATTGCAGGCGACACTGACCAGTAATGAAAAGGCTCTATCAGGCCAGTGATGGGGGTGGCGCTTGCTTCAGGAATCGGCTGGCCATCGTAGCCTTGACCGTGGGTGCGCAAAGGCCAGCCGTAGTTGGCCCCAGGCTGAATGCGATTGAGCTCATCGCCGCCTTGAGGTCCATGCTCGGCCACCCATAGATCATTCGTCCAGGGATTCCAGGCCATGCCTTGCGGATTGCGGTGGCCGTAGGTCCAGATTTCAGCCTTGGCATCACGTTGGCTACGGAAGGGATTGTCGCGCGGGACCATGCCATCGGGACGGATACGGACGACTTTGCCTTGCAGGTGGTCCAGTTGCTGGGCGGTAGCAGGCTGATTGTTCTCGCCCAAGGCGATATACAGGTCTCGACCACCTGGATCAAAGGCCAGACGCACTCCATAATGCTGCCCCGACGACAAGGCCGGCTCTTGGCGGAAGATCGGGCGGAAGGCGTCGATGCGTTTGAGGTCTGAGGACAGCACGCCATAACCCACAGTGGTTGCGGAGTTTTGCTTGTCGCGGCGCTCGGCGTAGGCCAGGTAAA
>JBQEAN010000064.1:0-18956 GCA_052109075.1 Alcaligenes sp. | reverse complement strand
TTTGTTGATGGTGGGTGTTTTTTTATCGTAGTTGTTAGGAATAATCTTTATGTGGCGGAGCTGTGTCACTAGTATGGTTTTGTTTTAATTGCGACGGATTGCTGTTATTTCGGTAGAGCTCAGGGAAGGTCTGGATTTGTTTCTCAGGGTTTATTCTGTACCGTGATTTTCTTAGGATGTCGCCGAGTTAAGCCAATGGTTGGCGGACGAGTTTGTGGAATTTGGCGCTCGGAGCGTCGCATGGGATAAGCGGAGGTATTGGAGTCTTTGCCAGAGCAGCAATTTGTGCAGCGATGCCTAAGTAGTTTCAAGCTGGCGATGCTGGCCGAGGATGTGGTCCTGGCAACCTATGGTTGCACCGTGCCCGGCAGCGAGGGTATGCAAGGCTCTTTGCGCGGTTCAATCTGGTGGCAGACTTTGGGCCGTCGCTCTTTCCCTTCTTAGAGGCGTTGCTGAATAAAAGTCGCTGTTGCAGGGGAGACATGTTGAAAGTCAAAAGCCTGGTGATACAGCTCGCCACTCTTGGCTTCTACCGTTAACCACAGCTGATGCTCCAATTCGCTGCTAGGCGGAATGGCGATTTCCACTGCTCGTGTCCAGCGCACTCCCCCAAACGCTTGCCGGGGCGGGGGCTTGGTTTCTGGCTTGTTGATTTGCAGATAAACGCCACGTATATCCGTGTCGCAGGTCTCGCAAAAGCGGATCTGGAAGGCTTTGGTGTGGGGGCCGGAGCCAGAGCCAGAGCTGGCCGGTGCGTGCGCATTGGTTTCGGCCAACACGAAGGACCATGGGCCGATCTGGCCTTGCAAGGCATCCTCCCGGAATAAGGGGGCGGGTCCCAACTGTGCGAGGTAGATCAGGAAAGTTGCCGGGATGGCCAGCAAACTGCCAGCAAAGATCAGGTTACGCGGGGAGATGCTGACTGATGCTTGGGCGCTGGAGACGGCGTGCTCCAGGGGGGGCATGCTTGATTCCTTAGCTTCCGCTTTGGCGGTTGGGGCAGGGCGGGCACGTACAGGTTTTTTTTCTTGCCAAGGCCACCAAGGCAGGGAGAAGGCCAAGCCCGCTCCAGCTATGGTCAGCCAGCCCAGCCAGGAAACGACGCCTATGCTGGCGCTCCATCCCTGCACACACAGTGCCAGAGCCAGTGCCAGCAAGGGCCAGCCGATGACACGAAATAACAGGCGCTCTCGTTTAGAGGCGCTGCGATGTAGTAGAAACTCACCTTGCCTATCACTGGCCAGAGCCAGGCAGATAAAGCCCGCCAGACTACTGATAAAGACAGCCAGATTCAGCCACAGGCTGGTGTTAATCATGACAAGGCTCCTGCAGGTATCAGCAAGACGCTCAGCAGGGCGATCACAGTGCTGGGTAAGACCATGCCGATCCATGCGCGGGTGGCACTCGTAGTGCTGAATACCCACATCACGGCGATGGTGTACCAGACAAAGCTCAACATATTGGCTGCCAGGACCGCTTGTCCTTTAGGCAAAGGCCAGAGCAGGGTCAGCAAGACCGTGGCCGCAGAGGCCAGCGCGTAACCGCCGACGGTGGCCGCCACAATGCGCGAGAAAACCTGCAGGCGATAGCTGGAAGTCAGGCCACTCATGAGTTGGCTCCTATTGTCTGCAAACCAGCTTTGGCCGTTGCTTTGGCTTGTGGGCTGGCAATCTGCCATTTGCGTTTCATTTTGATGGCGATATAGGCAAAGGTAACGGCTAGCCCAAGCATGGTTAGATCAAAGCCAGCCAAGCCCCAGTCACCATAAGGCAGAGTGATGCCCAGGTGGCGATCGGTGGTCAGCACGTTCAAAACCGGGATCAAGGCATAGGCAGCCGCTGTCAGCCATAGCAGTTCCAGCCAGGCACGTTTCAGGGGTCGCCAGGTAGCGAACAGCAAAGACCAGCCCCAGACCAGGAACATGGCATGGAACTCCCACGCTGCCCGGTCGGCCATCGTGACCGGCAAGAGGCGATTGGCCCAGAAGTAGGCCGCAAGACCCAGCGGTAAACCGGCCAAGGTGCCTGCATTCAAAACTTCCACCACACGCAGGCCCGCAGCATCAAAGCGCTCGGAGGTACGTAGACTGGCGTTTTTTGCTGTGCGTTTTTGATGTTGGGTGCGACGTTTCACCGTCCACAGCACCAAGCCTGTTCCAATGACGGCGCAGCCGAGCAGGCCAGAAGTAACGTACAGCCAGCGCAACCACCACTCCGCAAAAACGCCTTCATGCAAAGCCAGCAGAACCCGGTGGGTATCTCCGGTCAGATTGCTGGTGTCTTCTTGCTCCATCGGGCTGCCGTCCTGGGCGTTAAAGCGCAGCGTTTCAGCACGGGTCCAGTACACGCCAGTCACTCCCGTGCGGCGCAGCTCGACATAAGGCTGGCTGTTTTGCGGATGGCTGATCTGCACCGAGGCAATACTGTTCTTGCCCCACTGTTGTTCAGCGTTTTGCGCCATCGTCGCCAGTGATGCCTGAGGCAAGGATACCGGTAGAAAGTCTCGTTTCTGATTACGAATATCCTGAAAGTAAGCCTGCCGTCCTGCTTCGCCAGTGCCGTACATGACATCCCGTCCCGAGGGCATATAAATAGACATGAAAAAGATCAGGCCGGTGTAGGTAATCATCAGGAAGAAGGGCAAGGACATCACACTGACGATGTTGTGCGCATCCAGCCAGGAGCGTTGTCCCTTGCCAGGCCTGAAGGTAAAGAAATCAGTAAAAATTTTCTTGTGTGTCACTACCCCGGTAATGACGGCCAGCAGCATCAGCATGGTGCAGATACCGACCAGCCAGATAGCAACCGAGTAGGGCATGTAGTGCAGGGCATAATGCATGCGATACAGGCCCGTGCCGCCGGCGGTGGCACGGGGTTCGACCTGGGGCTGAATCTGGCCGGTGATTGGGTCCAGGGCTTCACCCCCGCGACGCCCTCGCTGGCCGGGTTGGGGCATTTCTTCCCAGCCGATGGACAACCCTTGGGTGGCACGCGGGTTCAGGGCTTGATGCGGCAGGGTAATAGTCCAGGCTTTGGACTCAGGCGCATGAACCGATAGCTGTGTCAGTGCCAGATCCAGCATGGTGCCGGACTGCTCAGGCAGGATCTGTGCGGGCAAGGGGCGCTCGGGTTCCATCCAGCGAGTTATTTCATCGTCAACATAACCGGCGGTACCGGTCACGAACACGAAAAACAAGATCCAGCCCACCACCAGACCGACCCAGGTATGCAGCCATGCCATACATTGACGAAATGACTCTTTCACGCTGACGCGCCTCCTACTTCAACACCGTGTCGGGTGCCGGATTGATAACCATAAAACTGAAAAAAGCCGTGCTTGCTGGGCAACTGGGGGCGATGAATACGTTCCATTCTTATTGTTAGCCGCACCCATCACGAACTCCCGCTTTTTTAGAAAGCGAGTAGAGGGTGGCCAAGTGGAAAAGAGGGTATCAGGCTAGGAATAATCGCAGAATAATAGCAATCATTCTCATTCTTATGTGGGGATATTTCAGCTTTTGCGGCTTTCCGCGGCATTTGGTGTGGCGCCATAGCTGTTTTGGCATTGCCCATAGGGGAAATGGGTTTGCGGAACAAGGCCCCAGATACGCAGATATCTGGGGCTTTTCACTGGGTTTATCGATCTAAAGGTTTTAGAGCACAACAAACAGCAGCCACACCACCACAGTACCCATACCCGCCACCAGCGTACCGACTAAAAAAGCGCCTACGAAGGCAATAAGCCCCCTATTGGTAGGCAGGCCGTGACCAGTACGAACATGCCTTTTAATACGGCAATGGATAGCCAATGCATAGGTCTCGTCTCCTTGTAATTGAACCTTTTGCAGGTTTCTGGAGATGGGCATGTCAGTGGCGTTACGGGGCTATCAATAAAGCGTAGGGATCGATCGTTACGCTAAACGTAATGATCAGTCAGGCGGGCGATAGCTTAACGTTAAACCAGCTCGGCCAGGACGTCACGGCTGTGAATGGTGCGCCCGAAGTGGTGTTTCCACAGTTTGATGCCCAGCTCTCCTGACCGGTCTAGGGACGAGCCCACAGTTAGATCGGTAATCAGGGTGGGGTGCAGCCCGGCATCAAACAAGGCAAAGCCTGCCGCCAGCACGCAGGTATCGGTTTGAATGCCGCAGACCAGAATGCGATCGGTCTGGCTTTGCTTTAAGTAGTCCAGCGCAGCTGGACTGGGGGCATAACCGTGTTTGATGAAAATCTGTTTGGCATCGATCAGGCAGCGATCCGTGCGCGGTGGGCACCAGCCCAACTGGCTGGAAAAGGGCGTTTGAGATTCGTCATGCAGTTCGATCAGAGCCGCGCAGGGGATACGAGTACTAAGGGCGTTAATGCCTTCAATCAGCCAAGGGGGCGGTGAAAAACAGCCTTGCACATCGACAACAAGCAGGATCTGTCGCATAGCGGGAGTCTCGAGAGCAGCGCATCAGGACGGCCAGACAGAATTTTTCGGGGCGGCCTGATGGCAGAAGTGAAGCTCTTATTGAAACACGGAGTCAGGCTGTTTTGCGGGTCCAACTCAGGCGTGAGCCGATGACAATCCCCAACATGGCTAATAGAGAGCTGATCGACAGTGTGGACAGACCGCTCAAGCCTTGGCCTATGGTGCAACCCAGGGCCAGGACGCCGCCCACCCCCATCAAGGTGCCGCCTGCGATAGAGCGCAACATCTGGCGAGGGGATTCAAAACCTTCCAGTTTCCAGCGACGGCGCAGCAGGGCACTGAGCAGGGAGCCAGCCAGCACACCGACAACAATCATGATGGTGAAACGGGGGCTCATACCGGTGGAGATCATGGCGTACTGGATGGTTTCGCCAATCGGGGCTACAAAGCTGAGCGAGCTGATGGGCAGGGGCTCGAAGGGATCATCGCCCAGCCAGCCTGTGGTTAACCAACCGGCCACAATCAGCAAGCCCACAAAGGCGCCGGCCAGTAGGTCGTTCCAACGCTGGCCATCCTGTCGACGCATCAAGGCAAAAACGACCAAGGCTGCGACGATCACGATGATCAGAATGGTTTTGGGCAGACCCTCGGACAGGGTGGCAGCAGGTAGGGTAAGACTGCTAAGTGGCGCGATGCTCATTCGCAGCGGGGCCAATACACCGGTCAAGGTCATATAGGCTGCGATGCCCAGACAGAGAAGCACGACCAAGGAGCGCAGATTGCCCTGCCCCAATAAAACCAGCGCGCGTGCACCACAGCCCTTAGCCAAGGTCATGCCTGCGCCAAACATCAGGCCACCAACAGGCACTAGCAGCCAGGAAAAAGTCGGGTTCAGGTACAAGGACTGGGACAGGTTGACCAGGCCATTGCTTGCCACCAACTGTGTTCCGGCCAGGGCAACGGCCAGCGCCAGGGCAAAGCCCTGAAGCTTATAGCCGCCGCGCCCGGACCAGCGCTCGCTCAGACCACGATAAAAGCAAAAACCACTGAGCTGGCCACAAATGCCAAAGAGCAGGCCAATAGCCAAGCTGACCCACAGTACAAGTTCTGTATTCATCATGTGCGCTGGATGTTAAGACAGGGTTACTGATTTAGCCTTTGGTGCCCCAGATGTCGCGGCTAATGGCGGCATACCAGGCTTCGCCATATTGGGCTTCCTGCTTGCGGAAGGCCGCACTGGCTTCCTTGGGGCTGACCCCGCCGGATGCTTCAGCCAGTTTGTCGTCGGCAAAGGCATATAAATGCCCCACGGAAATGCCATAATCGGGGGCGATCAAACTGTAGCAGGTATTGCTCAGTGTGGCCTGTGGCGTGGGCTTGCCGCTGAGTGCATTAATGATGGAGGCGGCTGCCAACTTGGCTTGTGTATTGGCCGAGAAACCCGACTTGGGCATGGGCGAAGCAATGGTCGCATCCCCTACCACATAGATGTCCTTGACCTGCTCGGACTCAAAGGTGTGCGGGTCAATCGGTACCCAGCCGCTGGCGTTGGTGACACCGGCTTGCTCGGCAATCGCACCGGCTTTTTGAGGCGGAATGACGTTCAGCACATTGGCCTTGTGAGTCTCGCCAAACTCGGTTTCTACGCTGAGCTTAGCGGCATCCACGCGGGTAACTTTGCCGTCTTTGGAGAAGGGTACCCATTCGATCATGTCGCCATAGACTTGCTTCCAACCGTCCTGGAACAAGCCTTGTTTGGAGAAGTTGTCCTTGGCATCCAGAATCAGAATCTTGGATTTGGGTTTGTTTTGCTTGAAGTAGTGGGCCACCATGCTGGCGCGCTCGTAGGGGCCGGGTGGGCAGCGGAAGGGGTTTTCAGGGGCCACCATAATGAAGGTGCCGCCATCGGGCATGGCGTCCAATTGGCTTTTCAACAGACGGGTTTGATCACCGGCTTTCCAGGCGTGTGGGGCCAGCAAGGAAGCGGCCTCGTCATAGCCTTCCAATGTGTTCCAGCGAAAATCAATACCGGGCGAGAGCAGCAACTTGTCATACGACAGCTTCTGGCCTTTGGCCAGCGTCACTGTTTTGGCCTGGGAATCGACTGCGGTGGCAAGGTCGTGAATAACGTCAATACCGGCAGCACGCAAATCGTCAAAGCCGTGGCCTTGCTGTTCAAAACGGCGTAGCCCAGCCAGATACAGATTGGTGAACGGGCAGGTGTAGAAGGTTTGAGCGGGTTCAATCAGCGTCACATTCAGGGATGGATCACCGCGCTTCAAATAACGGGCAGCGGTCGCACCACCGAAGCCGCCACCGACCACAATCACATGGGCAGAGCTTCTGCGTGCGTAGACGGGCAAGGTGCTCAAGGCCAAACCGGCAGCACCGGTTTTACCCACACGGCTCAGCCATTTACGACGGGAGGAGTTTAAGGGAGTGCTCATTCTTAACGTCCTTGCACAGCGCTGCGAGGGGTGGGGGAAACTTCAGAGAAATAATGGGCCAGGGCTTCCAGATCCGCGTCCTGGTAGCCTTTGACCAGACGGTTCATGATAGTGGTACCAGCGGGTGGTGTTTCCGAGGCAAAGGCGCGCAGTTGTTCCAGCAAAGCTGCTTCAGGACGGCCAGCCAGCGAGGGAATAATGGTCGTGGAACGCCCGTCCGGGCCGTGACAGTTCGCACAGGAGCTGGCTACAACCTTGATATCCAGCGTCGTGGAACTGGCCCAGACCGGTGCGGCGGCACTGCTGGCCGCCAACACGGCAGGGGCAATCAGGAGACGACCTACGAGAGAGAGGGACATGGGCATTCTTCTTGTCAATGTGCATCGTTGTAGGAAAGGACGCTCAGCGTAGCATTACCCTTAAGCCCGCCCAGTATGACTATATAGAACGCTGTTATGAACTCAGCGCCCAAAGTGGGCGCTGAATCTGCGGGTCGGGTGATCGGCTGTGAATACCGACTTGAATCAGTCCGTGATCGTCAGTTCGGTCTGACCATTGATGACACTGCCCTGATCGTCCGTCCAGCTCATTTCCAGAGCACCGGATTGCCGTGCGACAAAGGTAAATTCGATGTAGGGATTTTGCGAAATCGCGGTTTCCGGCTGCCAGTTGAACAAAGGTTCACCGTTAAAGGTGGCTTTGAAGTCGTGGATGATGTTGCGAGGAACCGCCTTACCGTCTTTGTTCAAACGCAGGCCGCTTTCCATACGGTGTTCGACCAGGGCGCGCACGCGCACCAGCTCGCCCGCTTTGGGCTTGGCATTGCTGATCCAGATACGTGGTTTACTCATGTGTGCCCCTTGATTACATGCCGCAGCCGCCAGCGGTCACGGTGATGTGATGCTGGGCGCTCAGGACTTGGCCATCGCTTAAGCGTGCCAGGGCACGAATGGTTTGGGTTTCGATCAGGCGCAGGCGTACGGCCACTTCGGTGGTACCTGCCAGAGCCGTAAAGGTGAAGCGGCAGGCCAGCGGATGCGGGTTGCCCTGGGCCAGAATGATCAGCTCCTGGCAATACACATCGTCCTTAAGTGGCATATCCAGTACTACTTTCACGGGCACTGCAGCGGGGTTGTCGCCCAGCGCAGGCATGTTCAGTTTCAGGCCTTTGTCTTGTGGGGTGGCTCCTTTCAGGAACTCGTCCACAAAGGCTTGCACCTGCGCGGCGGAGGCGGGCTTCAGTAACTGGTCAAAGGCAGTTTGCGCCTGCAACTTGATGGGCAAGAAGCTGACGCTTAGTCCGGCCGCACTGCCCAGCAACAGCTGGCGGCGGCGGACAAAGCGGGAAGGAAGTTTAGAGGAAGTCATTAAAACGGCTCTCGATCCACTGGAAGTCTTCTTTAACAAGGTCAGGGGTACGGACGTCCATATCAATCTGCGTTTGCAGGACCTTGCCGCTCGCGTCCAGCTCGTATTCAAATTTGACCGAGATTTCTTCTTGCGGGTCCCCGTTGACCATCATGTAGCACAGGTTGTCGGGCAGGACAGGTACCACTTCTTTGCCCGCGATACGTTCGGCCAGATTCTGGGAAACGATCTTGGCAACGGCGTGCGCGACGTGTGCACTCTTGGGGTAGTGGCCGAACTGGTCGGAAATAAAGCCCATGGAGTCGCCCACCACATAGACATTGTCATCGTCCTTGGCAGTGAACAGGCGCGGATCGATATTGGCCCAGCCCGTGGGTTTGCCATCTGGGCCTGTGCCGACCAAACCGGCGTTCCAGACCATATCAGCGGCCTGATGAGGCGGCATCAGTACCGCGTCGTCAAAATCAAAGTCGCCGGCAGTGGTCTTGATGTGTTTCTTGAAGGGGTCAACGTCACGTACCCGGGCATTGGGCACGTGGGTGATGATGTCCGGGTATAGCTCCTGGAAGGCCGCGCGGTAGCCTTCACCGATGGGGCCAATGGTGGGCTTGGGGTCCAGAATAATAATCTTGCCTGGAATCTTGTTGGTCTTGATATGCCAGGCCATCAGACAGGCGCGTTCGTAAGGCGAAGGTGGACAGCGGTGCGGTGGGGGCGGCAGTGTCATGACAATGGTGCCGCCTTTGAAGGCCTTCAGCTTGTTCTTCAAGGCGAACATCTCTGCATTCGGGATGTACGCATTGGGGAAGTGCTGGCGGGTGTATTCAGCCGCGTAGGTGTCGTTGCCGAACCAGGCATCGTAGGCATTGCGTATGCCGCCAGACAGAATCAGGTAATCGTACTCTAGTGCGCCTTGCGTGGTGCGTACGGTTTTCTTGTCCCGCTCGATGGCGGTGACTTCGGCATGCACCAGGCTGTAGCCATACTTGATCGAGGGCGCCAGCATGTCGTGGTTTAGAAAATCAGTATTGACGATATCAATCAGCCACTTATTGCTCATGGGCCCCGACCAGAAAGTGGGATTGCGCTCGATCAGTACCACTTGCGCTTGGGGCACCAGTTTGGCTAGGTATTTAGCGGCTGTCATACCACCCCAGCCGCCACCGCAAATAACAATGCGTGGGCCCTTGGTGTGGCGGGGCAGAATTTGGCTGGTGTTGGTAATAATGGCGGGGGCTGACAGGCTGGCGGTAGGAAGAATCAGGGTTCCCAGTGCAGCGGCTGGGGTGGCCAGCATGAAATTTCTACGGTTCATTGTTTTATGCTCCTCGTGATCATGACATGACACACGTCAATCCGGCTATGTAGACTGCGTAGTGCGAGCCAGTATAGCCAAGAGTGCTTTGATTGCGTGGGGATTTTTATAGGCGGCCGATGCCTTCTCAAGAGTCGGACACGGGCTAGGGGCTAGCTGGCATGCCTGGTTTTGATACTGGTATTACAGTCTTATGGGGGGCTGGGTCAGGGTGGGGGCAGAGGAGAAAAGGGCTGTTTTAGGATCAAGAAACAACAAAAATCCTCTTTTTTTAAAATAAAATCGTAATAGAGCTATCTTTATGGGCGTAATCAGGCGATAGTTCTTGGAGGGATACTTTTTTCCCTGATAGACATTACATCTAGGATATATTTTGAAGACAGAAATTGGTATTGTGAAGTGGTTCAACAGCGAAAAAGGCTTCGGTTTCATCATGCCGGAGAATGGCGGCAAGGATCTCTTCGCACACCACAGTGAAATTCAGGGAACCGGGTTCAAAACTCTGGAAGAGAACCAGCGCGTTTCCTTCGTTGAAGGTGCAGGCCAAAAAGGCCCTTGCGCAACTAAGATCCAAATTCTTTGATGATTGGCTTGCCTGACTAGGCAAGCACAGCGTCAAACTAAGAAGGCCGGACCCCATGAAATATGGGGGCCGGCTTTTTTTTTGCTCGTAACTTGAGGGTGGGCTATGGCCGCAACCATCACAGCTACAGCTACAGCGTCAACGGTCATTGCAACCAGAGACAGAACTCTAACTATGCTGAGGGTTTGGGTCAGCCAGCAGCACGGTCAGCCGTGCTTCTAAACCGCCGCCTGGGCGATTCAGCAACTCCAGCATACCGCCGTGCTGGGTGGCAATGGTATTCACAATAGATAGCCCCAGGCCGTAGCCTGCTTGTTGCTGCGAGCCACGCCAGAAGCGGTTCATGGCCAGATCGCGCTCCCTCTCGCTGAGACCTGGACCGTGATCAAGCACACTAATACGCAAGTAACCCGGCTCGCCCGCTTCAATACGCAGGCTGATCGGTTGTAGGGCCTGGGTATAGCGCAGGGCATTATCAATCAGGTTTTGCACCGCTACGGTCAGCAGGGATTTTTCAATCTGCACCGGGCCGGGTTTGCTATATATATCTAGCGTGATCGGGTCAATGGTGTCGCCGTAGATCGCTTTGAGCGCCTGCAAAGCGTCATAAACAGCGTCATCGGCCTGACTGCTTTCCGCCGTAGCGCTTTGACCATCCAGGCGGGCCAGTTCCAGCAGCCGTTGCAGAATGTTTTGCAGTTGTTGTACCCCTTGATCTGCCTGACTCAAGGCGGTATCCAGGGTATTGCGTTCGCCAGGGCGTTGTGCGGCCAGATGAGCCACTTGAATATGGGTTTTGATGCCGGTTAGCGGGGTGCGTAATTCGTGGGCAGCGCTATCGGTAAAACGGCGCTCGCGCATGATGGCGGCTTGTTGCCGTTCCAGCAGTTCCTCGATGGTACGCAGCAAGGGTTGAAGCTCAACCGGGGCTTTGACCTTAGGTAAAGGACTATCGTCGCCAGGACGACGGCGGGATAGCAGATCCCGAATACGCTCCAAGGGGGCCAGGCCATGTGTAATCCCCACCCATAACAGCAGCAAGCTGCCAAATAAGGCCACGACAAAAGGCAGGCCGGCCGAGATCATGATTTCCCGAACCAGAGACTCACGCAGCTCGATACTGTCAGCTGCGGCGATCTGGATATGGCCCTCACGCAAGACAAAGGTGCGCCAGCGTTTGCCGCCGTGCATATGCGTGCCAAAGCCCAAGGCCACTTGCGACATATCCGGGCTGCCGGCGGTGCGGCTGACCGCCTGGATTTCTACTTCGCTGCGCACCACACTGATCTCGCAGGCCACGCCATCGCGGGCAATGATGTCCAATGGCCGTTCGGCGGATTGGGCCAGCTCCTGTAAGTTTGGAAATTGGACGACCAGACCGGCCACCATACGGGCCGAGGCGGCCAGTCGACTATCCAGCGCTTCGCGTAATGACTGGCGTGCATCCATCAGCATCCAGGTGGCGACGGCGCTCCAGAGCACCGTCAGGGAAATGCCGATAATCAGCAGCAATCTAAGACGTAAGCTCATGGCGTCAAATACTTAACCAGCAGGCCCCAGTTTGTAGCCCAGACCGCGCACGGTCTCGACAATCTGGCTACCCAGTTTGCGGCGCAAATGGTAGATGTGCACATTGATGGCATTGCTCTCCAGGTCTTGGTCGTAGCCATAGACACTGTCGCACAATTGCTCGGCACTTAAAATTACATGGGGTTTGGTGAGTAGCGCACGCAGTAAAGAGAGCTCGCGGCGGGCCAGGCTGACGGGTGTGCCATCCAAGGTGACATGGCCGGTGGACGCACAGAAACTAAGCCGTCCATATTCAATACAGTCGGTTTCATGCCCGGCCAAGCGACGAGTCAGCACATGCAAGCGTGCCAGCAGCTCGTCCAGATCAAAGGGTTTGATGACGTAATCATCGCCCCCACCCAGCAGCCCCTCGACCCGGTGGTGCAAGGCGTCGCGGGCCGTCAAAATCAAAATAGGCAGTTTGCGGCCCTGTTCACGCCAGCGGCGCAGCAGCGTCAGCCCGTCCTGATCGGGCAAGCCCAGATCCAGAATACAGACATCAAAGTGCGAGGATAGCAGGGCGGTGTCAGCCAGGCTGGCGGTGCCCACATGATCGACGGTCAGCCCGTGCAATCGCAAGCCTGCCACAATCCCACTGGCGACAAGCGCATCATCCTCAACGAGTAAAACGTGCATTTCCCCCCCTAGGCGATGCCGGCTCGCGTACTGAGAGCCTGATGTTTATTACGTTTCGACGTTTATGTTAGCAGCCTTGAGGCCAGGGGCAAGAGGGAAAGTTCTCTTAATTTGCCCTTAATCCTGATCCTCTACTGTGATGTAGATTGCATTGCATTTTTACCTCGGTACTTATTTTTTTAATAAAACCGGTTTGGGCAATGACCTTTCTTTAGGCTTAGCCGCATGACAGATATCGGGCACTTACTCACATGACTCCTATATTAGGAATATTACTGGCGACCAGTTTTGTCGCCTCTTTGGTGGCACTGGGCATTCTTGTCTGGGCCGTGGCAAATAAGCTGATTTTCGTGGGCAAAAACGAAGCTGAGACCATCTTCATGAAAGGTGAGCTTGGCCAGCCTGACGATAGTGCTTCTTTTGGGGGGGAGAACGAGGCACAGACACACCATTTTGACGTTTTGCGTGCAGGCATTGACCGCAGTGGTCGCGGCCCGGTTTTGCTACTGGTTACGGTCGGGATTACCTGGCTGCTGATCGGTTCGGTGTTCGGCGTGATGGCTTCGTTGAAACTGCACTGGCCTGATTGGCTGGCCGATGTGGCGCAAGTGACCTTTGGTCGTGCGCGTACTTTGCACCTGAACATCGTGGCTTACGGCTGGCTGTCGGTAACCGGGATCGGCGTGGCCTTGTGGTTGTTGCCGCGTATTTTCCATACGCCCTTACGACGCCCCAATATGGTGTACGTTGGTGCTGCGCTCTGGACGCTAGGGGTCTTGTGCGGCACGATTGCCGTCGCCAACGGCTGGTCCGATGGGATCGAGTGGCTGGAGTTCCCTTGGCAGATCGACATTATGTTGGCAGTGGGGGGCTTTTTCCTGGCTTGGCCCGCGATTGAGACCGCCGCCAACCGCAAGTCGCGTCATATCTATGTGTCGGGTTGGTACTTCCTGGCCGGCATGGTGTGGTTTCCTTTCTTGTTCCTGGTGTCCAACATTCCTGGCCTGCACATTGGTGCCCAGCAAGCCACCGTGAATTGGTGGTTTGCCCATAACGTGCTGGGTTTGTGGCTGACCCCGATGGGGGTCGGTGCGGCCTACTACATCATCCCGAAAATCATTGGCAAGCCGGTGTATTCCTACAACGTGTCCTTACTGGGTTTTTGGAGTCTGGCGCTGTTCTACAGTCAGGTCGGTATTCACCATTTGATGGGGGGGCCGGTTCCTACCTGGGCGGTTACCTTGTCCGTGGTGCATAGCATCATGATGTTTGTGCCGGTGATTGCTGTCGCTATTAACCAGCACGTAACGGTTGCGCAGAATCTGTGGGCCTTCAAACAGTCCATGGCGCTGCGGTTCGTCTGGATTGGGGCGCTGATGTACACGCTGTCATCCTTCCAGGGCTCGCTGGAAGCGCTCCGTTCGGTGAACTCGGTGACGCACTTTACCCATTACACCGTGGGCCACGCCCACTTGGGTGCTTACGGTTTTGTGTCCATGGTGATGTTTGGCACGCTGTACTACATGATGCCGCACATATTGGGACGTCGTTGGCCCTTCCCGGCCCTGATCAAAACCCACTTCTGGCTGGTGACGGCTGGCTTCACGATCTACGTGTTGGCCTTGAGCATTGCCGGTGTGGTGCAGGGTATGGGCTTGATGGATCCGGGTTCAAGTTTTGGCGAGATCACTCGCAAGATGGTTCCCTATCTGGAAGCCCGCTCCATTGGCGGCACCATGATGACTTTGGGCCACTTTGTCTTTGCGGCTCACTTTGCCTTGCTCTTGCTGCGTAAAGAATCCGCCATTACTGCGACTCCTACACTTGCTCGGGCAGATGCGTCATGAATCGACTCTTACCTTTATTAATCGGGGCCATTGGCGTGCTGCTGCTGGCGACCTTGATGCTGGTGATTTTGCCAGCCTGGCAATTGCGTACGTCGGAACCGCCGGAGCAATTGAAACCCTATACCGCTCAGCAATTGCTGGGACGTGACGAGTACGTGGCCAATGGCTGTTTGTACTGTCACAGCCAACAGCCCCGCTCTACCGGTCAAACCCTGTTTGATACGGCGCGTGGCTGGGGCCGTGCGTCCACTCCGGGCGATTACTTTTACGATTCACCCCATTTGCTGGGCACCATGCGTACCGGCCCTGACTTGTTCAATGTCGGTGCGCGGATGAAAAGTCGTGATTGGCATTTGACCCATCTGTATCAGCCCCGCGCCATTTTTGACTGGAGCTTGATGCCGTCCTATCCCTATATGTTCGAGTTGAAAGACCAGATTGCCGAGGGCGATGTGGTGGTGCGTTTGCCAGAGTCTCTGCAGCCTGCAGGCAAACATGTGGTTGCCCGCAAGGAAGCCCTGGATTTGGTGGAGTACTTGCTGGCCTTGGATCGCACTTATGCAACCAGCGCTCAGGAACTTGATAAACGTGACCGTGGCTACGATCGTCGCCCCACAGAGGCCTTGACGGATTCGGGCGCTAAATAGGACAAGTCATGACAATGGAAAAAGATTCTAGTTCGCCTTTGGTCGAGAACATTGACCCTACTTTCGAGCCTTGGGAGCCGCCGCGTCCCATTCCGATTTTCCTGCTGGCGGTGTTGGTGGCTTTGGCCTTGGCAGGGGTAGGTTTGTATTTGCACGATCTGGCCCCGCATGCGGCACCGGATGAGCCTACCGCTGCTATCGTCAACGTCAATGCGGGTGGGACTTCCCTGGTGCCTGCCATCCCTGCCCTGAACGATGCTCCTGTGCTGGTGCATTCGGGCCAGGGCAGTGTCTGGAGCTGTGCTTCCTGTCACGGTGAAGTGGGTGAAGGCGTGGGCATCACACCCCGCCTGGCCGGTATGCCTGAGGCGTACTTGCTCAAGCAGTTGGAAGACTTCGCCAAAGGCACGCGTCTGAACGAGTCCATGCAATACGTGTCTCGTGGTTTGCAAGCCAACGATATGAAAGAGCTGGCAGCTTATTACGCCAAGCTGCCCGTACCCGCCGTCAATGTGCCCAGTTCGGAAGCGAATCTGGCCCGTGGAGAGGTGCTGTTTCATAAAGGGGATTGGAAGCAGAACGTGCCCGCATGTATCAGCTGCCACGGCAGTCAAGGCGAGGGTGTCGGTACGTCTTTTCCACCTTTAGCCGCCCAGCAGGCGGAGTACTTGTTTAGCCAACTGTCGGCCTGGAAGGGGGGGCATCGCCACAACTCACCGCAAGGCCTGATGGATGACATCGCTACGCGCTTGTCCTACGAGGACTTGTATGCGGTTTCCTACTACGCCGCCTCGCTGCCAGCTCATGGCAAGCAGGCGAAATAAGATCAGAACAGAGAGCTTCCTATGAAAGACACTCAAAAAAATGGTCGCAGCAAGCCCGCTATGTCGGGTGGGCGCAGACTGGCCTGGGGGGCCGGTATTGGTGTGCTGCTTTTTGCTATTGGTTATGGTTTGAATGCCAAGGGTTGGTTGTCCTTCTCGTTGGGTTCGTCCGATCAGGCGACGACGCAGATCGGTACTGCTGCTTACAGTCGCGAGGCAATGGAAGCAGACCGTAAGGTTCAGAGCAAGGACAAGAAGGCGGTTGCAGCGGGTGTGCCTGTGGGGGCGGATGGTTATTTTGTGCCGCCACCAGAGAGCAGCATTCCGGATACGCCCTATGGTGAGGCGATTCGTCGGGGTCAAACGATCTTTATGGAAACGTCGACCACGGTGTCGGATCATGTGGGCAATACCTTGGCGTGTGTGAACTGTCACTTGGATGGTGGTCGTCGTGAGCACTCTGCTCCTATGTGGGGGGCTTATGTCAGCTACCCGGCGTATCGCGCCAAGACCAAGGCGATCAGCACGCTGGAAGATCGCATTATTGGCTGTTTTACTTTTTCCATGAATGCGCAGGCATCGTCTTCGGGCATTGCTCCTCCGGCAGGCAGCGATGTATATCGTGATTTGATGACGTATATGTACTGGATGTCAGATGGTGCGCCGACGGGGCAGAAGTTGCCGGGTGCAGGTTTCCCCAAGGTCAAGAAGACGGAGCTGGGTTATGACCTTGTACGCGGTAAAGAGGTTTACACCAACAATTGTGTGCTCTGTCATGCAGTGGATGGCCAGGGGCAGAAGGACGCGGAAAGTGATGTTGTGTTCCCGCCGTTGTGGGGTGCTAATTCCTACAACTGGGGGGCTGGCATGGCCCGTATTGATACGGCAGCGGGTTTCATCAAGGCCAATATGCCTTTGGGTAAGCCGTTTTCTTTGTCGGATCAGGATGTGTGGGATGTGGCGGCTTATATCAACAGTCATGAGCGTCCTAAGGATGCGCGTCAGAAGGGCACGGTTGAGGAAGCTCGGGTGGAGTTCCACGATGGTGAAGAAAGCTATTACGGTAAGGATGTGAACGGCGTCATTGTGGGTGGGGGTGTGGAGAAGTAAGCCCTTAGCTGTTTTGCTGTTTGTTTGAAGATGAGATCGCCTCAGTTTCTTTTGGGAACTGGGGCGGTTTTGTTTTGACTTTTTATGTTGTTGTTGTCAGTCGCAGTGATGGCCGTTGCCATTGAAGAGATGAGGCAAGGGTGAGGGAGGGGCCGCAGGTTTAGATAGTGTCTCGTGAACATGCCGGTCTGGGCCGGGGTGCTGTCCTCCGGGCTGGCCCCTTGCCGGTGCTGTGCACCGGTGCCCTGGTCAGGCTTGCTAGTCGGGCGCACCCTGAACTCGCACGATAGTTTGTCCCCCGGACAAACTATAAGCGTCGTGCTCAAACAGCAGGGTGCTTGCTCCCCGAATAGCAAGCCCGCCTGCGGCAAGAAGCCTGAACCGCCCAGAGGACAGCACCCCGGCCCAGACCGGCTCACAATGACTACAGGTATGATGCAAGCTTTTTTTGCTGTCTGCTTGTTTTGGTTCTTTGGGGACTGTATGTACTGCTGCTGCTGCTGCTGCGCATTTTTTATGCACTGATTGGAGGAGGTCGTTGCTTTTTTTTAGTGAAGCGATGACCTAGTTAGTTGTTAGTCGTTGCTTGGTAGGGGGGAGCCGCTCATAGTCTGGTTTTTGCAATCAAGTATGCAGATATCTATTGGGCTGTAGTTCAGCGCGGTGTGCAGGGCTCTGCTTGTGAGAGTGGAGCTGCTTTGTAGCGAAGGAAAGGTAAGCCGATGAGTGCTAAGTGCACCAATTAAGGTTGAAACCTGGAGATGATGGGCCAATGCCAATGTGATTGCGAGTGTTAAAGCTGGTGCGAATGTGGAGCCCTTATTTGTGTCAATGTTTGCGTCAGGACAGGCTTATAAGCGGTTGAGAGCTAGCCTAGTTAGTAGCATCAGCATCACAGAAGAATTTTCTCTGCAAACAATCGCTGAGCGCCAGTTTGGTCTCTGTGAGGGTGTCAGGGCTGAGCACTGGCCGACGCTGCGCACCGGTCCCCTTGTCGAGAACTAAATCGGGGCGCATCCTGAACTCGCACGATGGTTTGTCCATCGGACAAACCATAAACGTCGTGCTCAAACAGCAGGATGCTTGTACCCCCGACTCAGCTCACGCCTGCGGCCAGTACTCTAAACCGCCCCATCACCCTCACAGAGACCAAACTGGCGCTTTCCCAGAGACTTACTTTTGCAAAGCCCCCGTATCTC
Source organism: Alcaligenes sp. (assembly GCA_052109075.1). Classification (GTDB taxonomy): domain Bacteria; phylum Pseudomonadota; class Gammaproteobacteria; order Burkholderiales; family Burkholderiaceae_B; genus Alcaligenes. The sequence continues at coordinate 998 of JBQEAN010000064.1, read as the reverse complement.
TACGTAACTATCCACAGTCCTAATCTACAAAGCCACCAAACGCTTCAAATCCAGCAGAGTGAAGTGTCGATCATCCAGCCACCCCCCGGTATCGATGAAAAACACGTTCCCCAGTTGCCGCATCTTGTGTGTCGTTTGATGCCCATGTACCAAAGCCCGAATATTGCTGACCATGCCATCGTAGCCAGTAACGTAGCGATCTCTGGACCACATGCATACATGGCGGTCATGAGCATCGAAGCGATCGGAATGAATGTGCTGCCAATCATCGTAAGGAAAGTCGGCATGTACCATGCCGACCAAACCTAGAGGCGTTTCAATTTCCATCGCCAAAGGCAGGGCTTGTAGACGTTGGGCAATAAGTTGTTGTTCGTCGAAGGTACAGTCGTCCAGCCAAAGTCCACCGTGCACCCGATGGTCGACCTCTTGAATAGGCTGCCCGATTGCCCGCCGCCAGGTCAGTTCTTCATGATTGCCACAAATCGCATGAAACCAGGGCAGATCCAGCCACTGCAAAACATGATGGGACTCCGGCCCACGATCCACCAGATCGCCCACCGAAAAAAGGCGGTCCTTGCAAGGATCAAAACGAATCCGCTTCAACGACGCTTTCAGCTTGGTGAAACAACCGTGAATATCGCCTACGGCAATATCGCGCCCCAGGGTGTTCTGGCTGAAGTGTGCTACCTGCATGATGACGAAACCTAGACGAGGTGAAACGTGCTCATCACGGTACTCAGAGCAGCAGTCCGAGTCAAGAAAGACGCCGCCTACCACTACACTCACTCAGAAGAAGCAAGATCGCTTCATGTCCAATATCATTACCAATACAGGTTCATGTTCAGCATGACTTCCCGCTCCGTACTGCGGAACTGGCAGGTGTAGTACTTCTTGTTGAATACATTGTTGAGGGGCCAGACCACCCGGGAGCGAACACCCGCACGGTCTTGTGGTCAAGCTGCCCGTACAGAGCTGCTTGGTCTAAAATCCACCGATCT
>JBQEAN010000063.1:14875-19734 GCA_052109075.1 Alcaligenes sp. | reverse complement strand
CCTTTGTCCATGGTGGCGCCGGCCCGTGAGATGTCCATGATGGCTGGTACCTTATTGGGCATGATTGTGCTGCGCGAGAAAGCCAATATCTGGAGTTTGCTCGGTTGTGTCGTCATGATCAGCGGGGTTATTGCCCTGACATCAGGCCCGGCTGCCTGATTGCTCTCTTGAAATATTGCGGGCCGTCCCTATCTGTCTGCAATAGGGCGCGTTCAAGCGCGCGGCAATTAACCCATTTTTTTGCATTTTCACCATGAGCCAGACTGACACTGCGAATACGTCCGAAACCTTGGGTTTTCAGGCTGAAGTCAAACAATTACTGCATTTGATGATTCACTCCTTGTACAGCAACAAGGAGATTTTCCTGCGTGAGCTGGTATCCAATGCGTCGGATGCCTGCGACAAACTGCGCTTTGAGGCCATCGACAATCCAGCCCTGCTGGAAGGCGATCCAGAAATGCGTATCCGTGTGGAGTTCAATAAAGAACAGCGCACGATCACGCTGTCTGACAATGGTATTGGCATGTCGCGTGATGAAGCCATTGCCAACCTGGGCACCATCGCGCGCTCAGGCACCAAAGAATTTTTCTCCCAACTGACGGGCGACAAGCAAAGAGACACTCAGCTTATTGGTCAGTTTGGCGTGGGCTTTTACTCCTCCTTTATCGTCGCTGACAAAGTATCGGTGCTGACACGTCGTGCCGGTCAGGATCAGGAAGCGGTGCTGTGGGAGTCGGCCGGTGAAGGCGAGTTCACCATTGCTGCTGCTGAAAAAGCCGAGCGCGGTACCACCATTACTCTGCACCTGCGCGAAGGCGAGGACGATTTTCTGGACGGCTGGCGCTTGCGTAATGTGCTGCGCCGCTATTCCGACCACATCTCTTTACCCGTGCAAATGCGCAAAGAAGAGTGGGACGAGGAAAAACAGCAACAAGTTATGCAAGACGAATGGGAAAGCATTAACCAGGCTAGCGCCTTGTGGACGCGTTCCAAGTCGGAAATCACCGACGAGCAATACCAAGAGTTCTACAAACACATCGCTCACGATTACGAGAACCCTCTGGCCTGGACGCATAACCGGGTAGAAGGCCGTAGCGAATATACCCAGCTGCTGTTCGTACCCAAGCAGGCTCCGTTTGACCTGTGGGATCGCGATGCCCGTCGTGGTGTGAAGCTGTACGTTAAACGCGTGTTCATCATGGACGACGCCGAGCAACTGTTGCCCGCTTACCTGCGCTTTGTGCGTGGCGTGATCGACTCGGCAGACCTGCCCTTGAACGTCTCGCGTGAAATTCTGCAAGAAAGCCGCGATGTGCGTGCGATCCGTGAAGGCAGTGCCAAACGCATTCTGTCCTTGCTGGAAGATCTGGCCGAGAACCAGCCCGAGCAATACGCCGAATTCTGGAACCAGTTTGGTCAGGTGTTGAAAGAAGGTGCAGGGGAAGACATGGGCAATCAGGCCCGTATCGCTGCGCTGTTGCGTTTTGCTTCCACCAATCAGGAAGGTTCGGCCCAGACCGTGTCTCTGGCCGATTACATTGGCCGCATGAAAGAAGGCCAGGACAAGATTTACTACGTCACGGCTGACACCTTTGCGGCGGCTTCCAACAGCCCACATCTGGAAGTGTTCCGCAAGAAAGGCATCGAAGTCCTGCTGATGTCTGATCGCGTGGACGAATGGATGCTGTCTTACCTGCGTGAATTCGAAGGCAAGCAACTGGTCTCTGTTGCCAAGGGCGGTTTAGATCTGGACGAACTGGCAGACGAGGAAGAAAAGAAACATCAGGCCGAAGTGGCTGAAACCTTCAAACCCCTGGTTGAGCGCTTGCAGGCCACGCTGGGTGAGAAGGTTAAAGAAGTGCGCATTACCGCACGCCTGGTCGATTCCCCCGCCTGCGTGGTGGTCGATGCCAACGAACTGAGTCCGCACTTGCTGCGTATGCTGCAAGCCGCTGGCCAAGAAGCGCCCGAGGTCAAACCGATCCTGGAAATCAACCCGGAACATGCTTTGATCGCCAAGGTTCAAGCCGCTGATGACGAGACCTTTACTGAGTGGGCTCAACTGCTGCTGGAACAAGCCATGCTGGCCGAAGGGGCCGCATTGCAGGATCCTGCCAGCTTTGTGAAGCGCGTGAACCGTTTGCTGCTGAATCTGTAAATCTGAACCTTGCTGACTCTGCCATTAGGCAGAGTCAGCAAACTGTCAGTTATTAGCCTTGTTCTTATTTTGTAAGATCAAGGCTTTTTTGCGTCTATTGATGGGCTATTAGGGGGAGAAGTGGGTAGATAGGGGAATAAAAAAATCTTAATTGCTAAGCGATTTTTTATTTTTTGTCCATATTAATGAGAATTGCTCGTAATACGATGCTTGCGCGCCACACTGAGGGCGAAAAAAAACGGATTGTTAGCTGAGTTTCAGCAAATCGTAAGATTTGGATGGACTTCATAATAAGAATGATTGATATTACGGTCTCCTATTAAAAGCACTTGTTCGGCAGTGAAACACCGCTAACGCGAGCGATCGTGCCTGATTCAATCGCCCTGCCTTGAAAAGTGATACCTACCATTTGGAGCTGGTGATGTCGTTTGTTTCCGCCCTGCCGCCTCGTCGGTTCGCCGAGACGGTTTTATCTGCCGCACTGTTTGCTGCCCTTACAACTCCTGCTTTTGCTCAAACCGCCAACGCAGGCGTGACCGAGCTGCAGTCGATCAAAGTCCAAGGCACGACAGATACCAACGGCATTGATGGCTTCCAAGCGCATAAAGCGCAATCTGTGAAGTTTTCCGAAACGCTGCTCAACACACCGCGTTCCATCACCGTGATCCCTGAAGAGGTGATCAAGGATCGTGGCGCAACCTCCTTGCAAGATGTGTTGCGTACTACTCCAGGTATTACGCTGGGCTCGGGCGAAGGTGGCACCCCCATGGGGGATCGACCCTTTATCCGTGGCTACGAAGCCAGTACCGACATTTTTATCGATGGCGTACGTGATTACTCGCGCGGTTCGCACGAGACCTTCAACCTGGAATCGGTTGAAGTGTTGAAAGGCCCCAGCTCGGCTTACACGGGCCGTGGCGGTACCGGTGGTAGCTTAAATCTGGTGACCAAGTCCCCCAAGTTGAAAGATTTCTTCCAAGTGGAAGCAGGTTACGGCACATCTGACCAATATCGCTTGACCGCTGACGGCAACTACGCTTTCTCGGATACCGGCGCGATCCGTCTGAATTTGATGCGTATGGGCGGCGATGTTGCCGGTCGTGATGGGGTGGAGATTGATCGTTGGGGCATCGCGCCTTCCATCGCTTTTGGCTTGGGCACACCTACTCGTGTGACCCTGTCCTACTCCCGTCTTGAAAACAAGGACATGCCGGATCTGGGCTTCCCATTCAAGAATGCGGCCAATCCGGATCGTGTCACTCCCTTGGAAGCGGACCGTGACACCTTTTACGGTCGTCACAATGTGGACTTCCGTAAATACACGGCAGATACCGCAACCGCCAGCGTCGAGCACGACGTGAATGACCGCTTCACGGTTCGTAACGTGACGCGATACAGCAAGACTTTGAATCACTACCTGATGACTCGCCCGTCTTTTGACAATTGCACGGCGACCTCGGGTGGAGCTTGCGCTACAGAAGGTCCAGGTCTGCAGTTCCGTCGTGATGATCGCACCAACTATCGGGTGTCTGAATCTTTGCTGAACCAGACCGATGTCTTCGGCAGCTTCAATACCGGCTGGCTCAAGCACGATATCGTCGCTGGTGTGGAGATCAGCAAAGAAGAAATCCACAACAAGACAATGACGGGCGGCCCAGGCCGCGAGACGGACTCTTTCTACAATCCGGACCCTAATCGTCAATACAACTATTCGCTGCAATACGGTCCCAAGACCAAGACAGGCGATATCAAGACTCGTTCGCTCTATGTCTTTGATACGTTGACCCTGAATGATCAGTGGATGGTGAATGGTGGTGTGCGCTTTGACCGTTTTGAAGTCGATAACACCAAAGATTCGCGTAAAGACGATATGTGGAATTACCAGCTGGGTGTGGTTTACAAACCCGCTCGTAATGGTTCTATCTACTTGAGCTATGGCACTTCCTCCAACCCAACGGGTGAAAACCTGGGGCAGGCCGGTGGTGCAGACGGCCCAGCGGGCGGTGCCGCGATCCGTGAACTGAAACCAGAGCGCAGCTACAGCTGGGAACTGGGCACCAAGTGGGATATCGCCGATGAGAAGTTGTCTTTGACGGCAGCAGTGTTCCAGACCGACAAGAAAGATGCACGATCTACCGATCCGTTGACAGGTGATGTCTCCTTGAGCGGTAGCAACCGTGTGCGTGGTCTTGAGTTGGGCGCTGCCGGTGCCATTACATCCAAGTGGAATCTATGGGCGGGTTACACCTATTTGGATCCGAAGATTAAAAAGTACCGCAACGGTACCAATGTCTTTGACGGCAACCAAATGAAGTTCATCTCTAAACAGAGCTTCAACGTTTGGACGACCTATAAAGTATTGCCAGAGTTGACCTTGGGTGCTGGCGCTACCTTGGTGGGGAAGCGCTTTGTAGATGATGCCAATGAGCTGAAGCTGCCGTCCTACTGGCGTTACGACGCGATGGCGCGCTACGACTTGAACAAGAACGTGTCCTTCCAGCTCAATGTGAACAACATCAGCAATGTGCGCATGTATGATGCCTCTCACGTTGGCGTGTTTGCCAACGTAGGCCCAGGCCGCTCTTACATGTTCAATGCCTCTTACCGCTTCGAGTAAGTTGCGTCTTGTCGTGTAAAGTCAGATGGGCCGCCTTTTGGGGCGGCCTGTCTGTTTCTTGCGCCGCCTACTGTTTCCTTTTGC
>JBQEAN010000063.1:0-14775 GCA_052109075.1 Alcaligenes sp. | reverse complement strand
GCCGCCTTTTGGGGCGGCCTGTCTGTTTCTTGCGCCGCCTACTGTTTCCTTTTGCCTTAGCAGGTGTTCCATGCTGATTACTATCCCTGACGTTCTGAATGCTGAGCAGTTGCGCGACTGTCGCCAGGCCCTGGAGCAGGCACAGTGGGAGGACGGGCGCACGACGGCGGGTTACTTGGCTCAGAGCAGCAAGCGCAATTTGCAATTGCCTCTGGATACCACCGTGGCCCGTCAAATGGGGGAGTTCCTGATGCATGTATTGGGGCAGCACAGTGGTTTCATCGCCGCGGCGTTACCGCTGCGTATGTTGCCGCCGCGTTTTAATCGCTATGAGGGTGGAGGGGAGTACGGGAACCATATCGACAATGCGATTTTTACCGTTCCTGGCACGGCCCAGCGTTTGCGCACTGATGTCTCCACTACCTTGTTCTTCAGTGATCCCGATGAATATGAAGGCGGCGAGCTGATCATCGAAGACGTCTATGGCACGCAGTCGATCAAGCTGCCTGCGGGGCATATGGTGGTGTACCCCGGTACTAGCTTGCATCGAGTCCAACCTGTCACAAAAGGAACCCGCTACGCGTCCTTCTTCTGGACGCAAAGCATGGTGCGCCATGCCCATCAGCGCAAATTGCTGTGGGAGCTGGACCAGAGCATTCAGCAGCTGGCCAAACATAATGCCGATGGGCAGGAGCTGTCACGCCTGACGGGGATTTATCATAATTTGCTGCGTGAATGGAGCGATGTCTGATCGCCTGGAGCTTGATTGACCATGTCTCAAGAACGACTACCCCCTTTAAACAGCATTCCTGCTGAGATCGCCTGTCTGACAGACTACGAGCCATACGCTCGTCAGCGGATGCGTGCGCAGGATTGGGCGTATTTCAGTGCGGCTGCGGCGGATGAACTGACGCTACGGGATAATTTGGCTAGTTTTGGGCGTTGGGGGCTATGGCCTGCGGCATTGAGCCGATTTGATCAGCCGTCGACCCGTTTGAGCCTATTAGGGCAAGCAATGGACTATCCGATTCTGTTAGCGCCTGTTGCTTACCAGCGCCTGGCTCATCCTCAAGGTGAGTTGGCCAGTGTTCTGGGGGCCGGTGCGATGGGGGCGACCAGCGTGATCAGTCTGCAAGCCAGTCATGCTTTTGAAGATATTGCGGCACAGGCCCATGCCCCTTTGTGGGCACAGTGGTACTGGCAAGCAGATCGCGCGTTTACCTTAGATCTGTTGGGACGCCTTAAGACGGCGGGCTATGCCGCCTTGATGTTGACGGTCGATGCAGCGGTGAACGGTGTACGTAACCAGGAGCAGCGCGCAGGTTTTACCTTGCCCGCAGAAGTAGAGGCCGTGAATTTACGTGGTGCCAGTGCGCCACAGGGCGTGTTGGGTGCTGCGGGCACCAGTCCCTTATTTAGTAGCGGCTTGTTGGATAGGGCCCCCACTTGGGACGATTTGGCTTGGCTGCTACAGAACAGTCCGATGCCTGTCTGGGTGAAGGGAATCATGCGGCCCATCGACGCGCAGCGGGCTTTGGATGTGGGCGTTGCCGGAATCGTGGTGTCGAACCACGGCGGACGCACGTTGGATGGGGCTCCTGCTTCTGTGGACGTGCTGGCACAGGTGTGTCAGGTCGTGCAGGGCAGGGTGCCGGTATTGATGGATGGCGGGATCCGACGCGGCACAGATGTGCTCAAGGCATTGGCGCTAGGCGCGACAGCCGTGATGATTGGCCGTCCTTATATTTACGGCCTGGCTGCAGCAGGAGCGGCAGGCGTTGCGCATGTCCTGCATATTTTGCGGGCGGAACTGGAAGTGGCGATGGCACTAACGGGTTGTAATACGTTGGCCGATATTAGCCCTGAGCTACTTTATCGGCCTTGACCGGGTGCTTGTTCGGGCCTTGGCTCCAGTTCTTGCTCAGGCAGGGTTTCTTTAGCCCAGCCATGTTCCCGTTTTACTCGTTTCCAATCAAAGAATGGTCCTGGGTCTGACTTGCGCCCAGGGGCAATATGCTCGTGGCCGCGTACCGCCCGTAAATCGTGGCGCATGCGCAAAGCGCGGCTTAAGCGGGACAGCTCCCGATATTGCGCTTCCGTAAAGGGCTCAAAATCGCTACCTTCCAGTTCAATGCCGATAGAGAAGTCATTGCAGCGTTCCCGACCTTCAAATTGAGACACCCCCGCGTGCCAGGCACGGCGCGTGGTCGGAACGAATTGAATGATGTGCCCCGTGCGCTGGATCAGAAAGTGAGCCGATACCTTCAGGTCGCGGATGTTCTCAAACCAGGGGTGGGCGTCGATATCCAGCTGGTTCTGGAAGAAGTCACGAATGTATGGTCCACCAAACTCTTGCGGCGGCAGGCTGATATTGTGCAGCACCAGTAAGGTCGGATGATTGCCTTCGGGACGGTCATCCTGATTGGGCGACAAGGCGCGCAGGACATTGGCGTGGGGTTTGAGCCAACCCTGGCGGTCCAGGTCATAGGCGTGGTGCATGCGGGCCATGGGCTTAGCTACGCGGGCCGCGCTTGGCGTGTTCCAGGCTGCACCACGTGTGATGATTGCTCATCAAGGCCTCAGAGCGCGGCAAAAAAATACCGCAATGTGCGCAACGGACCATTTCCTCGGCGCTCCCTTGCTTACGCGCCGGGCGCAAGGTCGGGTTCGGTGGGTTACGTTTGCGGGCCTTGTTTTGCGACACGATGCGGGCAATGATCATGCCCACCAGTATGGCGACAACCCAAAATAAGACTTTACCCACTTTTTCCTCGTTGCAAGATGACATCTAGTACAAAATGGCTGCCTGTATAGGCGAGCAACAGGAAGGCAAAGCCGGCCAGCGTCCAGCGCAAAGCAATGCGGCCACGCCAGCCGTACTGTTTCCGTCCCCATAATAAGCCACCAAATGTAACCCAGGATAGCAAGGTAAAGACAGTTTTGTGGTCAGCAGGTAAAAATTTTCCGTCTATGGCCAGCGATACGGCGGCACCGCTCAGAATCGTGAGGGTCAGAATCACGAAGGAGACACGGATCAGGCGGAACAGCAGCTCTTCCTGCACCAGCAGGGGCGGCATGGTATCCAGTACACGGCTAAGTAAACCGCGCTGTTCCTGATGAAGAATAGGGCGGTGCAATTGGCGATCCAGCGCCGTCATCAAAACAGCGTGCAGGGCTGCGACGGTGCTTAGCCCGTAGGCGACCAGCGCAATCAGCAAATGGATACGCAGCCATTCATTGCCGACATGGTTAACGACATGGCCTTCAGGAAAGGCCATGGCCAGTAAGCTGACGATTGTGGCTGCAGGCAGTAGAATGAGCAGCAGGCTGTCCAGACGCAGATACAGGCTTTGAAACCAGAACACCACCATGCCCAGCCAGATTGCCGCCGACAGGGCCAAGGCCCAGCTCAGATGCAGCCCCTGGGGCAGCACAATTGTCAGCAGCAGGCCCGCTCCGTGCACAATGATGGCGCAGAGCAAGGCTACCCGGCTGGGGGCGTTCAGTACGGTTCGGGTGCTGCCGCGAGTCAATGGACGCCAGAGCGAGATCGACAGCACGATGTACGCCAGTGCGGCGAGCAAGTGAAATACAATACTTGCAGACATAAGTCCCGGATTTCCTGAAAAACGGTACGGGGCGTACCTCAAGTGGCCATTTTATTCTTATTCGTAGACCACACGATAACCTAGTTTAAGCGAACCCAGTCCTATGTTTGAAAATCTGACCCAGCGTATGTCGCGTGTGGTGAAAACCATGCGCGGACAGGCTCGTCTGACCGAATCCAATACTCAGGATATGTTGAGGGAAGTGCGTCTGGCTCTGCTGGAGGCGGACGTGGCTTTGCCCGTTGTGCGCGATTTTGTGGCACGGGTCAAAGAAAAAGCGCTTGGTATTGAAGTTGCCGACAGCCTCAATCCGGGGCAGGCGCTGGTGGGGGTTGTCCACCAGGAACTGACCACCTTGATGGGCGCGGACCTGGGCGAGAACGCTAGCGAACTGTCCTTGGCGGCTCAACCACCTGCCGTTATCTTGATGGCCGGTCTGCAAGGGGCGGGTAAAACCACCACGACCGGTAAATTGGCCAAATGGCTGAGCGAGGGCGGCCACGTTCAATACGGACGGAAAACAGGCAAGAAGAAAGTGCTGGTGGTCAGTGCTGACGTCTACCGCCCTGCCGCGATCGAACAGCTGAAAGCCGTTGCCGCTCAAGTCGGCGTCGAGTTCCTGCCGTCTGACCCCAGCCAGAAACCGGCTGATATCGCCCGCAATGCCCTGGATCACGCCAAGCGCCATCACTTTGATGTGCTGATTGTCGATACGGCTGGTCGCTTGGGTATTGATGAAGACATGATGCGCGAGATTCGCGCTCTGTACGACCTGCTGGACCCCATCGAGACCTTGTTCGTGGTTGATGCCATGCAGGGTCAGGATGCGGTGAACGTGGCCAAAGCCTTTGCGGACGCTTTGCCGCTGACCGGTGTGGTGCTGACCAAGCTGGATGGGGATGCACGTGGTGGCGCGGCTTTGTCCGTGCGTCATATCACTGGCAAGCCATTGAAGTTCGTGGGTATGTCGGAGAAGCTGGATGGCCTGGAGCCATTCCACCCCGAGCGTATGGCTCAGCGTGTACTGGGCATGGGCGATATTGTTTCCCTGGTGGAGCAGGCCCAGCGCAATATCGATATCGCTGATGCTCAAAAGATTACCGACAAGATCAAGGCGGGCGACAAGTTCGATTTGAACGATTTCCGCGATCAGCTGCAGCAAGTCAAAAAATTGGGTGACATGGGTTCCCTGCTGGAAAAGCTGCCCGCGCAGTTCTCGCAGGCTGCTTCGCAACTGCAAGGTGGTCAAGCCGAGCAGCAGCTGCGTCGTACTGAAGGAATTCTGAACTCCATGACACCTGCCGAGCGTGCCAAGCCTGAACTACTCAAAGCCTCGCGCAAGCGTCGCATTGCAGCTGGTTCCGGAGTAGCGGTGCAAGAGGTCAACCGTCTGCTGAATCAGTTCGAGCAAATGCAAGGCATGATGAAGCAGATGAAAAAAGGCGGCATGGCCAAGATGATGCGCGGTCTGGGCGGCATGGGAGCCTTGAAGGGCCTGGCCGGTAAAGGCTTTAAAGGCTTTCGTTAAGCAGTCGCCTGGTTTGACCTGTTAGCAGGGCTTCACATAAAGCCCTCAATCGAAAAAGCCCGCATAAGCGGGCTTTTTCTTATCCTGAATTGCTGACTTACAGCGCAGGAATACGCAGCACCTGACCGGGGTAAATCTTGTCAGGGTGGCTGAGCATAGGCTTGTTGGCTTCAAAAATAACGGTGTATTTTGCACCGTTTGCCTTGCCGTAGTTAGTCTCGGCAATTTTCCACAAGGTATCGCCTTTCTGTACGGTGTACATCGTGGCTTCGGGTGCAGGTTGGGCAACGTTCAGTTGGTTGTCTACTTGAGAGACACCCAGCGTGTTACCCAGGGCCAGCACAATTTTTTCGGCTTGTTCGGTGGAAGCAGCTTGACCACTGACCGTGACCTTGTCGCCATCAACCGTCAGGTTCAGACCGTCGGCGGAAAGTTGGTGTTTGGCCAGTTCTTTCTGGAGTTCGTCTGCTGTTGCTGCTTTGGCCTCGTTGGCTCCAAAGAGTTTTTCGCCGACATCTTTAAGAAAACTGAATACGCCCATTGCTTTGCTCCTGAAGTTAGGGGTCTGTAGCCGCTTGCCTGAGGACAGGCGAGTCGGTCCATTATGACCTCATTTTCAGTTGCCAAGCCGTACCGGAATGTCAGCAATTGTGCATTTTAAAGCGGCAGTATCAGCCGCCACCCACAGCAACTACGATTTCTATCGTGTCGCCTTCTTTGATAGGGGTTGTGGCGTGCTGGCTTTTGGGAACGATATCGCCATTTAGCTCAACGGCGACCCGCTTGTTTTCGTAGCCCAGCTCGATAATCAGTGTGCCAACGGTATCGGTGTTTGCCAAAGTCTTGCTTTGGCCGTTCAGGGTAATGTTCATCATTGTCTCTGGATATGGTCCGGGCCGAGCCGGACGAGTGATTCAGATGGCAAATTTTTGGGTGGCGCTTAGCAAGCGGGCCAAAATGCCAGGTTCGTCATAGGCATGGCCTGCGTCCGCAACCATATGAAATTCTGCTTGTGGCCAAGCGCGATGCAGTTGCCAGGCCGTATGCGCCGGAGTGCACACATCATAGCGTCCCTGCACGATCACACCTGGAATACCGTGCAGGCGGTGGGCATTGGTAAGCAGCTGATCGGGCTCTAAAAAGCCCTGGTTCATAAAGTAATGGTTTTCAATGCGGGCAAAGGCCAGTGCTGCTTTATCGCTGGACTTGGCATCCAGGTGGTTTTTGCTGGGCAAAAGTGTGATGGTATTGCTTTCCCACTGCGACCAGCTATGCGCAGCGCGTAGCTGCACGGCGGGGTCATCGCCTGTCAAACGCTTGTGATACGCGGTGATCAGGTCGTGGCGCTCGTTCTCGGGGATAGGAGCCAGATACTGCTCCCAGATATCGGGGAACAGGCGCGATGCGCCTTCCTGATAAAACCAGTGCAGCTCCTCAGGGCGAGCCATGAAGATACCGCGCACAATCAGTTCACTGACGTGCTCTGGATGAGTCTGCGCATAAGCCAGCGCCAGGGTAGACCCCCAGGAGCCGCCGAAGACCAACATCGTGTCGGCCTTGAGTTTTTCCTTGCGCAGCCGCTCCATGTCTTCCACCAGATGCCAGGTGGTGTTGTTCTCCAGACTGGCATGGGGGTAAGAACGCCCACAACCGCGCTGATCAAACAGCAGCACATTGTATTTTTGCGGGTCGAACAAGCGGCGGTGGTCGGTAGAACATCCTGATCCGGGCCCACCGTGCAAAAAGATGGCTGGCTTACCATCGGGGTTGCCGCAGCATTCCCAGTAGATATGGTGTCCATCATCGGTATGCAAAGTGCCTTGGGCGTAAGGCTCGATAGGCGGGAACAGGGTAGCGCTCATTGCTCTTTCTTGGGCCAGTTCAATTCAGGAGTTGGAGTGTCATTGCGGGTGAAGATCAGATCCCATACGCCATGACCCAAACGCAGCCCACGGTTTTCAAACTTGGTCAGTGGGCGGAAGTCTGGGCGGGGCGCGTAGCCGTCGTGAGTATTGCTAAGCATAGACTCGGCCGACAGTACTTCCAGCATTTGTTCCGCGTAGTTTTCCCAGTCCGTGGCGCAATGAATGTAGCCACCGGGTTTCAGTCGGCTAGTCAGCAGTTGGATGAAAGGCGATTGCACCAGACGACGCTTGTGATGGCGCTTCTTGGGCCAGGGGTCCGGGAAGTAAATGTGAATACCTGCCAGGGAGGCAGGGGCGATCATGTCGCGCACCACTTCCACCGCGTCATGCTGAATGATGCGGATATTGCTGATTTGGTTGTCATCAATGCGTTTGAGCAATGCGCCCACGCCGGCATTAAAGACTTCTACACCCAAAAAGTTGTCGTCGGGACGGGCTTGGGCAATTTTCTGGGTGGTCTCACCCATGCCAAAACCGATTTCCAGAATCAGTGGATTGTCATTGCCGAACAGCGTAGCTGGCTTCAGGATGCTGTCGCGATATGTAATCGACCACTGAGGCAGCAAACGCGCCAAGGCTTGTTCCTGGCTGGGCGTAATGTGCGCGCGCCGATGAACAAAGCTACGGATATGGGTCTCGCCGGAATTGCTGTTCGCAACATTAGGCGACAACAGGGATGGTGTTTCGTTGCTGGAGGTCATGGTTGGGGCGCGGGCATCAGAAGTGGCTCGCGTATCAGCTAAAAGCGGGAAAACTCTATTGTAGTGAGTCTTGCCGCTGAATTCATGGGAGGGCATGCGAAAAAGATAGGACAGGTACCACGCATGAACGAGAGATCGCGCTATAATTTTCGCTTCCCCATTGGCGGGACCGCCTGCTTTTGACGCAGGCCTCTCCAACAGGGCGGGTGTAGTTTAATGGTAAAACTGATGCTTCCCAAGCATCCGTCGTGGGTTCGATTCCCATCACCCGCTCCATGTCAACTCCAGAGTGTCCCGAAAGCGGCTCTAAAGCTCTATAAGCCCTTGATTTTTAAGGGGGCTTTAACATGGGGTGTTCCACTGACATCCAGAAAAAGCTCCCTACAGCACCTCTGAATGGGTACATCTAGACGGATGTACCCGGTGCCGGATTGTTGATGGACGCTTCAACAAGCGGAACAGCGTGCCTAGACGGGCTGGCCGCTTGGCGTCATGGACGGTAAAGCGATAAGTAGCCAACTGAGCGTGATGATGCCAAGCCCTCTCCCCCCTGCCATCAGAAAGATCCCAAGCCAGCCAATAATGGCGCCCAGATAGGTTTCCACCAGCGTGGAAACCGCCATGGCGATGGCAGAACTGCCAAATACAATCGAGAACGTGCGTGGAACAAGTGCTCCAGGAATCAGAGAGCACGGTGCGAAACGCACGCCGTTACGCTTGGCCCATTGAGGATCCACGCTTACGAACGCAATCAGTGCATCAGGGCGCATGATATGGCAGTTCAGTCCGGACGCGGCGACGGTGCGCAGGACGCGCTCAAGCACCGCCATGCCGCCGAGCAAAGCGTCCAGCTTATGCACCGTGCTTCCTGATTGCTGAAAGCGATAGCTCTGGTCGGCAGCCAGCACAATTACCGTCGGCAAGCAGGGTTGCGCGTTATTGCCTGCCATTGCGTTACAGGCGCACTGGCAAGTTGCGTACCCGCTTGCCGGTCGCGGCGAAGATGGCATTGCACAGCGCGGGGGCGACGGGTGGCACCGGTGGTTCACCCACACCGCCAGGTGGCACGGCGTGGTCGTCGTTCACCAGGTGGGTGCGGATCGTGCGCGGCGAGGCCGCGTGGCGCATCACTTCGTAGTCATGGAAGTTGCTCTGCTGCACACGACCATTCTCGAAGCTAATTTCACCTGATAGAGCGAGGCTTAGCCCCATGATGGCGCCGCCTTCCATCTGTGCGCGGATACGTTCGGGATTGACTTGCGGCCCACAATCAATCGCCATATCTACGGCCAGCACCTGGACTTCTCCCTTGTCATCCACAGCCACTTCAACCACGGTGGCTGTGTAGCTCATGAAACTGTAGCAAAATGCCAGTCCGAGTCCATGGCCCTTGGGCAGCGTTCGGCCCCAGCCTGCACCTTTTGTTGCCGCCTCGATCACGTCGCGCAGGCGGCCGGTGTCGTAGGGATAGCGCTCGGGCGATTCGTCGTAGTTCCAGGTGTCGGAGATTGTGCCTGGATTGAATTGTCGTGCCGGGCCGATGAGATCCAGCGCGTATTGCTTGTGGTCCCGCCCCGCGCGGTGCGCCAGCTCGGCGATGAAGCATTGCGCGGCAAACGCGTGCGGGATGTTGTACACCGAGCGGAACCAGCCAATGCGGGTGTGCGCTTCCACCTCGGCGGTCTCGACGCGTACATGGGGAATTTGATAGGGCATGTTGATGGCGGACATGGCAGCCTCGAATACCTGCAGGCCTTTTGCGCCTTCGGCAAATAGCGAACTGATGCTGGGGGAGGCGCTGCGGTGCAGCCAAGTTTCAGGTCGTCCATCTTTGCCGACAACCGCTTCCAGCCGTTCGACGGCGACGGCGTGCAGGTAATCGTGTTGAATGTCGTCCTCGCGCGTCCACACCAGCTTGACGGGTGTGCCTGGCATGGTCTGGGCAATGATAGCGGCTTCGTCCACATAGTCGGGCTTGGATTTGCGGCCAAAGCCACCCCCCAATAACAGCACGTTGACCTTGACGTTTTCGGGTTTGAGTTTGAGTCGGGCGGCGACGATGTCCAGTGCAGCCTGCGGATTTTGCACCGAGGTCCAGACTTCGCAATGCTCACCGTTGATGACTACGGTCGCCACCGGCGGTTCCATCGAAGCATGGGCCAGGTGCGGCAAATAATATTCGGCAGCGAAACGTTCTGTTTCGGGCGCCTTGGCCCAGACGTCGGGTGCGTTGCCGTCGTTGCGCAAGGCCTTGCCCGGTGCACGGGCGCCGACTTCCAGGGTCTTACGATAAGCAACGGAGTCGTAGCTGGTGTTGGGTCCGTCGTTCCAATCGATCTCCAGCGCGGCGCGGCCCTGCATGGCCGACCAGGTATTGGAGGCGACCACCGCGACTCCGCCCAGTGCCTGAAAGGCCGGGGCCCCGTTGTAGGACGGGATTTCAACGACTTTCAAGACGCCGGGCACTTGAAGCGCTTTTTCACTGCGCACGCTGCGTAGTTTGCCGCCTACGACTGGCGGGCGGGCGATCACGGCATAGACCATGCCAGGCAGGCGCATGTCCATGCCATAGGTGGCCTGGCCCCTGCCGATGGCCTCCAGGTCTACCAGCCGTACTTTCTCTTTGCCGATGTAGCGGAAATCCGCAGGCGATTTGAGCTTGAGCGCCTCGCCCTTGGGCACTGTTTGTCTGGAAGCATCGGCCGCGAGTTCGCCATACCCCAGGCGCCGACCACTGGGCAGGTGCACCACTTCGTGCTGCTCGGCCCGCACTTCGGAAGCAGCCACTGACCAGCGCGCTGCGGCTGCCGCCTCTAGCATTTGGCGGGCGGCCGCACCGACACGTCGCATGGGCAGCATGAAGTGACGCACGCTGCGCGAGCCGTCAACGTTCTGGTTGCCGTAGCGCGCCTCGTTGGCATCGGCCTGAACCACATGTACACGCGTCCAGTTGGCTTCCATCTCGTCGGCGACGATCATGGGCAAGCTGGTGCGCACGCCGGTTCCCATCTCGGCGCGGTGCGCGACAATGGTGACGGCACCATCCGGGGCGATGGAGACGAATACCAGCGGATCATCTACCGTGCCGTGGGGCATGGCATCGGCGCCGTATTTTTTGACGTCTGCCGCCCAGACGACGCCGTTGGCGCTCACAGCCAGAAACAGCGCGCCCAGGCTGGCTTGCAGAAACGTACGGCGGGAAGGGTTTTGCGTTGTCGTTAACATTACTTTTCCCCTTGAGCCAGGTGGCTGGCGGCTTGCTGGATGGCTGCGCGGATACGCGGATAGGTGCCGCAGCGACAGATATTGCCGCTCATGGCGCTATCGATCTGCTCTTCGTTCGGTGCAAGAGTGGTCTTCAGCAGGCTCACCGCCGACATGATCTGCCCGGCCTGGCAATAGCCGCACTGTGCCACGTTGTTCTCAACCCAGGCCTGCTGTACGGCCTGGCCGACAGGATCGCTCTCGATACCCTCTATGGTCGAAATGGCGCGCCCGGCCACAGCCGAGATGGGCGTGACACAGGCACGGATGGGCTGGCCGTCCATGTGCACTGTACAGGCGCCGCACAGTGCCATGCCACAGCCGAACTTGGTGCCGGTCATGCCCAGCTCGTCGCGCAGAACCCACAGCAGGGGCATGTTATCGGGGAGGTTCACGTCCGTGGCTTGGCCGTTAACTTCAAATCGTGTCATGGCGAAATCCTGGGTTAAGTGGAAAAAATACTGCACGAAACGCAAGTCAGTATGGGGTGGAGTGGGGGAAACCAATAATTCATTATTCTTCAATTATTCATTAATAGATTTTATAGGCCTATTAAGTATTCATTAGATAGTCAATCAAGCTGTGTTTTGTCGAAATATACGACTCTCTAAAAAACTAATAAAGTTGTTGGCCCAGCAGATCGGCATGGCTGCCTTCTTTAATGTCATCGCTTGGCGCTGGCAGGGCTCGTCATGCGCAGCGCGTTGAGAACAAGGGAGAAGGCGGCTGATGGCTGACGGCGACTGGGGTAATACAAGTAATACCCAGAGAATGGGGCACACCAGTCTTTCAGCACGCGAATCAGGCGGCCCTCTTCAATATGCGGTATGAACTCATCCTCGGGGAGGAGCGCAATGCCCAGTCCTGCCAACGCCGCATCCACCATGGGTGGGGAGGTATTGAAAATAAGCTGTCCGTTGACGCGCACGTTCAACTGCTTGCCGCGGCGTTCGAAGTTCCAGACGTAAAGCCCCCGGCCGGTCTGCATACGATGGTTGATGCAATTGTGGGTCACTAAATCATGCGGATTTTTAGGGGTGGGACGGGTGGCAAAGTAGGCTGGCGAAGCCGCGACAGCCATACGCAATGGCGGTCCGATGGGCACCGCGATCATGTCCTTGTCGATGGTGTCGCCCATACGTACGCCCGCGTCAAAGCGGTCTGCTGCGATATCCCGAAATCCGTAGTCCACGTCGAATTCGACGTTAACGTCGGGGTATTCGCTCAGTAAGGGAGTGAGCTTGGGCAGTAGTGTTGTTCTAAGTACGTGCTCACCACAGGTGATGCGCACCGTGCCCGCTGGCTTATCACGCATCTCCGTCAGTTCGTCCAATTCCGCTTCGATCTCGTCGAAGCGGTGGCCAATGGCCTGCACCAAACGTTCGCCAGCGGCGGTGGGCGAGACGCTGCGCGTGGTGCGCGTGAGCAGCCGAATCTCAAGACGCGATTCCAGGCCGCTGATAGCCTGGCTGAGCGCCGATTGCGTCACGCCATGCAGCGCGGCGGCGCGCGTGAAACTGCCTTCCCGCGCCACCGTCACAAAATACAGAAGATCGTTGAGGTTGCGTTTTACCATGGCGTCAGTTTCCCATAGAGTATTGATTAGCAATACTAATATACCTTTTAAGAATTCATTATCTAGTTATCATCGCCGTCATACGAGAAAATGTATGGCATGACCACCGATACAACTGACGCCCTTAGGGGCGATACCGAGATTCCGCGCGAAACCGGGAGTCCAACCGCTTATTGGGGCGGCGTCTTTGCGATGACACTATGCGTGTTCGCGCTGATTGCCTCGGAATTTATGCCAGTCAGCCTGCTGACGCCCATAGCCGTGGACCTCCTCGTCACCGAAGGCTTGGCAGGGCAAGGTATCGCGATCTCCGGCGCATTCGCGGTGTTGACCAGCGTGTCGATTGCGTGGCTTGCCGGAACCATGAACCGCAAGACGCTGTTGCTGGGGCTAACCACACTGATGGCCATCTCCGGCACCGTTGTTGCGTTGGCTCCGAACTATCTGATGTATATGGTGGGCCGTGCGCTGATCGGTGTGGTTGTGGGTGGCTTCTGGTCTATGTCGGCGGCCACGGCGATGAGGCTGGTGCCATCCCATCAAGTACCGCGTGCCCTGGCCATTTTCAATGGCGGCAACGCGCTGGCGATGGTGGTGGCCGCCCCATTGGGCAGCTATTTGGGTTCGATCATTGGTTGGCGTGGCGCGTTCTTATGCCTGGTGCCGGTGGCGGTAGTCGCCTTCGTCTGGCAGTGGATTAGTCTACCCTCTATGCAGGCTCAGCCGCGCGTGGCGGGTTCTGGTAACGTCTTCAGATTATTCAAAAACCGTTTGATAACCCTGGGCATGCTGGCCGTTGGCGCGTTCTTCATGGGGCAGTTCGCGTTGTTCACTTATGTACGGCCATTTCTCGAAACGGTTACGCACGTTGATGTGTCCACGCTGTCGCTTATTTTGCTTGTGATAGGCGTTGCAGGTTTCATCGGTACCATGGTTATTGGCCTGCTCTTGAGGAGGGGCGTGTACCGAACCTTGACTATCATTCCGATCCTGATGGCGGTGATCGCCTTGGCGCTGATTCCCTTTGGGGGCGGGGTCGCTGCGGCTGCGGTGCTGCTGGGCCTCTGGGGGCTGATGGCGACTGCGGCTCCCGTGGGTTGGTGGACTTGGATCGCTCAAGTCATGCCCAAGAACGCCGAGGTGGGTGGCGGGCTGATAGTGGCGGTGATCCAGTTAGCGATCGCCCTGGGCTCTACCGTTGGTGGGTTGCTGTTCGATGTGGGTGGCTACCAGAGTGCCTTCGTGGCGAGCGCAGCGGTGCTGCTCTTGGCCGCCTTCCTGGCTTTCCTGACCTCGCGCTCGCATGGGCAACAGGCCACCTGAACCACGCGCCGATCCAAGGAGGACAAAATGACTATTAGTAGCTCCCGTACCCGTATCGGCAACCCGCGTTTTTTTGCTATTGGAGTTGATAGTCGGCGAACAGCGCTGTGCCATCACCTGGACCGACAATGAGACCGTCCAGGCTCTTGCCGCACTGCTGCCGTTGACGATCGACACGTCGATGGCGGCTTTACCGCGCAATGAGGGGGGGCGGCGACCCCCATTTCAAGATCAAAGACGCATTCGGAGGAAGTAAGCATAAATCGGCCCTACATCATCATCCATACACACACTGCTATCGATGGAAACATCGACGCCATGGGTCTTCCTGCATTCAAGGCGGGCAGCCGGCACTATCAGGACATTGTCCTCACTCCCGAGCGGCAGGTGCTGAATATTGATGCTTACCTCAATGGCAAGGAGTCCACGCAGGCAAACATCACTCATTACAAGGTGTCAGAGGTCGACGAGCATGCCGCCGAAGTCCCTGCGGGAGACTACTTTGCCGAGCCAGGCATCGGTATGTACTACATCTCGATCGATCCACGAGGCGAACTTGCCTGGGAAACTAACATGTTTGGATACGGCGGCGTCATCAACTGGTCGTTCGTTCAGAACGGCCTTGTAGATGAGGTCAGCATGGTGCTGGCTCCGATCGCTAATGGCGACCCGCAGGCTAGACCGTTTTACCATGGGTAATTGGACTCACTTTGCAATGCAGAACAGGAAGCAAAAGGTGCCGCAGCGGCGGAAATCGCAGCTAGAGAGGAAGCATGCTGTCACGCTGACAGGACAACCTTGCGATGGCCAACAGCGTGGCGCTTAGCCCGGATGAACTGCGCCAGTTCCA
>JBQEAN010000062.1:12856-20168 GCA_052109075.1 Alcaligenes sp. | reverse complement strand
TTCACCTTGGCCCAATTGCTCAAAGAACAAGGCTACCGCTCACGCTTTATTTATGGCGGCGAGGCCCACTTTGACAATATGAAGAGCTTTTTCCTGGGCAATGGCTTTGATGAACTGCATGAGCAGTCCAGCTTTGAATCTCCCGAATTTGTCGGCACCTGGGGTGCCAGCGACGAGGATATGTTCAACAAGCTGCATCAACTGCTTAGCCAGGACACCGAACAACCCACCCTGACGCTGGCTTTTTCCGTTAGCAATCACTCGCCCTGGGAATACCCGGCTGGCCGTATCCAGGTTGAAGGCGACCCCGCCACCGTAGAGAATACCGTGCGCTATGCCGACTGGGCCATTGGTGACTTCTTCAAGAAAGCCCGCGAGTCCAACTACTGGGACAACACCGTATTTTTGATTGTGGCCGATCACGATTCACGCGTAGGCGGTGCCAATCTGGTGCCCTTGCGGCACTTCCACATCCCCGCCCTGATTCTGGGTGCCGGCGTTCCCAGCCGCCAGGACGAACGCATCGTCAGCCAGATCGACATGGCCCCCACCTTGCTATCCCTGATGGGTATTGAAAGTGAGCACCCCATGATCGGGCGCGACCTGACCCAACAAGACAGCAACCGGGCCATGATGCAGTACTTTGAAAACTACGGTTATCTGAAAGGCGACATCCTGACGGTACTGATGCCACACCAGCCCCCTTGTCAATACCGCTATACCGCACCAGACAAGTACGAAGCACTGGAACAAATTGACGAAGCACTGGCCAAAGAAGCACTGGCCCACGTGCTGTGGCCTAGTTGGGCCTACCACGAACAGGCCTACACCCTACCCCATTTGCAAAAGCGTTAAATCTGGGTGGGCAGTACTTGACGGAGTCATAAATCCGTTCTATTATGCTTGTCTTTAGTCGGGGCGTAGCGCAGCCTGGTAGCGCATCTGGTTTGGGACCAGAGGGTCGTAGGTTCGAATCCTATCGCCCCGACCATTATTTCAAAAAAGCACCGTCAAGCGGTGCTTTTTTGTTTTCTCCAGCATCCCTCATTTCAAGCTGGCTCAGACTCGTCACCTGCCACCTTCAAAAAGCTTAGCTTGCCATTCGGTTCAATATAAGCCGCGCACACCTCATCTAGCGACTTGATCCCGACCAGGCGCATTTCACTCAACACTTCCTCCCTTGTCACAAACTCCCGCCGCATATTGCGCCACTGCAATTGGCCATTCCTGACCACGCACACTTTTCGAGGTGTTGCCAGCTTGTTAAGTGCCGGAAATCGGTACATCAGCCAATCTACAGCAAACCCCCAAGCGACGATCGTCGCAGCCACCAGCAAACCATCCGTTAAAGAATTGCTCCCACCTGACATAGCGTTACCGCTGGCGTCAGCAATCAGTAAGAGGATCAGTAGATCCGCAACACCCAGCGACCCTAATTCCCGGCGCCCCGCAAAGCGCAAAAATAAAAACAGGACAAAGTAAACAACCGTGCCACGCAGAACGGATTCCAGCACCGGGATTTCAGGAAAAAAGACCGCCCCTAAATCGACAGTCATCATCGCAATGAACGCCCCTAATTCAGATCAAAATACTGGTGGTCTTTAGGTCGTTGGGCAGCGACCTCTTTCGCACTGACTTTGTCGCTGAACTCATTGCCAAAGTTGGAGCGCACATAATTGACGACTTCGGCAATTTGCTCGTCATTCATCACCCCCCCTAGCCCCGGCATCCCTTTGGTCCCTTGGGTCACCATAAACACCGCATACGCGGGCGCTCCCAACTTGGGGTTCTTGGACAGGGACGGATAGGTTCCTGCGCCCTGCGCACCTTTGCCATCCACCATGTGACAAGAAGCACAGACCTGCTCATACAGATCCTTGCCCGTTTTCTGAGTAAAGACCTGCGTGTCCCCCCCCACCACCGCCGTGTCGGCATAGCTGACGGTGAGAAAACCCGAGGCCAGCAAGGCCGCTAAAGATCGCATCATCATAACTAGGCTCCTTTGGAATCGGCTTGCTGATTACCAACAATATGGCTGTGCAAACGGGTAATGGCATTCAAGGCAGACAAAATGGCCCCTTCCTGCCAGGCGTTGATATAGGAAGCATGCTCCCCGGCCAACACCATCCGCCCGTCGATCTGGCACAGATTGTCGTAGTGCGCCTTGCGGGTCTGATCCGTCCACATGCCATAGCAGCCCAAGGTCCACGGAACCCGATGCCAGGCCACCGCCACCCCATTTTCAAACTCATCCTTATATTGCGGGTGAATCTGCGCTCCATACTGAACAGCGTGCTTGACCCGGTCCTCCGGACTAAGCGAAGACCATTCGGTTGCGCTGGGCCCAAACATATAGCCACCCAGCAAAACCCCCTTGCCGCCTGCATTCATCCCGCCGCTGGGGTAAGAGATTTGAGTAATGGGCAAATCGGTATAGCTGATCCCACCATAAATGGCTTCGTCGTCTTCCCAGAAGCGCCGCTTAAACTGCAGCCCGATTTTCACCGAAGGGGCATAGGGAACGGCATCAATAGCCGCCCGCATTTCCTTGCTGGCATCCACATCAATCTGGCTCAGAATCGACAAAGGGATAGTGCAAACACACCAGTCTGCCGTTTCCGTGTGTTCCCCTCCCTTAACGTGGTCGGTGTAGGTCACGGTAACGTTGCCGTCACCCTGTTGGATGGCCGTAACCTTGGCATTGAAGGTAAACAGGCCCTCCAGCTCTTTACCAAAGGCCACCCCAATCTGATCCATCCCTCCTACAGGCTGGAACATGGTCTGCTGAAATTCGTACAGATCGTGAATGCCCATATTGTGCCAAAGGCTGGAGTTCACAATATCGCTGAGAGCCAGTGGCTCGGAGAACGTCGGCTCGGCATTCAGGCCGCCACCCGCATCACGCTCAAAACCCCGCACTTCTGAGCTGGCATGGCCTTTTACATAAGCCATGTTCTTGTCCAGTGCTCCCCAGCTGCGCAGAGCCTCCAACAGCTTTTCCTGATCTTCTTTGGAGATAGGCGCATCCAGTGCCTGGGTGTTGATGGCCTTGGACAGAAGCTCGGCAACCTGCCCCTGGAAGTCTGCATGGATATGGCGAAAGCGCTGCGGCTTGCCATCGAAACTCTGGCTGCTATGCAGGTAAGCGTTGTAGTTGTACTGGATAAATGGCTCCAGCCGGACCTTGAGCCGCTTGCAGTAATCCATCAAGGCCCTGTGGTGGTAAGGAATACGCCACGGACCCGGGTTGATGTACTGACCTTTATCAAACTTGACATCCTGCTTGGCGCCGCCCAGTTCAGTAAAACTATCCCCGCCATGCAAAGACCAGTTTCGGCCCCCTACTTTTTCCCGATACTCCAAAATTTTGACTTTATAGCCTGCGTTGCGCAGTTCCAAAGCGGCAACCATTCCGGCCAAGCCTGCCCCCAGAATCACAACAGAGGTTCCTGGCTTGGGCTTACCTTCAAGACGAATGGGGCCGTCGTAACTCCCTTCAGCCGCATGGCCCAGACGCATCATGGCCTGATACATCGCCGCGCCACCTGCGGCATACCCGACCATGGTCAGGAAATGCCGCCGTGTCAGTATTCCACCCTGTGAAACTTGGCTCATCGTGCTTTCTCCTTTGGGAAAAGTGATGAGCAGCATCCGCCCCAAACGTCTTTGCCAACCCCCGGTGCATAAATGCTACTCGTATGGAAAACAACAAAGAACACAATGCCTTGTTATCAGCTTGTATCTCAACTATAAGCACCTAAAATGTTTAAGCCCAAGACAAGAAACACATCTTTACAGCCCTGAAAATAAGCTGACGTCGGATAAGCCTCTGCTGCAAAATCTTTGCCAGGGCAATTGCTTGCCAAGTTCACCGCCACAGGATATAATTTTTTGCTTAGTCGGGGCGTAGCGCAGCCTGGTAGCGCATCTGGTTTGGGACCAGAGGGTCGTAGGTTCGAATCCTATCGCCCCGACCAAAAAATTCAAAGGCCTTGCAGAGCAATCTGCAAGGCCTTTTTGTTTGGCCGGCTTATTTTTACCCGGCACAGCCACAACACTTAGCCTCGGCTTGGGCTCGCGCCGACCGAATCGGGTAAACCAAAAACAGAATCAAACGCCCAACTATAGAGAAAGGCGAAGAGAGGAAAGAAGGCCAGCAACACGGCTTCCATCAGGAAGGCCTTCCACAAACTGACCTCCAGCCACCAGGCGATCAACGGAATCAGCAAAGACACCAACACAATCTGAAAGCCAGCCACATGGAGTATTCGGTGCCAAAACGTGCGCGCCTGAATCTGGCGGCGACGCTCCCAGGCTTCAAACAACATGTTGTAGAACAAGTTTACGGACACTGCGCAAGTGCTGATCATAAAGGACAGCACCCCGCTCTCCATCGCCCCCGCCCCACTTAAGTGCCCTAATACGGTTGCCGCAACCAGCATGCCCAACAGCTCGAACATACCCACATAAGCAACTCTTCTTTTCCATCCCTGCACGATAAATATCCTTGATCAAAACGCCGAAAAGAATGATTATCCGCAGTACAGCTTTTAGAAAAAGTCAGATTCCATCAGTTTTACTTATGGTTTAGCCATGCTTACTAGTGATCATCTCGAACTGCTGTTGGCCGTGGTCGAACACGGCTCTTTCTCCGCCGCCGCGCGGGCCTTGCGGCGTACCCAATCGGCCGTCAGCATGGCTGTGGCCAACCTGGAGGTCGAGCTGGATCTGACTCTTTTTGACCGCAGCCGCCGCGAGCCTGTCCCGAGTGCCGAGCTGTTGGCCATGTTGCCGGATGCCAAACTGATCGCTGACCGGTTGCAAGGTCTGCGCCTGCATTTACAAGAATTATCGGGGGGACTGGAAAGCCATTTGCGTCTGGGAATCGTGTGTGACGTAGACTCCAAACCCATTTTGATCGCCCTGCAAACACTGGAACAGCGTTACCCCGGCCTGGATATAGAGCTGCGAACTGCACCGCAAGACACCCTGATTGATGCCTTGAAGAGACGCGAGCTGGACCTGTGCATTGCCTATGGCGGACTGGAACTGGAAAGCGTGGGGATTGTGCAATCACTCTGGACAGAAACCGTTAGCGCCGTGGCCGCGCCAGGCCATCCCTTGCTACAAAGCAGCCCTCGGCCATTGGAAGATTTGAAAGCCTACCGGCAGATTGTGATTAGCAGCCCCGGCGTCGATACAAGTCAAGACCGCTCTATGCTTAGCCTGCGGCAATGGAAGACAGACAGCTTGCCACTGACACTGGAACTGGTGGAGCGGGGTCTTGGCTGGGCAAATCTGCCTTTGTCTTGCCTGGGCCCCGCGCTGGACTCAGGCCGCTTACAGCGTATTGAGTTCTCCACGGGCAGCAATGGCCTGGACTTGCCGATTTACCTGCTGCAATCCAAAGGCCAGGAGGCGGGTAAAGCCCAGGCTCTGTTCAGACAGGCCCTGTACGACGAACTTAATACGCGTATCAAACCTATTGCGGCACGGTGACATTGGCCTGGCCACTATCGGCCAGAAACTGCGCCACCATGCCTTCTTTTTTCTGATGAGCAATAAAAGCCTCTAGCCAAGCGTGGGCCAACGTACGCTCCGAGGGTACCGCCATTGCCTGACGAATCACGGTGAAGCTGTCCTGCAACACACGCAGGCCACTGCGCGAGCTGGCATAACGCTCCAGCGGCTGACGTACACCCGCAGCAGCATCCAGCTCTTCTTCCACAAACAGATCAATGGCAGCGGCAGAAGTCGTGGCACGCACCAGATCGGCATGTCGCAACGTGCGACTTAAAAACAGGTCATACGCTGCACCTTTGCCCACTGCAATGCACACCCCTTGCTGATCAAGTTCATCGACCGTTTGAAAAGCAGAGTCGGCACGCAGCAGATACGTGCCTTCAATATGGACATAGGCTTCAGTAAAACGGATTTTTTCAGCGCGCTTGGGATCAATTGCCAGGAAGGCCAAATCCCACTCGTGTTTGTAGACGCCCTCGACCACTGCCTGGGCGGCATCATAGGCATGAAACTGCACACTTAAACCCAGTTCCTGCGCGACGCTACGCGCCAGGTCCGCCGATACCCCCCGGGGCGACTGCTCATTGCTGCCGCGCTGGGCAAGAACCGGATTGCCATAATTCATGGCAACACGCAAAACCCCGGTGGGGGCCAGTTCGGCTGCAAGCACCTGTTTCTGTGTCATGTAAATGCTCCGTCATACTTTTAAGAACCCGGTCTTCTACAATAACGCACCTTCCTGTCCCCAACATAATGGAGCGCATATATGTCTCGTGATGATCTTGGAAAACTCTTGCTTCGTGTCACGGTCGGTGTATTGATCCTGCTGCATGGCATCGCCAAGATACGTTATGGCATCGGAGGGATCGAAAGAATGCTGATTGCCAACAATATGCCCGGCTTTCTAGCTTGGGGCGTATATATAGGCGAAGTCATTGCACCAGTCTTGCTGATTCTGGGTTTCTACGCCCGCGCAGGCGGTTTGATTGTAGCCATGAACATGGTCATTGCCCTGTTGCTGGCCCACAGCAACCAGATCGGCAGCTTTAATGGCCAGGGCATTTGGGCGCTGGAGCTACAAGGCATGTTCCTGATCGGGGCACTGACCGTGGGCCTGATTGGCGCGGGGCGCTACAGCCTGGGTGGAGAAAGCGGCCCCTGGAACTAGGTTCGCCCTTTCCGAAAGCCACTCCGTCAAGAAAAAGCGCCCGCTCTGCCGGGTGCTTTTCATTATCAACACAGCCGCCAGTGCCATTGACTACCGCAGACTGTTTTACGCCGGCAAGACTCAGTCTTAACTGGCCAGCATCAAATCCAGACGCAAACCGCCCTTCTCCGACGCACTGGCCTGCACCTGTCCCTGATAGCTACGCGCCAACTCGCGCACAATATCCAGTCCCAAACCAAAACCGGGATGACGCTCGTCTGCCCGCTGACCACGGCCAAAAACACGCTCCAACTGCTCGGGGTCCAAGCCGGGGCCATCATCTTCCACCACCAGATGCAGCACATTGCCCTGCTGCCATACCTGACACCAGACATGACTCGTCGCCCACTTGCAAGCATTGTCCAGCAAATTGCCGGCCATCTCCTGCAGATCCTGCTCTTCGCCTTTAAAGCTCAAGGTTTGATCTGAGACATCCAGATGAATCTGCTTGTCGCTATGCAACCGCCCCATCACCCGACACAAGGATTGCAGGCAGGCAGATACATCCGTACGCACTCCGATGGCCCGCACCGCCATCGCCCGCGCCCGTGAAAGATGGTGATCAACCTGTCTCTGGGCCAA
>JBQEAN010000062.1:0-12756 GCA_052109075.1 Alcaligenes sp. | reverse complement strand
GCACCGCCATCGCCCGCGCCCGTGAAAGATGGTGATCAACCTGTCTCTGGGCCAAAGCCACCTGCTCGCTGATCAACACCGACAGATGCGGATCTTGTGCCTGTGCGGCATTGCCCATAATCGTCAAAGGTGTCTTGACCGCATGGGCCAGATTGCCCGCTTGTGCACGCGCTCTGTCCACCATGCCCGCATTGGCACTAAGCACCGCATTGAAGTCATCCACCAAAGGCTGAATTTCGCTGGGAAAGCTGCCACTGACCTGCGGCTCCCGACCTTCCTGCACGTCCAACAAACGGCGTCGCAGCAATTGCAAGGGATATAAAGCCAGCACCACCTGCAGCACCGCCGCCAGAATCAGTCCAACCGCCAAACCACCCAAAGACAAAAATAGAATCCGTTCAAAACGGGCCAGAGGTTCAGCCAGCAATTCGCGATTGCCGCCCACCATAATTTGCAGGCTTTGGCCTTTCTCATTGACCTCGTCCAGCTCCTGACGCAGCACCACCAGACGTTGTTTTTCAGGGCCAGTCAGTGACAGCATGCCCGACGGGGTATCGGGCGCATTCACATCCAGTGCCTCATCCCACAAAGAGGTGGAGCGCAAAGCGACGATCCACTGGTCACTGCCCGCCTCTTGGCGTGCAATCTGCCAATACATCCCCGAATAGGGCTGCTCGAACAAAGGGTCGCTCAGGCGCGACTGCAAGGTCACGCTGTCCGCCGCATCCAGATTCACGTCTGCCATGATCTGGTCTAGATGGGTCTGTAAACGCTGCTCGAACTGGCGGTAAACGTGGTCTTGAAACAAGCGATTCAAGCCCAGACCAGCCAAAATAATACTGAGCAAAATCCAGGCCAAGGTACCCAGCAACAGCCGGCTGCGCAGGGAACCCAGAGCGGTGCGACCGCGAACGGCAATCATGCTTTAGGGTCCACCAGACGGTAGCCCATGCCACGCACGGTCTCGATAGAGCCCGGTGGCAATTTCTTGCGTAGACGACCAATAAAAACTTCGATGGTATTGGAATCGCGTTCGAAATCCTGGGAGTAAATATGCTCAGTCAACTGGGTGCGGGACAATACCTGCCCAGGGTGATGCATCATGAACGCCAGGAGCCGGTACTCATGGCTGGTCAGCGACAAGGCCATACCCGCATAACTGATCGAAGAGGAGCGCGCGTCCAGCTCCAGCTCACCCAGCTGCAAACGAGGATTGGCTTGCCCGGCTGCACGGCGCAACAAGGCACGCATACGGGCCAGCAACTCCTCCATGTGAAACGGTTTGGCGACATAATCGTCAGCGCCCGCATCCATGCCTTCCACCTTGTCATGCCAGTCGTTACGCGCGGTCAGGATCAGCACGGGCATATTGATATCGGACGCACGCCAGCGCCGCAATACCGATACCCCGTCTAGACCTGGCAATCCCAGGTCCAGCACCACCGCATCAAAAGCTTCAACCTCGCCCTGATAATGGCCTTGCTCGCCATCGTGGGCGACCTGTACTGCGTAACCCGCCCGCTCCAGCGCATGCTGCAATTGCCCCGCCAGGGTAGGTTCGTCTTCGACAACCAAGATCCGCATATCAATGTCCTTTGGGATGCGGGCGTTTGACGCCGCGCACAAGCAGCACTTTGGCACTCAAGGCATCTACTTTCAGACGCAGGAGACGATTGTCGTCAAACAGCATGCGGATGTCGTACACCCAAAGCTCAAAGTGATCATCGTATTCAAACTGCACGCGCAGCACCCGGCCCGGATAATCCTCGCGAACGCGCCGCATGACTTCCCTCAAGGGTAAGGCCTCGCCACGGCGCACAGCCTCGCGAGCCTGATCATGGCCACGATAGGCTGGGCCAGGAGGCCAACCAGGGCTGGGCCCAAAACGATCTCGGGGGGGCGGTGGCGGGGGCGGCCTACGCCCACAATCTTCATCCTGCCTGACATCTCGCCAATACTCATGCCCAGACCAGTCAGGAATCTCTTCTGCCGCCCCATACGAATCGCCCCGCTGCTGTGACTCACAGGCAGGGTCATCGAAATCATGAGAATGGGCCACTGCCAGGGGAACTCGGGCGGTCAAGACCACCGCCAGACACACAAGCAGCGCAGATCGTTTGAAGGACGTCATGGGAACCGGTACGCGCAACACAAAAAAAGAGGGATCAAAAGATCACGCCCCTTATATAGCAAGCTGCGGATGAACATAACATGAACAGCGACTTCAGTTTAGATTCAGAGCCGCTTACGCATAATGGGCACCAGGCTGGCAGGACAAACAAATCTTCCCCACTCAAAAGGAAGCTACCCAGGAATCTGACAGCACTACTTTCCGATTACTTGAAGGAGCTACACATATGAAACGCACTTCCCTTTTCTCCGCCTTGGTGTTGAGCGCAGGTCTGTTGGGTGGCACCGCTGCCATTGCTCAGGAAGCCACGACCGCAGCCCAAACGCAAACCACCCAAACACAAACGCGTCAGGCTCGCGACCATAAACCCCTGACGGCTGAGGAAGTCAACGACATCGGCCCCGCCTACCAGCGCCTGAAAGACGCCGGTTACACCAAAGTAGGCAGCCTGCACCAGCGTGGCGACCACATCATGGCCGTAGTCGTGGATAAAGACGGTAAAGTCGTCCGTGTCCGTTCCGAAGGTGAAAACGGTGCCTTCACGGTAGTGGAACGCAAAGCCAATGGTCAGCACCGTCGAGGCGACCGTGCTGGACACCAACAACACCGTGATGCCGCCACGAAAGAGCCAAGTAAGTCCTGATTCTGAGCTAGTCAGAATCACTCTCCCTAAGCAGTCACTGTTCGCAACAGTAGGTAGTCGTTGAAGCTGTAACCGCAGTTGTAGTGAAGCAGGACGAAAAACGGCGCATCCCCAGCGCCGTTTTTCTTGACTACTGACTAGCCCGAATAGGGCCATCCCGCCCAAGGCGTTAGGATGGAGGTTCTGTCTTATCCTTGGAAAAAGTGCCTCCCATGCTGTCTGCTGATTCTGTTTACTCACTAAGCTACTCGGAATTTCGCTGGTCCATCCCCGAGCACTACAACATCGCTCAAGACGCCTGCGATAAATGGGCCGATGGCTCAGGGCGTCTGGCCTTGATCCAACAGTTGCCTGATGGCCAGATCAAGCGCTACACCTTCGATCAACTCAAGACCTGGTCTGACTCGCTGGCGGCGGCCTGGCAGGCCCAGGGGATACAGGCAGGCGACCGTATCGCCATCTTGCTGGCTCAGGGGCTGGAAACGGCCTTGGCGCACTTGGCCACCTACAAAATGGGTGCCATCGCCATGCCTTTATTCACCCTGTTTGGCACAGACGCCCTGCGTTACCGCCTGAATGACTCGGGGGCCAGCACGCTCGTTACCGACCAACAGGGTCTGGATACTGTCTTGCCGTTACGGGAACAGCTACCACAACTCAAACACCTTTATCAAAGTGATGCTCATCACGATCAGGGCCAGGCGCTGTCCTTGTGGCAAGCTATCAAGGCGCACCCTAACCCAGCTCCTTCCACACTGAGAACCCGAGCTGACGACCCTGCCCTGTTGATCTACACCTCCGGCACCACCGGTTCTGCCAAAGGTGCGCTGCATGCCCATCGTGTGCTGCTGGGGCATCTACCCGGCGTGGAAATGTCTCACAACTTTCTGCCCACTGGCGAAGGTCTGATGTGGACGCCTGCCGACTGGGCCTGGATTGGCGGCTTGCTGGATGTACTCTTACCCGCCTGGCACCACGGCATTCCCGTTCTGGCCTACCGCTTTCCCAAATTCGATGCCCAGGCCACCTGGCAGCTGATGTCTGAACATGGCGTCACGCATACTTTCTTGCCACCGACGGCGCTCAAGATGTTGCGCCGCAGTCAATGGTCGCGCGAGCAGTGGCCCTTGAAACTGCAATCCATCGCCAGTGGTGGCGAGTCGCTGGGCGCACAGTTGCTAGATTGGGCCAAGCAGGAATTGGGTATCACCATCAACGAGTTCTACGGGCAGACCGAGTGCAACATGATCGTATCCTCCTGCTCGACCTGGTTTGCCGGTCAGGCAGGCAAGATCGGCAAGCCGGTACCGGGGCATAAAGTCGCGATTGTGGACGAACAGGGGAAAATCCAGCAGCCGGGAGAGGAAGGCCATATCGCCGTTCAATCCCCCGACCCAGTCATGTTTCTGGGCTATTGGCAACGCCCCGACGCCACCCGCGAGAAATTTGTGGGGGACTGGCTACTGACGGGCGATAAAGGCATACAGGACGAGGACGGTTATATCCAGTTCGTCGGCCGTGACGATGACGTCATCACCAGCTCCGGCTACCGTATCGGCCCTGGCCCGATTGAGGATGGCCTGATGGGGCATCCAGCGGTAGCCATGGCGGCAGTGATTGGTGTACCGGACCCGGAGCGCACCGAAGTCGTGAAAGCCTTTATTGTGCTGAAAGAAAATGTCGAACCATCCCCACAGTTGATCAAGGAGATTCAGGAACATATCAAGAAACGGGTGGCGGCGCATGAATATCCGCGGCTGATTGAGTTTGTGGATGCTCTGCCCATGACGACTACAGGCAAAGTCATACGCCATGCGTTACGCAAATTGAGCCAATAGCTATCCGACAATTGCCATCGTGGGGGTGTAGTCAGGCCAGGAATCTGTCACCAGCAGACGCTCCTAACCCATAAACCCATCCTGACTAACTCATGCGTGGCCTTTACGATCCCAGACAAAAAAAACCCAGTGATTGGATTCGTATCTAATCACTGGGGTGTTCTTCGCAAGGAAGCTAATAGCCCCCCATGCGAGTGTAAAACTTGTGCTCAAACACCAAACAAAGCCCCAAAAGACGGCTTTGCCTGGATCTGTCTGATTAACCGAATCGACCCGTAATGTAGTCTTCGGTCTCTTTGCGAGCTGGCTTCACGAAGATTTGGTCGGTTTCACCAAATTCCATCAGCTCCCCCAAGTACATATAAGCGGTGTAGTCCGAGCAACGAGCCGCCTGCTGCATATTGTGGGTCACGATCACCACGGTGTAGTCCGTTTTCAACTCGGCAATCAGCTCTTCAATCTTGGCCGTAGAAATCGGGTCCAGTGCCGAACAAGGTTCGTCCAACAGCAAGACTTCGGGCTTGATCGCCACACCACGGGCAATACACAGACGCTGCTGCTGTCCCCCGGACAGACCGTTACCGCTTTGATGCAGCTTGTCTTTAACTTCGTTCCACAGCGCCGCTTTGGACAAGGCCCATTCCACACGCTCATCCATCTCGCCTTTGCTCAGGCGCTCGAACAAACGCACGCCAAACGCCACGTTATCGTAAATGCTCATGGGGAACGGCGTCGGTTTCTGAAACACCATGCCCACTTTGGCGCGGATCAAGGAAATGTCTTGCTTGGAGGTCAACAAGTTTTCATTGTCCAGCAGGATTTCACCTTCCGCACGTTGGCCGGGGTACAGCTCATACATGCGGTTCAGCGTGCGCAGCAAGGTGGATTTACCGCAACCAGAAGGTCCGATAAAAGCCGTCACTTTCTTTTCCTTGATGGACATGTTCACGTTGCGCAGAGCATGGAACTTGCCATAGTAGAAATTCAAGTCTTTGATTTCAATCTTGATCGATTCGGCGGGGGTAATAATTTGACTCATAGCGATAGCCGACAAGGGCGCTCCGTGAAAATGTTATTTTTGGCGGAAAAGGCTGCGGGCCAGGATATTGATACCCAACACCAGCAAGGTGATCAGGACTGCACCCGCCCAGGCCAGTCGGTTCCAGTCCTCGAAGGGGCTGGCAGCGTATTGGAAAATCACCACCGGCAAGTTAGCCAGCGGCGCGTTCATGTTCAAGGACATGAACTGATTGTTCAGGGCTGTAAACAACAGCGGTGCCGTCTCGCCAGCGATACGAGCCACCGCCAGCAGCACGCCCGTCACGATACCGGGCAAGGCAGCACGGTAGGAGATGGACATCACAATCTTCCACTTGGGGCAACCCAGGGCAGCAGCAGCTTCGCGCAAACCGTTGGGCACCAGCAGCAGCATATTATCAGTCGAGCGCACCACCACGGGGATCACCAGAATAGCAAGGGCCAAGGCACCGGCCCAGCCTGAGTAGTGCCCCACCTGGGCGACGTACACAGCGTAGATGAACAGACCAATAATGATGGACGGTGCCGACAGCAGCACATCATTCAAAAAGCGAGTGGCCGGTGCCAGCCAGCCACGCTGACCGTACTCGGCCAGATAGGTCCCGGCCATAATGCCGATGGGTGTCCCAATCAAGGTACCCACACCGGCCATCATGACACTGCCGACAATGGCGTTGAGCAAGCCACCCTCGCCACCCGGAGGGGGGGTGCTTTCAAGCAGCAAAGACCAGCCCATGGCACTGCTGCCCTTCTCAATCAGGGTCCAGATGATCCAGAACAGCCAGAACAGGCCAAAGATCAAAGCAGCAAAAGACACACCCAGCATCAGGCGGTTGAAAACCTGCCTGCGTTTGTAGATCGGGTTGCTCAGACTAATTGCGGATTTTTTATCAAACATGGTAGGTGATCCTTAGCGCGACGTGCCTTCGTTCTTGGCCAGACGCAACAAGAGCAACTTGGAGATCGCCAACACAACCGTGGTGATCAGGAACAGGATCAAACCCAGCTCCAGCAAGGCAGACTTCTGCATGCCACCGGCCTCGTTAAATTCGTTGGCCAGGGCCGACGCAATCGAGTTGGACGGCGAGAACAGCGAATTGGGCAAGTTAAAGGAGTTACCAATCACAAAGGTGACAGCCATGGTTTCACCCAGTGCACGCCCCAAGCCCAACATAATGCCGCCGATCACACCATTTTTGGTGAAGGGTAAAACCACACGCCACATTACCTCCCAGGTGGTGCTGCCCAGACCGTAAGCGGATTCTTTGAGCATGGGGGGTACCAGCTCGAACACATCACGCATCACTGCCGTAATAAAGGGGATCACCATGATGGACAGAATCAGGCCAGCGGTGAACACACCAATTCCAAAGGGAGGGCCGGCAAAGATCTGGCCGAGCAAGGGCACGCCCTCGAACAGGGAGATCAGGTTGGGTTGTATATAGCTCTGGAACAGGGGCACAAAGACAAACAGGCCCCACATACCATAAATAATAGAAGGGATGGCCGCCAGCATTTCAATGGCCGTGCCCAGGGGACGACGCAACCAGGCAGGAGAGAGTTCCGTCAGGAACATCGCAATCCCAAAAGAGACCGGCACCGCAATACAGAGTGCGATCAGGGACGTGAGCAATGTGCCGGCAATAGGCACCAATGCCCCGTATTCGTTATTGACCGGGTCCCAGTTATTCGTCCAGAGAAAAGAGAAACCATATTCGGCAATGGATTCCCGGCTTCCATAGATCAGGGAAATAGAGATGGCAGCCAGCAATATGAACACGAGAAACGCAAACGAGCGCGTCATGTTCTTGAAAATGCCGTCCATATAGACGTTCTGATTTGATTTCATGTAGACAGATGAAGGCTCAGGCCGGAATGGGACAAACGCACTGCAACCGATTTACGGATTCTGTAACAGCCATGGCTGAGCAGATTAGGCAAAACGGATAAGGTCACGCGCTGTGCGTCCAAGACAAAACCGTAATTTTTACATAATAAAGACGGCACCACCAAAAGGTGGGCCGTCTCACTAGATCAATTTACAACTGACCTGTATTTGAACACGAATCTTACTTCCAGACCGCAGTGCCGTCTTTAGACTTGATCTCTGCAGCCCAAGCTGCTTTGATTTTGTCTGTTACGTCTTTAGGCAAGGCAACATAATCCAGATCTGCAGCGGACTGAGCGCCGTTTTCAAAGGCCCAGTTAAAGAAATCCAGCACTTCTTTACCGCTCTCGGGCTTGTCTTGCACCTTGTGCATCAAGATGAAAGTAGCCGAAGTGATAGGCCAGGACTGTGCACCGGGCTCTTCAGTCAGGATGACACCCATACCTGGCGTACCAGCCCAGTCTGCATTGGCAGCAGCGGCGGCAAAGCTATCCTGACCAGGCTGGACGAACTGGCCGTCCTTGTTCTGCAACTGGGTCCAGGATAATTTGTTTTGCTTGGCGTAAGCGTACTCAACGTAGCCGATCGAGTTCTTCAGTTGGCGCACATAAGCGGCCACGCCTTCGTTACCCTTGCCACCTTGACCAGCAGGCCACTTCACAGCCTTGCCTTCACCAACCTGGGATTTCCAGTCAGGCGACACTTTGGACAGGTAATTGGTCCAGCCAAACGTGGTGCCCGAGCCGTCCGAGCGGTGAACCACAACGATGTCTTTGTTAGGCAAGGTCAGATCTGGGTTCAGCGCCTTGATAGCTGCGTCATCCCACTTGGTGATCTTGCCCAGGTAGATATCGCCCAGCAGTTTGCCGGACAGTTTCAGTTGACCAGGCTCAATGCCTTCCACGTTAATCACAGGAACCACACCACCGATCACGGCGGGAAACTGCAACAGATTTTCTTTTTCCAGCGTTTCAATCTTCATCGGGTCATCCGACGCGCCGAAATCTACGGTCTTGGCAATAATCTGCTGCTGACCACCACCCGAACCAATCGACTGATAGTTAACACGGTTATTGGTTTGTTTGGCGTATTCAGCCGCCCATTTGGCATAAATTGGGTAAGGGAACGACGCACCGGCACCGGTTACGTCTGCAGCTGTGGCAGTAGCCGCAAAAGCGCTGAACGCCAGAGCAATACTTACCTTGTTGAATACACGTTTTAACATCGAGAAATCCTCTTGATGATAGTCAGAAGACAGGCCCACCCTGTATGTGACATCATAATAAACAGGCTATGTGACACGTTAATGACAGTCTGGTTTTTCACACACCGCCAAGACGCTGCATCATATTCAAATGCAGATTAAAGGGGGCCCCACGACTGCGGATGCGATTGTACGTGCCATCCGGACTGGCTTTCCAAGACAATTGATTGTCACGCAAGGCGTAGGTAAAGGCCTCGGCAATCACCCGCTTTCTTAGGCTGCGGTCAAGCACCGGTACACCCAGCTCCACCCGTCGGAAGAAATTGCGGTCCATCCAGTCTGCCGAGGAAATAAAGACTTCTTCCTGGCCCCCATTGTAAAAATAAAAAACACGTGAGTGCTCCAAAAAACGTCCAATAATCGAACGTACCTGGATATTTTCCGACAAGCCCTTCACACCCGCCCGCAAGGCGCAGGCGCCACGCACAATCAGGTCCACCTTGACGCCGGCCTGGCTAGCGTCATACAGGGCTTGAATGATCTTGGGCTCCAGCAGCGAATTCATCTTGGCCATGATGCGTGCTTTCTGGCCTGCCAAGGCGCGCTCCGTTTCCGCCTGAATCCGGTCCATCATGCTGTCGTGCAAGGTAAAGGGGGATTGCAGCAATTTTTTCAAAGGCCGCCAGGCTCCCAGACCAGTCAGCATAGAGAACACCTTATCCATGTCCTCGCACACCTCCTGGTTGGCGGTAAGCAAGCCGAAATCGGTATACAAGCGAGCAGTACGCGGGTGATAGTTACCCGTGCCTAAATGCCCATAGCGACGGATCGAGCCACCTTCGCGACGCAACACCAAAGCCATCTTCGCGTGGGTCTTGTGCCCTACAACCCCGTAGCTTACGTGCGCGCCCACTTCTTCGAGCTTGGCAGCCCAGTTGATATTGGTTTGCTCGTCAAAGCGAGCCATCAGCTCCACAATCACGGTCACTTCTTTACCTGCACGGGCCGCCGACAGGAGAATATTCATCAACTCCGAATCCTCACCCGTACGGTAAATAGTCTGCTTGATTCCCACCACAGCCGGATCAGCCGCCGCGGCGCGCAAGAAGCTCAGTACGGGCTGAAAAGATTGATAGGGGTGATGCAGCAACTGATCTTTGCGAGCAATCGCCTCAAAGAACTGGGCTGGGGACTCAAAAGATGAATCAAAAGGCGCGGGAATCGGTGCGCGGTAATCCGGAAAGAGCAGATCAGGGCGGTCTGGCACATTGCACAGCTGCATCAGGCGCGTCAGGTTAACCGGGCCGCTGACACGATAGGTATCAGGCACCTCCAGGGAGAACTCACTTTGCAGGAAACGCTCCAGACGTTCCGGCATGGAGTGATCAATTTCTAAACGCACGGCGGCACCAAAGTTGCGTTGCGACAGCTCGCCTTGCAAGGCAGCCCGCAAATTGGTGACCTCCTCCTCGTCCACAAACAAATCGCTGTTACGCGTCACACGCCACTGATAACAGCCCTTCACGTCCATGCCGGGGAACAACTCACCTACAAAAACGCTGATCAG
The DNA here is from genome assembly GCA_052109075.1 of Alcaligenes sp. Taxonomy (GTDB): domain Bacteria; phylum Pseudomonadota; class Gammaproteobacteria; order Burkholderiales; family Burkholderiaceae_B; genus Alcaligenes. Next base: position 2,447 of record JBQEAN010000062.1, on the reverse strand, counting down.
GGAGGTCAGCAGCATATAGCCTTGCGGAATGCCCGCAATATCGTCAGGAACGCGGATAACACGCGGCAAAGCTCGCGGCGCCTGCACAATGGCAATGGTACCTGTGCGGGCAAAGGCGTCCTCGCCACTCAGTTCAACAATGTAATTGAGGCTTTTGTTGTAGACGCGGGGAAAGGGGTGTGCCGGGTCCAGGCCAATAGGCGTGAGCAAAGGCATGACATCACGTAAAAAGGTCTGATAGGCCCACTCGCGCTGCGCCGGTGTCCATAGCGCGGTCAGCAGCAAACCAATTCCCTCATCCATCAAGGTAGGCAAGACCTCGTCCATCAACAGATCATTTTGCTTCTCGATCAACTGATGGGCAGCAGCCTGAACTTTGTCAAAAGCCTGCTGAGGCAAGAATCCGTCATCCCCCACTTGATGGGGGTTTTGCAAAATCTGTTCTTTCAGGCTGGAGATACGAATTTCAAAAAACTCATCCAGGTTGGAACTGACAATGCAGATGTAGCGCAAGCGCTCCAGCAAAGGCGTGGTCGAGTTTTCGGCCATGGCCAGAACTCGCTCATTGAATTTGAGCAAGGACAACTCACGGTTTAGCAAGGTTGAATCTGGAGAAGGCAGCATGGTGAGGTCGTTAAAAAAGCCAAAGAAGATGGGATCGTGAGACTTTTACTACATGAATATTACAGCCCTATGACCCTGACCGATTCAAGTCTAAATCACCATCCGGCAGCACGCATTCCAATACCACATCGTCTTTCCAAAGATGCTTTCGTCTAACTTTTCTTAATTTTCCGATTCATGTAACAAAACCCATGATTAATGTCCTTATAATCGCACAGTAATCATCCCGAGCGATGCCTCATGGAACAACTTCTAGCCGCTGTGGACCTGGGCTCCAACAGCTTCCGTTTATCCATTGGACGAGTGGTTCAGCACAACGGTCATGCCCAGATCTACACCATCGACCGGCTTAATGAATCCGTCCGACTTGCCGCTGGCATGGGCCCCGACAAGTACATCAGCCCCGATGCAATTGAACGCGCCGTTGTCATCTTGAAGCGCTTTAACGAACGTCTGGCAGGTTTTCACCCCAATCGTGTTCGCGCGGTGGCCACCAACACCTTTCGGGTGGCACGCAATTTAAGCGAGGTTCTGCCCGCTGCCGAGGCTGCCTTTGGCTTTCCTATCGAGGTCATCTCCGGCCACGAAGAAGCACGCCTGATTTTCTCGGGCATCAGCAACGAATTGCCCCCCTCCCCTAACCGCCGTCTGATGATCGATATTGGCGGTGGTTCCACGGAAGTCATTATCGGCAAGGGTTTGAAGCCTTTGTTGCTGTCGTCCCTGTACATGGGCTGTGTCAGCTATACCGACAAGTTCTTTGCCGATGGCGTGATCACCGAACAGCGTATGAGCAATGCGATTTTGACAGCCCGCCGCGAGCTGGAAGGCATTACGCGCCAGTATCGCAAGACCGGCTGGCAGGAAGCCTATGGTTCCTCTGGGACGGCCAAAGGCTTGATCGCCATCCTGCAAGAAAACGGTATGTCCAAAAAAGGCATCACGCTGGAAGGCATGGAGCAGCTGCGCACACGGTTGGTTCACGACGGCAAAGTCGATACGCGTCATTTAAGCGGCATCAAACCGCATCGTGCACCTGTCTTGGCCGCTGGCCTGGCCATCATGATGGCCGCCTTCCAAGAATTGAAAATCCGCCAGATGCTGCCCGGCGAAGGTGCTCTGCGTGTGGGTGTGCTCTACGATATGCTAGGCCGTGAATCAGAGCATGATCAGCGCGACCAGACCGTGCAGCAGATGGTCAAGCGCTATCAAGTCGATACGCGTCAAGCAGACCGTGTACACGAAGCCGCCCTGCAATTTTTCACGCAACTGAAACTACCCGACTCGCCCGAAGCCCAGGAACTGGAACGTCAATTGGGGTGGGCTGCTGATCTGCATGAAGTCGGATTGAGCATTGCGCACGCGGATTACCACAAGCACACAGCCTACGTGCTGGAGCATGCTGATATGCCCGGTTTCTCCAACGACGACCAAGCCTTGCTTAGTTTTCTGAGCCTGGGACATCAAGGCAAGCTGGGTAAGCTCAAACGTTTTGAAACCAATAATGCCTGGTGGCTGACCTTGCTGAGCCTGCGTCTGGCGGTCATGCTGATGCGCCGCCGCGAAGATCGGGAAACCTTGCCACTCAGCCTGCAGCTGCGCGGCAAAACCGTCTTGATTCACCTGGATCATGAATGGATGACTAGCCACCCGTTGTCGCAAGCCTCCCTGCTGGCTGAAGTCCAGGCGTGGCAGACTGAACTGAACGACTTGAGCCTGGAGCTGGTGTAGAGCTCAACCGAGTCAAACAGGCTGAACCAGGCCGCGCTTGGCTTGGCTTGGCTTGGCTTGGCTTGGCTTGGCTTGGCTTGGCTTGGCTTGGC
>JBQEAN010000061.1:0-20701 GCA_052109075.1 Alcaligenes sp. | reverse complement strand
CGCTACCATGCACGGTTTGTAGGGCCGCCCGGCCCTGCGCTTTCGGAGTAGAAGCAAATGAAATACCGCAAGCTGGGCAATACAGACCTGGATGTCAGCCTGATTGGTTTGGGCACCATGACATACGGGGAACAGAACAGCGAGGCCGATGCGCATGCCCAGCTGGATCTTGCTCTGGAACTGGGCGTGAATCTGGTGGATACCGCCGAGATGTATCCCGTTCCGCCCATGGCCGCCACGCAAGGCTTAACCGAGCAATATATTGGTACCTGGCTTGCCAAAACTGGCCGCCGCAAGGACATCGTTCTAGCCAGTAAAATTGCCGGTCCGCAACGCGATCCCAAGCGCCCTGGCCATATCCGCAATGGCGGAACCAGTCTGGATCGCAAGAATCTGGAACAAGCCCTGCACGACAGCCTACGTCGACTGCAAACAGACTATCTGGATCTGTACCAACTGCATTGGCCTGATCGCAGCACGGTGACTTTCGGACAACGTAGCTACCCGTGGAAGGAAGAAGACACCATCCCTATTGAAGAAACCCTGGCGGTCCTGGACGGCTTTGTGCGTCAAGGCAAGGTACGCCATATCGGTGTCTCCAATGAAACGCCTTGGGGGGTGTCTCGCTTCCTGGAACTGTCCCGTTCACGCTCCCTACCCCTGATTGCCACGATTCAAAACCCCTACAACCTGCTTAACCGCGTGTTTGAGGAAGGGCTGTCCGAATTCTGCCGTTATGACGGCCTGGGTTTGCTGGCTTACTCACCCTTGGCGATGGGTGTGCTGACGGGCAAGTACGATCACGGCGCTCAACCGGAGAAAGGACGTTTGACGCTGTATGAGCGCTTCACCCGCTACGACACCCCCCGCGCACGCGAAACGGCACTGGCCTATAACGAGCTGGCCCGCGAATACGGTTTAACGCCTACGCAACTGGCCCTAGCCTGGGTCAACCAGCAAGCCTTTACCAGCAGCAATTTGATTGGTGCGACGACGCTGGAGCAGTTACGCGAAAATATTGCCAGTGTGGATGTACAACTGAGTAGTGAGCTGATCACCAAGATCAACGCTATTCACCACCACTCTCCCAATCCCGCGCCCTAACTGGCCTACACCCCGCTTTGGATATCAATTTCCAAGGCGGGGCCCCTCTCTTTCTCTTGTCCTGTGTCTGTTTTCTTGCTTGCAGAACGCTGCTTTTTTATTTATGCTCAAAAAAAGCATAACAAAGAGACAATTCTCCTCTTCGCTCAGACAATCTGCTTTTCCCTTTTTTTAAGCTATTTATGCTCAACATGAGCATAAAGGACAGCCATGACTCAGCGCTACCCCATTGATGTCTGCCAAACTGATTCCCAAGACTCCTTAAGCAAACAGATTACTTGGCATGAAGTACCCATCAAACTCAATCTGAAAACTGACAAAACAGCCTTGAAACAAGCCTTGGCCGAACAGTTGAAAGCGCAAGATGCTGTGCTGGTGGCGCACTACTACACCGAGCCTGAGATTCAGGACTTGGCTCTGGAAACGGGTGGTTGCGTGGGTGATTCTTTAGAAATGGCACGCTTTGGGCAAGAGCATAAGGCCAGCACAGTGCTGGTTGCCGGGGTAGGCTTTATGGCGGAATCCGCCAAAATATTGAGTCCAGAAAAACGTGTACTGGCTGTGCATGATGAAGCCACTTGCTCGCTGGATCTGGGTTGCGCGCCAGAGGACTTCAAGCAATTTTGTGAGGCGCATCCTGATCGAGAAATCGTTGTCTACGCCAATACCAGTGCGGCGGTGAAAGCTCAGGCTGATTGGGTGGTCACGTCTTCAATCGCGCTAGATATCGTTCGACATCTGCAGACTCAAGGGAAGAAAATCCTGTGGGCACCAGATCGTCACCTGGGCTCTTATATTCAAAAACAAACAGGTGCCGACATGCTGCTCTGGCAAGGCTCCTGTCTGGTTCATGACGAATTCAAGGCGGACGGCTTAACAGCATTGATGAGCGAGTACCCCGACGCCCAGGTTCTGGTTCATCCGGAGTCCCCCGCCTCCGTAGTTGCGCTAGCGGATGTTGTCGGCTCGACGACGCAGCTGCTGCGTGCCGCTATCAACCGCCCTGCTGACACGTTTATCGTGGCGACCGATCAAGGGATTCTCCATGCCATGCGTCAGCAAGCCCCAGGGAAAACCTTTTTAGCCGCTCCCACCGCAGGCGAAAGCGCGACTTGCAAAAGCTGCGCCTATTGCCCCTGGATGGCTCTGAACAGTTTGGATGCTTTACACGAACGCCTCAAGCAGCCTGGCTCAGGCATTCAGGTTGACGCTGCTTTACGTGACGGTGCACGACGCTCCTTGCAACGCATGATGGACTTTGCAGCCGCACAGCAAAACACCTTACGCGTCAGTGCCGATCTGGCGGACCACAGCAAGCAGTTTCAACATGTAGGGGCGGCTTGATGCAAACCGGCTTGCCGCACACGGAGGTATTGATCGTTGGTGCAGGACTGGCAGGCACCACTCTTGCCCTATCCCTTCCCGCTTCAATGAACATTACGTTGCTCAGTATCGGAGCAGCCCCTTCTGGGGCCAGCCCGATGGCCTTGGGTGGGCTAGCGGCTGTTTTAAGTGCCGAAGACACCCTGGAGCAACATATTGCAGACACGCTGGAAGCGGGCGCACACCACTCAGACCCAGACACTGTGCGTGGGATTTTACAAGCCGCCCCACAAGCCGTTGACTGGCTACTTCAACAGCAGGTCCCCTTGGACCGAAGCGATGACGGGCAACTGCATCTGACACGCGAAGGTGGACACAGCCGACGCCGCATCGTGCATATCGCCGATGCCAGTGGACAGGCGATCATGCAAGTCCTGCTCCATCAACTGGCCCTTGCCTCCAACATCCTACAGCGTCCTCATTGCCAGGCAGTGAGCTTGCGTCACAACGAGCAGGGTCAGGTCGCCGGTATCGATATCTACGACCAGCACGCTGGCCGCTATGAAACCATCTTGGCCGATCATGTGGTTTTGGCAACGGGTGGACTGGGCCGTCTATATACGCACAGTACCAATCCTGCCAGTGCCCTAGGTGAAGGCCTGGCTCTGGCTTGGGGCGTGGGTGCCCAAATGCGCGATCTCGAGTTCATTCAATTCCATCCCACTTGCCTGCATGCACAGGGCCCCACTTTTTTATTGACGGAAGCCTTGCGAGGGGAAGGCGGCTACCTGCTGGATGCTCAAGGCCGCCGCTTTATGGGCAACTACGACCAACGCGCTGAACTAGCCCCACGCGACATTGTTTCTCGCTCCATTACAGCGCAAATGCGTCATGACGGCACGGATCATGTCTGGCTGGACGTGCGCCATCTCGGGAGTGACACCTTGCATCAACGCTTCCCTAAAGCACTTGAAGAAGGCTTACGTCGTGGCCTGGATTTACGCCGCAATTGGATACCCGTAGCGCCAGCGGCCCATTACAGTTGCGGTGGTATTCAAACCGACTTAAACGGGCGCAGTACGGTAGCTGGCCTGTATGCCGTCGGTGAAGTCGCCTGTACAGGTTTGCACGGAGCCAATCGTTTGGCCAGCAACTCTCTTCTGGAGTGCGTCGTGATGGGGCGTGCTGCCGCCCAAGCCATTACAGTAAACGGGCCCCCAAAGCGCTCGCCCTTGGTTCCAACAGCAAACACACCATCCACAAATAACAAAGCCAACGTCACACTGCCCGCCTTGCAAGCCGTGGTGCAAGAGCACCTTGGTTTACTGCGAAACCGTGCCGGCCTACAACAAGCGCTGCAAACCATCGAAGACTGGCGCCAACAAATCAATACCATTGCCAACACCCCAGAAAACCACGCCATGAGCCTGCAACTGGATACCGCATGGCTACTAGCCCAGGCCGCTTTAGCACGTCCACTTAGCCTGGGAGCGCATTACCGGCTGAACTAAGACCTCGCACATCGATGGGATAGAATAAAAAAATCATATAAAGAGGTTCCTCGGTATTGAGCAGCCCCCTGCAAACCTGGATATCAATCCACGCTTAGGGTGGCGAGCCACTATGCAGGAACCCATCCGATGGAGGCACTATGCGCTTACTCATGGTCGAAGACAATGAGGATTTGGGAGAAGCTATTGCCAGCCGGCTCAGCGCCGGAGGGCATAGCGTGGAATGGGTCATGAGCGGGCAGCAAGCCCTGCGCTATCTGGACATGGATCCTTGGGATGTCCTGCTGTTGGACATCATGCTGCCTGATCAGGACGGCTTCAGTATTTTGCGACACCTGCGTCGCCAGACCCCTAGCCTGCCGGTTCTGGTCATGACCGCCCGTTCTGAAATTGAGGACCGCGTGTCCATGCTGGACCTGGGTGCAGATGATTATTTGGTCAAGCCCTTTGATCTACGCGAACTAGAGGCACGGCTGCGAGCCCTAATGCGTCGCCCGGCCACCACGCAGGCCGAGATCTGGCAGTTGGGACACGTCAGCATTGATATTGCTGCTCGTCGCATTAGATGCCGGGACCAGACGGTAGAATTCGGGCAGCGCGAATTCTGCCTGCTGGAATTGCTGTTAAGCCGCAGCGGACAGGTCGTCACCAAAGAACGCCTGATGATGCAATTATTTAATTTCGATGAGGATTCCAGTCCCAATGCCGTCGAGCTGCACGTCTCACGCCTACGGCGCAAACTGAGCGATATTGCGATTCGTATCGATACCGTACGCGGCACTGGTTATATAGCCCGCCTGAGCGATGCCAGCTAATGCGCGGCCCATTATCTATCCAGCATCGTGTGCTAGCGCTGGCGGTCTGCCTGCTGGCGGTGGCGCTGTTAGCGCTAGGGCTGGTGTCACGCCAATACGCCCACCGCGCGGCGGACTCTGCCTATGACCGGCTCCTGAAAGCCTCCGCCTTGACCATTGCCAATGCCATCCAGATCGACGAAGGCGAACTCTCCCTGGAACTGCCTTACTCTGCCATGGCCATGCTGCCCGAACAAGAACACATTTTCTACAGTGTGCGCTCTTCTGCCGGGATCATTTCCGGATACCCTGACCTGGGAGCCACCTTGCCTGCGGCCACCAGTTCAGAGCCGCGCTACGACACCATCACGTATCAAGACACTCCCGTGCGCGTCGCTACTATTGGCCGGTTATTGACAGGTGAGCATTCGCTGGGTCGCGGCTGGATCACCATCCGTGTCGCAGAAACGTTGGGAACCCGGCAAGCGCTAGCGGATGAACTGCTAAGCCGTAGCACCTTGTCATTGACGGGCCTGATTTTGCTGGCCTTGATGATTACCAGCTTGGGCATACGCCGCGCCTTCGGGCCTTTAGCCGAACTGGAAACCGCGCTGAGAGAACGTTCTTACGACAATCTACAAGCCATCGACACTCCCGTCCCCAAGGAAATTCGCCGTCTGGTCGACACCCTGAACGCCTTCATGAATCGTCTGCAAACGGCTGTGGGAACCTTGAATAACCTGGTGGCCGACGCCGCTCACCAAATTCGCACCCCCTTGGCAGCCGTCCATTTGCAAACCCAGCTTGCCATGGACGAACCTGGCTCGGAGGCCGTCCGTCCCCGCCTACAACGCATTCTGAACAATACGACCCACGCCACACATTTGCTGAATCAATTGCTGATGGACGCTACCGTCAGCCATCGCTTGGATCGCAGCACAATGCGGCCCTTGGACCTTGCTCCATTGATTCAAGAGATCCAGGGACGTGTGGACCCGGACCGGGCGCATCGCTTGCAAGTCCACATCACACCGTCAGCGCGGCGTGCCCAAATAGTGGGCGACCATGTTTCCCTACGGGAAATGCTGCGCAATGTGATCGATAACGCCATGCTCTATAGCGATGAGCACATTTCAGTACGTGTCTATACCCGCCCTGCCGGCCTGGTGGTATTTGATGTTTCAGACCTCGGGCCAGGGGTCTGTGATGAGGACAAGACACGCTTGCTGGAACGGTTTCAACGCGGCCCCGCCAGCCAAGGCCTCCCTGGATCTGGCCTGGGACTATCCATCGTACGCACGGTAGTACAGGCGCATCAAGGCACTTTATTGCTGCGTGACCACGCCCCCCACGGGCTTACTGTCCGCATAGAAATACCGGCCCAGCTGCAGGCCCCAAAACCCTCTACAAGCATCGCTCAAACCCTGGCCGTTCTAGGCCTGGTCGTGGTGGGACTGATGACGCAAGCAGATACAGCGCAAGCCACTAAACCTCCAACGGGGCTGGATATGGGCATACGCAGCCATGATTATCCACCGCTTGCCTCCCATAAAAAGCCGCAGGATCAGCCCCTATTAGTCATCGCTGGCCCCACTGACACCGAATTGTTTGAAGTGCTGGTACACGACTTTCAGCAAACTCAGCCCCAAGTGCGGGTTCTGTATCACGAGATGGATTCCAATGCGCTGTATCGGCACACGACCCAGGGCAGCCTGCCAGAGACCGATCTACTCATCAGCTCGGCCTCGGATCTTCAGGTAAAGCTGGCTAACGATGGCTACGCCCGCTCCCACAGTTCAAGCCTGACCAATGCCATGCCGGGGTGGGCGCGCTGGCGTAATGAAGTGTTCGGCTTCACGCTGGAACCGGCGGTCATCGCCTATGCGCCTTCCCGTCTGCCGCCAGATCTGCCTACCTCCCGCGAGGCACTACTGAAACTACTGGAGCGTAACAGTCACCAGTTGATGGGCCGAGTCGGCACCTATGACATCCAGATCAGTGGTGTAGGCTATTTGTTCGCGCTTTATGACGAACGAACCTCCTCGACCTTTTGGGGGCTGGCTAATGCCTTGGGCCGAGTCGGAGCCCGTCTATACGCCAATACCGCCTCCATTCTGGACGATCTGGACAATGGCACGCTGGATGTGGCCTACAACGTGTTGGGATCCTATGCCCTGGCCCGCCAAAGGGCCGGTTCGGACATTGCCATCGTGGTTCCCAGCGATTATGTCTCGGTGTTTACCCGCAGCGCTTTAATTCATAAGCAGGCGCGCCGACCCGATTTGGCGGCAACTTTCATTGATTATTTGCTCTCACCGCGAGGCCAGAAAACCATTGCTGGTCCAGCCGGACTAGGCCCGCTCAATGCGATTGAAACGGGTAGCTGGTTTACAAAAACCGTTTCAAATCAACCCATTGGAATTATTCAACCGCTCGTTCTAAACCCCTCCTTGTTGGTCGGCCTGGACCCGACCCGACGACAGCGCTTCTTACAAAACTGGCGACGTCTGGTCACCGATACGCCTAATGGCCTGCAGGACATTCCCTATCAACAATGACAGGATGCTGACAGCTAGAGTCAACACAATGGAATGACACCGATCACCCCCCAAGTCTCGCATCTCGACGGGACTCTGAACCAAGGAGACTCGAATGTCAGCATTCACTACCCCTAGCCGTCTTAGCCTGCTAGCCCTATCGCTAAGTGCCAGCATGCTTGCTGGTCAAGCGGCTTGGGCCCAAACCGATCTGGCCCCAGCCGCCGAAAAGGAAGGCAAGGTCATCATCTACTCCACGACGGACACCAAAGCGGCCAGCCCGCTAATTTCCGCCTTTGAAGCTTCTCACCCCAAGATCAAAGTCGACTACCACGACATGAACAGCACCGAGCTGTACAACCGCTACATCAGCGAGCAAGCCTCGGGCAGCAATAGTGGTGACATCGTCTGGAGCTCGTCCATGGATTCGGCCATGCGTCTGGCCACCGATTATGCCGCCAGCTATGAGTCGCCTGAAATCCCCTCCCTGCCCAGTTGGGCCGTGTGGGAAAACAAGGCTTTTGGTACGACGTATGAGCCTACGGTTTTCATCTACAACAACCGTCTGATCAAACCCGAAGAAGTGCCCAAAACTCATGCTGAACTGGCCAAGCTGGTGGAAAGCGACAAGGACCGCTTCCGCAATAAAGTCACTACCTACGATATCGAGAAGTCCGCCGTGGGCTATATGCTCGCCGCCCAGGACAGCAAGAAAGGCGAAAGCTACTGGAATTTCATCAAGGGGGTAGGCTCAGCCAATCTGGTCTTGCAATCCTCTACCGGCACCATGATGGAGCGCGTCAGCTCCGGCGAGAATCTGATCGGCTACAACTTGCTGGGTTCCTACGCGGAAACTCGCGCCGCCACGGATAAAGCTATCGGGATTGTGTACCCCTCCGACTACACCCTGGTCTTATCGCGCGTGGCGTTCATCAGCAACAAAGCGCAAAACCCCAATGCTGCTCGCGTTTTCCTGAACTACATGCTGTCCAAAGAAGGTCAGAACGTACTGGCCAACAAAGCCGAGCTGGCTTCGATCCGCTCGGACGTGGAAGGCGATAACGACGTGGATGGCCTGACCAAAAAACTGGCCAGTGCTGACCTGACTCCCATCCCGGTGGATTCATCCTTGCTGGACTTCCTCAAGCAAAAAGAACGCCTGGACTTCATCAAGCAATGGCGCGCTGCTGCCAATAAATAAGACATCTCGTCTTTGATCTGGGTGGAGGCCCTGCGCCGCCGCCCAGCCTCTTTTCCGCCTGGAACCTTTATCATGCACGCCTTACGCCTTCGGTGGCAGGCCTGGCCGCGCCATGTCGTTGTTCTTATAACGGCACTGGCCATCTATGTGCCGCTTAGCCTGATCATCATCCAAAGCCTGCTCTCCGCCCCCTTCTTCGCGGCTGAAAAGTCTCTGGGGCTGGATGCCTTTCGTTTCATTTTTGACGATCCCGATTTTTACAAAGCGCTGGGTAGCGGTTTCATCATGGCCTTTGGCCTGGCCGGCATCTCCATCCCCTTAGGTGGCATTCTTGCTTTCCTGATGGTGCGCACCGACCTGCCTGGCCGTACCTGGATCGAACCGCTGATTCTGGTCCCCATTTTCGTCTCTCCCATGGTGCTGGGTTTTGGCTACATCGTTGCCGCCGGGCCCGTCGGTTTTTTCTCTACCTGGACACTGGACCTGATCGGCTTTGTGCCCTGGAACATCTACGCCTTTACCAGCATCGTCATCATTGCTGGTTTGACTCACGTTCCACACGCCTATCTGTATATTTCTTCGGCCTTGCGTAGCATGGGTTCGGACGTGGAAGAAGCCGCCCGCAGCGCCGGTGCCAGCCCCTGGCAAGTCATGCGCTCGGTCAGCTTGCCCATGGTTCGCCCGGCCATTCTGTATGCCTGCGTCCTGCTCTTTTTCCTGGGTCTAGAGGTATTTGGATTGGTATTGGTGCTGGGTGATCCCGAGGGCCACCTGGTTCTGGCCACCTACTTGTACAAATTGACCAACAAACTGGGCATCCCGTCCTATCACTTGATGGCAGCCGTTGCCGTGATCCTGATTGCCATGACCATTCCATTGGTAATGCTGCAACGTCGCCTGATGCGTACCGCGAACCGATTTGTGACCGTCAAGGGCAAAACGTCCCAGGCTCGCTCCCTGCCGCTGGGTCGCTGGCGCTGGGCTGCAGCAACACTAGTCGCGCTATGGCTGTTCTTCACGGTCATCGTGCCGGTTGTGGGTGTGGTACTGCGCGCTTTTGTGTCCAACTGGGGCATTGGCGTGTCGCTGATGGACGTGCTCTCCCTGGATGCCTTTAAACAAGTATTCGGACAGACCCACCTGTTGCGCGCCATTTTTAACTCGATTGCCATTGGCGTTTTCGGCGGCGCCTTGGCCGTGATTTGCTACACCTTTATCGGTCTGGCCATGCACCGTAAACCGGATGGCATCACCCGTTTCCTGGACTACAGCGTTCTGGTTCCACGCGCCGTACCGGGTCTGCTGGCTGGTCTGGCCTTCTTGTGGATGTTCCTGTTCGTGCCGATGTGGCTGGATCAGTCCCTGGAAAATGGCTGGCTTTCAGTATTGCCCATGTCGGAATGGCTACGGGGTGTCATTGTCGGCCCTTTGCGTGCCTTGCGCAGCACCATCTTCAGTGTGTGGCTGGCCTATAGCGTGGTCTGGATGGCTTACGGCCTGCGTCTGATCTCCTCGACCCTGCTGCAAGTAGGCCCCGAGCTGGAAGAAGCGGCCCGCAGCACCGGGGCACGCCCCGGTCAGGTGACGCGCCAGATTACCCTGCCTCTGGCGAAATTCGGCCTGATTGGCTCCTGGTTGCTGATGTTCCTGATTTTTGAACGGGAATACTCCACGGGCGTGTACTTGCTGACACCCGGCACGGAAACGATTGGCTCCATGCTGGTTTCCCTGTGGGCCACCGGTGCTATCGACATTGTGGCCGCCCTGTCCTTTATCAATATCGTGATGGTGGTTATTGGCCTGACCATCGCATTGCGCTTCGGAGTGAAATTACGATGACCGAGCTGACTGTAGAAAACATCCACCTGGCCTACGACCGGAACCCTGTCCTGAAAGGGGTCTCCATGAGCCTGAACAAGGGCGAAGTGGTCTCCTTGCTGGGCGCGTCGGGCAGTGGCAAAACCACCTTGCTGCGTGCGGTTGCGGGGCTGGAACAGCCCTCTCAAGGCCGTATCACCATCAATAACGACGTGCTGTACGACTCGCAAACCCGCGTTGACTTGCCCGCCGAAGCCCGCAATCTGGGACTGGTGTTCCAGTCCTATGCTTTGTGGCCGCACATGACGGTACAGGACAACGTGTCGTACCCGCTGACGCTGCGTAAAACACCCAAAGCCGAAAGCCGTCAGAAGGTAGAGGCCATTTTGGATCAGTTGGGTTTGCAGGGCCTAGGCGAACGCTACCCCAGCCAATTGTCGGGTGGGCAGCAACAACGGGTCGCCATTGCCCGTGCATTGGTCTACAACCCACCCGTGATTCTGCTGGATGAACCGCTGTCGAACCTGGACGCCAAGCTGCGCGAAGAGGCCCGCGTCTTCCTGCGCGAGCTGATTGTGGAAATGGGTTTGTCGGCTTTGATGGTGACCCATGATCAGGCCGAAGCCATGGCCATTTCAGATCGGATTTTGTTGCTGAATGGCGGCAATATCGAACAACAAGGTACCCCGCAAGAGGTCTATAGCAATCCCAAGACCCTCTATACCGCGGAGTTCATGGGCTCGAACAACCGCCTGCAAGGCAAGGTGACCGGACAACGCGATCAACAAACCTGCCTGAGTGGCCCTGGTTGGGAATTATGGGGGCATGCGGCGGCCCCCTTGACCCCTGGTCAGCAAGCGACGGCGGTGATTCGTGTCGAACAGGTGCAACTGAACGCCCAGCCCAGCCCCGAAACACTGCAGTTGCATTTATCCACCAGCATGTACCTGGGCGACAAGTGGGAGCACGTCTTTCGCATGGCTGACCCATCAGCCGGAACCTTGCGCGCTTTCGGGCCCGAGCCTCTGCCGGGCGGCGTGCATCATCTGCAATTGCCACCCTCCAAACTGTGGATCTACCCGTCCTAGACCACACTCAACACCAAGGGTCGGTTCGCCCGGCTCTTGGTTTACCCTGATTGCAAACTTTTACAAGCGCAGCTACTGTAGTCCCGTCATTACAGGCGGTATGAAAGAGACCTGTTCAATCAGGCGCCGACGGAGCAACCACCCCGGAATCTCTCAGGCAAAAGGATCGTACCAGCCCGACACTCTGGAGAGCGGCGCATGACGCCCACCGAAGGAGCCCAACCCTCTTTGCTGGTTGGATAAACTCTCAGGTCACAGGACAGATGGGGTATTGCCACTATTAGGTAGCAATTCACCTGTCAGGAGCCTGTTATGTCGCATATTGCCGTCATTGGTGCCGGTATCTCTGGAATCACCACCGCCTACGCCCTCAGCCTGAAAGGCTATCAAGTTACCGTTATCGACCGTCTGCGTTACCCCGCGATGGAAACCTCGTTCGCCAACGGTGGGCAGCTTTCCGCTTGCAATGCCGAGGTCTGGAACAGCCGCAGCACCATTTTGAAGGGTTTGAAGTGGATGATGCGCAAAGACGCCCCACTGCTGTTCAACCCTAAACCAAGCTGGCACAAATACAGCTGGATGGCCCAATTTATGGGCGCGATTTCGGGCTACGAGCGCAACACCATTGAAACCGTCAGGCTGGCCATTACCGCCCGTGAAAACCTGTATCAATGGGCCAAGGACGAGAACATTGATTTCGACCTGGAACAACGCGGCATCTTGCACATCTATCACACCGCGGGCGGCTTTGAATCTGGCAAGAAGGTCAGCCAATTGCTGCATAAGGGTGGCTTGGAGCGTCGCACCGTTACCAACGACGAAATTCACCAGATTGAACCCGCTTTGCAAGGCACGTACTACGGCGGCTTCTTTACGCCCTCGGATGCCACGGGCGATATTCACAAATACACGCGCGGTCTGGCTGATGCATGCGCCAAGCGCGGCGTGAAATTCTTGCAAGATACGGAAGTGCTGGGTATTGATTGCGGCCCTCCACATCGCCTTCAACTGCGTACAGGTGAAGGCGCTGAAGCGCATACCCATACACTGTCTGTTGATTCGCTGGTCGTGTGCGCCGGTGTGGGTAGCCGTCATCTGGCTCATATGCTGGGCGATTATGTCAACATTTACCCCGTCAAAGGCTATTCAATCTCGGTGTATCTGGATACGCCCGAAGCCCAGCATGCTGCCCCTTGGGTCAGTTTGCTGGACGAGGAAGCCAAGATTGTAACCAGCCGCCTGGGCAAAGAGCGCCTGCGCGTCGCCGGCACGGCAGAGTACAACGGTTCGAACAAAGACATTCGCGCCGACCGTATCGCCCCACTGACGAACTGGACACGCCGTAACTTCCACGATGCCACCACCGACCGCGTGGTGCCTTGGGCCGGCTTGCGTCCCATGATGCCGGACATGTTGCCCCGCGTGAAAGCAGGCAGCCGCCCAGGTGTGTACTACAACACCGGCCACGGTCACCTGGGTTGGACGCTGTCTGCGGCCACCGCCCAAATCATTACTGAGGTCATTGCCCAGAACGAGCGTCAGTCCGAACCTGCTCAATTTGCCACCAGTCCGGCAACAACTGCTGTACCCGCCGCTGCCCATAGCGCTCGTCCAGCAGATACACAAAACCTTGATCCTGTTCATCACGAATCACACGACCCGCGGCCTGTGTAATCTTACGTAGCCCCGGATAGAGATAGGTATAGTCATAGGCCCGCCGCTCCCCAAAGAGCCGGGCCATGACTTGCCGGACAGACTCATTAGCGGGATTGAATTGGGGCAGGCCCAAGGTGGCGATAAAAGCCCCAATCAACCGTTTACCGGGTAAATCCACCCCTTCAGAAAACGCCCCGCCCAAGACCGCCAGCCCCACCCCCTGCCCGTCCAGCGTAAAACGATCCAGAAACTGGGTTCTTTGCTGATCACTCATGCCCGCTTGCTGATGCCACAGCGGCATATCCGGCCAACGCTCCTGCAATGCTTGGCTAACCTGTTCCAGATAATTAAAACTACTCAAGAACAACAGGTAATTGCCCGGCTGCTCCCGATACGCCTGCCCGACAATATCGCAAACCCCATTGAGGCTATAGGCTCGGTCCGCATAGCGTGTCGACAAATCGGCATATTGACGCACCCGCAATTGCTCGGCCCGATAAGGTGAAGCCACCGTTAACTCGGCGGTGCTTGGCGGCAAACCCAATACATCACGATAGAACTGCGATGGGTTCAAGGTACCGGAGAACAGAACAACACCGTGCGCGTCCCCATAGCGTTCGGCCAGAAAGGGGGCGGGCACAATATTGCGAAGATTCAGCAGCACGCCATCACGGTGCGCCAAAATATCAAATAAAGAGTGCGAGCCAAACTGTCTGGCCAGATCCACAAAGTACAGCAGTTCGAAATAAAACTGCAGCAAAGGACTGTCCTGGGGCATGGGGTTTTCTGCCACATAGCCTCCCAAACGAGCCGCCAGGTACTCGCATTGCTCTAACAGATCGGACGGAATCTTTTCCAAACCCCATTGATCGCCGCCCTCCTCGGGCACCAGATCCTCCATCAAGCGAGTCAAAGGGGCGAAATGACGCTTCAAGGCCGACGGCGCCGCTTTACGTGCCAGACGCAATTGTACTTGCGAGAAAGACGCCGAGTACATGGAACGGGCCCGTTCAACCAGATTATGAGCCTCATCCACCAGCACCGCACTGCGCCATTGTTGCGCCAGAGTCTGGCTGTAGAGCACCGCATGCGTATCAAAAAAGTAGTTGTAGTCGCCCACAATCGCATCAGCCCAACGCAGCATTTCCTGCCCCAGATAATAAGGGCAGACTTGGTGTTCGCTAGCCACCTGTTGCAAGCGCTGGCGGTCCAAGATGGGCTGTTGCAAGGCTTGCTGGCGTGCTGCCGGTAAGCGATCATAAAAGCCCTGGGCCAGAGGGCAGGACTGGCCATGGCAGGCTTTATCCGGATTCGGGCATTGCTTGTCACGGGCAACCATTTCCAGCACTCGCCAAGCGCCTTCTCCTTCTGGGCTTAATCGGCTCAAGGCATCCAGGGCCATTTGTCGGCCCGAATTTTTAGCTGTCAGATAAAACAGCTTGTCCACGCCCGCCTCGGGCATGGCTTTCAGACCGGGAAAAACGACAGCCAGTGTTTTACCAATTCCCGTCGGCGCTTGAGCTAATAGACACTGCGCATCACGCTGTGCCCGAAATGCCGCCACCGCCAGTTCACGCTGCCCAGCGCGAAACTGCTCAAAGGGAAATTGCAATTCCGTACAGGCCTGATCCCGCGCCAGACGGTGTTTCTGCTCCTGGCGTCCCCATTCCACATAGGCACGGCATTGCTGCTCGAAGAAGGCCCATAGATCTGCGCGCTCCAGGTACTCGACAATGCACGTCTCTTTGTGCTTATCGACGTGGTAATACACCACGCTAACCGTCACCCCCGGCAAGTCCCGCTCCTGACAGATCATGGCGGCATAGACTTTAGCCTGGGCCAGATGCAAACGGCGGTGATGTTCGGGTATAGCGTCAAACGCACCACGATAGGTTTTCAGCTCTTCCAGGCATAGGCTAACGGGATCGAAACCATCAGCCCGGCCTCGCACCAACAGCCCTTCCATCTCGTAGGACAGGGGGACTTCCGCCTCGTAATGCGCCGGACGACGCAAACGCAATTGTTGGTGGCCTAACATTCCTTCCTGCGCCGTGGCCGCAGGGGTAAAGCGCAAGTCCAAATCGCCACTGCGGGCGGTGAATTCACACAAGGCACGTACACCTACCGTCCAGGCTTTCATACGGACTCGGGCCGGGTCACGTAGCAAACCCGGGCCGGGATGGCATGCTGTTCAAAAAAACGTAACCAGCGCCGTTGATTGTCCTGAAGTCGGTCGCCAGGCCCTTTAACTTCAATTAATTCATAGCTTTTCTGGGCAGGCATAAAACGCACCAAATCCGGCAAGCCGGAGCGATTGTCGCGCCAGTCTTGCAAAATTCGTCTGAATACCACTTGTAAGTGCGACGCCGGAATACACTGCAAAGCCTGCTCGATCAAGGTTTCATCCAAGGCGGGCCAGATCAGCAAGGGACACTGTATACCCCGCTTTTCTTGCCAGCGCTGCCAGATCACGGTTTTATAATCGCCCCCCTCCAGCACGCTTAGGGCGTCATCAAACAAACCCTGACGGCGCGACACAAAATCAGGATTGCCCCAGTCGGCTGGGCAGGCTTGATAAGGATGGAAGAAAGCCCCCGGCAAGGGTGCAAAAATAGCATCCCAGCTAAGCAGGCCTAATAAAGCCGGAAACAGCGCATTTTCCACATAAAAAACGGGAGCCAACGGGCTGCTCCAATGAGCCAGCACCTGCGCCTCCACCCGATTACCGTCATCAAACAGTATTAGATCACTGCGTTGGGTACGGCTTGCTGGTTTGCTTGGTGGCGCACTAGGCGGTACCTCTACCGCTAATTTGCGGCGCATGCGTGGCAGCATACGCAATAGCTTCTGGGTTTCGCTTTCGTTCTCTGGTTCAAGCCAAGCCTGACAAAACAAGGGCCAGGCTCCTTGATGATTCTCTTGGCGCTCTAGAACGCGCAATTGGCGATAGCGCGCCCCCGGCCAAGTGGTCTTGGTATAGGCCTGCTCGGCCAAAGGCCACCACTGTTGTCGCTCCGCTTGCTGGCCCAGTTGGAACAAGGTTTTCGCCTTGCGCCGCTGCAACCAGTCGCTGTCGGTCGCCACAGCCTGTACAGCGGCAAGACGCTGTGCCCACTGATCGGGGTTGGCCTCGTCCTGCGCCTCGCGCAGCTCGGACAAGGTTTCATAGAGACGCACATCCTCGCCATGTCGAAATGCCCGGCTGGCCTGATTCAGCACCACCGTTTCGTAGCGATACAGACCTAGATCGCTCAACACGAACTCGGACCAGTCCTGGTAATGATTGCCAAAGAACAGCAACTGCAAGCGCTGTGCCCAATGCATGACCTCGGGCGACAAACGCAGCATGGGGGCCTGCAAGCTGGTATCCGCGCACCACTCCAGAAAGGGCCGCGCTTGGTCACCATGCGTTTGGCTGATTTTCTCTTGATAATCCGCCTTACGCCCGGTGGCAGGCAGATTACTGAACAAGCGGCGCAGTTCCGGCACAGTATGGACGGCAAACAACGTTTCCAGAGCCAGTTCGGGGGCCGTTTCGATCAGACCACAAGCCGCTAATTCGTGCACCGCTGCATTCAAATCCTCAATCTCGGCGTAACGCAACTTGTCGATGCGAAATACGGGGCCTTTGCGCATCAACAAGCGAACTAATAAGGCTTGCGCCGGCTGAGAGGCCTGCAAGAAACTACGACCGCAATGGACGTGTTCTGGCTCCAGCAAGTCGGAACTGGCGTGCTCTACCCAGTGCAAAACCTGATGGAAATTATGCAGATAATAGAAAGGAGGAAGCTCTGGCGGGGTCATAAGTAGGCTGTGTATATACCCAGCTACTTTAGCATTCCTTCAAGCCTGGCGCGACTCCAACAAACGCATCCAGTCGCGCAACAAGGTATCCAGACTTTGCCGTTGTGTCGCATCCAGGCCTTCCAACATGTTTTCTTCATTCGCTAAATGGTCCACGACCACCGTATCCACACAAGCCAGACCCGTCGGACTTAAGCGCACCAGAATACGGCGGGCATCTTCGGGGTCCGCAATGCGCTCAATCAAACCCTGCTTTTCCAAACCCTGCAAACGGTGCGTCATGGTGCCGGAACTGACCATCAAGGTGGAAAACAGGGCCGTAGGTGCCAAGGTGTAGGGCGGCCCGGAGCGGCGTAGGCTGGCCAGCACATCGAACTCGCCCAATTGCAGGCCATGACGCCTGAAATTGTCGCCCATCTGTTTTTGCACCAGTTGAAAGCAGCGCGTCATGCGTCCCAGCAGAGCCATCGCCTCCAGGTTCTGCAAGTCGGGCCGCTGCTCCCGCCATTGACGGATGATCAGGTCTACTGCGTCGCGGTCTTCGCTCGTACTCATGATTTCTCGATTCCGATATTTATCTTGATATTAAGATAAATCATCCCTACACTGGCATTTATCTCGACATCAAGATACTTTCATCATGAACCGATTTTCCCTTTGGATTGTGACGGCACTGACCGCACTGGGCCCCGCCATCTGGGGCTCTACCTATATTGTCACTACAGAAATCCTACCGCCTGATCGCCCTTTTATTGCGGCATTTTTACGTTGCTTTCCAGCTGGCCTGATGTTGCTGCTGTGGAGCCGTCGCATGCCTGCCCGTGGCGATTGGGGTCGCACCCTGATTTTGGCCGCCTTGAATATTGGTGCTTTTCAAGCACTGCTCTTTGTCGCGGCCTACCGCTTGCCGGGTGGTTTGGCGGCCGTCGTCGGAGCGGCTCAACCTTTGGTCGTTATCGCTCTGGCCTGGGCGTCGGAAGGCAAACGTCCTGTCACAATGGCCTTAGTCGCCTGCCTGGTGGGTATTTTCGGCATGGGGGTTTTGCTGCTGTCCCCGGAAAGCCAATGGGATACCTGGGGCATGGTGGCCGCGATTGTGGGCGCTTTATGTATGGCGTTGGGCACCTACTTGTCGCATCGCTGGCGTAGCGGCCTGCCCATTCTGGCGTTCACTGCCTGGCAGTTAATGCTGGGGGGCCTGATGCTGGCCCCCTTGGCCCTGTGGGTGGACCCGCCACTGGATAGTTCCTTAAGCGCGGTGCAAATTGGCGGCTATCTGTATCTCTGTTTGGTGGGCGCTCTGCTGGCCTACACCTTGTGGTTCCGCGGCATTGCTGTCTTGCCTTCGGTCGCGGTGTCCTCGCTGGGCCTGCTCAGCCCGTTGACCGCCGTAATCTTGGGTTGGCTGATTTTAGGTCAGGCCATGACGGGCTCTAGCCTGATTGGCATTATTTTGGTGATGGGCAGCGTGCTGGCGGTGCAATGGATCAGCAATCGCCCCAGCAAACCAAGCTAAGCAGATATAAAAATAGCGCCCCCTTTTTTAGCTGAACGGGTGGGCGCACGGTATAGAGCTCACTATCTTGCTACTCCACTCGAAGCAGCAAGATAGTGATTAATAGCGTTCTTGAAGCACTTGAGCCAAATCAGTTGAAAAGCGCTGTGCGCCTTTAGCATCCAGATTGGCAAAGCTGACACGTAAACCTTGAGCGGGATTGCTCACACCAAACACTTGCCCAGATCGCACCAGCCAGCCACGCGCGGCCAACCCGGCCAACACAGGATCGGCTTCCCGGTCCAGTGGAATCCACAAGTTGAAACCTTCTTCGCTATCCCAAAAAGGGATGCTTTGTTTCTTCAAGACATGCATCAAATCGCTACGGGCCTGCACATAGGCCGCTTGCGCCACGCGGGTCTGCGCTTTGATGTCGGTATCGGTCAGGCCATGCACGACCATTTGTTGCAGGAGATGGCTGACCCATTGCGCGCCAGATGCCAAGCGCTGAGACAGGCGTTCGCTGGTTTGCAGATCAGAGGCCACCAAAGCCACGCGCAAATCGGGTCCTAGCCCCTTAGACACAGAGCGGATCAAGGCCCAGCGTAGATGATCGGCAGGAATCACATTGCGATAAGGACTGCTGGCCAGCATCCAGAAGTGGTCATCAATCATCAACAGCAACTCGGGATACTGCTTCAGGATTTGTTCGATTTGCTTGGCTCGCGCCCGGCTCAAGGAACAGCCTGTGGGATTGTGTGCTCGCGGTGTCAGAATCAAGGCGCGTAGGCCATCTGCCAAGGCCTCCTCCAGGGAAGCGGGCACAATGCCTTCACTATCAACTGCAATGCCTACAGGCTTGTAGCCCAAGGTATTGACCGAGTTGATGCTATTCAGATAGCCCGGATCTTCAATCCCGACCTTATCGCCCGCCAGTAGAAAGGCTTGCAACAGACGCTCGATTGCATCTACTGCGCCATAGCTGACGTGATAATCGGTTTCCAACGGCGTATCTTTATGAAAAACCTGTTGGCACACGGCGCGCAGTTCGGGCACCAAGGGATCCGCGCCATACAAGGCCTGGGTTTGACCACGCACCCCCGCTGTCAATTGCATGGGTGCCGGCAAATAAGCCAGCGCCGGATTGCCACTGGCCAGATCCTGCAAGGCTGAACTGGCGCCATGACCTTCACGCGCCAATTCACGAATAGCCTCGCGGATACGCGTGCCACGGCGGCCCTGGGCATCGGCCACCCCCGCTGACACCAAACGCTTATAAGCAAGGGCGACGGTGTTCCGGTTCAATCCCAGTGTTTGGGCTAATTCGCGCACGGGTGGCAAGATCTGGCCGGGAGCAATACGCCCCAGTGCCACTTGCTGCCGGATATCATCGAAAAGTTCCTTCGCATTGCTTCCCTGGATATTCATTTTGACCTATGACATAATAGTTTATGCGCGACCCGCAGGGTCGAGTTTATCTTTTTTTTCTTCCTTATTGGTGCGCCATGTCCGAATCCGCCCCTGATGTACTTCACGCCGAGCATTATCCCACCTCCACCAGTGTAGAGGCATTTCGGGAACGCATTGCCCTGGTACAACAAAGAATTGACACAGCCTGCCTGCGCTACGGACGGGCTGCTGGCGATGTGCGTCTGCTAACGGTCAGCAAAACCTTCGGGATTGACCGCATTCGTCTGGCGTATCAAGCCGGTTGCCGCTTGCTGGGCGAGAACAAAATCCAGGAAGCCGAAGGCAAATACGAGGCTTTGCGCGAAGAGCTGCCCGATTTGGAGTGGGCTGTTATTGGACACCTGCAAAGCAATAAAGCCAAGTCGGTAGCCCGTTTTGCAACTGAATTCCATGCTTTAGATAAACTCAAGACCGCCGAAGCACTGGACCGCCGCCTGCAAATGGAAGGCCGTAGCCTGGATGTATTCGTACAGGTGAACACCTCAGGCGAGGAAAGCAAATTTGGTTTGCCGCCCGACGAAGTGCACGCGTTTGTGCGCGAATTACCACAATTCTCCGCGCTGCGTGTGAAAGGTCTGATGACCTTGGCCCTGATGGATGCGGACCCGGAACGGGTACGCCCTTGCTTTGTTCTGCTACGCAATTTGCGCGATCAACTGCGCAACGACATCCCCCACGCTGAAAATATCCGTGAATTGTCCATGGGTATGTCCGGCGACTATGAAGTCGCTATCTCCGAAGGCTCCACGATTGTGCGCGTTGGACAGGCCATTTTTGGTGCACGCGCCACGCCCAACAACTTTTACTGGCCCGTCTCTGATACGGCAACAACATCATGAATCCATTACGCCTGATCATCCGCCAAAACGGCAAAGAAGTCGGACACTTTGAATCCAGCCC
>JBQEAN010000060.1:16528-21452 GCA_052109075.1 Alcaligenes sp. | reverse complement strand
ATGACCTGAGTGCTTACTTCACTAATACGTATTGGCCGGGTGCGGGGCCCAACGGTGCAAAGCCTTGTTTGGCGGCACCCATTTGTGGCGGTTTGATGGGTGCGCCAGAACGGGCTTTCAGCCATTCAGCCCACGCAGACCACCAGGAACCGGGATGCGAGCTCGCCTGTGCCTGCCACTCGTCAACCAGGATGGGAGCAGTACCCGCGGCTCGGGTGTTGATCTGATAGTTACGGCGCGGATGGCCTGGCTCGCTGACAATTCCGGCGTTGTGCCCACCTGTGGTCAAGACAAAGGTGATCTCGGCTGGCACCAAGTAGTGCAGCTTGTAAACAGAACGCCAGGGTGCGACGTGATCAGAAACCGTACCCACGCAAAAAGTAGGTAAATTGATTTGCGCCAGAGAAACAATACGACCTTCAAGCGGATATCGGTTTTGACTTAAATCATTATTCAAATACATGCGACGCAAATATTGCGAATGCATGGTGGCAGGCATACGCGTGGCGTCTGCATTCCAGGCCATTAAATCGTTCAAAGGACGGCGTTCACCCAATAAATACTTATTGACCATGGGTGCCCACAATAAGTCAGCCGAGCGCAACATTTGAAATGCGGCCTCCATCTGATTGGCGCGCAAATATCCTTCGTCGACCATCTGGGCTTCCAGCATGCTGACCTGACTTTCATCAATAAACAAAGACAAATCGCCGGGTTCGGAAAAATCCGTTTGTGCCGCAAAGAAGGTCAGGGACGCCAGGCGGTCATCACCATCACGCGCCATGGCGGCAGCCGCAATGGACAACAAGGTGCCACCCAGGCAATAACCTGTGGCATGAATTTTTTGACCGGGAGCAATAGCATTGACCGCATCCAGGCTGGCTGTCCAGCCCAAGCGAATATAGTCGTCCATTCCAAACGCATGATCCGCCGCGTCGGGGTTTTTCCAGGACAGACAAAACACCGTGTGTCCTTGATCCACCAAGTATTTGATCAATGACTTCTGCTCGGACAAATCCAGAATGTAGTACTTCATGATCCAGGCGGGTACGATCAAGATCGGCTCAGGATGAACCTGTTTGGTGGTAGGTGTGTATTGAAGCAATTCAACCAGCTGGTTACGTAATACGACCTTGCCGGGCGTCGCCGCTACATCCTGTCCCACCTTAAAATTTTCGGTGCCGACCGGGGGCTCGCCAGCGGACTGGACTTGTATATCCTGCTGCCAGTTCTCCAAGCCACGATTGAAGTTATCCCCTTGTTCAGCAAGGGTTTTATCCCACACCATAGGATTAGTCAGGGCGAAATTGCTGGGGCTGAACATGTTCAGCCATTGCTCAGCACCGAACGCGACCATCTTCTGATGATGGGGCTCAACACCGGCCACGCCCTCGGTGGCGCTTTGCCACCATTGCTGCTGCGCCTGATACGTTTGGCGCAGCAAATTAAAAGGCCAGCGGTCCCAGGCTGGGTCAGAGAAGCGGCGGTCGGTATAAGCAGGCGTCGATACTGGGGCAGTGGCTTGGGCAGAAGCGGCCAGTTCCTCGTTCCAATCGCGGAACAACTGCTCCCACTGACTTAGGGCCAGCTGACGTAATTGTTCTTGTTTGCCGGGGCTGATAGACAGATGCCGTACCCAATCCATCCAGGCCAGGAGCTGCGATTCGGGGGAGATGGAGCTCCAGATACGTGCCCAGGCGGCTCGTGCGGATGCGTCTACATGCTCAGTCGGATTGATGGACTGCCTGCTTACCATTGTCACTCCGCAAAAAGTACATATAAAGAAAAAAGCAAATACGACTGCTTGGTCTTTTTAATAATACACCAGTTTACGTCTAAACTTTTTGCATGCAGGCCATTTAAAAGAGGCCTATAAAAAATCTTTGCGTTAGATCAAGTTCATGTCAGATAAAGAATGGTCCGACCACACCCCATTCGCTGTTATACCGTGCTTAATCTGTAATGGGGAAATATAAAATTGGCATAAAAATAAATAATCCTTCATTAAAAATGGAAGGATTTTAAAAACAACAAAGGCCATGCAATCTATTGAAACAAACCACACATTCAACACGCAACAGCCCTATTATTTCTAGGGGCAGATGACCAAACAAGCTTGTCCCCACGTAGCACGCCAAAGCGGCATCCGGCGCGGCATGGAGCCAGCCTGGGACAAGCGGCCTGATATACTGCAAGGCCCCATAGCCCTGCCCATCCCCACAGGATGACATGACCGACACGCACCAAAATAAACCTCAAAAAAACGAAACCACCACAAAGCGACGTTACTTGCCCTCGGCGGAGCGTAAACGCGAAATTCTGAAAGCTGCATTTGAAGAATTCTCACACCGAGGCTATCTGGGTACCTCTCTGGAACGGATTGCCGCTAAAGCCGGGATTTCCAAATCCGGTATTTACGCGCACTACAGCAGCAAGGATGACGTGTTCGAGGACATGCTCCACAGCACCTTGCTGCCGCCCGATGGCAATACCTTCGAGTTGTCCGACACCTCAGATGCAGACACCTTGTCCTGTATCGTGGATGAGTACCTCAATCAGTTGTACGAACGCCTGTCCAATCCGGACGTGCAGGCCATGTTCAGACTGTTGATGACCGAAAGTGGCCGCGTGCCTGATCTGGCGCATTACTGGGGCAAGCAGCTCCTGGACCAGAACCACACAGCCAATCAGGCATTTTTTAAGCTAGGCATAGAGCGAGGCCTCATCCGCCCCGACGTGAGCGCCTCCGACTACACCCTGGCCGCCTCTCCTTCCCTCATGTGGTTGATGGTCTTGCTGGTTCTAGGCCCCCAGAACTCGCCCGTCCCGCTGGAAGAAGTCCGTCTCTTGCACAAGCGCTTGCTAATAGAGCGCCTGCAGCCTGCGCCTATCTGAATTAGAGCGCGCAAGCCCGGCCTGCTCAGGCGGTCGGGCCAATGAAAGGGCCGCGCAGCCACCGAGTTGCCTGTCCTGACCGCCCTTTAACCATAAGCCTCATCAAGCTAAACATATAAGCGCGGCTGACGGCCACGCTACACTTGTGTCCAACTAGCATTCCCTCGAACAGAAACTGCCCGTACAATTGTCGGTTGCAGTCCATTTTCAATGGGTTCCCTCACCCCATCCACCAAAAAGGTTCAGACATGACTCTGCCTACTGTGCCGTCTTCACGGCTGTCGTTCTATTTGCGGCTTCTGATTGCCTTTCACATTTTTATTGTGATCGCCAGCAATTACCTGGTTCAACTTCCCATTGAACTGTTCGGCTTTCATAGCACCTGGGGAGCCTTCAGCTTTCCTTTTGTCTTTTTAGCTACTGATCTAACTGTCCGCTTGATGGGCAAGTCCGAAGCACGCCGCGTCATTACCCGTGCCATGTTCCCGGCGCTGATCGCCTCTTATGTCGTCTCCGTACTGTTTAATGAAGGTCATTTCAGCGGCTTGCAAGCGCTGGGCGAATTCAACAGTTTTGTATTCCGCATTGCCTTGGCCAGTTTTGCCGCCTACGTACTGGGGCAACTGCTGGACGTACAGGTGTTCGACCGCATCCGCCGAGACTACAAACAATGGTGGATTGCGCCCGCGGCGGCCTCCATCTTTGGGCAGGCCCTGGATACGCTGGCCTTTTTCGGCATCGCCTTCTGGCGTAGCAGCAATCCCTTCATGGCCGAGCACTGGGGCGAGATTGCCATCGTGGACTACGTCATCAAGCTGGCCGTCAGCCTGCTGCTCTTCGTGCCCATGTATGGCGTGCTGCTCAACTCTCTGATCAGCTCCATGAAGCGCCGCGCCTTAAGCACTGCACAGGCCAAAATATGAAGCCGCTGCACCCCAGCCGCCGGGCCTTGGTTTTATTTTCGGGGGGCCAGGATTCTGCTACGTGCCTCGCCTGGGCACTGGACCGCTTTGCCTTTGTAGAAACCGTAGGTTTTGACTACGGCCAGCGCAACAAGGCCGAACTGCAGTGCCGTCAGACCTTAAGAGAAAAGCTTTGCCAGCAATTCCCGCATTGGGCGCAACGCCTGGGAACAGACCATGTGCTGGATGCCAGCGTCCTGGCCCAGATAGGCGGCAGTGCCATGACCGAGTCCATGACGATCGCCATGCAAGAAGACGGTCTGCCCAATACCTTTGTGCCGGGCCGCAACCTGCTGTTCTTTACTCTGGCAGGTGCCTTGGCCTACCGCCGGGGACTGGATACGCTGGTGGGCGGCATGTCTGAAACTGATTACTCGGGCTACCCGGATTGTCGAGACAATACGCTTAAAGCCTTACAAGTGGCGTTGAGCTTGGGGATAGAACGTCCGTTAACAGTGGAAACACCGCTGATGTGGCTGGACAAGGCGGATACCTGGGAGCTGGCCCACAAGCTGGGCTCAGATTCGTTGGTGGACCTGATTCGCAAAGACAGCCATACCTGCTATCAGAATGAGCGGGAAACGCTGCATGAGTGGGGATATGGCTGCGGGCACTGCCCAGCTTGTGAGTTGCGGGCTAAGGGGTATGGAGATTGGAAGGGGCGAGGCTAGGCCGACTGCTCAACTCATCTAAGGTGAACTAACTTTTGTTTACAAACTTATATATCCGAGAGGCGGTAGAAAAAGAAAGAAGCTCAATCTTAAAAATAATAAAAAAATAAAAGAAAACAAAGAAAGAAAAAAAACCAAAATAATTTTGAGCCAAAACCCCTGAGTGAAAACTTTTTAAATAACTATCACTCCCCATATTCCAACACATATATTCAATTTCATCCGCGCTCAGCGGAAGATCAATTTTTTTAACACCTCCAAAACAATCTTTTTTCCCAAGAACCCAATCACTCTCATTCATTGGGGAAAATGCGCTGAAATAGTCTTCGCTTTGCCATGCCCAGGTTTCGCTCTCTTCAAATTTAACCAAGACCTTGGAACTGAATGCAAAACCGA
>JBQEAN010000060.1:2793-16428 GCA_052109075.1 Alcaligenes sp. | reverse complement strand
ACCCTTAAGTCCAAACATAAGCTTAAAACGCTCTAAATCCAGGCTATCCCTACGTTCTTTTTCTAAAAAATCGTAGCTATATTTATCTTTATTTAAAAAAGACCATAAGTAATCTATAAGAACAAAATTTGCACCTTTTATTTTAAAAATTAAAAACGCCAATAGACTAACAATAAACCAGAAACCAATTACAACACTTACACTTAATCCGATAGAAATTTCAATCATAAAAAACCCAATCACCGAAGTGACTGGGCCATATAAAAAAGTTAATCAAATCACAGCTGCGCTGCTTCAGTCTGCACTTGGTACACCGGATAGCGACGACACAAGGTAACGATTTTCTCGCGGATATCATGCTTGATCGTATCCAAGGTACCCGCTTCATAGGCGTCCAGCACGTCACACAGATAATGCGACAATTGCTCGCAATCGGCCACGTTAAAGCCACGCGTAGTCACTGCAGGCGTCCCGATACGGATACCGGACGTGACCATGGGTGATCGTGGGTCGTTGGGCACCGAGTTCTTGTTCACCGTGATATAGGCATCCGCCAAGGCATCGCTAGCCTCTTGGCCGGTGTAAGGCTTAGCCGACAGATTGATCAGCATCATGTGATTATCTGTGCCGCCCGACACGATGTTATGACCGCGCTGCACCAGCACCGCTGCCATTGCGCGAGCATTACACACCACGTTGTGTTGATAGGTACGGAACTCGGGCTGCAAGGCTTCTTTGAAGGCAATGGCTTTGGCCGCAATCAGGTGCATCAGGGGGCCGCCCTGCACGCCGGGGAAAACGGCTGAGTTCAGGCGTTTGTAGAAATCCTCGCTCTGCCCTTTGGCCATAATGACGCCACCGCGTGGGCCACGCAGGGTTTTATGTGTC
Source organism: Alcaligenes sp. (assembly GCA_052109075.1). Taxonomy (GTDB): domain Bacteria; phylum Pseudomonadota; class Gammaproteobacteria; order Burkholderiales; family Burkholderiaceae_B; genus Alcaligenes. The sequence goes on along the minus strand of JBQEAN010000060.1, from coordinate 15,540 downwards.
GTGCTGGTGACCACGTGCGCGTAAGGCAAGGGGCTGGGGTATTCACCCGCTGCGACCAAACCGGCCACGTGTGCCATATCCACCCAGAACCAAGCTCCCACCTTATCTGCGATCTGACGCATACGCGCCCAATCTTTCACACGTGAATAAGCGGAAAAACCACCAATCAGCATTTTGGGCTTGGTCTCGACCGCAATGCGTTCCATCTCGTCGTAATCGATCAAGCCGGTTGTCGTGTCGATTCCGTAAGGAATAATGTTGTACAGGCGTCCCGAAATATTGATGGGGTTGCCGTGTGTCAGGTGGCCACCTTGGGCCAGATTCATCCCCATGACAGTATCGCCGGGTTTGAGCAAGGCCAGAAACACGGCGGTATTGGCCTGGGCCCCCGCATGGGGCTGTACGTTGGCGTAGTCGCAATCGAACAAGGCTTTCAGGCGCTCGATGGCTAAACGCTCGGCCACGTCCACAAATTCGCAACCTGCGTAATAACGCTTGTCGGGATAGCCTTCGGCGTACTTATTGGTGAACACCGAGTTCTGCACCTGCATCACCAAGGGGCTGGCGTAGTTTTCCGAAGCGATCAGCTCTACGTGATCCTCCTGGCGGCTTTCTTCGCCCTGAATGGCCTGGGCCAATTCCTTGTCAAATTCAGCCAGGCTGAGTGTGTTGTCGTACATACATTTTCCTTAAAGATTGCAAACTGAGGCGCAGCCAATCTCCTGGCCGCTCTGTAAAAGCAAGCACACGCCCTAGCCGTGCGTGCGCTCGAACTCGCGCATGAACTCCCCCAGCGCCTGCACCGCATCCAAGGTGACGGCGTTATAGATGCTGGCGCGCAGCCCTCCCGTTGATTGATGCCCTTTCAAACCATGAAAACCATTTTTTTGTGCTTTATCAGAAAACAGAACATCTAAATTATTTTCAGAAATATAAAATGGGATGTTATTGATGGATCGATAGTCAGGCAAAACATTATTGATATAAAAACCTTTACTTTCATCAATGATGTCATAGAGTAATTTCGATTTTTTCTTATTTATTTCATGCAATACATCTACACCACCAACACGTTCGATCCACTCCAAAGTCAATCCCAATACGTACCAGGAAAAAGTAGAAGGCGTATTTAGCAAGGATTGTTTTTTTGCCTGGATGGAAAAATCCAACGCTTGTGGTGTGCATGGCAAAGCTTTGTCTAAAATAGCGGGATTAAGCAGAACGACAGTGACGCCAGCAATCCCCATATTTTTCTGGGCCGAAGCGTACACCAAATCGTGCGCTGAAATGTCAAGCGGTTTTGACATCAAACTGGAGCACGCATCACAGACCAAGGGAATAGGCGAGGCAGGCGGTGCTGAAAACTGCAAACCCTGTGCAGTTTCATTTTCTGTGTAATGCAAGTAAGCCGCATCCAGATTAATATTAGATTTCTTAATCTCAGGAATACGATCAAATCCAGTTTCGTAGGAACTAGCTATGATTCTTGCTTCTCCATATTGGCCGGCGGCATTAGCTGCTTGTTCAGACCACAGACCTGTATGTATATAGTCCGCGGTGTTTGTTTTATGAAGCAGGTTCATCGGAATCTGGGAAAACTGTAAGTACGAACCACCCTGCAAAAGCAAGACGTGATAGTCCGATGGCACGCCCAGCACGCGTCGCAAAGCCGCCTCGCTATGTTGGGCAAACTCCATAAAGGGCTGGGAACGATGACTAATTTCCATTACGGACAAACCCGTGCCGGCAAAATCAAGCAGCTCATCACGTACTTGCAATAGAACATCCATTGGCAAGGCGCTGGGCCCTGCGCTGAAATTAAAGGGTCGGGACATACTTGCTGAGATCCTGTACAAACCTGAACGCCGAAACAGGCCCCCCTCTTTCGGCAATGACAATCAAGTCTACGAGCACAATGGTCTGACTAGTCAGACCATTATTATTCTCTGGAGCAGACCGCATGACGCGTTCGTTTGAACTGGACACCTTGAAGATGCGTCTTAATGATGACGAACTTCAATCCCTGGATCTTCACCAGCGCATTCAGCGCGCCTTGCGGGCACTGATTCTGGATGGAGCCCTGGGACCAGGGGTCAAGCTGCCTGCCACGCGTTCCCTGGCCAAGTCCCTGAACATGGCACGCGATACGGTTGAAAACGCCTATGTCCAGCTGCACCGCGACGGCTTTATCGTGCGGCGCGAAGGCTCGGGCAGTTATGTTTCCGAATCGGTAGGCACAGAGCTGCGCGGCAGCGCCTACCGACGCATTAAGGCCCAGGACCTGAAACGTAGTGTTATGGAACCGGGTACAGGTTTAAGCCGTCGTGGCCGCGCCGTATTTGAAAGTGGTGGCATTGCCGACCAGCAAACTATTAAGGCTTTTGCCACTGGCCTGCCCGAAACCCGCAATTTTCCCACCGATGTGTGGGAACGCTTGCAACGCCAGGCCCTGAAGGATTTTCGGGCGAATATCCTGTTGCACGGTGATCCGCAAGGAACCGAGTCCCTGCGCAAAGCCATTGCCGTCTATCTGAATCTGGAGCGCGGCGCCAAGGTATCTGCCGACCAGATCCTGATTCTGAGCAGCACGCGCCAAGCCTTGTTCCTGTGCGCCCAATTGCTGGTGGATGCGGGCAAGCCCATTCTGGTCGAGAACCCCGGCTACTTTGGAGCACGCAAAGCGTTTGAAGCCGCCGAGGCCCGCGTCGTGCCGATCGGTGTGGATGAACAAGGCTTGCGCACCGAGCTGCTGCATGAGGATCGCAGTGGTGCCAACTGCATTTATGTCACGCCTTCCCATCAATATCCCACGGGCGCCACCCTATCGCTGGAGCGTCGTTTGGAGCTGATACGCTGGGCAGCTGAAAATGGTCGCTGGATTCTGGAAGACGATTACGACAGCGAGTTTCACTACGATGGCTTGCCTACCGCTTGTGTGCAGGGCCTGGATAAATACCAGCGCACGATCTACCTGGGTACCTTCAGCAAAACCCTGTATCCGGGGCTACGCATGGGCTATATGGCCCTGCCGCCCGAACTGGTCAAACCCTTTACCCAGGCACGCAGCATTATGGATGGCCATACGCCGCAAATCCTGCAACTGACGCTGGCACGCTTTATGGAAGATGGGCATTACAACTCCCACATCCGTGCCATGCGCAAGCTCTACACAGGTAGACGGGAAATCATGCTGGAAGCGATTGAGCAGCACCTACAAGGCATTGTCCGTGCCGCTCGGCCTGAAGGTGGGCTGCAAATTCCCTGTTTCCTGGAGCCCGGCTGGTCGGAAGAACACACCTTGCGTCGTGCGTTAAGTGCGGGTGTGCAGTTGCCAGGTTTAAGTCGCCTGTATATCGGGGAAGAAAAACAACAAGGCTGGTTATTAGGTTATGCCTCTTTAACCGCTTACGAAATTGAATCAGCCATGTTGCGTCTGGCCAACGCCCTGCGTCAGGGCAAAGGCTGAGCAGGTCAGAATCAGTACATCAAGGGGAATCGCCGATTCAGGTCGGCGACCCCTTCCAAAATGGCATTCTCGGTTCGAGGGTTACGGATCCCGCTCCGCACGCCGCCCAACAAGGCCAGCATCATGTCGCCAATTTCTTTGAAATCGTCCTCGCCCAGCCCACGAGTTGTACAGGCAGCACTACCAATGCGTATGCCGGAATACGCGCTGCTTAACTGCTCATAAGGCACCCGATGCTTGCTCAAGCTGATGCCCAGTTGTGCCAGCACCCGTTCCACCAATGGCCCGGACAGACCCCAAGGGCGCAAATCCACCACGCCGAAATGGCAGTCTGTGCCGCCCGACACCACAGTCAAGCCACCTTCAGAGAGACGTCGGCACAAGCTGCGGGCATTGGTGATGGCCGCCTGCGCGTAGGCTTTATAGGACGGATTCATTGCCTCTCCCAAGGCGACGGCTTTGGCGGCCATGATGTTCAGCAAAGGCCCTCCTTGCAACCCCGGATACACCGCCTGATTCAAACGCTCCGCCAACTTGGGTTCTTTGCACAAAATAATGCCGCCGCGCGGGCCGCGTAATGTGCCGTGCGTAGAAAATGTGGTGACGTGTGCATGGTTAACCGGAGACGCCATCAAGCCAGCCGCCACCAACCCGGCACTATGGGCCAAATCCACCATCAGATAAGCATTGACCTCGTCGGCGATATTTCGGAATTCGGCAAAATTAAGCGTACGCGAATAGGCCGAACCCCCCGCGATAATCAGGCGTGGTCGCTCCTTGTGAGCCAGTGCGCGAACCTGGTCCATATCCACCCATTGTGTCAGGCGATCCACCCCATACGAACAGGTCTGAAACCAGCGCCCGGACACATTGAAGTGGGAACCGTGGCTCATGTGTCCGCCGGCACACTGATCCAACGACAAAATGGTATCCCCTGGCGATAACAAGGCCAAATACACCGCCAGATTGGCTTGGCTGCCCGAGTGCGCCTGCACATTGGCATACGCCGCCCTGAAAACAGATTTGGCCCGTTCAATGGCCAGCTCTTCTGTTTGATCCGCCTGTTCGCACCCACCGTATATCCGTTGCCCTGGATAACCTTGCGCTTGTTTATTGCTTAGCAGGGAGCCCTGTACATCCAGCACGGATCGGCTCAGGTAATTCTCGGACGCGATCAGTTCAATGGTGTGTTGTTGCCGACGCCGTTCGGCTTCGATGATGTCCCAAAGATTGTGATCGCTTTGCTGTAGAGATTGCGAACCCACCAGAGGCAGGTGGTGAGTGTCGCCACCGGCAAGACTCTTCATGGGAATTCCTGTTTCGATATTGGCCACGTCAAGGTCGTGATCGTTTTCCAGACACGAGGACAAAAGCGCAACCCTTGGCATGACGTTACCAAGGGCGAAAGATAAACATCCTATTCTGTTTATCCCCCTATCAAACAGTCCATTAAAAATTAATTCACCAGACCACTTTTAATTATTTATATTTAAATAAACATTCAAAGCATAAAGCATTAAAAAACCTCTGAAACACAGGCTCAAAGCCTATCCCGATAAATTCAGTGTGGAATTAAAACATGGTTCAAATATTTATTATTAAGTGGTCTGTTAAATGACCCTTAAATGGTCTGTCATTTATTGTCATAGGATCATTAGAATGCAGCCAACGAATACTCAACACCTATACCTCTAAACGTTCAAGAAGATTATCACTTTTTTTAATCTGTGAGCGAGAAACATCCCTCCCCCCTGACTATAGGAAACATAATTGCTTTAACGGCAGTTCAACCACGCTGATTCCCCAGGGCTGTAACAGATCCGGCCACGGATCTTTTTAGGTCCGGCACATAAAGAATCAGAAGATCCTTTTAAGCCTGCGAATGTCCATCTGGAAATAAAGATAGGCGGAATAAAGAAACGATCTGCTCATTCCGAACAGATCGCACTCAACAGCAAGGAAATTTGAAATGACAATCAAAAGCTATGAAACCGATGATGCCGTACGTAATATGCTGCACAAGCTGTCTGTACTGTGGAAAAACCGTGCCGCCGTAAATCAGGAACTGCCCGACTACAACAATCTGGCCTTTGATCCCAACAAGGCCGACTTTAGTGAATGCCTGTTGCCTTTTCGCGAGCATCAGGCCTGGCTGGAAGCTCCTGAGGAATTGAAATCGCAGTGCCTGTCCTACGCCTGGGGTATCTACAACCTGAAAACGATTTACGTGGAGTGCAATGTGGTGACGCCTTCCTGCGAAGACATCATCAAGACCCCACCACCCAGTGCCAACCGCAATTTACTGCAAGACGTGATGTCCCAGGCTTTGCTGGACGAAGCCCTGCACACTCGCATGTCCATCATGGCTTGCAACTACATCTACTCCATGCGCGCTCTGCAGCCCCTGGATTTCACCAATTTCAACCTGGTGCAGTGGCGCAATGACATCCTGAGCCAGTGTGGTTCGGAATCCGAGCGTCGTCTGACCCGCTTCTCCATTGCCTGCGCCTCCGAGACTCTGATTACCGATTATCTGAAGACCATGGCCGAGGACAAGAGCATCCAGACTGTATGCCATGAAGTCACTCGCACCCACGCCATGGACGAGTGGAGCCATTCCAGTGTGTTCAGCTTTGTCGCCTCGGACATCATTCACGGCCTGAGCCAGAAAGAGCGTGAGCACATGCGCGCCATTATTTTGCGCACTGTAGAGATGTTCGCCAATAATGAAATGGGTGCCTGGGAAAAAGTCTTCTCCATGGTGAACTTCCCCAACGCTCGCGACATTTTGCACGACACGGGCGACTCCAACGAAATTGGCGTCTACACCGGTTCGGTTGAAAGCCTGATCGAGCGCATTGGCCTGAACAGCAAATCTGGAAAGGCCCAGCCTGAAGCCGAGCAACAGGAGGCGCTGCAATGACAGCCATGATTCAGGCGCGCTGCGAAACCGTTCGCCCAGAGGCCGGGAACGTCAAAGTATTCACGTTGCGAGTGCAAAGTGGTCACTTTGATTTCCTGAATGCCCTGCAGGCGGGCAAGCATGTCGCCCTGAGCTACCCCGATACCGGCGGCACCCTTCAACAGCGTATGTATTCGATCACCCGTATGGCCGATCCAGACCTGATTGAAATTGCCGTCAAAGGATCGGGGCGCAACAGCGTCTCCGATCACTTGCACGCCACCTTGCGCGAGGGCATGAATGTGCCCCTGCAATATGTGGCGGGTGATATCTCGGTGGACTCTATTGTGGGTTACGAGCGTATCGCCATGATCGCAGGCGGCATCGGCATTACCCTGCCCATTGCCCTGCTGCGTGAACTGGCCGACCGATCCACTGACGGCTTGCCTGTCCCCAACGTGCATTTATTGCTGAGCATTGCCCGCATTGCCGACATCCCCTTCTTGCACGAACTACTGCAACTGGATCTGACCAGCAGCTGGTTCACGCTAACGGTGTTTGTCACGCAAGAAAAAATCCGTGACAGCGCTCATTTCAAAGTGGGCCGGCCCTCTTTTGAAAACCTGGAGCTGTTACAGGACCCGCAGGCAGTGGTTATTTGCGGCAGCCACGGCTTTGCCCAGGCGCTACGCGAATACACCATTCAGGCACACCCTATCTCGCATATGTTGATCGAGGCCTTCTCTGCGCCCGCTAAATCCGGGATAGAGACTCTGCCTGAGGCCGGCAGTGCTCCGCTGCAACTTCATGTACTCAGCACGGGGCAAACGATCTCGCCCGAGCCGGGCAGCAGCTTGCTGGAAATGCTGGAGGCCGCCGATGTACCCATCCGCAGCCAATGCCGTTCAGGCATTTGCGGGGCGTGCCGGGTACAAATTTCGGATGGTGAATACCGCTCTGAGCCTGACTTTTGCCTGAGCGAGCAGGACAAGGCCCAGGGCCATGCCTTGGCGTGTTGCACCTTCCCATTATCCGGTGCCATTCATGTAGACATCGGTACCACAAGCTGACATCCTTACCCTCTGGATTGAAAGAAACTCTTATGAAAAAAGTCATCGCACTGCGTCATATCCATTTTGAAGACTTGGGTACGCTGGAACCTGTTCTGACCGAGCAGGGCTACCACGTTCACTACATTGACCCTTCCGTCGAGTCACTGCGTCACGTGGGTGAACAGGACGCTGACCTGCTGGTTGTATTGGGCGGGCCTATCGGCGCCTACGACGAAAAAATTTACCCTTTCCTAAGCGACGAGCTGGAACTGATCAACAAGTTCCTGCTGGCTGGCAAGCCCTTGCTGGGTATTTGTCTGGGCGCACAACTGATTGCGCGCGCCCTAGGTGCCAATGTGTACCCGCTGGGCGTGAAGGAAATTGGTTTTTCCCCCTTGAAACTGAGCGAAGCTGGCAAAGAATCGCCGCTGGCCGCTATTGGCAGCATTCCGGTTCTGCATTGGCACGGAGATCAATTCGATATTCCTGATGGCGCCCTTCACCTGGCCAGCACTGATGTCGGTGCCAACCAGGCATTCTCTTTCGGAACCCAAGTATTGGGCCTGCAATTTCACCTGGAAGCCGACACCAGCAAGCTGGAACGCTGGCTGGTTGGCCATGCCAACGAGTTGGGCCAAGCGGATATCGACCCTCAAATGCTGCGTCTGGAAGCCATGGCGGTACAAAAACGTCTGCACGCCGCCTCTGGCACGGTGCTGACCAGCTGGCTCAGCCAACTTAAACAAGCCACTAAGGCCGATTGCGCTGCATGAACACAGCAGTAAACTTTATTGACCGGGAACGACATCCCTACCATGTGGATGTCGTTTCCATTCAGTCTCAAGTAGTCTACGGCCGGGTGGGCAACAATGTCGCCGGCCCGACTTTGCGTAGACACGGCTTTAAAGTCGCCGCCGTCCCCACTGTGTTGCTGAGCAACAACCCGCAGTACCCCACGGTTCACGGTGGTGCAGTGCCCGACGAATGGCTGGACGGTTTTCTGGACGACCTGGTTTTGCGCGGTGCCCTGAATAAAGTGCGGGCTGTGCTGATCGGGTATCTAGGCAGCGCAAACCAGGCCGTCATCATTGCTCGTTGGCTCAAAAAGATATTGCAGCAGCATCCGGACATACTGGTCATCGTGGACCCGGTTATTGGTGACCTGGACGTGGGCGTCTATGTAGACCCAGCCCTGATCCAGACTTATCACGAAACCTTACTGCCTCTGGCCAATGGCTTGACCCCCAATAACTACGAGCTCTCGCTGCTGGCCAAACAGCCCTGCGATACGGTCGAGGCCAGTTCGTCCGCCGCGCATACCTTGCTCAATGGCCGTACCGAATGGGTCATTGCCACCAGTGCCGCACCCGAATCCTGGCAAGACGGCCAAATCAAATTATTGCTGGCCCGCAAGGAGCCACGCGCCGACACCCTGCTCAGCCATCCTCGCGTAGATTGTGCTGCCAAAGGCACCGGCGACCTGTTCGCCTCTACCTTGCTGGCCCACCTGATTTTGGGTGCAGACCTGCACTCTGCGGTGCATACCGCCAGCGCCAGTGTGCTGCATCAACTGGAATTAACCCGTCAGGCGGGGCATCAAGAATTAATTTTGCCAATAGATCCTTTCCGAGCCTGAGCAAATATTTCCTAATCTAACAAACCTTTCAACAGGCAGTCGTTCTCGTTAAGCTGTTGCCCTCTTAGTTACAAACGGAGCATGACATGGGGCTGCCTTTTAAAAGCACGCTACATCCACGGGTGTTCTGGGGATCTACCTTTATTGTCCTGGTCTTCTTGCTGATCGGGATCATTTTCCCTGAAGACGCCGCACTTATTTTTGAACAGTTACAAAACTGGGTCATCAAAAGTTTCGGTTGGTTCTATATCCTGGCTGTCGCCCTCTTTTTCTTTGCCATTATCTATCTGGCATTAAGCCGCTACGGCAATTTGAAATTAGGGCCGGATGATTCAGAACCGGATTACCCCTATCTCACCTGGATGGCGATGCTGTTTGCCGCCGGGATGGGCATTGGCTTGATGTTCTTTGCCGTGGCCGAACCACTGCAACACTTCTCGGCCCCGCCTTCCGGGCTGGCCAGCACAGTGGAAGCCGCCCACCAAGCACAGATCATTACCTTCTTTCACTGGGGCGTTCATGCCTGGGCTGTCTATGCGGTAGTGGGTTTATCACTGGCGTATTTCTGCTTTCGCTACAACCTGCCTTTAACCATTCGTTCGGGTCTGTACCCCCTGTTTGGCAAGCGCATCGAAGGCTGGATTGGCGATAGCGTCGATATTTTTGCAGTCTGCGGCACGCTATTTGGGATTGCGACCTCCATGGGTTTGGGCGTGCTTCAAATCAATGCCGGTCTGGAGCATTTATTTGGCTGGCCGCAGGAAACCTGGCTGCAAATCATCCTGATTGTGGTGGTAACCGCGCTGGCAACCTTATCGGTCGTCAGTGGATTGGATGTTGGTATTCGCCGCCTGTCTGAACTGAATTTGCTGGTCGCTATTGCCTTGATGCTGTTTGTGCTCGCTGTGGGTCCAACTGCCTTTTTGATGAATGCTTTTGTACAGAATATTGGCGGTTATCTCGATAACTTCTTCGCCCGTTCATTTAGTACACAAGCGTTTCGCGAGCAAAGCTGGATGAAAGCCTGGACCCTGTTTTACTGGGCCTGGTGGATTGCATGGTCGCCTTTTGTGGGCATGTTTATTGCCCGCATTTCGCGCGGCCGCACAGTCCGTGAGTTTGTTCTGGGCGTGTTGCTGGTGCCCACGGTCTTTACCTTCTTCTGGATGACCGTATTTGGCAACACTGCCATCTTCCTGGATATGACAGTAGCAGGTGGCCAGCTGGCACAAGACGCAGCGGCCAATGCCTCGGTCGCCTTGTTCGAGTTCCTGGAATACCTGCCCTGGTCCAATGTCACCTCAACTCTGGCTATCCTTCTGGTTGCCATCTTCTTTGTGACCTCGGCCGACTCCGGTTCACTCGTCATCGACACACTGGCCGCCGGTGGCGTGGAAGACGCGCCCGTCTGGCAACGCATTTACTGGTGCGCGCTGGAAGGCACCACGGCCTCCTTGCTCTTGCTGGCAGGCGGTCTGACTGCCTTGCAAACCGTCACGTTAGTCAGCGCCCTGCCCTTTGCCGTGATCATGTTCTTATTGATCATAGGCCTGTTCAAAGGCATGAAAGCGGATATGTCACGTCAGCGCCGACAAGGGCCGTTGTCTGGGCCAGCACCGGGTTCAGAGGTGTCCTGGCGTCACCGTCTCTCAACGATTTTGCACACACCCAATCAACGTGATGCACGACGTTTTCTAAGCGAGACGGTTTTGCCCGCCCTTCAGGCTGTCGCTGAAGAGCTGAGCAAACGCGGCTTGAATGTAAACCTGGAAACAGGTGTACAGGACCAGGCCCAACTGACCATTCAGGCCGATAACCAGCGTAACTTTGTCTATGGTGTGGAGTTAGGTGCGCGCCGGGTTGCCAGCTTTACGGCAGCAGCGGCTCGCAATGAGCAGACCCGTCCGCAGGAGTGGCAAGTGCGGACCGTATTTGCCGAAGGTAGTCGGGGTTACGACCTGATGGGGCTCTCTTCCAGCCAGGTCATTAACGACATCCTGAACCACTTCGAGCGCTATCAGTCGCTGGTCACTTCCGAGGCCACCGCGCTGTACGCACAGTCGCCCGACCCGACTTAACCCTCTACCCCGGCCTCCAGTTTTCGTTCCAGAATCTGGGGGCCGGGCCCTTGCTGGCCCAAGATATCGGCCGGATTACGCAAGGGACATTCACTCATCGACAAGCACCCACAGCCAATACAGTGGGTCAGCTCATCACGCAGCCGCGTCAACTGCTCAATACGATCATTCAGTTTGTCTTGCCAACGGCTGGACATGGCCCGCCATTGCTTGCTGGATGGCTTGCTGCCCGGTGGCAAACCACGTAACGCATCATGGATTTCCTCCAGAGGAATTCCGGTGCGCTGCGCCACTTTGATGATCGCAATGTAGCGCAAGACCACCGACTCAAAACGGCGCTGGTTACCACTGTTGCGGGTGCTGGCAATCAAGCCTTTAGACTCGTAAAAATGCACGGTGGACACAGGTACACCGCTGCGTTTTGCCACTTCGCCTACCGTTAACGCACGGCTGAAATCGATTGTTTTTGCCATCCCCCCCACCCCTTGACCTCAAGTTAACTTGAGGTTTTATAGTCCAGGTACCTAATTAAGGCAAGCCACATTGGCTGCCGTCTTTCTTGTCACAGGAACCTGCCATGCCTTCTCGTATTTGGACTCTGTTTGCCAGACCCCTGTCATGGCTGCTGCGATCCTTTCCGCTCCTGTTGCCCGCTTTATTCAAACCTGAAGACTGGTCGCAAGGCGACCGGCGATCAAGCCAGACCCGTCCAAACAAACTACCACTGTGGCGCTCTGCCTTTCTGGGAGGGCAGGCAGCATGAACTCGCGTCGTATAGGGATCATCATCCCCGTTTTAGTTGGCGTTGTGGCCATAGGCTGGCGTTTGCTGCCAGCCTCATCAAAAGCCCAAGCAGGTGCTACGTACCCGCCTGCTGTCGTGGAACTGTCCAGCGTGCAACCCCAAGCCGCGCCTCGTTTATTGCACGCCGTAGGGGAACTGGAAGCCTGGCGGCAGGTGTTGCTGAGCGCCGAAAGCAGCGGTCGGATTCGCAAGATTGATTTCACTTCTGGGCAGACCGTCAAAGCCGGACAGCCTTTGGTGTTGCTAAATGACGAACTGGAACAGGCCAGCGTACGTCGGGAGCAAGCCCAGGTAAAACAGGCCGCCCTTCAACTGACGCGTGTGCGTAAATTGAAAGAGCAGCAGGCCGCCACCCAGGAACAGCTGGACCAGGCGCAGGCCGATCACGCCGTAGCCCAAGCGCAGCTGCAATACCAGCGTGCCGAACTGGCCTTGAAGCAGATAGCCGCCCCCTTCTCGGGCCGCATAGGGATCACCGGTCTGCATCAGGGCCATTATTTGCAACCAGGCCAAACCATTGCCAGCCTGGTTGATGACAGCCAACTACGCGTCAATCTGACCGTGCCTGAACACAGTCTGCCTGACCTGAACCTGGGCCAAGCACTGCACATACAGGTGGATGCCTGGCCCGGTGAACACTTCGAGGCCAGGATCAGCGCCATCGACCCGTTAATTGGTGACTCACACAGCGTGCGTCTGCAAGCCGTGCTAGCCAACCCCGAGCATCGTCTGCAAGCCGGTATGTATGCCCGTGCTCAGTTGGCACGCCCCGCCCAAGCCCCCGTGCTGACCGTACCTGAAACGGCGCT
>JBQEAN010000060.1:0-2693 GCA_052109075.1 Alcaligenes sp. | reverse complement strand
TTGGCCTCGGTGGAAGGCGTGGACTACCTGTCCTCCAACTCCGTGCAAAGCCGCAGTGTGGTGACTTTGCGCATGGCGCTGAACCGCGACTCGACACAGGCCCTGACTGAAGTCATGAGCAAGGTCAGTCAGGTGCGCTATCGCCTGCCCGAAGGGGCCTATGACCCGGTAGTGGAACGCTCCTCCGGGGACTCCACGGCCGTGGCCTATGTGGGCTTTTCCACAACGTCCCTTTCCATCCCTGAGCTTAGCGATTACCTGTCGCGTGTGGTCGAGCCCATGTTCTCCACCATTGATGGTGTGGCGAAGATTCAAACCTTTGGTGGTCAAAAACTGGCTATGCGTTTATGGCTGGATTCAGACCGCATGGCCGGTTACGGGCTGACGGCCGCCGACATTGCTCAAGCCGTGCGCGCCAATAACTACCAAGCCGCCCCCGGCATGGTCAAAGGCCAGCATGTACTCAGCAATATCCGTCTGAACTCAGACCTGACCAGCGTGGCGGAATTCCAGGATCTGATTGTGCGGGAAGACGGCACCTCTTTGGTGCGACTGCGCGATATCGGCAAGGTGGAACTGGGCGCAGCATCCACCGAGACCAGCGCCTTGATGGACGGCTTACCTGCGATACACCTGGGTTTGTTCCCCACTCCCGGCGGCAACCCTTTACGCATTGTGGAAGGCATCCGAGACCGTCTGTCCGCTATTGAAGCGACCCTGCCCCCCGGTGTCGAGGTGGCACTGGCCTTTGAAACCGCCCGTTTTATTCAGGCCTCGATTGATGAAGTGCTCAAAACCCTGACGGAAGCCATGCTGATTGTGGTGCTGGTTATCTACCTGTGCCTGGGCTCTTTCCGCAGCGTGCTGATTCCCCTGGCGACCATTCCCTTGTCCATGCTGGGCGCGGCTGGCTTGATGCTGGCCTTTGGTTTCAGTATCAATCTGCTGACCTTGTTGGCGATGGTGTTGGCAATCGGTTTGGTCGTGGACGATGCCATTGTGGTGGTGGAGAACGTACACCGTCACATCCGTGCTGGACGCTCACCCGTCGTGGCAGCCTTACTAGGTGCCCGCGAAGTGGCCGGGCCTGTCATTGCCATGACGCTGACCTTGGCCGCTGTGTATGCCCCGATTGGCCTGATGGGTGGCCTGACGGGTGCGTTATTCAAAGAGTTTGCCCTGACCCTGGCAGGTGCTGTGCTGGTGTCTGGCGTGGTGGCCTTAACCTTATCCCCCGTGATGAGCTCCTTACTGCTGCCTGCCCAACAAGATGAAGGCCGTATGGCCCATCTGGCAGAGCATTTTTTCGGTGGCCTGTCGCACCATTATGGCAGTTTGCTGGCTCGCTCCTTGCGTCATCGCTGGATTACCGGTGCGCTCGCCTTGCTGGTCTTTATCAGCCTGCCCGTCCTGTACCAAATGACGCAGAGCGAGCTGGCCCCGATTGAAGATCAGGCCAGTGTGTTAACGGCTGTCAAAGCCCCGCAAAACGCCAACCTGGCCTATGCCGAACGCGATGCCAAATTGCTGGACGACACCTACCGGCAGTTAGATGAAACCGCCAGCACTTGGTTGATTGTGGGCACCGATGGCCCCGCCGCCAGCGTTGGCGGGACCAATCTGGAGGACTGGAGCAAGCGCGACCGCGATGCCAGTGCCATTCAGAGCGAGTTGCAAGGACGGGTCAGCAACATTGCCGGCAGCAGTATTTTTGCCTTCCAACTGGCTCCCCTGCCCGGTTCCAGCGGCGGCTTGCCCGTGCAACTGGTGCTGCGTAGCCCCGGCGACTATCGCAGCTTGTACAACACGATGGAACAAGTGAAGCAGCAGGCTCGTGCAAGCGGCTTGTTTGTCGTGGTGGACAGCGACCTGGACTACAACAAGCCCGTGTCCCGCGTGGAGATTGACCGCAGCAAAGCCGCCAGCATGGGAATCAGTCTGCGCGACATTGCAGACTCCCTAGCTGTGCTGGTGGGCGAGAACTACCTGAACCGCTTCTCGCTGGATGGGCGCTCTTACGACGTCATTCCACAAAGCCAACGTGAACTGCGCTTGACTGCCCAAGCCCTGACGCGCCAGTTTGTACGCAGTGCGCATGGCGAGCTGGTGCCCTTGTCGGCCATGGTTCAGATTCACAGCGAAGTAGAACCAAATAGCCTGCGCCAATTCAATCAGCAAAACGCGGCCACTTTGCAGGCCATTCCTGCACCCGGCGTCACTCTGGGTCAGGCCGTCACTTATCTGGATGACATCGCCAGCCAATTGCCCGCCGGTTTCACGCATGACTGGCAATCCGAATCGCGCCAGTTCACCCAGGAAAGTCAGTCTTTGGTGTGGGCCTTCCTGGCCGCGCTAGGAGTGATTTATCTCGTGCTGGCCGCGCAATACGAAAGTCTGGTGGACCCCATCATTATTCTGGTCACCGTCCCCTTGTCCTTATGTGGTGCGCTGCTGCCTTTGGCGCTGGGATTGGGCACGCTCAATATTTACACCCAGATCGGTTTGCTGACTTTGGTTGGACTGATCAGCAAACACGGCATCCTGATGGTGGAGTTCGCCAATGAGCTGCAATTCAAAGAGGGCCTGAAAAAACCAGAAGCCATCTTGCAAGCCGCTCGCATCCGTTTGCGACCCGTGCTGATGACAACGGGGGCGATGGTCTTTGGTCTGGTGCCGCTCTTGTTTGCCTCGGG
>JBQEAN010000059.1:0-21743 GCA_052109075.1 Alcaligenes sp. | reverse complement strand
TCTACCTTATTATTGTCGCCACTGTAGTAAACCCATGCCGACGGGGTTTCCAGGCCGTCTTCACCAAAGAAGATTTGCACCTCGGCATCCGCAACGCTATCTGGCACAGGCAAGGCGAACAAGGTACGTAGCTCGGTAATGAGATGCTTTGAAGCGCATTCCAAACACCGCTTATAACGCAGCTGAAACTGTGCTGTACTTAACCCGAATGGAACCATGCCTGTAACTCCTGATGCAGTTAAATTGCGGCTTATTGACTTGTGGCAGCCGCATCATCACGTGCGACCCTGACACACCAGCCACTAAGATTAATGGCTCCATTCCCGAACCAGCAAGTCACTCCCGCATCGGTAAGGTCGTCAATACCACAGCTTAAAAACACTACAAAATGCCGGGTTAAATCCGCATTAGCCTGCTCCTCAGCCCCGCCAAAGCCTTATTTTCTGGTATTTGTAGAAAAATTTCGCACTTATTCCAAGAAAATTGCTTTTTAGGCTTGTCATGCTGATAAATAGTCTGCTATAGTTTCACTTCTTTAGCGGCTGTAGCTCAGTTGGATAGAGTACTTGGCTACGAACCAAGGGGTCGTGAGTTCGAATCTTGCCAGCCGCGCCATATTCAAGTTGGTTTCTTTATTGAAATCAGCGACCAGAGTTAGAACTCGTGGGGTCAAACCCAATGGATGAGACTCTGAAAAGATCAGCCCTGATGACATCGTCATCAGGGCTTTTTCTTTGCCTGTTATCTTCTGCCTTGTCTTCTTGTTCAGACAGCGGTCAGATCAAAGCGACCGAGCACTACATCGCGCACAATATGCATTGCACTTTCAACTCCAGCCTGTCCAGCATCACAGCAGCGGCCGGTGTAAAGTAGCGACTTCCAGCAGACTGAAAGTAGCGGGCCCGCCTATAAGAGCTGAGCTCCTCTGCCTGACCGGACTTTTCTTAATCCACAGGATTGACCATGTTTGAGCGCACAACACTTCTTTTGCCTTTAGCGGCCCTTCTTCTTGCCAGCGCCAATAGCTACGCCCAAGAAAGCAGCCCTGCCACTCAGCTGGCCCAAATGGGGGGTGCGATGCATGCGGCGGCTCAAGTCTGTGGCGACCGCAGCGAAGCACAGTTGCAAGAGATGAAAAGACAGCAGAAAGTCTCCATTCAAAGCATGGGTCTGACTGAAGAGGATTTTGACAAAGCCTTTGACCAAGGCCTTGAACGTGCTCGCCAGGATCTGGAAAAAGCCAGCCCCGAGCAACGCAGCAAGATGTGCGAACAACTGCGCTCCGGCCCCAAATTCTAAGTACGCTCTAAACAAGAAAGCGCTCTGGCCCGCAAGGAACCAGAGCGCTTTTTACTATCAGCACGACTAACTTATCGTTATAGCGCCTTGACCATATCCTCAATGGTCTTTTTGGCGTCGCCAAACACCATCATGGTCTTGTCCATATAGAACAGCTCATTATCCAGACCGGCATAACCCGCCGCCATGGAGCGCTTATTCACAATCACGGTCCTGGCCTTATAGGCTTCCAGAATCGGCATACCGGCAATAGGCGATGCCGGGTCGTTTTTCGCGGCCGGGTTAACCACGTCGTTCGCTCCCAGAACCAGCACCACATCGGTCTGAGCAAACTCGCTATTGATGTCGTCCATTTCAAAGACCTGCTCGTAAGGCATTTCCGCCTCAGCCAGCAAGACGTTCATGTGCCCTGGCATACGACCCGCCACCGGGTGAATGGCGTAGCGCACCGTCACGCCCTGGCTGGTCAACTTGTCCGACAGTTCTTTCAACGCGTGCTGAGCACGCGCCACGGCCAGACCATAGCCCGGAACAATCACCACAGACTCGGCATTGCTCATCATGAAAGCGGCATCTTCAGCACTGCCGGATTTCACCGAGCGGCTGCCCTGATCCGCGCCGCCAGTCGATGCTTCAGGATTAGCACCAAAGCCGCCCAGAATCACGTTGAAAAAGGCACGGTTCATGGCCTTGCACATGATGTAGGACAGAATGGCACCGGAGGAGCCCACCAGCGAACCGGCAATAATCAACATGGAGTTGTTCAGGGAGAAACCAATCCCGGCTGCTGCCCAACCCGAGTAGCTGTTCAGCATGGACACTACCACCGGCATATCCGCGCCCCCAATCGGGATGATCAACATCACACCCAGCAGGAAGGACAAGACCAACAACACGCCAAACGCCCACCATGCCTGGGTCATCACGAAGATGACTCCGCAGGCCAAGGCCAGCAGCCCCAACAACAGATTCAACCAGTGCTGACCTTTAAAGGTTACAGGAGCGCCTTGGAACAGGCGGAACTTGTACTTACCTGACAGCTTGCCAAAGGCAATGACCGAACCGGAGAAGGTAATGGCCCCGACCAATGCACCTAGAGCCAGTTCTACGCGGTTGCCCATAGGCAGCGCGAACTCGGCCGAGCCTATACCAAAAGCCACTGGTTCCAGCACCACGGCAATCGCAATGGCCACCGCGGCCAGACCAATCATGCTGTGCATGAAGGCGACCAGTTCCGGCATCTTGGTCATCTCGACACGGCGAGCCATGAGAGTGCCCAAAATGCCACCGATCACCAGACCAATCAGAACCCGCAGCAAACCGGACAGCTCTTTACCGGCAGGAGCCAGGCTATAGATCAGTACCGCCGTGGTCGCGATGGCCAAGGCCATGCCTACCATGCCAAACAAATTGCCACGCCGCGAGCTGGCTGGATGAGACAAACCCTTCAAGGCTTGAATAAAACACACCGAGGCCAACAAATAGCACAAGGTAACGGTATTCATGGAAATCATGACTGCCCTTCCTTGGGCGTATTTTTAGCGCCCTTCTTTTTGAACATTTCCAACATACGTCGGGTGACCAGAAAACCACCAAACACGTTTACCGAGGCCAAGGCCGTGGCAATAATGCCCATCGCCTGTGCCCAGGGGCTTTCCGTCAGGGCTGCCGCCAGCATCCCGCCCACGATAATGATGGCCGAAATCGCATTGGTCACCGCCATCAAAGGCGTATGCAAGGCGGGCGTCACAGTCCAGACCACGTGGTATCCCACGTAAATGGCCAGCACAAAGATGATCAGGTTAATGACCAGGGGAGAAATAATATCCATGACTTCAGGCTCCCTGCTGTGGAAAAAGTCGTTTGCCACCCTGCACCACCCGGCTGGCATTCACAATGTCGTCGTCCGCAGGGATATGCAGCTCGTCAGACTGATCCTTAAGCATCAAGCCCAGGAACTGTTGAATATTGCGCGCATACAAGGCGGACGCATCGGCTGCCACACGGGCGGGGAAGTTGGTCTCGCCCACCAGCGTCACGCCATGTTTTTCCACAATCTGATCGGCCTCGGTCAGGGCGCAATTCCCACCCCGTGCCGCCGCCAGATCCACAATCACCGAGCCGGGACGCATGGAGCGTACGACTTCTTCAGCAATCAGACGCGGAGCGGGACGCCCTGGAATCAAGGCTGTGGTGATGATGACATCGGCCTGCGCACAGCGTGTTGCCACTACAGCTGCCTGCCGCTGTAGCCAGGAAGCAGGCATGGGCCGAGCGTAACCGCCTACACCTTGAGCCGCCTCGCGCTCCTCGTCCGTTTCGTAGGGCACGTCAATAAACTTGCCGCCCAAGGACTCGATCTGCTCACGCGCTGCCGGACGCACATCTGAAGCCTCGACAACCGCCCCCAGACGACGCGCCGTCGCAATCGCCTGCAAGCCCGCCACACCCGCACCCAGCACCACGACACGGGCCGCTTTGACGGTACCCGCCGCGGTCATCATCATGGGAAAGAATCGGGGATATAACGTGGAGGCTTTCAGCACCGCGGCATAACCCGCGATATTGGCCTGCGAGGACAGAACGTCCATGCTTTGCGCCCGCGTGGTGCGCGGAATCAGTTCCAAAGAAAAGGCCTGGCAGCCCGTTGAGGCCAGCCTGTCCAGCCCCTCACTCTCGTACGGGTCCAGCAAACCGACGACAATATGCTCGGCACGCAAGCGGGCCGGATCGGCATCTGCCGGACCGACTACCAGCAAGACCGCGGCTTGATAAGGATCACCTATCGTTGCCCCTGCTGCCTCGTAATCCGCGTCCGAACTAGCAATACCCTGCCCGGCTCCCGCCTCGATAATCAAATCATGGCCCGCCTTGCGGTAAGCCCTGACGGTATCGGGCGTGGCCGCTACCCTCTTTTCCCCGGTCCCCCTGGGGCTTAATACACCTAGTCGCATCTTCAATCTCCAGTTAATTAACTAACTTCTACGATCTCTGACGACATGCATTACCCGAATGTGGGTGGGTCTATCAACAAAACAAGGCGCCACACCTTAACTGACGGACTAGCCAGTGGCACCGATCGGATCTAACCCAACAACCACTCCGGCCCGGTGTGTGCATCATCACAACACCGGAACACCATCTACAAATTCGGATGCGCAAATACAGGCGTGTAACACACCTGATTAAACCAGATAGACAGTACCCTTTTGTACCCCTCTCCCATTCCTGCACTCTGCAAGAATCTGTCATTCTTTTTTGAACCCACTGTAGGGGCCTTTATTTGACACAAGAAAACCCGATCCGCACTAGACCGCTTTAGACGAAAAAGCAAGACACATTACTACCACCTGATTATCGCAATATGATGCCTGTCTCATAGAATTTTTTTGGGTGCTAAGGAGGCAAGACCGGCCAGCCAAGCCTTTGCGTCGAACTTAGACGCCTGATATTTAAAACTACAAGCATTGGCCTGCTGCTAAGATAGCAACTTCTTATAAAACTTGTCATTAACTTGTAATTATTGTTTGTGCCTACGCCACAGCGACGTTTGCGTCGTTCGCAGCACCAGAGCCACTTCTTTTTTAAGCCTAGGCAACCGCCCCTTGATGCGCGGTTTACCTGCACTATTCAGTCCCAGGCTGATCTATCTCCATGGCAGAAATCCACATCGATCACGTAGTTAAACGCTACGGCAGCAATACCATCATCAATGAACTGAGCCTGCAAATCCGGCATGGCGAGTTCTTCACCTTATTAGGGCCCAGCGGCTGTGGCAAAACGACATTGCTACGCATGATTGCTGGCTTCATCATCCCCGATGAAGGCCGCCTGTTTCTGGACAAAGAGGACATCACCTACCTACCTGCGCACAAGCGTGAAACGGGCATGGTGTTCCAGGACTACGCCCTGTTCCCTGATAAAACTGTGTTTGACAATGTGGCTTACGGCTTGCGGGTACGCAAAGTCAGTAGCGGCGAAATCAAGAAGAAAGTCAGCTACATCCTGGAACGGGTTGAGCTGGGCGGCATGGCCGAGCGCTATCCCGCCGAGCTGTCCGGTGGACAACGCCAGCGTGTGGCCCTGGCCCGCGCTTTGGTGATCGAACCACGCGTTCTGCTGATGGATGAACCGCTCTCCAACCTGGATGCCAAGCTGCGTATTCAAATGCGCCAAGTCATTCGCGAGCTGCAACAAGAGTCCAATATCACCGCTATTTTCGTGACGCATGACCAGGAAGAAGCCCTGTCCATGTCGGACCGTATTGCTTTGCTGCGTCAAGGCCGTATCGACCAGCTCGATACCCCCGAAGCCATGTACGCCACCCCACGTACTGCTTATGCGGCTGACTTTATCGGTGCTGCCAACCTGATCGACACATTGGGCGTGCATGTAGAAGCCGATCACACCACCGTCAGCATTGCAGGCGGACATATTATGGTGAACAACCCGCCCCCAAGCGGGCAGGTCTTGCTGGCCGCGCGCCCTGAAAACATCACCCTGCATACCCAGGCCCAAGCTGGAAGCATTTCGGCCCAAGTAGTGGCCCGCCAATATCTGGGTACTAAAACGGCTTACAGTCTGAAGCTGAGCGATGGCAAACACATTATTGCCGACGTTGCCGCCGCCTTGGACCCGCAGTTGTCTGCCGGCAGCTCGGTCAACCTGAGTTTTAGTCCTGAATGTCGTCTGGTCGAGGCGTAAGACCCATGGCTATTGCTGCAAGACCCCTGGCCCTTCGCTCCCCCTGGTTTCTGCCCGCCCTGATTTGTCTGGCAGTGCTGTTCTTTTGGGTTGTCTGGCCACTCGCCTCCCTGTTCTATCAAAGCATCATCGACCCTGCAACTGGCCTGCCCAGCCTGCACGGCTTTGAGACCTTCTTTAGCGATCCACGCTACGTTGAAGCCTTCTTCAACACCATCAAGCTGGGGCTGATCTCCACCATTGGCACGCTGCTTTTGGGCGCCCCACTAGCCTATGTAGTGGCCCGCTACGATTTCCCCGGTAAAGCCATTGTGGCCATCCTGCCCCTGACCACTATCGTGCTGCCAGACATCATCGTCTCGCAGGCCTGGCTGATGTTGCTGGGCAATAACGGCGTGGTGCGTCTGGCCCTGGAAAGCATTGGTATTGATCTGCCCAGCTTTTACGGCTGGTTTGGCATGTCCTATGTGCTGATCCTGAACGATTACACCTATGTGTATATCGGCATGCTGGCTGCCCTGAAAGCCATTGACGGCACACTGGAAGAAGCCGCTGTGAACCTGGGTGCCAGCACCTTCAAACGGGCGATGAGCGTTACCTTTCCAGTGCTGATGCCTGCCCTGCTGGTCAATGCCATGATTGTGTTCACGCTGGCCGTGGACAACTTTTCCATACCCATGATTTTGGGCGGCCAGGTCGATGTACTGTCTTCGCTGACCTACACCACCTTCCTGTCCGAGATGAGTGGCAACCCCACCATGCAAGGTGTGCTGGCGGTGGTCTCCGTGATTTTGGTCGGTGCGGTGCTGTTCATTCAGAAGCGGGTGCTGGAACGCAAGACCTTCCAGATGCAGCAAGGCCGTGCGCCGCGGCCCATCCGCGCACAAGGGCTGGGCGGCATTTTGCTGACTATCGGTGCTGTGCTGTTTGTGACCTTCTCGCTGATCCCGGCCTTTATTGTGCTGATTGGTGCCTTCACCAAAGCCAGCGGCCCGGTCATGCAATACGGCACCTTCACCCTGGACAATATGGAACGTGCCCTGCGCTACGCGCCTGAGCCCATTCTGAACTCCTTGATGCTGGCCAGTGTGGCCACGATTGCAGGCACCTGCTTTGCGACAGTATGTAGTTACCTGATCGTGAAAAAACGCCTGTTCGTGGTGACGGCCCTGGACTATATGGTGATGCTGCCCCTGGCCATTTCCGGCACCGTGCTGGGTATTGCCCTGATCCAGACCTACAACAGCGGCATGCTGGTACTAACGGGAACCTGGGTCATCATGGCCGGCGCCTACTTTGTGCGTAAGGTGCCCTTCTCTATACGTTCGGCCTCGGCCTCGCTCTATAACATTCCCGACTCTATCGAAGAGGCCTCCATCAACCTGGGGGTCAGTCCTTTCCAGAGTTTCTTCAAAGTGGTATTACCCTTGATGAAGCCCGCTATTTTGGGCGCTGCCATCTTGATGTGGGTGACGTCGCTGGCCGAAATTTCCGCCACTATCGTGCTGTATTACGGTGGTATGGAAACCATGCCTATCCAGATGTTCCGTCAGATCGATGCCGGCTTTTTAGCCCGCGCTTCGGCCTACGGAGTTATTTTGATGGTCGTGATTCTGTTGCCGATTTATCTGGCTATTCGTTTTCTCAAGCTGGATCTGTTTTCCAGCCGCTAATCTAAAAAGGCTCATTATGCTGACTACACGTTTTCTGAAAACTGGTCTGGCACTCTCCCTTAGTGCCGGCGCTCTGTCTCTGTCCAGCGCCGCTCTGGCCGCCAATGCCGTGATGTACACCCCTAACAATGTACAAACCATTGATACGGCTTTAGAGATCGCCCGCAAGTCGGCTTCCGATCTGTCCATTCAACAAGTGACCTCGGGCGCTGGTGCCTTGATGAAGCGTATCGAAGCCGAAGCTCAGAACCCGCTGGGTGATGTGGTCTGGGGTGCAGCTTACGGCACCATGGCTGCTTTCCAGCAGAACTTTGAAGCCTACGAATCGCCCGAGAACAAAGCGATTCCCGAAGCGTTCCACGGCAAAGACAGCCTGTGGACCAGCTCCAATGCCCACGTCATGGTCATCATGGCCAACGAGCGCCAACTGAAAGGTCAGACGGCTCCCAAGAAGTGGTCCGACCTGTTCGATCCGCAGTGGAAAGGCAAGGTCATTATTGGTGATCCTGCCTCCTCGGGCAGTGCTTACGACCAGGTTTACGGTATCTATCAACTGTACGGGGCTGAAGGCCTGCAGAAATTGGCGGCCAACGTGATCGTGTCCAAGAGCTCGGGCCAGGTCTACAAAAGCGTGGCCAATGGTGAGTACCCACTGGGCGTCACCATGGAATACGCGGCTTACGCCTACGTGGCCGGCGGTCAGAAAGGGATCGAACTGATCTACCCTGAAGACGGCACGTTCATTGCGCCCGAAGGCGTGGCTGTGATCAAGAACCCCAAGAACGGTCAGGAAGCCGCCCGCAAGCTGGTGGATGTTCTGCTGTCCAAGGAAGTTCAGGAAGCCGAGCTGGTAGAAAACTTCCGCCGCCCGACTCGCAGCGACATCAATGTGGCCGAGCTGACCAAGTTGCCTAACCTGGATCAGATCAACGTTGCCAACATCGATCCGCTGAAAGCTGCTGCAGAGTACGAAACCGTGATCGCCGCCTGGAAACAAGCCTTGGCGACGGTTGGCAAGTAAGCGAGCAACGCTCAGCGCCGAACAGCGACGCATGGTGGGCCTGGCCCACCTGCTGGCTGATCGGGGCTAAATAGAAGCACAAAAAACCCTTGGTATAGAGACGTAGCTCCAAACCAAAGGTTTTTTTAGCACTATGAGAACAACTACGGACTCAGCAAGATCTGCTCTCGCCTTCTCAGAGAGATTCAATATGGGGCACGGGTTCATCCAAAGCCAGCCATCGAGAGAGTGCACCAGATACACGCTCTCCTATCGCATCCAAGCGGCCATCCATTAGATCGCAGCGAATTACATAATTCAAAAAGCCTTGTCCCTCGATGTTCACGGACAGTGGCAGCACCTCCACACCCTGCCCTTCTATAAGATCCAGCACACGCCTGAAGTTCGGGCGCGAAGTATGCCAATAGACTGCACCATGTTTTTTCAAATCACGGCATACATCCGCAATGTTCACCTGATCACGATGAAAGCAAATCTCCATGCAAGCCTCCACTCTGCTTAATCCACTGGATAGATTTGATCCTCACGCAGGCGCGGTCGATCTGCTTCAACTTCGGTCAAGGGCTCGACGCGCTGCATGGTTGCCAGTGAACGCTGTGCCAAGCGCTGATACATGCGTGTGCCGAAGAATTTGCCATCAATGGCTTTCTGATCCAGCTCTTTGACCACCGTGGCCGGAGAACCTGCCACCAGACTGCGCGGTGGCACTTGCATGCCTTTTTTCACAAAAGCCATGGCACCAATAATGCTGTCTGCACCGATGTCCGCCGCATCCATCACCACCGCGTTCATCCCCACCAGCACGTTGCGACCAATTACGCAGCCATGCAAAACAGCCCCATGCCCGACGTGCCCATCTTCATGCACGATCGTGTCCTGATAAGGCGTACCGTGGATGACACAGGTATCTTGGATATTGGAGCCAGCCTTCATGATGATGCGGCCAAAATCGCCACGCAAACTGGCCAGGGGGCCGATGTACACGCCCTCGCCAATAATGACGTCACCAATCAGTACAGCGGTAGGATGGACATAGGCCGTGGGATGAACTACCGGCACTACACCATCAATAGAATAAATATTTTGCATACCTGCCTCGTACAAAGCCTGCACCCAGCCGACCAAACGCCCGGCCAAAAATACGATCATAGCTGCTACAGACCGATATAATGCGCCGTCCCCTTTCTTTTTGCATCCTATGAGCATGTTGTATTACTGGCTGGCCTTTGCCTTGGGCATGGTGTTCTACAGCGCCTACCTGTCCCAGTCCTTTTTGCTGTCGCAGGGCATGATCTATATGAAGGAAAAAGATCAGTCGCCTCCGTTACTCTGGCTGTTCACCCGGCTGATCAGCTTTATCGTGCGCGCTATTCCTGGCTTGCTGATGCGACCTGTGCCCCTGATTCTATGGGTCGTCGGCATGGGCCTGACGGTGCAATATAGTTTTGCCATATAAAAAACCCGCTGTATGAAACAGGTCTGTAAACCAGACTATTCATACAACGGGCAGTAGACCCTGCACTAACAGCGAGTCTTGTCAGGCAATCGCCTTACCATCGTTCACGGCAAGCAGACCTTTGATCAAACGATACAGAATCCAGACGCCGACAATCACGATGGTCACAAAACCGATCAGAATTGTCATCAGGAGAAAGGACAGGCCAACCCCGATCAACCCCCACCAGAAGGTGCGGATTTGCCAGTCAAAGTGAGACTCCAGATAGGTCCCCTTTACTTCATCGCGTTTGACGTAGTTGATGATGATGGCCACCAAAGCGGTAATGCCACCGAACAGGGACAGGATGTACAGCCCGTAAGTGATCAGAGTCAGGTTGCGCAGGTTAACCAGCTGATTTGTACCCCCGCCTTGTGGAACAGGGTTCAGATCGTCATTCATCCGTATTACTCCTTGGAAAAACAAACGGTAGCGTTACGTGTGCCATAACGCTACCGAAAAAAATATGCTCAGGTCAGAGACTGCAAAAGAATTAACGCAGTCCGATAAATGGCATGGTCGAACCAGGAATCAAGCTTTCTGGCAGCTTGCCGTCCCATTTCTCCACGGCATTCAAATTGACCAAATTGGTATTTTGGGCCAATGCCTGTGCCTTGGCGGAAATAGCCTTGGCTTCGGCTTCACCACGCAGACGAATACCGTCGGCTTCAGCCATGTAACGTTCGCGCTGGGCGCGGGCTTCGGCTTCAGCCTGAACCACCTGGATTTCAGCCTGAATGGAAGCCGTTTCTTTTTGCTGGCGGGTGGTTTCAATTTGAACCTGGGCCAACATACGGTTTTCAATCGATTGCTCGTAAGCTTTAGAGAACGACACCTCTTCAACCTGCACACCCATCATTTGCAACGGGGCAGATTCCAGGGTCACTCGCATGGCTTCGTTAATATCGGCACCCAGTTTTTCACGATTCTGAATGGACTGAGCCGCCGTATATTTACCAAACACGTTCTTGATAACGTCCAAAGCCTTACGTTCCAGCAAACGGACCTCCAGCGCTTCCAGTGAACCATATTCGGAATACAACTGGGCTACATCGGTTTCAGGAACGCGGTAGGTCACCGAAGCCACCATGGAGGCGGACTGCTGGTCGAAACTATACGCTTCGAGCTGCATGCGAACCGTGTGATCTCGTACCGAAATTTTGCGCACCGTATCAAAGAACGGTACTTTAAAGTCCAGACCCGGTTCAGCCACCCGGACCAATTTACCGTTACGCAGCACGACGCCACGCTCGCCCTGGTCTACCTGCAAAAATGAGCCCATCGAGGCTACGATCAGGATCAGGAAAATAATTACGGCACCACCCAAGAACGCGAGCCCCTTGGAAAAACCCGCGCTACCTTCTCGCTTGGTTCCTGTGGTCAGTTTGGTAATTGTGTTTTTATCAATGCTCATCACGGCTTCCTTTACGTGGCTGTTGCGTCCCGTCTTTCCGTTGACGACGCTCAACCATCAGTTGCCGTATGCCTTTGGCAATCAAGTAGGCCAATACTGCAGCCCCCAACAAAATCAAGATGATACGCATGACGCTTCAGTCTTCCCACTAGATTTCAATTAGTGGGCAATTATCACCGATTCCTTCTGTCACGCTTTAAAAAGAAACGTCAAAACATCGCAAATGGACAAAATTGCTGGTAACAAATAATAAACCGGCACCATTGCAGCGCCTGATACCACTGAAGGTCTTCTTTGCCGCTATTCCAAGGTCGCTAAAGCCGCATCCAGGTCGCTTAAATGCGCTTGTACCGGAGGCACATCGCTACGGGTCGCAATCAAGCGCAAGATATGCGTTTTGCTCTCTTGAAAAGTACGCAACAATTGTTCGAGCTCAGCGGTGGAATATTGACGCGTGTTATCGCGTAATGCCACCTCCAACGCATCCAGCTGCTCGTAGACCATATCCAGATCTTCCCGCTCTTGTATGTAGAGCCGGGTGAGCCAGATATGCTGGCCCAGGACATTCCATTGATCCAGCCCCGCAAAGCCATATTTCTGAGTCAAATTGTTCAGTTGGCGATACAGCGCCGAGCCACGTTCGACTTGGGCCAATTCCAGCAAGGGCGGCAGGCCATCAGCCAAGGCTCCATCCCAAACAGGTTCGCTGCGCTCCACGGTTTGCAGAACAGGCACGATCTCGCGCAGGCTTTGTACGTAACGAGTCACGACTTGCTCATCCAATGCCAGCTCAGACGAAGACGCCAAAAAAGGCAAGCCCATCAAGGCCATGCCGCAGATACAGAGGACTCGTTTAATCATCGCTCGCCCTAAAAAACAAGACTACCGTCTTGAACGACGCAAAACACACGCTTCGATTGTAAGCACTAGGCACGCCAGATTTCTTGGGCTGTGCCAAAAACAACACAGCCTTTTCAATCCTCAACAGTCTTGAGCTGAAAAGCCTTGCGCTACAAAAAATGAGTGCGGTTAAAACCTGCCTGAGTCGCTTGGCAGGAAGCTCAAACCCAGCTGAGATTAACGGCTAATAAAGTAACAATTATTTATTTTGTTCTTGTACTTGGAGCTGCACAGCTCCTATCTTGATGTCACTCTGTGCTAATTTATTTTTCAAATAAACAGGATACTGATCATGACCGCTAAGCGGTGAACGCTATTCACAATGCGATAGGCAATAAAAAAGCCCTTGAAAGACAAGGGCTTAATTATTTCTAGCTGGCGGAGACGGAGGGATTCGAACCCTCGATACGGGTATAAGCCGTATGCTCCCTTAGCAGGGGAGTACCTTCAACCTCTCGGCCACGTCTCCAGCTCTAGGAAAGAAACTACTATAGCATTTATAAAAAACCAATGCAAATAGCTAACGGGATTATTTTTCCTGATCCAGCTCGAAAGTCTTGTGCAGGGCGCGTACAGCCAATTCCATGTACTTGTCCGCAATAATGACCGAGGTCTTGATCTCGCTGGTGCTGATCATCTGGATGTTGATGCCCTCTTCGGACAAGGCACGGAACATGGAACTGGCAACACCAGCGTGGTTACGCATGCCAATGCCAACGATGGATACTTTGCACACGGCTTCGTCAAAGACGATTTCGCCAGCGCCAACAGCCGGGCCCACCTGGTTCATCAACAATTCCTTGGTACGCAGCGCATCGTTGCGGCTGACGGTGAAGGAAAAGTCTGTGGTGCCTTGAACCGACAGGTTCTGCAAAATCATATCGACTTCGATATTGGCCGCTGCGATGGGGCCCAGAATGGAATACGCCACACCGGGGGTGTCAGGTACGGCACGCAGGGTGAATTTGGCTTCATCACGGCTGAAGGCGATGCCAGAGACAACGGCAGCTTCCATTTTTTGATCTTCCTCGAAAGTAATCAGCGTGCCCGAAGACATTTCTTCTTCGAGCGGAATCATGGGATCGGTCATGGAGGACAAGACACGGACAGGAACCCGGTACTTGCCTGCAAATTCTACGGACCGGCTTTGA
Organism: Alcaligenes sp.; assembly: GCA_052109075.1. GTDB lineage: Bacteria > Pseudomonadota > Gammaproteobacteria > Burkholderiales > Burkholderiaceae_B > Alcaligenes. The sequence goes on along the minus strand of JBQEAN010000059.1, from coordinate 8,086 downwards.
AGAACCTTGGAGCCCAAAGAGGCCATTTCCAGCATTTCTTCAAAGGACAGCACTTTCATGCGGCGCGCTTCTGGCACCACACGCGGGTCGGTGGTGTAGACACCATCCACATCGGTGTAGATCAGGCATTCGTTGGCCTTCATGGCCGCTGCGACAGCCACCGCGGAGGTGTCCGAGCCGCCACGACCCAGGGTCGTGATATTACCTTCTTCATCCACACCTTGGAAACCGGTCACAACGACCACACGGCCTGCGTCCAGATCCTGGCGAATACGGGTGTCATCAATAGAACGAATGCGGGCACGGGTGTAGGCATTGTCGGTCTGCACAGGAACTTGCCAACCGGCATAGCTGCGGGCGGGAACGCCTTGGGCAGCCAGGGCCATCGCCAACAAGGCGCTGCTGGCCTGCTCACCAGTGGCAGCCAACATATCCAGCTCGCGCGGATCAGGTTGAATGCTCAGTTCTTTTGCCAGGCCTAACAAACGGTTGGTTTCGCCGGACATGGCCGAAGGAACAACCACCACTTGGTGCCCGGCGGCATGCCATTTGGCAACCCGACGCGCCACATTCTGGATGCGCTCGATCGAGCCCATCGACGTGCCGCCATATTTATGTACGATCAGGGACATCTTTTACTCTGCATCAAAGGGCTAAGGTCTGGGATAGACACAAAACCCAACTATTCTAACGACTTTCTGCGCCCCAAACGCAGGCTCAAACCTATGCCAGCGCAAAAAACACATACTTTGTCGACTCAACACCATGGCCCACGCTCCTGCCACAGGCCACCCCAAACTACTCACTTGCTTGATCGGCTTTGAAACTGTCTCTCTGACGGCTCGAATCTACAGGCTCAATCTGGACCCGACCACGCACGCAGCGGATCAGATGTGGTCCATGCTTCCAGATCAAATTTCTGTCGTGCCCTTGGGCATGTACGCCGCGCAGTTGGCGCAAAAGCTCTGCCAGACGTGCCTGCGTCGGTAAGCCGGCATCCTGCTTTTGCAGCCAATAACGGAGCACCATGCTTTGACGGGCCGGTTCCAGCTGACGCCAAGCGCTCAGGCTAAAACTACGCCCTGTCTCATCCGACTCCAGCGTCTGCCAATCCTGGCTGGCCACACTGTCCAATACGTCCTGCATTTCCCGACTTAACTGGGCCTGACGTTGCAGGCGACTTTGCCAGCCCGGCCAGCGAGCATCCAGCACAGGCGTGAGCAAGTCGCGCACAGCGCCACGAGTGTAATCAGGATTGATATTGGTGGGGTCTTGTACCGCGTGCCAGGCCGTGGCTGCCGCAAAGTCATCACTGGCTTGAAGAATACGAGCCCGGGGCTGATCCAGCCAGGGTCGCCAATAATTGAGTTGGTCGCGCTGCATATGGGGTGCCATCGCACCCAGGCCAGTTGTGCCCGTGCCGCGCAGCAAACGCATCAAGACTGTTTCTGCCTGATCATCCTGGTGATGAGCCAGCAGCACATGCTGCAAACCGACAAACTGCGCCAGTTGGGCCAGACCTTGATAGCGGGCATCACGCGCAGCCGATTCCATGCCATCGGCACGTAAACTGCGTGCCTGGACCTGTATCCGCAAGCTATGACAGGGCCGCTGCAAACGAGCCGCCAGATCATGCACGTGCTGTTGCCATTCATCGGCAGCCGCCTGCAGACCGTGATGAATATGAAAAAAATGAAGTGTGACTTGGCGGCGGCTGGCCCAGATATGGGCATGTACCGCCAGCATCGCCGAGTCCGCACCCCCACTTAAGGCAATAGCGACGCTATCGCCGCTTTTAACACTTAGGTGATGGTTAAGCGCCTCCAGCAGCGGGGGTGAGGGGCTAAAGCCCCCCAACTGACTGGAAGGCAGAGGATCAGGCACGAACTTCCTGGTAGCGACCGTGGGCCAAAAGGCGGTCCATACGCTGCGCCAGCAGTTGCTCGGTGCTCAGGCCGGCGACTTGACGCAAAGCGTCAGCCAGTGCACGGCCCAACTGACGCGCCATCATGGTGGGGTCGCGATGAGCGCCACCGATGGGCTCGTTGATGACGCGATCAACCAGACCCAGCTCGATCAGACGTGGGGCAGTAATAGCCAGCGCTTCTGCCGCTACTGGCGCTTTATCTGCGCTGCGCCACAGGATCGAGGCACAACCTTCCGGCGAAATCACGGCGTAGGTGGAGTATTGCAACATGGAGACCACGTCGCCCACGGCAATCGCCAGTGCACCGCCCGAACCGCCTTCACCAATAATGGTGGAGATGATAGGCACACGCAGCTTGGCCATGGCAAACAGGTTGTGGCCAATGGCTTCGGACTGGCCGCGCTCTTCAGCGCCAATGCCTGGGTAGGCTCCGGGGGTGTCCACAAAGGTAAAGACGGGGATACCGAACTTTTCGGCCAGGCGCATCAGGCGCAAGGCTTTGCGATAGCCTTCGGGACGTGGCATCCCGAAGTTGCGGCGAGCGCGCTCTTTGGTATCACGGCCTTTTTGGTGGCCAATGATCATGCAGGGCGTGCCGTTGAAACGGGCCAGACCACCCACAATCGCCAGGTCGTCCGCATACATGCGATCGCCATGCAGCTCGTGGAAGTCCGAGAAAATCTGATTTACATAGTCCATTGTGTACGGACGTTGTGGATGACGAGCAACCAGGGCCGTTTGCCAAGGAGTCAGCTTGGCATAAATATTTTTGGCCAGAGTCTGGCTTTTTTGCTGCAGACGGCTGAGTTCCTCTGAAATATCCACAGCGGAATCAGATTGCACATAGCGGAGCTCTTCGATTTTGCCTTCGAGCTCGGCCAAAGGCTGCTCAAATTCCAGGAATGTATTTCGCATGTTGGTTCTTAAGGGTTTAGGCCTAATTTAATATCGTACCGCAACTGTGTTCAGACTGCGCCACAGATGCCAGGTAGCCACCGTGCACCACGGTGCCCACGCCTGAGCAACTTCCCGCGCCTCGAACCGGGATACCGGCTCACCGCTGAAATAGTGCTGAGAGATTGCCTTGAGCAGGCCCGCATCATCCAAAGGGAGAACATCGGGTCTGTGCAAGTTGAAAATCAGAAACATATCTGCCGTCCAGCGACCGACGCCACGAATGGCGCACAGGTCAGCAATAACAGCTTCGTCAGACAGGGACTGCCATGCCTGGGGGTCGATTTTACGGGCATCAAAGTGCGCCGCCAAATCAACTATATATTCGGCCTTGCGTTTAGGCAGGCCCAGGCCATTCAAGGCCTCGTAACCCAGCTCTAAAATAAGCTCGGGCGACAAGGCTTGCCCGCACCCCTCCAGCAGCTTGTTCCAGAGCAGATCTGCGGTACGCGAAGCCAATTGTTGGCCCACGATGGAACGCACCAAGGTGGTGAAGGCGGGTGACTGGTGCTGTAACCAATAGTCGCCGTGCCGGGGAATCAGTTTACGCAGGATACGATCGCGCTTCATCAGCTGGGCGCACGCGTCGTCCCAGTAATCAGGCTTGCCCACCAAACGTACTTGAGGGCCGGATTGAACGCCGCTTAGCCCCTGCGCCATTGTGTCGCTCCACCTGGCCGATCTTCCAGCTCAACGCCCTGCTCTTTAAGCTGCACACGGATGGCGTCGGCGCGTGCGAAGTCGCGGTTCTGTTTGGCCTGACCGCGTTCCGCCAGAAGTTCGTCAATTTGAGCGTCGCTCAAGGAGTCAGCCCCAGCAACGCTGGCAGCCTGACCGAAGCGGGTGCTGGCACGCCAGTAGACAGCGGGGTCCACTTGCAAGAGTCCGATGACCCCACCCAGGGCACGCATCAAACCGGCCGCTTGAGCGTCTTTGTCACGGTTAGCTTGGCCAGCCAGCTCAAACAAAACAGCAACGGCGCCAGCGGTATTGAAATCGTCGTCCATAGCCTGGGAAAATGCCAGAGCGGGGCCTTGAGTCCAGTCGATCTGAACGTCGGCAGCAGGAACATTCTGCAAGCTCTGGTACAGACGATCCAGCGCCTGCTGTGCATCACGCAGATTGTCAGGTGCGTAATTCTGCAAACTGCGGTAATGATTGCGCACAATAAAGAAACGCAGCATTTCGGCTTCACGCGGATTGGCGGTATAGCTGCTTTCTTCGTCGACCAAACCATCGGGCGCGACGGTATCGCGGATGCGACGGAAATTACCCAGGGACTTGGACATTTTTTCCGAGTCCACCATCAGGGGGCCGCAGTGCATCCAGACATTGGCCAGCTGGCCGCCAAAGGCACCTTCCGTTTGGGCGATTTCGTTTTCGTGGTGGGGGAACTTCAAATCCGGACCACCACCGTGAATATCCAAGGGCAGGCCCAAGAGGGCCTTGCTCATTGCCGAGCATTCAATATGCCAGCCTGGACGGCCCAAACCGTAAGAGGATTCCCATTTGGATTCGGCAGGCTCTTCATCTTTAGCCGATTTCCACAGGACAAAATCCAGAGGGTCGCGCTTGGCGGAATTCAGGGCGACACGCTCGCCTGCACGCAGATCGTCCAGGGAGCGGCCCGACAGTTTGCCGTAGCCGGGGAACTGACGCACCGCGTAGTTCACATCCCCGTCTTCGGACTGATAGGCCAGGCCGTTTGCTTCCAGCTTGGCAATAATGCCCAACATATCGGGGACGTGCTGCGTGGCACGAGGCTCCGAATCGGGGCTTTGCACACCCAATGCCTTTTCGTCGGCATGCATGGCATCAATATAGAAGTCCGTAACTTCAGACATGAGCTGCCCGCGCTCGACGGCACGGCGGATGATTTTGTCGTCAATATCCGTAATGTTGCGTACATAAGAGACGCCGTACCCGCTCGCTCGCAACCAGCGTTGAACAATGTCAAAGCTGACCAGCATACGGGCGTGCCCCAGGTGACAGAAGTCGTAGACCGTCATGCCACAGACGTACATACGTACGTGGCCCGGTTCAACCGGAGAAAACACCTCTTTAGAGCGTGACAACGAGTTATAAATGCGCAACATGGCCTGTAATCGTCATAAAATCGGAACGTTGCGCCAGAACGAGTGCCCCTAGCTTAGGTTCCGTATTTCCCGCCCGACAAGAGGCAAGGTTAGAATGATGGTCAATAAGTATAGCAAGCAGACCTCGTTAAAGGCAGCAATCTACCAACCTTCCTGGTCTTCAAGCCAGATTTTATAGGCGCCCCCTCTGTGTTCAGTACACCTAGACGGACTCGGTTTCTCGCTCCTTGCACCTTGGCCCTTTTGCTGGCCCTCGGTCAAAACGTGAGCGCTCAATCCCTGCCCGATTTACCCCCACCCAGTGCGCGGGTAAATGATCCGCTGTTGGATATTGCCCCCGAACCTGAGCGCGGCTGGAAAGGTCTGGCCCGTGCGCTAGACGTGCTGGCCCCCAGTGCTGATACGTCTTTGCCGCTTAGCGCTACTGAAGTCAGCCAGCGCATCAGCACCTTAATTGCCCAGGGCCGTCATGCCGATGCTTTGCAAGCGATCGATAAACAGCTGGAGCAACGCAAGAACAGTGGCGAGCCCGGCGCGAATGTGCAATTGCTGTTTTTGAAAGCGCGCGCATTGGCGGCCAGTGGTGACCACAACGGTGCCATCGGCATTTATCAAGACATGACCATGTATTATCCCGAGCTTCCTGAGCCCTGGAATAATCTGGCGGCTGAATACATTGCGCAAGACAAGCTGGATCTGGCGTTGGAAGCCTTGAAAATGGCCCTGACGGCAGACCCTTCTTATGCTTTGGCACGCGCCAATATGGGTGAAGTGCAGCTGATGCTGGCTAATGACACATACCGTCAAGCGGCCGCCAGTGGTGTGTCTAAAGCCGCCCAGCGTGCACAACAAACCGGCCAAATTCTGCAACAATAAGATTTTTCTTTGACGGGATTGCCCCTATCTTATGTTTGCAAGCACATTTCAATGGTGTGATCAGGCTCGCAGCTTGCGCACCCTGCTTATTGCTGCCTGTATGGCTATGCCTATGATGAGCAGCCCAGCTATGGCAGCAGATTCTTCCACTTCTTCTGAAGGCACTTCTATGAGCACCTCTCCACGCGTCCAACTGCAGACTAACCATGGCACGATCCTGGTTGAACTGAATGCAGAAAAAGCCCCTAACACGGTGGCCAACTTTGTGGACTATGTGTCCAGCGGCTTTTACGACGGCACCGTGTTTCACCGCGTGATCAATAACTTCATGGTTCAGGGCGGCGGTTTTGAGGCCGACATGAAGCAAAAATCCACCAACGCTCCTGTCAAGAACGAAGCCGACAATGGCTTGAAGAACGAAAAGTACACGCTGGCGATGGCTCGCACGTCCGACCCACACTCGGCTACAGCTCAGTTCTTCATCAACGTGGCTGACAACGATTTCCTGAACTTCACCGCTCCTACGGCCAATGGCTGGGGCTACGCTGTGTTTGGCCGCGTGATCGAAGGCATGGACGTGGTCGACAAGATCCGCACCGTGCGCACAGGTAACAAGGGCTTCCACCAAGACGTTCCTGTTGAGGACGTTATTTTGGAAAAAGCGACGCTTGTCACCGAATAAGCTCTCGCTTTCGGGCAATGTCTGGATTGCGGCGGACCTGCACTTGGGTCCCGACAATCCAGACACCGTCCAGGATTTTCTGCAGTTTCTGCACTCCGCCCAGCATCAAGCTCATGCCTTGATTCTGGGCGGTGATATTTTCAATGCCTGGATTGGTGACGATCAAATCGCCCGCCCTGCTCCCTGGCTGACTCAAGTCAGCGAGGCTTTGCGGGTATTTTCGTCCTGTCATTCTTTATATTTTATGCGCGGCAATCGCGATTTTTTGCTGGGCGAGACTTACGCCCACCATGTCCATGCCACGCTCTTGCCTGATTATGTTGTACTCGATACGTCTGCCGGTTTAATTTTGATGTCTCATGGCGACGAGTACTGTCTGGATGATCTGGCTTATCAGCGTTTTCGCTATTGGGTACGCAAGCCCTGGCTGCAGAAGTTATATCTGGCCTGCCCCTTAAGTTTGCGTCAACGCATTGCCGATTCTGCCCGTGCGGGTAGCCAGCATGACAAACAGTACAAGTCCAAGGACATTATGGATGTGCAGCCAGCAGCTATTGTTGCAGCCTGCGAGGCACATTCTGTGCGGGCGATGGTGCATGGTCATACGCACCGACCTGCGGTACATGACATTCCTGGCTTTGATTCGATACGTCGTTGGGTGTTGCCTGATTGGGACTCTGAATCCTCTGACGGGGTTCGTCGCGGCGGCTATATCAGTATTGAAGGTGTGCAACTGTGCTTGCACCAGTGGGGGCAAGAGGATCAGTGTCAGACACTGGGCGCTACATAAACTTGGCTTCTTCTTGAGGCTGACGGGATGGGCTGTGATCGACTCACATGGTCATTTCTCTGTAGCTAACTTCGCGATGTTGAGCGTCGACTGCTCATCATGATCAGTGCAGGGGTCAGCGGGGCTGCATAAGCATTTTTGAGGGGGCGGGAGTGGTCGACTTGGCGGGTCTCCGGCCCGCGCTGCGCACGGGTTCCCTGGTCTCTTGAAACATCCAGGCGCCCTGTGAACTCGCCGGGTACTTGGTCCCCCGGACCAAGTGCAAGCGTCCGGCTCAAACAGCACAGGGCTTGCATCCTGGATGTTTCAAGAGCCTGCGGCCAGAGCCCTGACTCGCCCCGTCGACCACTCCCGCCCCCTCAAAAACGCAAACGAGACAGTGGCTCTTGCCAACACAATATCCCAGCCATATTCCTCATCTACAAAAGATAAAACGAAGGTAGCTGGGCAGCGCGCTTGCCCTGTCCTCAACTTGAGCCTCTCGATTGCTCTGCCCCGGTATCTGGGCGATTCAGACTGCTTGCCGCGGTCGGTGTTTTGATCCGGGGTGCAAGCACTCTGCTGTTCGAGCCCGACGCTTGTGGTTTGTCCGGGGGACAAACCACCGGGCGAGTTCAGAGTGCGCCCGGATCAAGACACCGACAAGGGCACCGGTGCGCAGCACCGGCAAGTAGTCAGCCCGGATACCGGGGCAGAGCAATCGAGAGGCGTCTCAACAGAGCCCAACCCTGCTCCTAACAAAGCGCTTCCCCAACCTTTCG
>JBQEAN010000058.1:5200-22303 GCA_052109075.1 Alcaligenes sp. | reverse complement strand
GTGTCCATACCGCCATAAATGTCCTCGGCCGAGCGCTCGTTTTTCATGCTGTAGATGGCGTAGGCTACGTTGTACAGCGAGTTCAAGGGCAGGGTATTGAGCATGCTGTCGCTGCTCCAGGCCACCGATGAAGGGTTGATGGGGCGGTGCGCCAAGGTGCCGCGTATCGCCAGGGCGCACAAGGCCGCGCCGACCAGCATCCAGATAGGACGCAGCCACCAGCTCATGACGGGATCGGGGGCGATATGCCCAAAAATAGACCAGCCTGAATACACAATCAGCCCCAGCCCGATCAGGGCGATACCGATCATCAGCTTGTAGCCTTTCCAGAGCATGCCCATGACTTCCTGGGGGTGCTTTAGATAGTCCACATAAAGCCGGTTCGGGCGAGTGTCGTATTCAATAATGAATTGGGGCGTGGAGACTTCCAGCAGGGTCAGCAAGAACCAGGCGAAGGTAAACCAGATGGCCGCTACCGTTGTCATCACCGGGAAATGTCCCAGCCAGGGGGCCAGCAGGATAACGGGTGCGCTCAAGGCAGCGATGATCAAAGCGTCAATCCGCAAACCGCCGATCAAGATAGGAAGCAGCCCTCCCGCCTGACGTACGCGAGGCCACTGCCACAAGGCAAAGGCCAGCCTGAATGCGGCCAGCAAAATCAGGGCAGAGGGAATGAAGGCGTAAACAAGATGGCGCATAAGAATGTGGTCCTGGGCCGACCCATGCGCCACGGACGGTGGCACTGGCATCGAATTGCACGATTGTATGTCAGTTTACTGAGCAAACCATGTCACTAAACGGGTGGGGGATACCAGGCAAGAGCGATCAATCGGTAAGGCGACGGTTAAAGACGAAAAAAGAGCAGGCCGCTTAGTAAGACAGCCTGCTGTTAAGGAGGAGCTAGAATTTGCCAGCCCTGTGTCCAGGGCTGGCGATCGATTTAGGCAACGCGTTTGCTGGGTTCCGTCCGGGAGCGGAATTGGCTGCGCTGTTGTTCACGCTGGGCATAGGCTTTGAGGTGACCGGCATCTTTGACATAGCCGTAGCCACGGATCAGATCCGGGTAGTTCAGCCAACGTTGCGCTACTTCCAGGTTGTCTGCATCCAGGTGTGCGCTGACTTCGTTCAGGTCGGCCAGATAGTCTTCAATGTTCTGACGTTCCTGGCGGCGCTCCTGGGTGTAGCCAAAGATATCCAAGGCGGTGCCGCGCAGGCCACGCAGACAGGCCAGAATCTTGAACAGGCTGCGTGTCGACGGACCGAACTGACTCTTGATAGGCTGGCCCTGGCTGTTTTTTCGACCCAGCAGGGGCGGAGCCAGATGGTATTGGATCTGGTAGTCCTTGCCAGGTTCACCCGCAAACTGGGCACGCAGCTTGTCCATGAAAGCAGGGTCAGTATAGAGACGGGCAACTTCGTACTCGTCCTTATAGCTCATCAGCTTGGCCAGTTGCGTGGCGGCGATGCGGCTTAGAGGCAAAGCCTTGTCTTGGTCCAGGCGGGTCTCACGCTCCATGAGCGTATTGACGGCGTCACGATAGCGCTTGGCCCAGGCCGGATTTTGGTAGGCGCGTAGATGTTCTTCCATGCGCTTGGTCAGGGACTGCACGCTTTCAGGGAACGCAACGGCACGCGCCTTAGGTTCCGAGCCTTCCATCAAGGCGTCGATACCCTTTTCAGCCGCCAGACGGCCCCATTGGAAGGCTTTGCGGTTGGCCTCAACGGACACGCCGTTCAGTTCAATGGCGCGCAGCAAACTGTCCATGTGCAGGGGAATCCAGCCACGCTGGAAGGCATAGCCCAGCAAGATGGGGTTGGCATAGAGCGCGTCGCCCATCACGTGTACGGCCAGCGCGTTGGCGTCCAGGTAGCGGATATCTTGGCCAACCGCGCTTTCAATATCCGTGCAGGCCGTTTGCAGCGGGAACTGCCAGTGCGCGTTGCCAATCAGATCCGAGGTCGGGCTGGCGGCGGTATTGATAATGGTGTGTGTGCGATCCCGGCTGACACGGCTAAGCACATCTGTCGAGGCGCTGACCAGGGCGTCACTACCAATTAGTAAAGAGGCCTCGCCGGTAGGAACGCGGGTGGCATGCAGCAGATCGGGTTGGCGAGCAATTTGCACGTGGCTTAATACAGCGCCGCCTTTCTGAGCCAGACCGGCCATATCCAGCACGCTAACGCCTTTTTGCTCAATATGGGCAGCCATGCCCAGCAGGCCGCCTACCGTTACCACGCCGGTACCGCCGATACCGGCGATCAGAATGCCGTAGGTCTTGTCCAGATTGGGCAGTTTGGGTAAAGGCAGCTCGGCCAGATTGAACGACTCCAGCGAACGGCCTTGGGCTTCGGGCTTACGTACCTGTGCCCCTTTCAGGGTGACAAAGCTGGGGCAGAAGCCGTTGACGCAGGAGAAGTCTTTATTGCAGGAGGACTGGTTGATGCGGCGCTTGGAACCCATAGGGGTGTCCAAAGGTTCTACGGATAAACAGTTGGATTTGACCGAGCAGTCCCCACAGCCTTCACAGACCGTGTCATTAATAAAGGCGCGCAAGGCTGGGTCCGGATACGTGCCCTTTTTGCGACGACGACGTTTCTCAGTCGCGCAGGTCTGGTCATAGACCAGGATCGTGGTGCCGGGCACTTCACGTAGTTCGCGCTGCACACGGTCCAGCTCATCGCGGTGATAGATGGGCGGGTTGCCTGCCAAGCTCAGGCCCTTGAACTTCTCGGGCTCGTCGGTGACGACCACAATCTTGCGGGCACCTTCGGCATGTACCTGGGCAATCACGTCGGTGACTTTCAAAATCCCGTCTACCGGCTGGCCGCCTGTCATGGCTACAGCGTCGTTATACAGAATCTTGTAGGTGATATTGGAGTTGGCCGCGATCGAGGCACGAATGGCCAGAACCCCCGAGTGGAAATACGTGCCATCGCCCAGATTGGCGAACACGTGTTTTTCATCGGTAAAGGGCTGCTGGCCAATCCAGGCGACCCCTTCGCCCCCCATATGACTGAAGGTAGAGGTGTTGCGGTCCATCCAGACTGTCATGTAATGACAGCCAATCCCAGCCATGGCGCGCGAACCTTCTGGAACGCGGGTGGAGGTATTGTGCGGACAGCCCGAACAGAACCAGGGTTTGCGCTCCACGCTGACGCGCGGCATGCGAGCTTCACGGTCTTTGGCGTCCAGAATAGCCAGTCGAGCCTGGATGCGGGCTTGCAGCTCGTCAGGAATATCCATGGTGCCCAAGCGGCGAGCAATGGCGCGCGCAATGATGGCGGGCGACAGTTCACCTTGGGGGGGCAACAGCCAAGGCGAGCGCGACAGGGACCATTCGCCACCACCATGCTCGGTCTCGTCGAATTTGCCGTAGACCTTGGGGCGCACATCGTCGCGCCAGTTATAGAGTTCTTCTTTAAGCGCGTATTCCAGGATCTGGCGTTTTTCTTCCACCACCAGAATTTCGGACAGGCCGGTAGCAAACTGGCGGGCGTCCTGCCCGTCCAATGGCCAAATACAGCCTACTTTAAAGAGTCGGATACCGAGTTCGGCACAGAGATCGTCGGACAGGCCCAAGTCGGCCAATGCCTGACGGGTGTCCAGATAGGCTTTACCAGCCGTCATGATGCCAAAGCGAGCCTGTTCGGAGTCAATCTCGACACGGTTCAGCTTGTTGGCACGCACATAGGCTAACGCCGCGTACCACTTGTGGTTCATCATGCGGGCTTCTTGAGCCAGTGGAGGGTCGGGCCAACGGATATTCAGGCCGTCAGCTGGCATGTCCTCAATCTCGGGCAGGACGATTTTCAGACTGTCCGGGTCCAGGTCCACTGAGGCGTTCGATTCCACCACTTCGGTGACGCACTTCAAGGCCACCCACAGGCCGGAGAAGCGGCTCATGGCCCAGCCATGCTGGCCGAAGTCCAGGTATTCCTGCACGTTGGCCGGATACAGCACGGGAATTCCGGCGGCGGCAAAAACGTGGTCGGATTGGTGGGCGACGGTGGAGGATTTGGCGCCGTGGTCATCGCCCGCCAGTACCAGTACACCGCCGTGGCGGGCGCTACCGGCCGAGTTGGCGTGTTTGAGCACGTCCATGGAGCGGTCCACGCCAGGGCCTTTGCCATACCACATGGCAAAGGTGCCATCGAAACGGGCGTTGGGGTAGAGATTGGTTTGCTGGCTACCCCAAACGGCGGTTGCGGCCAGGTCTTCGTTCAGACCAGGTTTGAAGACGATGTCGTGTTCTTCCAGGTGTTTGCTGGCTTGCCACAGCGCCTGGTCTACGCTCCCTAATGGGGAACCCCGGTAACCAGAGATGAAGCCTGCCGTATTCAGACCCGCGCGTTGGTCGCGTTCTTTTTGCAGCATGGGCAAGCGCACCAGCGCCTGGGTGCCGCTCATATAGGCGCGGCCCTTGGTGACAGTGTATTTGTCGTCCAGGGACACGGATTCCAACATGGCCTTGTAAGGTTTGTTGAGTGGGGCATTCATGAGTTTGTCTCCTGCAAGAAGGATGGTTTTCGTGCAAGTTGTTGTAGTTTGTACTTTAGTCTAGGACAGCTTTTTGTTATCGTAAAATCAAATTTACGTGTACCTGATATCTGAAAAACGGATGGCTATGAAACACGAAGTGACCTTGAGACAGTTCCGTTATTTCATTGCCGCGGCGGTCAGCGGGCAGTTCTCTGCTGCTGCTCAGGCGGAGAACGTATCGCAGTCGGCCATCAGCAATGCAGTGCAAAGTTTGGAGCGTCAGCTAAATGTGGCGCTGTTTGAGCGCTTGCCGCATGGCGTGGAATTAACGCCACAGGGGCAGGCTTTTTTCCACCATGCCCATCATGTGATTGATGCGGTTAGTGACGCGCTGAACCATGCGGATTTGCGGCGTCAAAATATCGAGGGGCAGATTCGGGTGGCGGCGGGGTACACCGTCTTAGGGTATTTCCTACCCGATCTAATCAGCCGCTTCAAGCATAGTTATCCCAATATCGATATCGAGCTGGTGGATATGGAACGCCCCGAAATGGAGGCGGCCCTGCAAAGCGAACGTATCGATTTGGGTGTTGCTATTTTGTCGAATATCACCGATTTGGCCATGTATGGGCATCATCGTTTGAGCAGCTCGCGCCGTCGCTTATGGGTGTCAGATCAGCATGCCTTGGCCAATGAATCCAGTGTGATGCTGGAGCAGATCAATAATTACCCCTTCATTTTTCTGACGGTGGATGACGCGGAGAGCGCTGCCAGACGACATTGGGGGCAACCGGATTTTCCTGAGCGTGTGGCAATGCGGACGCGTTCACTGGAGGCCGTGCGCGGTTTAGTGGCATACGGCTTTGGCGTGACGATTTTGTCCGATATGGTTTACCGACCCTGGTCTTTGGAGGGCAAGCGTATCCACGCAATTGGGATTAGCGATCCGGTAGAGTCGGTTGAGGTAGGTCTGTTATGGCCCAAAGGACGGGAGCCACAAGGTTTAGTGGCCTTGTTTCAGCGCTTTTTGATCCAGGTCTGTGATCATGATATGGCCCGCGCCGGCATGGGTAGCCGACGCGGTGGGGGACTGCTTTGATGCCGGTTTAAGGCACTAAAGCCAGACCAATTCGGAATTGCGAAGAACGATCGCGGTAGCCCAACATGGTTTCGGCATAGCCCGAGAAATACTGACCATAGATATAACCATTCATGTTTAGCGGCGTGCGGTTCAGTGGCCAGGCAATAGCAAACTCGTGCGTGTTGCGGCTGCCCGCACCCTTGTTATACATGCCTGACAGCACCAGCCCGTTGTCCTGAGCGTAGCGCAGCTTCCAGTCGTAACGGCCACGGTAGTGTGCCCAATCGGAGTTCTCGCCCATAAACACATAGTGTTTGATGCGCGGGGCAAAAGTCAGCGTAGCGCCGTGATCGAAGCGGTAATTGAATTCGGGCTGGATGAAGACCTCGTTCATGGAACGGGAGTCATCTCCGGACTTGCCGTTGGAGGCATGTTCGTAACCGGTTGCCAGACCCATGAACAGGCGTTTTTGCTCAGACTCCCAGATGGAATCCTTGCGCCAGAAGAAGCTGGGTCGGTAGGTGGTGTCAACGAACGGCTTGGAGTCGGCGTGCAGATCCCACAGCGCTGTCTGCGTATAGCCAATGTAGAAGTGGTCGTAGAAGCGCGGATTGCTTGGATCGGACGGCGAGTGCAGGCGATATTTGAAGCTCAGCTGGAAACGCGCATTGGTGCCGCCTTTATTGCCCCCAATAAAGTAAGTGGGATCGTGTGCCGAAATGGCGTTGCTGAAGTTCTCGAAGCTTGAGTTTGCAGGACGTAAGCCCTCTCCGCTATTAATAGCCGGGCCCTCGGGCCGTGCGCCGGCGGCTACCGCTTGTGCATAAGGCAGTTCTGGATCAATGACACGCGGATTGCCGCCCGCACCGGCGTTAATAACAGGCGCGGCGGTAGGGCGTGAGGTAATCGGGCTTTGGCCTTCCGGATTGGTATCCAGTGCCAGCATGACACGTTCACCCTCAATATTTACCGCTTGCAGGCCGGTTAGCCCATTGGGGACGACCGCTCGCCAGCTATAAGCGTTGAAATTATTGGTAGGGATAGACGCTCGGGGCCGGGCAGTAACCAATTCGGCCAAGCTGCGGATGACGTTGCCGTTATTGTCGCGCCACTGCAAAACCAGGTTTTGTGGGGCGGTCCAGCTCATCAAGCTGCCAGTGTCGTTATAGACGATGGCGTCAATATTGACGCTTTCGCCGGAACTGGCCTGTACTTGGCGCAACTGATAGGTGATACCCGCCTGTGCGGTATTCAGGAGTGCGCTCAAGAGAAGAAGAGGGGCCGATAGTATTAAAGAGTGCTTACTTAATTTCTTTTTGGCCAGCATGAAAAAAAAGTCCAGAAAAACGAGTTAATCCGTACACGACTGTACCATTTGGTCTCTGAAATACTACTTATAATTAATTTTTTTACAGTATTGACACTCTGATTAGCTTGCCGCTTATCTAAAATTACTTTTCAGGCTAGAATACTCGATTGTCCTTTTCAGCCATGTTTTTTGCAAAAAATTGGCTTTGAATCGGTCCTGGCTAATACAGGACCGGAAATTTCAGGACCTTGCATCGTCCAGCCTGGTTTGGCGGTGCCATCAGAACCTGGCGGGTGTAGCTCAGTTGGATAGAGCACAGGCCTTCTAAGCCTGGGGCCGGGGGTTCGAACCCCTCCACCCGCGCCATATCTTACGTCCTTTCTTACGCAGCGCTTGCTTGGCCGTGTCGGGCCGATGCCACCTTCCTGTGTGGTCTTTTCTTGCTGCTTATTCTCTTTTAAACCTCTGTTTTAACAGTATGTTTTCTGATTTGTTCAGGGGCTGTTGTCCTAAGGGGCGGGCTGTGTTTGCTCTGTCCTAGGCATAACCCTGATGCCGTGTTAACAGTAAGCATGGTGTAAGTGTCGGGCTCTAATGTTCACCGCATAGGCGTCGGCAGGCGTCTTTACAGCGCCGTTTTCAGCCTTTCCCGGCTGAGTCGGTTCAATAAGATACGCCAGCAAAATAAGGCGTTCAGAACAATGCGGAGACAAACTATGCAAGACCCCCTTGTAGATCGGATTACGGCCAATCCTCGCTATCAGAACCTGGTCAAGACCCGGCTGCGGCTGGGCTGGATATTAACCATCGTCATGCTGGTGGCTTACTACAGCTATATCGGCATTATTGCTTTCGACAAGGAATTGTTTGCAGAGCGTCTGGGTGATGGCGTCATGACGTTGGGTATTCCGATTGGTTTTGGAGTGATTGTCCTGGCGGTTGTCATTACGGGCATTTATGTCTGGCGTGCCAATACCAAATTTGACCAGATGGCCAAGGAAGTTCTTGAGGAGGTGCGTAAATGAAGCATTCCCATCTTCGTTCTGGCCTGGCTCTGGGCTTGATGCTGGTCAGCCCCGCCTTGCTGGCGGCGGGCGGTGACTTGGGCGAGCTGCAAAAGCAGCCGACCAACTGGACGGCCATTGGCATGTTCGCGGCCTTTGTTCTGGCGACCTTGTGGATTACCAAATGGGCGGCTGCGCGTACCAAGTCGGTCTCTGACTTCTATACGGCAGGTGGCGGTATTACAGGCTTTCAAAACGGCCTGGCCATTGCCGGTGACTATATGTCTGCGGCTTCCTTTTTGGGTATTTCGGCGGCGGTGATGATCAACGGCTACGACGGCCTGATCTACTCCATCGGCTTTTTGGTCGGCTGGCCCATTATTACCTTCTTGTTGGCAGAAAAGCTGCGTAATCTGGGCAAATTTACTTTTGCCGACGTGGCGGCCTACCGTTTTCGCCAAGGTCCTATCCGTGCCTTTGCGGCCTCGGGTACCCTGGTTGTGGTCTTGTTCTACCTGATCGCCCAAATGGTGGGTGCAGGCCAGCTGATCAAGCTTTTGTTTGGTCTGGAGTACTGGGTTGCCGTGGTGCTGGTGGGTGTGTTGATGATGGTATACGTGCTCTTTGGCGGCATGACAGCCACTACCTGGGTACAGATTATTAAAGCCGGTCTGCTGCTGTTTGGTGCTACTTTCATGGCCCTTATGGTGATGGCTCAGTATGGATTTTCGCCTGAAAAACTGTTTGCTGCAGCGGTGCAGGTCAAGACGGACGGTGCTCTTGCTGCAGGCAAGGACGCCATCCAGGCCTCCGCGATCGGTCAGGCCATTATGGGCCCAGGCAACTTCATCAAAGACCCGATCAGTGCCATTTCCTTCGGTATGGCCTTGATGTTCGGTACGGCGGGCTTGCCACACATCCTGATGCGCTTTTTCACGGTACCTGATGCGAAAGAAGCACGTAAATCCGTGTTCTGGGCAACCACCTGGATTGGCTACTTCTACATCCTGACGTTCATTATTGGCTTTGGCGCTATCGTGCTGGTGTCGACCAATCCACAGTTCCTGGAAGTAGGCGGCGACCTGATTGGCGGCTCGAATATGGCGGCGGTCCACCTGGCTGATGCCGTGGGTGGTGACGTCTTCCTGGGCTTTATGTCTGCGGTTGCCTTTGCCACGATTTTGGCTGTAGTGGCGGGTCTGACCTTGTCGGGTACTTCGGCGGTTTCGCATGACCTGTACTCCACGCTGATCAAGAAAGGCAAGGCTACCAACGAGGAAGTGATGCGGGTATCGCGTGTTACGACCTTGATTCTGGGTGTCATTGCGGTATTGCTGGGTATTATTTTCGAGAAGCAAAACATTGCCTTCATGGTGTCCCTGGCTTTCGCGATTGCTGCCTCGGCTAACTTTCCGGTCTTGTTCCTGTCTATTATGTGGAAAGGTTGTACGACACGGGGTGCCACGATTGGTGGGTTCTTGGGCTTGACGGTTGCTTTGCTGTTGACCCTGCTCTCGCCATCGGTTTGGGAAGCGACGATGGGTAATCCTGTAGGTTCGGCGCCATTCCCTTATGCGTCGGCGGCCTTGTTCTCCATGCCTTTGGCCTTTGTTGCGATTTGGTTCTTCTCGATCACGGATAGAAGCGAACGCGCTGCAATTGACCGTGCAGGGTTTGAAGCTCAGTCGGTGCGCTCCGAGACGGGAGTGGGGGCTGAAGTGGCGTCTTCGCACTAACTCATCGTGCCAGACCGGGCGTACCCGCCCGAGCCTGGCCCTGATAGTGGCAACGCACAAAAAAACCGGTGTGATTTTAATCACACCGGTTTTTTTATAAACCTTTATGGCTGATAGCCATGCGTTGGCGTCAGATTCAGACTTGATCTTGGGCAGGGGTGGGCAAGCCGTCAAAACGCTCGTAGAAATACGCGGCGGCTTCGGGGGCTTGGTCGTCCTCGGCCCGCAAGGTGGACAGGATATAGCGTTCAGCTTTAGCGCAGACTTGACGGTAGACATCCCGGCACAGTTCGTAAGCTTGCTTCCCCGCCCAGCCTGCAGGCAGTAGCTCAATGGGCAATTGGGGATCGTGCAACTGAATACGGCGGAACTCGTGAATCAGCAAAGTGCGAATCACAAAAGCCAGTTCGTCGTCATAGGACTGGCCGGTGTCCAGCATGGCCAGGGCCGGTGCAAAACGCTGAATGAACTGTCCATAGCCGCTGGCTACCTGGGCCAGATCCCAGCTGTCCTGAATCAATTGAGACAGAGGACGGGTTTGGGGCAACTGAGACGGCTCCAGCTTGCCCACATAGACCAGGGATTGGGCTTGCGTGGCCTGCAAGATGTAATCCAAAATGGTGTGGTCTGGATTGGGATGCAAGAAAGCGGTAGGGGACAAGGCACAAAAACCTTCCCACAGCAGTTCTTTGCGTAGGTCCGCGCGTTGTTTGGAGTTCATCATCAGACTGGGCATGCTGAAGATCAGCGTCCATTGCCCATCCCAGGCCAGATAGGTCGGGGTGTAGATACGTTGGTACGCGTGTTCAAAGCGCCGACTGGCTTCGGGGCGCAAGGTGTACTGGCTACGTCGCCCTTCGCGCTGCGCGCTTAACCAGCCTTCCTCTGCCAGTCGATACACACTGGTGCGCACCAGCCGGTCGCTGATCCCAAAGGGGGCCAGCAGCTGAATCAAACTACCCAACCAAAGTTTGCCGCCATGCGGGCGGATGACGTCGCCAAACAAGGTCATGACCAGGGACTTGGCACGGGGAGGGCGATTTTCCAGATGGTGGGCGGCCCAGTGGGCCAGATCGGAATAGGGAAGCTCGGACATTGTTTTTTTAAAGGCGCTCAAGGCTGTATGGGAACGGCACGCCTATCTGTGTAGACCGTTTAAGTGCTTGATTATAGAGGGTGGGTGCGCAAGCGGATTGAAAGATTGTGCAAGCCAAGGGCTTTCTAGAAGCTTGTACGTTTTTTAGGCGTACGCACACTAGAGATAAGGGCTGGCCAGCCAGATAAGGCGATTGCGCAAACGCTTGCCAAAGCCGATCGAGCCCAAGGATTCCAGGCTGACGGCTTCGGCTTCTTCAATTTCCAGGTCAATCAGGTTCTGTATTTGACGGGCTGTATCGCGGCTGTAGATTTCCACATCCAGTTCAAAGTTCAGGCGCAGGCTGCGTGGGTCCAGATTGGACGAGCCGATATAAGACCAGACGCCATCAATGGTCATGAGCTTGGAGTGGTTGAAAGGGCCGCAGGCACGCCAGACTCGACACCCGGCACGCAGGACCTGATCCAGCTGGGCCGTCATGGCGTAATTGACCAGCCGCAGATTGTTTTTTCCGGGAATGACGATATCCACCTGTATGCCGCGCCGGGCGGCCGTGTTCAAGGCACCCAGTAAAATCTGGTCTGGCAGAAAATAGGGGGACTGAATGCGGATATGGCGCTGGGCGACGGCAAAAGCGCCTTGTAGCATATGGTGCGTGCTGGCCATGAAGCGATCGGGGCCGGACGCAATACAACGTGCTGGGACATGAGGCTTGGGTGCGGGCGAGGCACTGGCATGCCAGTAGGCGGGGGACAGATCCTCGCGGGTGGTGAACTGCCAGTCGTGGTGAAAGGAAGCCAGCAATTGCATGACAGCCGGGCCTTCCAGACGGAAATGGGTGTCCTGGGAGGGCTTGCCGTCGCTGTATTGCTCCATAAAAGACTCACGCAGGTTCATGCCGCCCGTAAAACCGACCGTGCCATCCACAATCAAGAGTTTGCGGTGGCTGCGCAAATTGGCGTAGGGCATGCGTAAAAAGCCCAGTGGGTTGGTCATGAACAAGGCGCAACGTATGCCTTCGCGGCGCAGTGATCGCACAATGGGAATGCGTGAATATTTTGCACCGATGGCATCAACCAGAACACGTATCTGTACGCCACGCTGGTGGGCCTTGGCCAGGGCACTGACAAATTCACTCCCTAAGCGGTCACTGTCGAAAATATAGCTTTGCAAGGCAATGGTGCTGCGAGCCTGGTGAATGGCTTCCAGCATGGCGGGGTAGGCCTGATCGCCGCCCACCAGTACCCGTACATTGTTCCCATTGCGTAATTGGCTGCGGCTGACCCGGTCCCCCAGAATCTGTAAAGAACGGAAGGGCGCGCCCACCAGGGCGCCGACATCGGAAACAGGGGGGTGCAGGTAGGTGACTTGTTCATAGAACACATCGGCACTGTGTTCCAGCCGGCTTTGACGGCGCACCAGGTTGATACCGGCGATCAAATACAAAAATGGCCCCAACAGCGGGGACATGATGATGACACCGACCCAGCTGATAGCGGCGCGGACATCGTTTTTGGTCATGGCGGCGTGAATAGCCGCCGAGACGCCCAGAATAACGCTCAGCGCCAGGGCCAGATGCGGCCAATAATCATGCAGCAGGGAGCGCAGGTGTATCAGATACTCTTGCATGGGTTCAGGTGCTAAGGCTCTCGTGAAGGCTGTTCGGGGCGTTGGTGCAGGCTGTGCATCCAGGACGGATTAGGTTCGCCTTGGGCAGCAAACTGCTGCAGACGGGAGGGAGAGCGCCACACGCCACCTCCTATGCCGGGGGAGGGCTGAACGCCATACCAAAACCACTGGCCGTCTTCATCTTGTGCCAACCAGTCCCAATGAGCGGGGGCCTGATCCCAGCAGGGAAAACCGAGTGTCATCAGCAACTTCCATAAAATGGGACAGATTAGAGTATAAGAAAGCGTGATTTTGTGCCAGTTTCTCTTGCTGGAGCAGCCGTCTGAAAAGTAGGGAGATGGCTGGCCTGATGTTTGGCAACGGGGATTACCTGGTTGCCGATGGGCTGAAAAGGAGGGGGGGTGTCAGACTGGGATTCACAATCAAACACAGTTTATTGTCCAGTCGGGACCTGTGCGGGGGTGTGCGAAGGCGCCAAACTTGCTACGATGAACAAACGCAAAAAAGCCCGCAACGTGGCGGGCTTTCAAGTATGCATTTCCATTTCCTGATTTTGTCGCCATTTAAGGAGATATTCAAAATTTTGGAAGCGGTAAACTTTTTGGGGTGACCGATGGGGCTCGAACCCACGACAACCGGAATCACAATCCGGGACTCTACCAACTGAGCTACGGCCACCACTGTTACTGCTTTTTTGCTTCTGGCCCGCCATGGGGGGAGCTGTGAAGTAAAGAATGTATTCTAGCATGGCTTTTTCAAATAATGCAACAGCCTTGTAAGAATGTCTCAACCCTGAGTCTGCCCCCGGTCTTGCCGGTAAGCAGGGGACTCAGGTTTAATGATTTCCCCTCGTAATAGCAAGGAAGCGCGAAATGTCTCAATTATTCGTCGTTCATCCCGAAAACCCCCAACCCCGCGCATTGGCTCAAGCGGCTGAACTATTGGCTAAAGGAGGGCTGCTGGCCATTCCTACCGATTCCAGTTATGCCGTTGTCGCCCGTCTGGACGATAAGTCCGCGGCGGACAGCCTGCGTCGTTTGCGTGGCCTGGATGATCGTCATCATCTGACCTTGCTGTGTCGCGATCTGGCCGAGATCAGTCATTTTGCCAAAGTGGACAACCCGCAGTACCGCTTATTGAAAATGGCAACCCCAGGTCCTTGGACGTTTATTTTGGAAGCGACTAAAGAAGTACCGCGTCGCGTGTCTCACCCTTCGCGTAAAACGATTGGTATCCGGGTTCCCGACCAGAAAGTAGCCCTGGCCCTGATGGAAGAAGTGGGCAGCCCGCTGATTTCCACCACTCTGATCCCCGAGGGCGAAGACGGGCCCTTGAATGATGCCCAGGAAATCCTGGAGCGCTTTGCCCACCAATTGGCTGCTGTGGTCGATGGCGGACCTTGCCCCTTGCAAGCCACTACCGTGATCGATTTGACCGGCCCGACACCGGAAGTGCTGCGTCGCGGTTCGGGTGATCCTGCCACTTTGGGCCTGTCTTGATCCTCCTGGCTTGCACAAAACTCGCGTCCAGGTGCGTATCCGTGTTTCAATTCTGAACCTTGGGGCAGCACTCGCTGTCCCAATCAGATGGGCTGATTGCAGGTGGCATATCTCTTTTGATCGGTAGCGGATAAGTCCCCAGCCCGGACCAAGGATCACCATGGACTCTTTTATACAGACCTTGACGGTCTATGCTTTGCCCGTCATTTTTGGCATTACGTTGCACGAAGCCGCGCACGGTTATGTGGCGCGTATGTTTGGCGACCCCACAGCCATGCTGGCTGGCCGTATCAGCCTAAATCCATTACGGCATATTGATCCGATAGGCACCGTGGTGGTGCCGGCGGTCCTACTGCTCTCCAGTGCCATGATGGGCATGGGCGGCATTCTTTTTGGCTGGGCCAAGCCTGTGCCTGTGGATTGGAGCCGCTTGCGTAATCCCAAGCGCGATATGCTTTGGGTGGCGCTGGCTGGACCTGCTTCAAATATGCTGATGGCGATTCTATGGGTTTTATACGCCCATGTGATGGTCAAGTTGGGCCAGGGCGACAGTCGTTTCTTGATGGGCATGGCCGTTGCCGGTGTCCAGGTCAACCTGGTTTTAATGGCGCTGAATCTATTGCCCTTGCCGCCTCTGGATGGTGGGCGCATCGTATTTAGTCTATTGCCTGATCGTTTGGCCTATCATTATTCTCGTATCGAGCCTTACGGCATGGTCATTTTGATCCTGCTGATGTTTACCGGCGCACTTTGGACCCTGATGAGCCCTTTGATAGCGTTGGGTGAAGGCATATTGAAATGGTTCTTATGATTTAACGGCTTATCCGTTAAACTTGTGAGTCATTATTTTTTTGGGCTGTAGGGCCTTAAACCCGGAGATTCATCTCATCATGGCAAGTTCGGACTCTGCTATTTCCAATTTTCAGGGCAGCATGGTTGCCCTTGTTACACCCATGGATCCCAATGGGGGTCTGGATTTTGCCGCTTACCGAAAGCTGATCGACTGGCACATACAGGAAGGAACCCGTGTGCTGGTGGTCGTTGGAACCTCGGGTGAATCGCCCACGGTGTCGGTTGATGAGCACGCTGAATTGATCAAGATCGCTGTTGAGCATGCCGCCGGGCGTGTTCCCGTGATTGCCGGTGTGGGTGGCAACTCCACGCGTGAAGCGATTGAACTGTCGCGCCATGCCCAGGAAGTGGGTGCCGATGCCGGTTTGTCGGTAGTGCCTTACTACAACCGTCCTACCCAGGAAGGTATGTATCAGCATTTTCGCGCCATTGCCGAAGCGGTTGACCTGCCTCAGTTTCTCTACAACGTGCCTGGCCGCACGGTTGCCGACCTGCAAAACGACACCGTTCTGCGTCTGGCTCAAATCCCCAACATCATTGGTATCAAAGATGCAACGGGCGATCTGGCGCGTGGAGGCTTGTTATTGCGTGATGCACCGGAAGATTTTATCGTGGTCAGCGGGGACGATCCTACTGCCGCTTCCTATATCTTGCTGGGTGCCAAAGGTAACATTTCCGTGACGGCCAACGTGGCGCCACGCTTGATGAGCCAATTGTGTCAGGCAGCCCTGGATATGGATGTACCCACGGTACGCCGTTTGAATGCCCATTTGGCAGGTCTGAACAAGAACCTGTTTGTTGAGGCTAACCCCATTCCCGTGAAATGGGCCGTTGCAGAAATGGGCCTTACTCAGCTGGGTTATCGTTTACCATTGACGCCGTTAAATGCACAGCATCACGAATTGCTGCGTCAATCTTTGAAACTTGCGGATCTTCTTCCATGATTGCTAAGCCAGTTAATAAAAGCCTGATCGGGCTGTCCCTGGGCCTGTTGCTGCTGTCGGGCTGCTCGACGGTGGACCAGATAATGGGCCAAGGTGAGTCGGTTAATTACAAAAGTACGGTTGCCGGCGATCCCTTGAGCATTCCTCCGGATCTGACCCAGGCTAACCGCGATGCGCATTACCGCGCGCCTGAAGGTGCCACGTCCTACTCGGTCTACGCACAAGGTCAAAACGCACAGCAGCTCAAAGGCGGGGCAGACGATATTCTGCCCACGTCCGATGCCATCAATGTGATGCGCGACGGCGATTTGCGCTGGCTGGTCGTGGACCGTCCTGTGGAAGACCTGTTCCCCCGCATTATCGATTTTTGGGGTGACAATGGTTTCACCATTCAGTCCCAAGATCCTCGTGCTGGTCTGATCCAGACCGATTGGGCTGAAAACCGCGCCAAGATTCCAGAAAGCTGGATTCGTAGTGCGTTGGGCTCCATCATTGACCAGGTCTTTGACAGCGGCGAACGCGATCGCTTCCGCACACGCTTTGAGCGCGTCGGCAACAAGACTGAAATCTATGTGTCCCACCAGCACATGGAAGAGACGCCCACGGCAGACGGTTCCGCCTTTAAATGGGTATTTGCCAAGGAAGATCCAGGTCTGAACGCAGCCATGCTGGCTCGCATGATGGTGTTCCTGGGGCTGGATATTGAAACGGCGCGTGAACAGGTGGCCAATGCCTCCAAAGATCCTGCCGGTGTTCAAGTTCAGGCTTCGGACAAAGGCGATCAGGCAGAACTGGTGCTGAACGAGTCCTTTGACCGTGCATGGCGTCGTGTTGGCGTAGCCATCGACTCCGCCGGCTTCTCGGTTGAGGATCGCGATCGTTCCGCTGGTGAGTTCTTCATCCGCTATCTGGATTCGGATACCGGCGAGAAGATCGAACAGCAAAACATCATTGGCCGCATTTTTGGCAGCCGCAACACAGCCGAAGCCACACCGTTCCGCATCAAGCTCAGCGCCCAAGGTGCTGGCACTCGCGTGACCGTGCTGGATCAGCAAGGTCAGGAACAGACGACCGGTACAGCCAAACGCATTATCAATGTGCTGTCCACCAATCTACGTCCCGGCAACTGATTGAGCTGAGTCGGCCCTAGGGCCGCCTGGAAAAAGCCCTGGTTTTGTACCAGGGCTTTTTTTGTCTGTCGGATTCTTGACCAGCAAGAGACGAACGCCACAATCGCCTGAGAAGCTGTGGTCCTGTACCGGCCCGGCGCAGAGCGACACCACACATCTGTGTGCCATTAGGGTGGCTCGTCCATTAGGCCTGACACACCAAATTTTGTGTTTATAGTTAATCTTTCTTGAACAGGGCTGGACTTTCTCTAAAACAGAAAAGATAATAGGAACCATTATCATTTGATATCTTTTAGGGAGTGGCCCATGCTGAAATCGTTTTATCGCAACGGTTTACGTTTTT
>JBQEAN010000058.1:0-5100 GCA_052109075.1 Alcaligenes sp. | reverse complement strand
TCTTTTAGGGAGTGGCCCATGCTGAAATCGTTTTATCGCAACGGTTTACGTTTTTGCCTGCGCATGCTGCGTGGCACCTCCGCCGCTCACGCTCCTGTAGAGCCTGGCGCACGTATGCTGGCCATGATTGAGGCCTTGCCGCGTCGTCGTCGCGAAGCCTTTGTGCTGCATCGTTTTGAAGGCCTGAACTATAAAGAAATCGCTGCCCAGATGGGCACCAGCCCCCGCGTGGTGGAGCAGTATGTGCGCATGGCCATGCTGGCTTGCCGTCACACCCCAGCGGCGATAAACCGCGTGGACGGGGCTGTACCGCGTCCTGCTGGCTCGTATGTCTAAGGACGAGCGCATGCAGCAGATTGATGAGCAGGCCTTGAGCTGGCTGCTAAAGCAACACGATCCTAAGCACCAGGGCGATGCCCGCAGCCAGTCGGCGTTCCGAGCCTGGCTTTCCATTGATCCCGAACATCAGGCTGCTTTTTTGCGCTGGAGGCTGGAGTGGGAAGCGATGGACGGAATCAGCACCGAGCAGTTGAAGCGCTTGCGCGCTGACTCCCGGCAAACAGGGGGGCAGGCAGGCCAAGGTGGCTGGCGTCAGCGTTTGATGAATGCCTGCGTGGATGTCTGGTCCGCCAATCCTGCCTTGCGCTTTGCCTTGAGTGGTGCGATATGCCTGCTGTTGGGCGTGGCCGTGTTAGGTGGCGTGGGTAGCCACTTTCTTTAAGACTAACCACCGTTCACTCAGCCCTGATCTGCCCAAGGTGAATGCAGATATTGCGCTGCCTGATGAATACGCTCATCCAGACTGGACGAATCCAAGCGGGGAATCACTCCCAGACAAGGGCCGGGCAGGTAGTCGTGCAGGGTCTGCAGATTTTCCTTGAGATAGCTCATCGACGGATCGATGCAATTGGCGATCCAGCCCAATAAAGGCAAACCGCTGGCGCGGATAGCTTGAGCCGTCAGCAAAGCGTGATTCAAGGCCCCCAAACGCAAACCGATGACCAGTATCAGCGGAAGCTGCAGGGTCTGCGCCAAATCCACTCCCGTTCGCCCCTGACCCAAGGGCAACATGAAGCCGCCCACACCCTCAACGACCATATAGTCGGCCTGCCCGCTCAGTTGCTGAATGGTTTGCTGGATAAGAGCGGGCTCCACATCGATGCCTGCCTGTGTTGCCAGAATGTGCGGCGCAGCGGCTTGCTGAAACAAATATGGCGTCAGTAGTTCAGGTGCAAGCTTGAGAGTAGAGTGTCGCGCCAGTGCGTCCACATCGTCATTATGCAAACGGCCATTCCTGTCCTTTGCACCGGATGCAATCGGTTTGACGCCTAGCGTATTCCCCCCCTTGTGGCCGATCAAATGAAGCAACGCTGAGCTGACCAGAGTTTTGCCAATTTCTGTATCAGTGCCTGTGACGAAGCAGGCCCTCATGCGTACTCCTTCAATAAATGCCCTAAGCCATCCAGTAAATGTTGGGCTTCGGCTTCAGTCCACAGATAGCCGGGCATCAGGTAGACCGTATTGCCGATGGGGCGCAGCATCAGCCCATATTGCAGTGCCGAGCGGTAAAAGCGGCGCGCAAAACCCTGGTGGTCGTAACGAGGCTGGCCTACATCCAGGTCAAACGCCCAAATTACCCCCGTTCGGCGCAGATGCTGCATCTTGGGATGGTGTCGAGCCAGGTCCTGCAAACCTTCATCAATCTGCTGTCTTAGTTTCTTTTGCAGCTCGTATACGGGGTACTGATGAAATAATTCCAAGCTTGCTAAAGCGGCACGGCAAGCTAACGGATTACCGGTGTAAGAGTGTGAGTGCAGAAAGCCACGGCGCACGTCCTGGTCATAAAAACTTTGGTAGAGCGCCGGTGTGGACAGCACCACAGACAAAGGTAAAGCCCCGGCTGTGATCCCTTTGGACAGGCACAGAAGATCAGGCCAGATTCCGGCTTGCTCGCAGGCAAAAAAGGTGCCCGTACGCCCGCAGCCCACGGCAATTTCATCCAAAATAAGATGCACGTGATAGTGGTCGCACAGAGCGCGGACACCGCGTAGATAGTCGGGAGAATGCATCCTCATGCCTGCTGCACATTGCACCAGCGGCTCCAGGATCACAGCGGCAATATCTTGGTGGCTATCCAGAATCTGCTCCAGCGATTGCAGGGCTTTTTCAGTGATCTGTGTTTGCTCTTCGGTGCTGGCTGCTTGGCGCAAGTCGGGGCTGGCAGCGGTGTATTGTTTGCTCAGCTGCGAGCCGTAATTTTCACGGAATAAAGGCACATCCGTTACCGCCAAGGCTCCTAGTGTTTCGCCGTGATAAGCCTGCTCGATGCTTACAAAACGATGTTTGTGTTCCTGGCCTTGATTGCGCCAGTAATGCAGGCTGAGCTTAAGTGCAATTTCGACAGCCGAGGCGCCGTCACTGGCATAAAAAGCATGGCCTAAATGATGATTGCTTAAGGCTGTCAATTGTTCGGATAACTGCACTACGGGTTCATGTGTCAGACCGCACAGCATGATGTGGTCCAGTTGCTGCGCCTGATCGCGGATCGCTTGCACCAAATGCGGATGACTGTGTCCAAACAGATTCACCCACCAGGAGCTGATGGCGTCCAGATAACGATGGCCGTCGGTATCGTAAAGCCAGGCTCCTTGGGCACGTTTGATTGCCAGCAGTGGCACACCTTGGTCGTGATGCTGCATTTGCGTGCAGGGGTGCCAGACAGTCTTTAAACTGCGCTGGGCCAGGGAAGAGAGGGGGCTTGGTGTCATGGCAACTTACCGTAAAGAGTGACCGGCTTCATGTAGAGCCTGAGCGAGTTTTTCAATGTCCTGACGCTTGTGGGCGGCAGAAAGAGAAAGGCGTAATCGGGCTTGGTGGCGAGGCACGGTAGGCGGACGTATGGCGGGGGCCCAAATGCCTTGTTCCAGCAGCAGTTCGGACAGCTTTAAGGTGGGTTCGATCTCACCAATCAGCAGGTTTTGTATAGGCGTGTCTGAAGGGACGAGGCCCCAGGGCAGGTCTTGACCCAGGGTCTGGAGCGTTTGAATGTGCTCATTTAACAAAGAGCGCTGGGGCTGGGCTTGCTTGATCAAGTGCAAGCAAGTGCGAAGCGCGGCGCAGTGGGCGGGAGCCAGTCCTGTGCTGTACACATAGCTGCGGGCGGACTGAGTAAACCAGTCCGCCAAGGCGTGGGAGCAGGCGACAAAGGCCCCGCCTTGACCAGCTGCCTTGCCAAAAGTACCTAGATAGACAAGGCGCTGGCGCTTTGCGGGGCTAAGCAAAAAGAACTCGGGCGCGCCGCGACCGTTTTCACCCAATACGCCTAAACCGTGTGCATCGTCCAGATACAGCAAGGCATCATGGCGCTCGCAGAGATCAAGTAGTTGATCGACGGGGGCCAGCGTGCCATCCATGCTGAACAAGCTATCTGAAATGACGAGCTTGAACCCCGTGCTTGGGCGGCTGAGCAAATCATCCAGGCGTTCCATATCCCGATGGGGATAGACACGCAAGCGCGCACCGGACAGTCGGCTGGCGTCAATCAGGCTGGCATGGTTGAGCCTGTCGCAAAAGATGGTGTCACCGGAGCCCACCAGCGCAGGAATCACCCCTAGGCTGGCTTGATAACCGCTGACAAACAGGCGGCTTTCCTCAAAACCGCTCCATTCCGCCAGTTCTTGCTCCAGTGCGTGGGCCTGTGGGTGATGACCGCAAATCAAGGGAGAGGCCGTTGCTCCGGCGACGCTTTGTGGTTCCAGTTTTTGTAGATTTGGGTGGTGGCTTAGGCCCAGATAATCATTGCCAGCAAAGTTCAATAGGACCCGAGCATTGCGCTCTATATGTGCATCCGCCAATGGGCGGCTAATCACACGCTGACGCCAGAGCTTCTTTTCTTTCAAGGCAGCTAGTTGCTGATCGAAATGAGCAAGAAAGACACTCATGACGGTACTGCCTGCCATTGAACGGGCAAGCTGTTCCAGCCGCGATAGGCGGGCAACTGGATGCGCTGTCCCTGCCCCAATTGCAGGTGGGGCAGTAAAGGGAGGAGTTGTTCAATAGTGAGCCGCGCTTCCAGATGCACCAAACCGGCCCCCAGGCAATGGTGAATACCGTAGCCCATAGAGAGTTCCGACTGATTGTTGCGATTGAAATCCAATTCATCAGGCTGAGTAAAAACCTCGGGATCCCGGTTGGCTGCGCCCAGCAGCAACAGCAGCAATTGCCCTTTGCGCAAGTGCTGGCCGTGCCATTGCTGATCGCGCATCAAGCGTCTGGCGGTGTATTGAATCGGGCTGTCATGGCGCAGTACTTCTTTGATGGCAGCGGGGATGTTTGTTGGGATTTGTTGCAGTGCTTGGCGCTTGTCTGGGTTGCTGAGCAAAGTCTGGAGCAAGGTGCTGAGCAAATGCCGGGATGTTTCATAACCCGCAAAGAGCAACATACAGGACTGTGCCAGACGTTCGCGTCTGCCTTGCAGGGAGAGTTGTTCATCATGCAAGAGCCGCCAAGCCAGACCACCTTCGCGCAGATTGGCGGGCTTACCCAGAAAATCCGCCATATCCAGCAAGGCGTCCTGGGTGCCCATCAATAAGGGAATGTCAGGCGTAGCTTGCCCAATAAAACGGGCCAATTGCTCCGACCATGCCTGGAAAATAGCTAAAGGTAATTGCTCTAAACCTAGCAAGTCCATCATGACCCAGGCAGGTAAAGGGCGGCAGATCTCATCCACCAGATCGCTCGGGCCGTGTTGCAGCTTATGTTTCAGACCCAGGCAGGTTTGCGTCACACGTTTTTCTATGGTGTCGTGCAGTGTTTCTAGTGCCTTGGGGCTAAAAGCAGCATTGATGACACGTCGCACGCGGGTATGGCGTGGGCGATCCAGGAACACCAGTGTCCTGGCTATCAAGCTCTTAAAAGCTTGCTGGCGGGAAGAGGGGGCAGCCCCTGCCTGAGACACCCATCCTCCCACACGCCGCACACTGAAATCAGGATGGCGTAACGCAGCTTGTACATCGTGGTGCCGATGAACCAGCCAGGCTCCGCCACAGAAATCGGTATCCCACACCAAAGCCGGCCCCTGGCGGAGGCGGGCATAAGCGG
>JBQEAN010000057.1:4820-22884 GCA_052109075.1 Alcaligenes sp. | reverse complement strand
TGCAGTTTGTGCCGATGCTGATTCTGACCCCACTCACCTTTTTGGGTGGAACGTTCTATTCCATCGATATGCTGCCCGAGTTCTGGCAAAAGCTGACCTTGCTGAATCCGGTTCTGTACCTGATCAGTGGCTTTCGCTGGAGCTTCTTTGATCTAGGCGATGTGAATGTGTGGCTAAGCCTGGGCATGACGCTGCTATTCTTGAGCCTGTTTTTGGGCGTGGCAGGCTGGATCTTCAAAACGGGATACAGGCTGCGACCGTAAATAAAAAAGGCCGGAGATTTCCGGCTTTTTGTAGAAGCATACAAAACCAACGAACGCTGGGTCTCGTACCCTTTAACCGGCAGAAACCCCAAACGGCGGTTCCAAGCGGCGACAAAAGGCTGCTTGCCAACGGCTACTGCTTCCTGCCTATCGTTCCCGTTTACGCACTGAGTATTTAACGCTTGCGGTTCACGAACGATGAAATTTAATCCAGACGTACCGGGCAGCCCATAAAACTGGCCTGGTCGCCATATTGACGCAGTTTTGCTTCCAGCACAGGGGCTGGCACACCTTCAATGGGCGTATAGCCAAGACGCTCCCAATAAGCGACCGCCGGGCCCAAAGACACTAGGCTGCAACGACGCAAGCCACGCTGCCAGGCATAGTGGCGGCCTGCTTGCAATAAAGCTCCAGCTACGCCTCGCCCTTGCGCACGACGGAGCACCGCGCAGTCGTGAATAAACCATTGATCTGCTGGCGTCGGCAGGCTGTTCAGCGCATCACCCAATGACGGTGGCAACAGCCCCGCCCAGGGATAGGACACCAGATAACCTTGCACTACATTATCGGCATCACGCGCCACCCAGCAACTATCAGGTGCCAGATCCAGGCGGTTTTGATAAAAACTGCAGTCTTCCAGAATATCGGCATCGTACACATCAGCCTGAACATCCAGTACCTGACCCAGATCGTGCACACGCATTAATTCAATTCGTAACGTCATGGCCATCACACGGTGGCCCGGCAAGGCCACCATGTCGTCTCATTCGTTTAGTCGCGGAAATTATCGTACTGCAAAGGCAATTCCACTTCGGTCTGTTTCAACAGAGCAATGGCAGCCTGCAAATCATCACGCTTCTTGCCCGTAATACGCAGTTTTTCGCCCTGGATTTGCGTATCCACTTTCAGCTTGGCGTTCTTGATGGCAGCAATTAATTTCTTGGAGGTAGGCTGATCCAGGCCCTGGCGCACTTTAACCTTCTGGCGGGCGCCAGCCACATTTTCCATGACCTTTTCAGTGTCCAGGCAGCGCACATCAATTCCACGAGCGGCAATACGGCCACGCAGAACCTGCATCATTTGCTCCAGCTGAAACACACTGGGAGCCGATTGCAAAATGGTGTTTTCGTCTTCAAGTTCAAATTTGGCATCCGTACCTTTAAAGTCAAAACGGGTGCTCAGCTCGCGGCTGGCCTGTTCGACTGCATTACGCAGTTCGTGGGTGTTGACCTCGGATACAACGTCAAAAGATGGCATTCCTAACCGTCCTGTACCTTAAGTGCAGACAGGCCGCCTAAAGCGACCTGTGTGCTTTTTAGAAAACGCTACGTTCAGTCCGAAGCGGCTTGCTTGGCCTGCTGACGCAGTGCGAATTTCTGTATTTTACCTGTTGCCGTTTTAGGCAACTCCATAAAACTGAAATGTCGCGGTATTTTAAAGCCAGCCAGGTACTGACGGCAATGCGCCCGCAACTCTTCAACCGTCACTTCGGCTCCCGGGCGCAGCTCCACATAGACGTGGGGGGCTTCGCCCCAGCGCTCGTCAGGCTGGGCCACCACGGCCACCGCCTGCACGGCAGGATGGCGGTACATGACATCTTCAATTTCGATAGAGGAAATATTCTCGCCCCCGGAAATGATGATGTCCTTGCTGCGATCCTTGATACGCACGTAGCCATCGGGCTCGCACACGGCCAAGTCACCCGTATGGAACCAGCCACCGCTCAGGGACGCTTCAGTCGCCTTGGTGTTTTTCAGGTAGCCCTTCATGGTGATATTGCCGCGGAACATGATCTCGCCCATGGTCTCGCCATCGGCCGGAACGGGCTCCATAGTCTGCGGATCCAGAACCTGTACGTCGCCTTGCAAGTGATAACGCACACCTTGGCGCGCGTTGCGCTTGGCACGCTCCTGGATATCCAGCTCACTCCACGGCGCATGCTGCGCACAGACCGAGGCTGGGCCATAGGTTTCTGTCAGGCCATAAACGTGGGTCAGGGCAAAGCCCATGCGCTCCATGCCTTCAATCATGGTGGCCGGTGGCGCAGCGCCAGCCACCATGGCCGAGACACCTTTAGGCAAGCGCGACTTCAGCGCGTCGTCCGAATTGACCAGTAAAGAATGCACGATAGGCGCGCCACAATAATGGGTGACGCCATAATCGACCATATTGTCCACCATGGCCTGGGCTTCCACCCTGCGCAAACAGACGTTCACGCCAGCGCGGGCAGCGACCACCCAGGGGAACGTCCAACCATTGCAGTGGAACATGGGCAGGGTCCACAAGTAGACTGCGTGTTTGGGCATGTCCCATTCCAACACATTGGACAAGGCCCCCAGATACGCACCACGATGGTGATAAACCACGCCTTTAGGCTTACCCGTTGTACCACTGGTGTAATTCAGGGCAATCGCATCCCACTCGTTGGTGGGCAATTGCCAGTCATAGTTCGGGTCACCGCCATCCACAAATTCTTCATAGGTTTGCGAACCCGCGCGCTCAGCACCCGCATCACAGTACATGTCCACCACGTCAATGACCAGGATGGGCTCTGTGCGTTCACGCAAGACCAACGCCTCTTTCATGACGGCTGCAAACTCGGTATCCACCAGCACCGCACGGGCCTCGCCGTGATCCAGCATATAGGCAATGGTGCTGGCGTCCAGACGGGTGTTCAAGGTGTTCAGCACGGCACCACACATGGGCACGCCAAAATGCGCCTGCACCATGGGAGGGGTATTGGGCAACATCACGGCCACGGTATCGCCTTTGCCCACCCCCGCCTTGGACAGCGCACTGCCCAACTGACGAGTACGGGCGTAAAGCTGCGACCAGCTCATCTTGATTCCGTCTTGGGCAGGTCCATAAACCAGAGCGGGGTAGTCAGGGTAGACAAAAGCACTGCGCTCGATGAAATCCAGCGGGGACAAAACACGATAATTGGCGTCTGTCTGGGGCAAATCCTGATCGTAAATACTCACCACAAAGTCTCCAAAAAAGGGCGGGCTTACCGAAATTCACGGTGTTCCGTCTGATAATTGCGCTCTTACATTAGCTGGCTACAGGCCTTTGGGCAAGGTCGCCTTTTCAACCGTAGAAGCGCATAATGACACGCTATCTAAGGTATATATCGCGATCGGCTGACTGCTCGCTGACAGTTAGCCCCCTACCTGAAGGCCCTTCATGCCCGTAGCCATGCTGTACATTGCCGCCGGTGGTGCCCTGGGCGCACTGGCACGCTGGTTTTTAAGCCAGGCTTTGAATACTCTGTTTCCTACCCTGCCCCCCGGTACTTTGCTGGCTAACTTGATTGGCGGCTATTTGATGGGCATCGCGATGGCCTATTTCAGCGGCTTGGGCTTGGGTCACGAAGGCTGGCGTATGTTCGTGATGACCGGTTTCCTGGGTGGCCTTACCACCTTCTCCACCTTCTCCGCCGAAATCATGACCCTGATGATGCAGCAGCGTTATCTATGGGCGTTGGGCGGTATTGCCATCCACGTTGTCGGTTCCCTGCTGATGCTGGGTCTGGGTATGGCCACATGGGGTCTGTTTCGAGGGCAAGCATGATGGACGTGCATTTTCTTCAAGCCGGTTCGCCTCCTCCGGATGTGGAGCAGCGTTTTGGCAATCAAAACGTCTGGTTCAAACGTGCTTTGCAGCCCCTGGAGGTGAATGTTCGCACTTGGCGCGTGCATCAGGATACGGCCCTGCCCTCTCCCGATTCCCCTGCTCCTGTCGTCATCAGCGGTTCCTGGAGCATGGTCACCGAGCGGTCGGACTGGAGCGAGAATCTGGCCGCCTGGATTCGGGAACGCTATCAGACACAAATGCCGCTACTCGGTATCTGCTTTGGACATCAACTAATGGCCCACGCCTTGGGCGGCCAGGTTGATTACCACCCCAAGGGCAGCGAAGTCGGTTATCTGCCCATTCACTTGACCGAACAGGCGCGCGAACATGATCTGCTGGCTGACCTGCCGCAACAATTTCCCGCTCTGCTCACCCATCAGCAAAGCGTGCTGAGCTTGCCGGAGAATGTTCAAGTCCTGGGTAGCTCCGCCCACGATCCGCATCAAATCCTGCGTTACGGCCCCTCGCAATGGTCTATTCAGTTTCACCCCGAATTCTTTGCGGGTTTGCTGCGTTACTGCGTGCTGCGCAAAGCCGAGTATTGGAAAACCAAAGGCATCGATCCACAAAGCTTGGCGGACCCCATTCAGGACACGCCCGATGCCCACCGCCTGCTCTGTAATTTCGTGCAAGCTTATTCGCCTAGCGGCCCCAATGGGCGACGAAGAAACTCGCCAGGCGTTTGACCCATCAAATCTCGGAAGGCAGCAACAAAGGCGGACATGCTTTCATAGCCGCATGCCAGCGCCACATCCGTCACCCGCTCTTGTCGCTCCAATAAGGGCAACGCACTCATGACTCGCAGGCGCTGGCGCCACACCCGAAAAGTCAGCCCGGTTTGCTGGCGGAACAGCCGACTCAAGGTCTTTTCTGACAAGCCCTGTTGCTCCGCCAGATCCTGCAAACTCCAGTGCCCCGCTGGCTGAGCCTGCAGTTGCTCGCAAACTTGCAACAAGCGCGGGTCCGACGGCCACGGCAGAATTAAGCCACTTTCAGGCGCGGCCAACAAGCGATCCAGCAACACTTGCACCAATCGCCCTTGTGCACCCTCACGCTCGTACAACACGGGTAACAAACTGAACTCCCGAATCAGCTCACGCAGTAAACGGTCGACCACGACCACGCCGCAAACCTCTGGGGCTTGCGGCAAAGCACTGACATCGATATACAAGCTTCGGATCTGTGCATCGGGCGAACTGCGTACCCCATGTTCAATACCCGCAGGCACCCACACCGCCTGTTGAGGTGGTGCCATAAATCGCCCCCTGGCTGTGCGCACCTCGATCACACCGGTCAAGGCATAGGAGAACTGCACCCAGGGGTGCCGATGAGGGCGAGCAATCGCCTGATTAGGCAAGGTGCGCTCCTGGCCGTACAAAGGCCGGGGTAGATAGCGCAACTGCTGCAAATTTTCGGGAATGCGCTCAGTAGGCATCAGAATGTCCGTTTGTCGATAATCCATATCCGTTTAGCGATAAACCCCCAAAAAGGTCTACGGTAAAGTGGTGCCTTTCATTACGCAAGCCTTTCAAGCCTAGAACCAACCCATGTACTCTCAACTGCGACTGCTTTTTGACAACTTCACCCTGATCCTGATCAGCGTTGTGGCACTGGCAAGCTTTTTCCCTGCCTACGGCCAAGGCGCGGTGATCTTTGAGGTGATCACTGGCCTGGCTATTGCCTTACTGTTCTTCATGCACGGCGCCAAGCTGTCCCGCGAAGCCATCATTGCCGGAGCCACCCACTGGCGTTTGCACTTGCTGGTCTTTGGCTGCACCTTTGTGATGTTCCCGTTGCTGGGTCTGGTGTCCAAACCCCTATTGCTACCTTTGCTGGGCATGCCTTTGTTTATTGGCGTTTTGTATATGTGCGCCCTGCCCGGCACGGTGCAATCAGCTATTGCCTTTACCTCAATTGCGCGCGGTAATGTACCCGCCGCTATTTGCAGCGCCTCGGCCTCCAGTCTGATTGGCATTGTGCTGACGCCTGTACTGCTGAAACTGCTGCTGGATGCAGACGGCGGCTCGGCGACCTCCACGCTGCAAGCCATCAAGAAAATCAGCCTGCAATTGCTCTTGCCCTTTGTGGTGGGCCATTTAATGCGCCCTCTGATTGGCAAATGGATGGACCGTAACCGCAAATGGCTGCGCAGCGTGGATCAGTCCTCGATCTTGCTGGTGGTCTATACGGCCTTCAGTGCCTCGGTAATCGGTGGCCTGTGGCAAACAGTACCGCCCAAGTCCTTGGCTATTCTGACTGTCGTGTGTATGGTGCTGCTGGCCATCATTCTGTTCCTGACCACCTGGATGGCGCGTAAATTCGGCTTCAATAAAGAGGACGAAATTACGATTGTTTTTGGTGGTTCCAAAAAGAGTCTGGCTACCGGTGTTCCTATGGCGCAGGTCCTGTTTACCGGTGCTGCGATTGGCCCAGCGCTGCTGCCCATCATGATTTTCCATCAGATTCAATTGATGGCTTGCGCCTTTATTGCGAATAGATACGCACAGCGTCCGGCAACCCCTGAGGAAAAAATCAGTCTACAAAAGGCCTGATAAACACCGACGATTTAAAATAAAACCACGATAAGCAAACAACTAGGGCGCTGGAGCAACCTTTTGCTTCAACGCCCTATTCAGCACCAGACCAGTCGCATGCACGACTCGCCCATCAGGCCCTAAGTATCAAGCCGCTAGCAAAACGGGCAGACCAATCCAGGCTCAGTCCTCTTGCGCGTATTCGGCTCTATCCTGCCTACTTCAGCTTGTTGATCTTGTCATTCAAGGTCGCTGCCGACAGCTCTCCCGCCCGTACATCCACCAAACGCCCCTGCTCGTCCAGGAACATGGTCGTTGGCAAACCTCGGCTACGTACAGCCTGACCCAGCTTCATTTGCGGGTCGCGCCACATATTGCCCAGATCAAGGTTTTCCTCATTCAGGTACTTCTGGATCACATCCAGCTCCTCACCCTGATTGGCGAACACAATATGTACATCGGTGCGGCTGGACTGTACTTGTTTGAAAGCAGGCATTTCACGACGGCAAGGTGGGCACCAACTGGCCCATAGATTCACCACTGTCACCTTACCCTGATACTGCTCCAGGCTTTCAGGCGCGCTGAACGCGGCTTGCATAGGGATTAAGTCTATTTCCGGCAGAGGTTGGGCCGGCTCTGCCTGCCCCTTGCCCGTCACCACCATAATGAGCGAGAAAGCGGCCACTCCTACCGCCAGACCACCTGCCGCGGCAGGCAGAACGGCCTTGTCGCGCAGCACTCGCCACAAGATATAAAGCCAGCCAGCGGTGACGGCTGCCGGGATCATCACCCCCCCGTCGCGCAGATCCAGCCAGTTCAACGGTTCACTCTGGTAAAAATCCCATTGCTGGATCAGAAAACCCAAACGGCCTACCAACACACCCAAAATAATGGCCCGCCATAACACCGACTCGGCACGGGTTTGCTTGCGTCTATCTAGCCAGGCGGCCAGAAACAGCCCCAGTAATGCCGCGACCATAAAAGCAAACAAAGACGTGGCAAAGGTAAAGGGGCCGAGCTGTATGCTTTGCATAACCATAAATCCTGACAAGACCAAATAAAAAGAAACCCGCCATAAGCGGGTCGGGCCAATAGGAACAGACAGCGTTAAAGCTAAAAGATTCCCTAGCTCAGGGAAGCGCTGCTCAATATCTGCATAAACTGGCCCATTTTGGTGTGGCATTTGATACCGGGCTCCAGCTCCACGCCACTGCTGACGTCAATCGCATAGGGGCGATGCAAGGCTAGGCGCTCGGCCACATTGTCGATACGCATACCGCCGGCCAAAATCAGCGGTGGCAAGCCGTCTCGACCTTTCAGGCGAGCTTGCAAACCCTGAATCAGCTCGGGATCAAAGGCGGTGCCGGTGCCACCATAGGCATCGTGATAGCCATCCATCAACCAGCCTCGAGCGTCACCATACTTCAGGCATTGCTCAAGCAGGCCATCCACCGTCTCCAGGCCGGGGGCACCCACACGAAAAGCCTTGAGGTAAGGATGCGCATACTGGCGACATTGCTCTGGACTTTCTTCGCCATGGAACTGCAGCAAATCGGGCCGGACCTGTTCCAGAATTTCCTGCACAAACTCCTGCGAGGCATTCACAAACAAACTGACCACCTGCACAAAGGCCGGAACGCGGGTGCGCAAAGCAGCCGCCTGTTCAGTGCCAAGCATACGAGCACTTTTGGGATAGAACACAAAACCCACCGCATCCGCGCCCAACTGCACGGCAGCATCAATATCCTGCGCCTGGGTAAAGCCACAAATCTTGACTCGGGTACGGCTGAACATCTCACATCCTTGCATAAAAAACGGGGGCTTGATGCCCCCGGTGTCAATCATAGAACGAGTTTATTGGAAACTACTGGCGGCGTCATCAGTTCCAAATCCATAGGTACCAGACCCGTACGTGGATTCTGTGCCGAACTGGATTTGCGAATCTTCCAGCAAAACTTCACCGTGTTTGTAGTGCGTGACCAATCCAGGAAAGCCCAGCACCGCAGCCACCATCAACAACTGAATGATAATGAATGGCACCGATCCCCAATAAATATCGGTGGTCGCCACCCGCTTAATGCGCTCGCCCGTCACCTTGTCCGTGTAATCCTCTTTAGGGGCCACCGAGCGCAGGAAGAACAGCGCAAAGCCAAAGGGTGGGTGCATAAAGGAAGTCTGCATATTGACCGCCAGCAAGACGCCGAACCAGATCAGGTCAATGCCCATCTTGTCGGCAATCGGTCCCAGCAGCGGCACAATAATAAAGGCCAACTCGAAGAAGTCCAGGAAGAAGGCCAAGAGGAAAGTCAGGAAACTGACAATGATCAAAAAGCCTAATTCGCCACCCGGCATATCAATCAGCAGATGCTCTACCCACAGGTCGCCATTAATGCCACGGAAGCTCAGGCTAAAGACGGTGGAACCCACCAGAATAAAGACTACAAAGCAGGACAGACGGGTCGTCGATTCCATGGCCTGACGCAGCAGCTTCCAGGACAGACGACCACGCAATACTGCCATGATGATGGCACCGACCGCACCCATGGCGCCCCCTTCAGTGGGGGTTGCCACCCCGATGAAGATCGTGCCCAACACCAGAAAAATCAGGAACAGCGGCGGAACCATCACAAACACGACTCGCTCTGCAATCTTCGAGAGCATTTTCAGCTTAAGCAGTTTGTTGAGCAGTGCAATCGTCCAGGCCGTAATCCCCCACAGCAGGAGCAACACCACAATGTGCTCATCCATAGGGATATTGGGATGGGTGGCAAAGTAGTGCTGCGAACCAAAGTAGGCAACGGCAGAGGCCACGAAGGTCAGAACGACCAACGAGGTCAAACCCCGACTGCCATTATCTTCAATGTAGATACGGGCTTCGGGCGGCAAAGCCGGGGCCGACTTGGGCTTGATGTACGACATCACCACGACGTAGAGGATATAGGTGCCGGTCAGCAATAAACCAGGCAGCATGGCGCCACGGTACATATCACCAATCGAGCGTCCTAGCTGATCAGCCAGAATAATAAGCACGATAGACGGCGGAATAATCTGTGACAAGGTCCCCGAAGCGGCAATCACCCCGGTAGCCAGCCTGCGGTCATAACCGTAGCGCAGCATGATGGGCAAAGAGATCAGGCCCATGGAAATCACAGACGCTGACACCACACCGGTGGTGGCGGCCAGCATGGCCCCCACCAGCACCACGGCAATGGCAAGACCACCACGCAAGGGGCCAAACAGCTGGCCAATAGTTTCCAGCAGATCCTCAGCCATGCCGGATCGCTCAAGGATCAGGCCCATCAAGGTAAAGAAAGGAACTGCCAGCAAGGTGTCGTTCTCAACAATGCCAAATACTCGTTGTGGCAAAGCTTGGAACAAGGCAGGCTGCATCATGTCCAGTTCAATGGCAACCAGTCCATACAGGACGCCAATAGCGGACAAAGTAAAGGTGACAGGAAAACCCAATAGCAAAAATACGATCAGGTTAAAGAACATGATCGGAGCCAGATTATCAACCAGGAATTCCATTGTTACTGGCCCTTAGAAACAGAGGTTGTTGCTTTACCTGCCTGGGCTAACGCGCGGATTTCCTCGGCAAGTTGCTCTTCCGCGCTCAAACCGCCCGAAACCAGCAAAGGATTGGGACAGGCACCGCGTAAAAAGCCTATACATTTGATCAGATGCGAAATACCGGCCAAGGCCAATAAGGCAAAGCCTACCGGAATCAAGAGTTTGACTGGCCAGCGCACCAGCCCGCCCGTATTGGAGGACTGTTCGTTCAGAACAAAGGACTGTTCGAAAAACGGAATTGAGAGCCAGAAAATGAGTAGCGTGGCGGGTAAAAGAAAAAAGATCACGCCAAAAACATCGATCCAGACCTGAACGCGTGGCGGGAAGCGCTCCGCCAGGGCATCCACCCGCACATGCTCATTAACAAAGAAGGTATAGCCGGCAGCCAACAAAAAGATGGCCCCAAACAAATACCACTGCAATTCAAGCCACTGATTGGAACTGACGCTATACACCTTACGCACTACGGCGTTGGTCGCGCTGACCACAACCACGATCAGGGTCAGCCAAGTCACGGACTTACCAACGACCGTATTTAGACGGTCGATAACACTAGACAATCGTAAGAGGAATTTCATGGCCTTGCTCAGGATATGGTCGCCTTCCGGGTTCGCTTGTGGCTAATCCCCGAAGGTTGTCGGCCTTATACAGATAAGAATGTAATAAAGAAAATGGCTTCACATTTTATACGATAGACGCCTGTGAAACCGGTTCGGATACCGGGGATAAACCCTTTAGAAACGGGCTAAATCATCATTTTTTTTGGGCCGTTTCACCAAAATGCAAACCACTTAATTCATAGAGCAAATCATAAGGGTTTGAACGTGGAATACCGAACTGCTCGGGATAGTCCACACCAGCCAAATACAGGCCACTGGCGTCAAAGGTGGGGGCCGATAAACGGCGATCGCGCTGCGCCAATAAATGCAACACCCAGGACGGGGGCTGACGACCCTGACCGATATAAACCAGCATGCCCATCAGGTTGCGAATCATGTGATGCAAAAAGGCGTTAGCACTGAAACGAAACAAGAAAAAATCGCCCTGCTGTTCAATTTGAATGTGTGTCATGGTGCGCACCGGACTGGCCGCCTGACATTGAGAAGAGCGAAACGCACTGAAATCGTGCTGCCCCACCAGATGCTGGGCAGCCTCTTGCATCTGAGCCAGATCCAAGGGTCGATAGACCCAGGCGACCCGCCCTTGCAACAACGGGGAACGCACCCGATGCTGGCGCAGCAAATACACGTAATGGCGACCTTGGGCCGAGAAGCGTGCA
The DNA here is from genome assembly GCA_052109075.1 of Alcaligenes sp. Lineage (GTDB taxonomy): Bacteria > Pseudomonadota > Gammaproteobacteria > Burkholderiales > Burkholderiaceae_B > Alcaligenes. Next base: position 11,605 of record JBQEAN010000057.1, on the reverse strand, counting down.
TGGAAGTCGTCAGGCACTTCATTTGCCCATTGCACTGAGATGGAGTCAGGTAGCAAGGCATTCAGGCCACGCACCCAGGACTCCAAGGTGCGCTCGGCAGTGGTATCCAGGTGAACCACTTGGTTTAAGGCATGAACGCCGGTGTCTGTGCGACCGGCACAGATCGTAGAAACAGATTGGGCCGTAAAACGGCCCAGTGCCTGCTCCAGAACATCTTGAACGGTGTTGCCACCAGCCTGACTTTGCCAACCCAGCCAGGATGTCCCTTCATAGCAGACACCCAATGCGATACGTCTCATGGTGGGTCTACCTTACTGACGCACAGGAGGCTCGTCCGAAGGCGGCTGATCCAGATCCAGATTAATTTTTTCCAGTTTTTCCCGAACCATGGCTTCGCTGACAGGCGCAGGGGAATCATCGCCATTGCGATTTTCGCTATTGGCACGGCGCAAGACCCAGGTCACCAGGACCACGATCAAGGCCAGCACCACGGCCATCACGGCCAACATATTTTCTTGAATCCAGGACACGGTCTTTTTAGCCTTGTTAACGGCACCGGCCATCTTGCCCGATTCGGACTCGGCTGGCACGGTAATCGCTCCTGCCACGGCGGCAGAAGAAGCGGCGCCAGGGGCGCCAGAATGGAGTTCACCTGCGGCAGTGTTGCCGCCGGCATCGCTCAGGCCCAGCTCATTGGCTGAGTCCATAATTAAATCCTTGGCGGCCTCGCCTTGGGACTGCAAGGCTCGGCCCAGGGTGGACACATTGTCTTCCAGCTGCGAGACGCGATCGCCTGTATCTCGCAGCTCGTGCTGCAACTGCTGTTTGGTATCGCTGATCTGAGCCCCCGCCGACAGCAGCAAGCGATCCTGACCCTGCCCCAGTGCGCCCGCCTTACTGGAGCCAGTCTGTGCCACGCCTTGAGAGGCGTCGGCCTGATCTTGCCCCGCCTGCACAGCAGAACGCAAAGCCTGGGCCTGATCGACATAGAAGCGACGGGCCTGGGCCTCGTCAATGGACAACATGGCCGCCGCATCAGGAACCTGCAGGGTCTTGCCCGCCTTCAAGCGGTGCATGTTCTGATCGATAAACGCATCAGGATTTTGCTTTTGTACCGCCATCATCCATTGATACGAGCTGACACCGCTCACCGCATGGCGGCGTGCCAGTGCATGCAAGGTATCACCCGACCGCACGCGCAGCGCGCTTTGGGTTTGTACACTGGATGACCCACGCGTACCAGACGCCTGTACAGACACCGGTGCCTGATGCATCGCCTGCGCTTGAGTGACGGCTTTCACGGCCACCGGGGCCGGAGCCAGCACGCTGACCTGATGCAGGAACTGCCCACTGTCACTTTGAATCTGCAAGAGTACGTCGGCCACCGAGCCGGAGAACATCTGCTCGGACGAGAGACGAATGCGTTGTACCTGCCCTTGGGCATCGCGCTCCATCACAGCTTTCAAGGAAGCCAGATCAACCGGAGGTGTCAGGCCAGCCTGTTGCCAGGCCGACAAGGGCGCGGGCGTCACCTTCAAAGACAAGCTTTCTTCGGCGCTGATCTGTCGGATACCGACATCCAGCTGGAACACCTGATTCGGGGATGACACCAAACGACTATGGCCAATTTCCAAAGCGGAAACCGGCACGGCCGCCAGCATCCCGGCCAATAGCAGGGCCGAACCCAGCGTACGTACAGGATGCAGACGGCCAGCCATGATTAAAGCTCGCCCAAAGCAATGCGCAGCATACGGCGCAGCGGCTCAGCGGCACCCCACAGTAGCTGATCGCCGACTGTGAAAGCGCTGAGGTACTCTGGGCCCATGTTCAGCTTGCGCAAACGGCCAACAGGGATGTCCAGCGTGCCGGTCACAGCTACGGGTGTCAGGGCTTCCATCGTGGCTTGACGCTCGTTAGGAATCACTTTGGCCCACTTGGAACCTTCAGCCAGGATGTCGGCGATCTCATCCAGTGGCACGTCGCGTGTCAGCTTGATGGTCAGTGCCTGGCTGTGGCAACGCATGGCACCAATACGTACGCACAAACCGTCGATAGGAATATGCTTGTCCTGAGCGCCACGGCCCAGGATTTTGTTGGTTTCCACACCGGCTTTCCACTCTTCGCGTGTCATGCCATTGCCCAGATCGGAGTCAATCCAGGGAATCAGGCTGCCACCCAGTGGTACACCGAAGTTCTTATGAGGCAAATTAGGATCGCGCTGTGTCTGCAAGACACCTCGGTCAATATCCAGAATGGCCGATGCCGGATCATCCAGCAGGCTGGAGACGGATTGGTTGATCAGTCCGAACTGCTTCAGCAGTTCACGCATATGTTGCGCACCACCACCCGACGCAGCCTGGTAGGTCATGCTGGTCATCCACTCAACCAGATTCTGGTTGAACAAACCACCCAGACCCATCAGCATGCAGCTGACCGTACAGTTACCGCCGATGAATTGCTTACCACCTTTGGCCAGCGCCGCATCAATCACAGCGCGGTTGACCGGGTCCAGCACGATCACGGAATTCTCGTCCATGCGCAGCGTGCTGGCCGCATCAATCCACAGACCATTCCAGCCAGCGGCACGCAGCTTAGGGTAGATTTGGCTTGTGTAGTCTCCACCTTGGGCGGTCACAATAATTGGCAACTTTTTCAAAGCGTCAATATCGTGAGCATCCTGCAATGGGCCAGCGCCGTCAGCCCACGAAGGAGCTGCACCGCCAGCATTGCTAGTCGAGAAAAACACCGGCTGAAAAAGGGAAAAATCGCCTTCGTCGCGCATGCGCTGCATGAGCACGGAGCCCACCATCCCACGCCAGCCGACCAAACCTACCGCTTGAGTCATGGTAATACCACCTGGATATATAAAAAAATAAAACGATAAAAGATACTATCGCAAAGCCTTGAGCACTGCATCCCCCATAGCACTGGTGCTCAGCAATTGACAACCGTCTTCGTAGATGTCGCCGGTGCGCAGACCTTGCTCGAGCACACTGGCAACCGCAGCCTCAATACGCTTGGCCTGGTCTTCCGCATTAAGCGAATAGCGCAGCAACATGGCGGCAGACAAAATCGTGGCCAAGGGATTGGCTTTGTCCTGACCGGCGATATCGGGTGCCGAGCCGTGGCTGGGTTCGTACAAACCTTGCTGGGATGCGTTCAGAGACGCCGAGGGCAACATGCCAATGGAGCCCGTCAACATAGCGGCTTCATCCGATAGGATATCGCCAAACAGGTTGCCTGTGACGATCACGTCGAATTCTTTTGGTGCGCGCACCAGTTGCATGGCGGCATTATCCACATACATATGGCTCAATTCCACCTCTGGGTATTCACGCGCCACATCAATCATGATGTCGCGCCAGAACTGGGAGGTTTCCAGCACATTGGACTTATCCACGCTACACAAGCGCTTCTGACGCTTTTGTGCAGCCTGGAAACCCACATGGGCAATACGGCGCACTTCGCTCTCGGCGTAGTGCATGGTGTCAAAGCCCTGACGCTCGCCGGCGAAGGTCCCCTCTTCCACGGTACGCACACCACGAGGTTGGCCAAAGTAGATATCGCCCGTCAGCTCACGCACGATCAGGATATCCAGACCCGACACCACTTCTGGCTTCAGGGTAGAGGCATTCGCCAGCTGTGGGTACAAGATAGCGGGACGCAGATTAGCAAACAGGCCCATGGCGCGACGCAGGCCCAAAATAGCCTGTTCGGGACGCAGATGGCGCTCCAGCGAGTCGTATTTCCAATCACCTACCGCGCCAAACAGCACAGCGTCCGAACCCTGGGCCAGGCTCAGGGTTTCAGCAGGCAAAGGATGGCCGTGCAAATCGTAAGCAGCGCCGCCCACGGGCGCCACGGTCATTTCTAAATCCATGCCCAGAGCGCCCAGCACGCGCTGAGCCTGTTCGGTAATCTCGGGACCGATGCCATCACCGGGCAATACTGCAATTTTATGAGTCATGATAAGTAGGACGTAAAAATTAAAGAATAAGGTTCAGGCTTAAGGCTGGCCAACCAGCCAGGGGTGGCGGGCCAGACGCTCGGCTTCGTACTGGCGGATCATGTCTGCTTTCTGCAAAGTCAGGCCAATTTCGTCCAGACCATTCAACAGACTGTGCTTGCGCGAGGCGTCAATCGTGAACGGCAATTCACGGCCTTCGGGCGTAACCACGCGCTGCTCGGCCAGATCAATACGCAGTTTGTAGCCGGGGAAGGCCTTGACTTCATCAAACAGACGGGCGATATCCAGCTCGTTCAAGACGATAGGCAGCAAGCCGTTCTTGAAGCTGTTATTAAAGAAAATATCCGCAAAGGACGGCGCAATAATGGCACGAAAGCCAAACTGCATCAGAGCCCAAGGAGCGTGCTCACGGCTGGAACCACAGCCAAAGTTCTTACGGGCCAGCAAAACAGAGGCGCCTTGGTAGCGATCCTGATTCAGCACAAAGTCCGGGTTCAGCGGGCGACGGGAATTATCCATGCCGGGCTCGCCGTGATCCAGATAGCGCAATTCATCAAACAAGTTGGGACCAAAGCCGCTGCGCTTGATGGATTTAAGGAACTGCTTGGGGATGATCAAGTCCGTATCCACATTCTCCCGATCCAAGGGAGCGACCAGACCTTCATGAGTAGTAAATGCTTGCATGATGTGGATTTCCTCAGTTGAACGAACGCACGTCGACAAAATGGCCGGCAATGGCGGCCGCTGCAGCCATGGCAGGGCTGACCAGGTGGGTACGACCACCCTGCCCCTGACGTCCTTCAAAGTTACGGTTGGAGGTCGATGCGCAACGCTCGCCAGGTTCCAGACGGTCGGCATTCATGGCCAGACACATCGAACAACCAGGCTCACGCCATTCAAAACCGGCATTCAGGAAAATCTTGTCCAAACCTTCTTGCTCTGCCTGACGTTTCACCAGACCGGAGCCAGGAACAATCATGGCTTGCTTGACGTTGGAGGCCACTTTACGGCCTTTGGCCACGCTGGCGGCGGCACGCAAGTCTTCAATACGGGCATTGGTACAGGAACCAATAAACACGCGGTCGATACGGATATCGGTCAAGGGCATGTTGGGGGTGAGGCCCATGTACTCCAGGGCGCGTTCCATGCCATTGCGGGCAACTTCGTCTTTTTCTTTCTCTGGATCGGGTACACGGCTGTCGATAGGCAGCACCATTTCTGGCGAGGTACCCCAGGTCAACTGAGGCGTGATCTGGCTGGCGTCGATACGGACAACATGATCAAACTGCGCACCTTCGTCGGTATGCAACGTGTTCCAATACGCCACGGCCTGATCCCACAACACGCCTTTGGGCGAGTAAGGACGGCCACGCAGATACTGAATGGTTTGCTCATCCACGGCAACCATGCCCGAACGCGCACCGGCTTCAATCGCCATATTGCACACGGTCATGCGGCCTTCCATGGTCAGCGCACGAATGGCCGAACCACCAAACTCAATGGCATAACCCGTACCACCGGCGGTACCGATTTGACCGATCACGTACAGGATCAAGTCTTTGGCGGTACAGCCAAAAGGCAGCTTACCGTCCACTTGGATCAGCATGCTCTTGCTTTTCTTCATCAGCAAGGTTTGGGTGGCCAGCGTGTGCTCAACCTCGGAGGTCCCAATACCAAAGGCCAACGCGCCCACGGCACCGTGCGTGCTGGTGTGGGAGTCGCCACATACCACGGTCATGCCGGGCAAGGTGGCGCCCTGCTCGGGGCCGACAATATGCACAATGCCCTGACGCACGTCATTCATGCGGAACTCGGTAATGCCGAATTCTTCACAGTTGGCATCCAAGGTGTCCACCTGCAGGCGCGAGATGGGGTCTTCAATACCGTTCTCGCGGGAGGTGGTGGGTACGTTGTGATCAGCTACAGCCAAATTGGCACTGATACGCCAAGGTTTGCGCTTGGCCAAGGACAGGCCTTCAAAGGCTTGGGGGCTGGTCACTTCATGCAGCAAGTGGCGATCAATGTAGATCAAACAGGTGCCATCGGTATCCTGATGCACGACGTGTTCGTCGAACAACTTATCGTATAAGGTTTTTGCCATTGCGCTCTCGCGATTCGGTTGACACGACAGCCCCCAAAAAGGGGCTGCACATAAATTTTTTCTTATTATGACAGGCCTGGTAACTGGGACAAGACCAGTTTCCATCCTAGTATTGGAACTACCAGGATGCGAGAAAATGGGCTCCCTCATGCGGCCGCCGCCCGCCAAGATACGGTTTTCAGCCTGCGCTCATTGCCAGACGTAGACGTCGCACCCATTCCAGCGCCATGTTCTGATCGCTGATAGTGGCAAAGCCCATCAAGAGCCCTCTTTGTGTACCAACTTGCATTTGCCAAGCGCTCAAGGCTTGAACGGCCAAGCCCTTGGCCTGCGCAACCGCTGCCAAGGCCTGATCATTCTCCTGCGGGCCTAGATTCGCCAAGACATGAATACCCCCTGCCTGCGCCTGAATCTGCAAACGAGAAGTCAACTCCTGCTCCAAAGCAGCCACCAGATAGCCACGTCGCTGGGCATATAAGACCCGCATTTTGCGCAGATGCCGTGCAAAGTAACCCTGCTCCATGAAATCGGCTACTGTGGCTTGCGTCAGTATTGAGCCCGGCCCCCCGACGTAATGGGCCGACTGTCGGAAACGCTCGACTTGAGACGGCGGTACGAGCAGATAGGCCAGTCGTAACCCTGGGTGCAGAACTTTACTGAAGGTGCCGGTATAAAGCACCCGTTCATCACGGTCCAGGCTTTTAAGAGCCGGTAAAG
>JBQEAN010000057.1:0-4720 GCA_052109075.1 Alcaligenes sp. | reverse complement strand
GTGCCGGTATAAAGCACCCGTTCATCACGGTCCAGGCTTTTAAGAGCCGGTAAAGGACGTCCGTGGTAACGAAACTCGCTGTCGTAGTCGTCTTCAATAATCCATGCCTGCTTTTGACTGGCCCAGTCCAGCAGCTGCAAGCGTCTTGGCAGGGACATAGCCATGCCCATCGGGCTTTGATGTGTCGGAGTGACGATGGCAAAACGGGCCTGAGCACAACGCTCCTGCCCCAACGCTACGTTAAGGCCTTCAGCGTCCAACGGTACAGCTTGCACACTCATGCCAGCCTGCTTCAGAAACTGACGCGCAAATATATAGCCAGGATCCTCATACCAGCCCACATCACCGGGATTTAACACCGTACGGCACACCAGCTCTAACGCTCCCCAGTACCCTGCAGTGATGAACACCTGCTCCGGCAAGCAGACAATCCCACGTGAAACACCCAAGTACGCCGCAATGGCCCGACGTAACGGTGCATAACCCACCGGATCGGGATAGCGCATAGCAAGCGCCCCCAGAATGCGCTGATTATGATTGGCCAGACGCGTCCAGGTTTTACGTGGGAACGCATCCAAAGCAGGCAAGCCCATTTGAAACGGCAAAGGCGGTGAGTCGTCAGACGGCGTATAGGGTGAAGACCGCACAGCAGACACGGCGGCGCTGGCATAGCGGCTGGCATCCAGGTTTGCCAACTGAGGCGACACCACTGTTCCTGCTGGCCCTCGTGCCAGAAAATAGCCCTCGCCCACCAGGATTTGATAGGCCTGTTCGACCGTGCCTTTGGCCACATTCAAGTCACTGGCCAAGCTACGCACAGACGGCACACGATCACCTGGACGCAACTGGCCAGCTGCAATGGCATCCCGAAAACGGAGATACAACTGTTGATAGATAGGCGTACCCAGTTCTCGGTTCGGCTGCCAGGGGCTCAAGTCCATGCCTATGTCCTATTCATTTATTGATTTCTTGTCACTGACCACCAGGTCATTAATAACAGAGAATCAATAAATAAGGTGAGCCATAACGCCTTGCCATCTGGCATAAAGAAGCGTGTGATTTCGCTATGCTGCTTTAACGTCGCACAGACCGCTTGCCTGGCCGCTTTTTTCTTAATCTTTTGACTGGATCTCTTATGAGCGCACTTCGTCTTCCCTACGACACCCTATCTCCCGTCGCCTATCAAGGCCTGGGCCAGACCAAGGTAGCCCTGGATAAAAGCAGCCTGGGTAAAGAACTGATTGAACTGGTGTATCTGCGCGTGTCGCAAATCAATGGTTGCCCCTTCTGCCTGGAGATGCATTCCTCCTCCTTGCGTGCCTCCGATATGCCGAACAAGAAAATCGACAGTCTGGCAGGTTGGCGCGTCAGCACTCTGTTTGACGAGCGCGAACGTGCGGCCCTGACGTGGACCGAATCGGTCGCGAACGTGGCACAAACCCATGCGCCCGATGAGCACTTCGAAGCCCTGAAGGCACATTTCAGCGATGTGGAAATTTCTGACCTCAGCTTTGCCATCGCCTTGATGAGCGCCTTCAATCGTCTGGCTATCAGCATGCGCAAGTAAAGCCAGTCAAGACCTTAGGGTTTGGCAGCTTGCTGGTACAACGGCATGACTCGCTCCGAGATGGCCTGCAAATCTGCAATCCGGGTCGTGGAGGATGGGTGAGTCGACAAGAATTCCGGCTGGCCCCTCCCCTGCTCCAAAGCGCCCATTTTCTGCCACAAGGTGACCGCGGCACGCGGATCGTAACCCGCACGGGCAGCCAGCTCCACCCCGATTAAATCGGCTTCGGATTCATGGGTGCGGCTATTGGGTAGCTCAAACATCACTTCGCTCAAGGTACCGCCCAAATCATTCACGGCCTGCACGCCGGTCAGAGCTGACAGCATCGTCAAACCGAAGGATGTCGCCATTTTCTGGGATACCTGTTCCCGCGAGTGCTCACGCAAGGCATGGGCCATTTCATGGCCAATAATCGCTGCCAATTCGGCATCTGTGGGCTGAATACGTTTGATTAAGCCACTGAAAACGGCCATCTTGCCACCAGGCATGCACCAGGCATTGACCTCGTCTTCGTTGATGACATGTACTTCCCAATTCCATGCACTGGCATCGGCGCGAAATACGCCGACCTGCCCAATCAAACGCTGAGCAATGGCTTTAACCCGACGGGTCTGTGCCGCGTCGGTGTCCAGCGCTTTTTGTTGTCGGGCCTGAGATAAAACCTGGGCGTAGTTCTGGGCGGCCACCTGATTCAGCTCGGCCTCGGACACCAGATTGGATATGAATTGTTTGCGCTCGACACCGACCGTACCGCTTTGTGTAGTCTGTACGGTCGCGCAGCCCACCGTTGCCAGTATCAAACCGGCTGCCAACAAACGTTTTCCGTTCGCCATACCTTTCATGCTCAGCTCCAACAAACAAACCTGACAAGAAAATGCAGTGCTAGGCCTTTGCGCAACCCCTCACATTCAGACACCGCACTGCGAGCGATGACGCAGGCAATGATCCATCAGCACAATGGCTAGCAAGGCCTCGGCAATCGGCGTAGCACGAATACCTACGCAGGGATCGTGGCGGCCCAGAGTCTGTACTTCAACCGCATCACCCGCACGATTAATGGAGGGACGCATGGTGCGAATACTGGCGGTCGGCTTGATGGCCAAGGAGACGGTAATGGCCTGCCCCGAGGAAATACCACCTAGCACGCCACCAGCCTGATTGGTTTTGAAACCGTCCGGGTACAGCGCATCGCCGTGCTCCGAGCCTTTTTGCGTAATGCTGTCAAAACCAGCACCAATCGACACGCCTTTAACGGCATTCAAACCCATCATGGCATGGGCGATATCAGCATCCAGGCGATCGTAAATAGGTTCGCCCCAACCAGCAGGCACACCTTCAGCTACGACTTCAATACGAGCCCCGATGGATTCGCCTTCTTTACGCAACTCGTCCATATAGGCTTCCAGCTGTGGCACCACGTCCAGATCAGGTGCGTAGAACGGGTTTTGTTCCACCACGTCCCAGCTTTTGAAGGGAATTTCGATGGGGCCCAACTGGCTCATATAGCCACGAATCTGTACACCGACGTGCTCGGCCAGCCATTTCTTGGCAATGGCACCCGCCGCCACAGTCGGTGCCGTCAAACGGGCCGAAGAGCGGCCACCACCACGTGGATCGCGGTTCTCGAACTTTTTCCAATACGTATAATCGGCATGCCCTGGACGGAACGTGTCCAGCAAATTGCCATAGTCCTTGCTGCGTGCATCGGAGTTACGAATCAGCAGACTGATCGGTGTACCGGTCGTGCGACCTTCGTAAATGCCGGACAAAATTTCCACCTGATCGGGCTCGCGACGCTGAGTCACATGGCGCGAGGTGCCGGGACGGCGACGATCCAGCTCGAATTGAATGTCTTGTTCAGTCAGCTCCAGGCCGGGCGGGCAGCCATCGATCACTGCGCCAATCGCTGGACCATGAGATTCACCGTAATTCGTGACGCGAAAGCTTTTGCCTAGAGTATTGCCGGACATAGAAGGATTGAACGCAAAGAAATTGGGAAAAATAAGAGACAGGCACGATTATGGCATTGATCCCGGATCAGGGCATGCCCGGGGCACCGCGCCTGATCTTTTAGGAGGAGCAGCTGACAGCCAATTCCGCACTGCCTTCGGGCGGCGGCATGGCATAGGCCTCGTAACCGGCACGCTCGGTGTAAGGGTCACGCAGCAGCAACATCAAGGTTTCGATTTCGCTGGCATCATCCTTGGCGGCAGCCTGAATGGCTTGCTCTGCCAAGTGGTTACGCAAGACATACAAAGGATTGACGCGATTCATAGCCTCACGCTGTTCAGCCGTATCAGAACCGTCCAGGGTCAAACGCCGGCTATAGGCTTGCCACCAGGCCTGCGCCTGATCCTCAGCCCCCTCAAACAAGCCTATAAATGCCTCGGGAGCCTGACCCGCTTGTGCCAACGCCCGGAACGACAAGGTGAAATCAGCCCCGCTGTTATGCAATAGACGCCACCAATCATCGACCAACTGGGCATCCTCGTCTTGCCAGGTACGCAGGCCAAACTTGGCCTGTAAATTGGCGTGAAAGCGTTTCAAAAAGCTGGCTTCAAAGGTTTGCAGGCGCTCTTTGAGCACATCGGCATCCAGATCCAGCACCATCAAGGCACTGGCCAGACGGTACAGATTCCAGTGCACCACCGCGGGCTGTGCATTCCAGGCATAACGGCCTTGATTGTCACTGTGATTGCACACATGGTTCACGCGGAATCGATCCATGAAACCGTAAGGGCCATAATCAATCGTCAGGCCCAAAATGGACATATTGTCCGTATTCATGACGCCGTGGCAAAAGCCCACGGTTTGCCAGTCGGCCACCATGGCGGCACTGCGATGGGTCACTTCCTGCAAAAAGCGGCACACGCGTTCCGGCTCGGAGTCGCCGTCCACGATTAGTTCGGGGTAAAACTCGCGCAGCACATAATCCAGCAACTCACGCACACGGGAGGCGTCATTGGCCCAGTGTTCAAAAGAGCCAAAGCGCACAAAGCTAGGGGCCACACGGGTCACAATCGCCCCTGTTTCCACCGTTTCGCGGTACACCGGGGTATCTGACGTGACCAGCGCCAAAGCCCGGCTAGTCGCAATACCCAAGCCAGCCATGGCTTCACTGGCCAGATATTCACGCACACTGGAGCGCAGCAC
>JBQEAN010000056.1:17127-23421 GCA_052109075.1 Alcaligenes sp. | reverse complement strand
ACCAAACCACAGACCGTCCAGCCGACCGTCTGGAAAACAGCCGTCTGATCTCTTGGATCATCGGTCTGGCCGGCCTGGCTTATTTGTTTGATTACTACGTGCTGCGCGGTGCCACCCTGAATCTGAACGTCATCAATTTCACCTTCCTGATTCTGGCTATCTTGCTGCATGGCACCCCACGTCGCCTGCTGAAAAGCCTGGATGAAGCTATTCGTGGTGGCGCCGGGATTGTGATCCAGTTTCCCTTCTACGCGGGCATCATGGCCATCATGATTGACTCTGGTCTGGCGGCCAGCCTGTCCGAGTGGATGGTGTCGTTTGCTACCGCCACCACCCTGCCTTTCTGGACTTTCATGAGCGCCGGCCTGGTCAATATCTTTGTTCCTTCCGGTGGTGGGCAATGGGCCGTGCAAAGCCCCGTGGTCATTGCGGCCACCCAAGCCCTGGACGCCGATATGGCCCGCACCGCCATGGCAGTTGCCTGGGGTGATTCCTGGACCAATATGCTGCAACCTTTCTGGGCCTTGCCGGTGTTGGCAATTGCCGGCCTGAAAGCCAAAGACATCATGGGCTTTTGTCTGATCCAACTGATCGTCTCGGGCATTGTTATTTCGATTGGCTTGACCTGGTTGTAAACGGCTCCTACCCCGCGTCCAGCTCTTCACACACTTGGCGCAGCTGTTCCCGAAACCATGCATACGCGCCACTGGCGCGTGTGCGTTCATGCCAAATCTGATAAATACAGAACGGCTCTAAATCAAGTGGGTGCTTCAATATATCCAGCGCATGCCCGGCACTTAGCAGGCGGGCCATGCGCTCGGCCACGCTGATAATCAAATCGGTGCGCTCCAGCAACGCCGGCACCGCTAGAAAATGGGGCATGCTGGCCTGCACCTTTCTTTCTAACTGGCGCATTTGCAAGGCATCCGCCAAGCGGCGCTCCCGACTGCCATTGTGGCCCGGCACGCCAATATGGCTACGCTGACAGAACTCATCCAGGCTCATCGGCTGAGCGTCACGTCCACAGGCGCGCATCAAAACCACATACCGATCCTGGAACAGCTCTTGACGGAATAAGGGATACGTCACCGCGGCGGACGAGGAAAGCACCAGGTCTACCCGCCCGCCTAACAGCCAATCATCCGCCCCCAAATCGGCCATATCCATGACTTCCAGACTGCTTAAAGGCGCTTTGTGCTGCAAATGAGCCGTCAAGGCAGGCATCAATAGATATGACAGATACTCGGTCGTTGCGACCCGGAAACGAACCGCCAGACGCGCCGGTTCAAATTGCTCGCTGTCTGTCTGCACCAGGTCATCCAACAAGGCCAGCGCCTGTTCAATACGCGGCGCCAAGGCCCGTGCTTTATGGGTAGGTTCAACCCCTTGAGCCGTGCGCAAAAACAAAGCATCATCGAAATACAGCCGCAGCTTGGAGAGCTCCTTGCTGACGGTGGACTGATTAGAATCCAGGCTCAGGGCCGCCCGACTGACATTGCACTCTCGAAATACCGCCAAAAAAATGCGCAGCTGATCCAGGTCCAAATTCCTCATTTCCCTCTCCTGGCCGAATCTTTCCATTTCGGCCTAATCAATCATTCCAATACGGAATTGCCTGCTCTTGCCCGCTCTCCGACACTGGTAGCGCACGTTTGCACCACAGGAGAGAACATGAAAACACTGATTAAGGCACGTTGGGTGATTGCATTTCAAGACGGACGCCATTGCGTTATCGACCACGGCCAGCTGGTCTACGAAGGCGAGCGCATCATCTACGTCGGGACCAACTACGAGGGGCCCACGGACCGTGTCATAGACGCCCCCGACAGTGTCCTGGCACCCGGTTTTATCGATACCCATGTCCATTCCGGGCACCGCGCGCTGCACAAGCTGCTGGCCGATGGTGGCCGCCCCGCCCTGTTTGGACAGCCCTATATGGACGTGACCATTGCGCGCAAAGGCACTCAGATACGCGGCTATCCCAACTATCTGGACAAAGAACAAGCAGCCCAAGATCCCGGCATCACGCTGCATGCCGCCTTCACCGCCGCCGAGCTGCTGCGTAACGGTGTCACAACTTTTGTCGAGCTAGGCGGTCATGTGCTGGTGCAAGAAGCATTGTGGGCGCAATGCGAGGCGCTCGGTATCCGTGGATACCTGGGGCCAGGCTATGACAGTGGGCGCTGGCAATCGGATGACAAGGGACAGCTTGAACGCATTGCCTACCCCGATAAAGGTCAGCAGCTATTTCAGGATGCCCTGGCTTTTATTCACCGTGCTCAAGCTCATGAGTCCGACCTGGTGCACGGTATTCTGGTACCCCGCGAAATCGAAAATTGTAGTCTGGAACTACTTCGTCAAACGGTCAGCGCCGCCGATGAATTTCAGCTACCCATGGCGACGCACGCCGGCTACAACGTCATTGAATTTATGGAAACCGTGCGCGAGCATGGCATGACCCCCATCGAACTGCTGGACCATGTTGGCATGTTGCGTCCAACCCTGAACATCGGCCATGCCAACCTGATCTCCAATCATCCCAAGATGAACTATTCAGGAGGTGATGATTTAGGGCTGATGGGCCGCAAAAACGTGTCTATTTCGCACTGCCCCATCAATATCGTTCGCCGTGCGCGCACACTGGATAACTGGAAAGCCTATCGCAAGGCGGGTGTGAACATCACCATCGGCAGCGACACCTATCCGCGTGACATGTTCATGAACATGCGCACCGCTTCCTATCACGGCAAAGTCATGAGTCACGACCTGAGCACCGCCAGCGCGGCAGATGTCTTTGAGGCAGCCACACTGGCCGCCGCCCACTCGTTAGGGCGGGAGGATTTGGGCCGGTTAGCCGTCAATGCCCGTGCTGATATGACGCTGGTCCGTATTGGTCGGGGCGACGTGCTGCGCTATGGCCCCATCTGGGACCCGATCCGCAGCATGGTGGAGTGCGGCATCGGCGACGATGTCGATACTGTCATCTGCAACGGCAGAATCAGCATGCAAGACGGCGTTATTCCAGGGGTGGACTTACCCGCCTTGCGTCGTCAGGTACAGGAATTTGCCGAGGATATCTGGCCTAGCCTTCAAGACTGGGACCCGCTTAAACGCACGGCACAGGATATGTGTCCCATCAGCCGCTGTACGCACTCATAAGAAAGACCCACTCCCCGAGGAGACAAACCATGATTAGAAAAATAACTCGTATCTTGATCAGTGCCACCCTGCTGAGCACAGTGCCGCTGGCACAGGCACAAGAGACTGATTTCCCACAAGGCCCAGTCCGCATTATTGTTCCCTACGGGGCCGGTGGCAGCGCCGATATTCTGGCCCGTGCGGTCAGTGACCGGCTTACCCAGCTTTGGGGGCAGACCGTTATCGTCGAGAACAAGCCCGGCGGCATTGGCACTATCGGGATCATGAGCGTGGTCAAATCCAAAGCGGATGGCTACACACTGGTTTCCGTACCTGTGTCGGATTTGGCGGTAAACCCTCATCTCTACAAAAAGCGCCCGTTTGATGTGCTGCGAGACTTGGACCCGGTGAGCCAAGTAGGCTCTGTGCCTAATGTCCTGATCGTCAATCCTGCCTTGGGGGTAAAAACCACCGCCGATTTACTGTCACTGGCGAAAAAATCTGAACAGACGCTCACGTATGGCTCCCCTGGCGTGGGGAGCCAGGCCCACTTGGCGGCAGAAGTCTTTGCCCGCAAACATAACCTGACGTTGACCCATATCCCTTACAACAGCGTATCGGCTGCTATCACCGATGTGGCTGGCGGACATGTGGATTTGATGTTTGCCCAATTGCCCAGTGCACTGGGCTTTATTCAAGGCAAAACGGTGTCCTTGCTAGGCATCGCGGCCCAACAACGCAGTCTCTTATTGCCAGACGTACCTACCTTGACGGAGTCCACAGGCCAAGACTATGGCGACTTTATTTCATGGTCCGGCTTCATGGCCCCCGCCAGCACCCCGATCGCCATACGCGAAAAAATTGCACGCGATATCCGCCACGTTATGGACACCACAGACTTAAAACAAGCTCTGGCTAGTTCCGGCACCCTGGGGATAGGCAGCACACCTCAAGAGTTGGCCACCACTATTCGCAACGATTACGAACACTATGGACGCATCATTGCCGACCTGAAATTGGTCTTGGACTAAAAAAGGGGGGGATGAGAAGCAAGGGATGATGGTGGGCGGTACAAGGTTCGAACTTGTGACTTCCACCGTGTGAAGGTGGCACTCTACCACTGAGTTAACCGCCCGAAGCTTGCAAGAGCTGCAAACTACGAAGAAAAAGACTATAGCACGGCCCAATTTTATTGACAAGATTCGGGCCGGCTACTTCCTCAAATAATCACGACTCTGAAGGGCTCAGCATCTCGCGCCACATAGGCTGTTTTTTATTCTGTTTTTCCAGCACATCCATGTATTTCTCGTGCTCGGCTTGATCGGCTTCGGAGGCACGCAAAACTTTCAGAACACGGGCATCAAACTTGCCCAGGCTCAAATCGCTGCCATCCCCGCCCTGCCCGTCAGACTCATCAAAGTCCATTAGCAAGCCGTCCTGGCCACGCGTCATGGCTAACCAGACATCGGCCAGCAATTCCGAGTCCAGCAAAGCGCCGTGCAAGGTGCGGTGGGAGTTGGAGATGCCGTAGCGCTCGCACAAGGCATCCAGAGAGTTACGCTTACCAGGATGCAGTTCCCGCGCAACCAGCAAAGAGTCGGTAATGGTGTCGCAGTAGGTGGAGAACGGTTTCTTGCCTACTTTCTGCAGTTCTGAATCCAGGAAACGCGTATCAAAAGACGCGTTATGGATAATGACTTCTGCACCTTCCACAAAATCCAGCACCTGATCCACCACATCCTTGAAGCGCGGATGTTTGGACAGAAATTCGGTGGTCAAGCCGTGAATGGCCAAAGCCTCGGGATCTGAATCCCGATCCGGGTTCAGATACAGGTGCAGATGGCGGCCCGTCAATTTACGGTTGAACAGCTCAACCCCGCCCACCTCGACAATCCGGTGCCCCTCACGCGGCTCCAGGCCGGTGGTTTCAGTATCCAGAATAATTTGACGCATTCTCTTTCCCTACAAATTCAATCAAGGCCACGGCCTTCAACACGGCAGCAGCATTATTGCCAACCACCCTGGAGACAACGGACCCGCCGTCTAGACAGACGCCTCGGGCTTATCAATCAGTTCCAGTTGCTTGTCCTGCCCCCCCTTTTTGCCTGCAATCAGGGTGTAGGCCACCGGCACCACAAACAAGGTCAGCAAGGTGCCCAGGGATAAACCGCCCACCAGCACCCAACCAATTTGCTGACGGGATTCTGCCCCCGCTCCCGACGCGTAAGCCAGTGGCAAAACGCCCAGCACCATGGCCCCCGTCGTCATCAAAATGGGGCGCAAGCGCATCTCGCAAGCGCGTACCACGGCATTGTACAAACTGGCCCCGGCTTCGCGCTGCTGGGTGGCAAATTCCACAATCAAAATACCGTGTTTGGTAATCAGGCCGACCAGGGTAATCAAACCGATCTGACTATAAATCGACAAGGTCCCGCCTGATAACCATAAGGCCAACAAAGCCCCCGTCATGGATAAAGGCACGGACAGCATGATGATGAGCGGATTGCGCCAGCTTTCAAACTGCGCGGCCAACACCAGATAAATAAAGGCCAGGGCCATCAGGAAAACCAGATAGATACTGCCTGAGGAGTCCCGGAACTCGCGCGATTGGCCATCCAGATCTGTCTGCACGGTTTCTGGCAAGGTTTTGCGCGCCACCTCGTTCATGTGTTCCAGCACTTCGCCCAAGGCATAGCCGGGTGCCACCGAGGCTTCCACAATGACCGCCCGCAAGCGGTTGAAGTGGTTCAAGGATTGTGGCGACACGCTTTCCCGCACCTTCAGGAAGTTGGAGGCCTGCACCATGCCACCGTCTTGGGTGCGCACGTAAATATCCAGAATGTTTTGCGGGCTGGAGCGGGCCTGCTTGTCCACCTGAACAATCACGTCGTATTGCTCGCCGTCGCTCTTGTAACGCGTCACCTGACGGCCACCCAGCATAGATTCCAAGGTACGGCCTACGGCTTCCACTGAGACGCCCGTGTCGGCCAGCTTGTCACGGTCTACATCAATACGGATTTCCGGCGTATTCAAGCGCAAATCGGTATCCACGTTCAGCAGGCCCGGATAGTCTTTCAGCTCGGTCAGGAAATCGTCCACGATCTTGGCCAGCTCCGGATACGGAGCCTGACTCATGATCACAAACTCCACTGGCTT
>JBQEAN010000056.1:5892-17027 GCA_052109075.1 Alcaligenes sp. | reverse complement strand
TCCACATTGTGCAAGGTGTAGTCCAGCGTGGCTCCCTCGGGGGAATTCACGATCCCGAAGATCACACCTCGATCTTCGATAGGGGCCAGCTCGCTTTTGATAACGGTAAACAGCAGGCCACTGGAGGCGGCTACCGCCACCCCAATCAGCAGAACCAGAAAGCGCCAGCGCAAGGCACGGATCAACACGCGGCGATAACCACGCGTCAGCCACACCAGAAAATTCTCAATACCCTGGCTGACGCGGCCCACTTTAGCCCCATGCGGGCGCAACATGCGCGAGCACATCATGGGGGTCAAGGTCAGCGCTACAAAACCGGACACCAGCACGGCGGCAGCCAAGGTCAACGCAAACTCAATAAAGAGTCGTCCGGTACGGCCTGTGGCAAAAGCCAGTGGCGCGTACACCGCCACCAGCGTCAAGGTCATGGCAATAACGGCAAAGGCAATTTCACGCACGCCCAAAAAGGCCGCCTGCATGGCCGTCTTGCCTTCCTCTATATGGCGGTACACGTTCTCCAGCACCACAATCGCATCATCCACCACCAGACCAATGGCCAGCACCATGGCCAGCAAGGTCAAGGTATTGATGGAAAAGCCCAGCATATACATGATGGCGAAAGCCCCGATCAGGGAGATCGGGATCGTCACAATGGGGATCAGGCTGGCGCGGAAACTACGCAGGAAAAACACGATTACCAGCACCACCAGCAAGATTGCTTCGGCAATGGTGGTGTACACCGAGTCGATGGATTTCTGAATGAAGATGGAGCTGTCGTAGGACACGGCCAGCTTCATATTGCCCGGCAAGCTCTCGTTGATACGCTCGACTTCGGCACGTACAGACTTGGACAGATCCAACGGATTGGCGGTGGACTGTTTGGTCACACCAATATTCAGGCTGTTCTGGCCGTTGAAACGAGCCAGCACTCGCTCTTCAGCCGGCCCGATACGCACATCAGCAATGTCGGAGATACGCACCGGATAACCAGCGACCTGACTGATGATGATGTCGCGGAACTCCTCCGGCGTTTCCAGATCGGTCGAGGACACCACGGAGAACTCGCGGGCGTCGGACTCAATCCGGCCAGCCGGGATCAGTACGTTTTGTTTACGCAGGGCATCTTCCACATCTTGCACGGTGAGCTGATACGCCCCCAAGCGGGTACGGTCCAGATCGATACGCATGGCGGGCAAGCGCTCGCCAAACACGCGCACTTCCGCCGCACCGGGCAAGACGGACAAGCGCGTCTTGATATAGCGATTGATGTAGTCCGAGGCCTCCAGCATGCTGTAGTCGCCAGTCTCCACCCCTACATAAATAATCGGGGTGGAGTCCGCCTCCACCTTATTGATGATGGGCTCGTCCACCTCGTCGGGCAGAAAGCGCCGGGCCCGCGAAACCTTGTCGCGCACATCAGCGGCCGCCGCATCCGGGGCACGGTCCAAATTGAATTTGATATTGATCAGGCTGCGCTCGGAACGGCTGCGCGAAGTCATCACATTGACGCCTTCAATACCGGACAACTGGTCTTCCAACGGCTTGGTGACCTGGGACTCGATCACCTCCGGTGAGGCCCCTTTATAGTTGGTGATGACGGACACCACCGGCTCATCAATCGCGGGGTATTCGCGAACGGTCAGGCGTTCATAGGAAATGAAACCGACCAGCACAATTACCAAAGACAGAACCGTGGCAAAAACCGGGCGACGGATACATAAGTCAGAAAGCACCATGATTCTGTCCTATTGCTGCGGCTGGGTTTGAACGTCGATGACTTCCTGAATATCCACGGGTACACCATCACGAACTTTTTGCAATCCGGCCACCAATACATTGTCCCCGGCAGTCAGGTCGCCAGTAACTTGTACCCAACCTTGCTCACGCACACCAATCTGCACCTGACGACGCTCTGCCCGGCCGTCTTTAACGATATAGACGTATTGATCCTGGCCCGATGGGGCCAGGGCGGTTTCAGGCACCATCAAGGCCTGGTAGCGCGACAACTCCAAGCGCACCCGACTGAACAGGCCGGGGCGCAAAGCCCCGTCTTCATTGGGCACTTGGGCACGCAGCAAAATCGAGCGGCCAGCGGCATCTACAGTCGGGCTCACCGCCAGCACCGTCCCTTTGCGTGTTTCACCCAGAAAGGCATCAAAGCGCAGTTCTACCGGCATGCTCGTACGCACCGCGCCCAGGTACTGTTCGGGAATACGGAAGTCTACATTCAGGGTGGAGACGTCCTCCAGCTGCACCAGGTCCGTGCCCGGCCCGACATAATCGCCCACCGACACATTGCGTAGTCCGGTGACACTATCAAAAGGAGCACGAATACGGGTTTTATCCAGCTGCACGCGCGCCAACTGCACTTCGGCTTGTTGCACAGCCAGACGGCTGCCAGACTCGTCTTTAGCCTGTTGGCTGATAAAGCCCTGACGGCTCAGCTCCGACGAGCGCTTGTGTTGGCTACCGGCCAGATTCAAATTGGCCTGGGCCTGATTCAGCTGTGCCTGCGCCATCGCCGGATCCAACTGAATCAAAAGCTGACCCTTTTTTACAGGCCGCCCTTCTTCAAAGCTGATGGCGGAAATGCGACCACTGACCTCTGGACGCAGCATCACGGACTCGCGGGCGACCAAGGTTCCTACCGCTGCCACGTCCCGAATCAATTCACTTTGCCGTACTGGCAGCACTTCTACCCGTGTTATGTCAGACTGTGCCCAACTTGGCGCACTACCTGCAAACAGCACGATGAATAAAGTAAGAAGTGTGTGGCGCAGCGTGAAAATCATGGGCGGCTTATCCTGACCGGCCAGGCCGGTAAAGCTGTCTGACAAAATATGACGAGTGGCTATAGTACTATCAGCCGGCTTGTAACTGCCGGGCTATTTCCACCCCTTGATTAGCCAGCTCATCAGCCCGTTCATTGCCGGGATCGCCGGCATGACCACGTACCCATAACCAACTCAATTCATGCTGGGCGGCCAGCTTTTCCAGCTCCTGCCACAGATCGGCATTCTTGACGGGTTTCTTGTCTGCCGTACGCCAGCCTCGTGCTTTCCAGCCGGGCAGCCATTCATTCATGCCTTTTTGCACGTATTGCGAATCCGTATGGACGCGCACTTGGCAGGGACGCTTCAAGGCCTTCAAAGCCTCGATCACGGCCATCAATTCCATACGGTTATTCGTCGTATCGGGTTCACCGCCATAAATCGTTTTTTCACGTCCGCCGTGACACAACAAAGCCCCCCAACCGCCTAAACCAGGATTGCCCTTGCAGGCCCCATCGGTCCAAATATCTACAACTTCAGTCATGTCTTGGTAATTCCTTCATCGGCAGCACGTCCTGCTACCACGATAGGCCGACGCAATCGCCGACGATTTTTCTTCCACTTCGGGCCCACCATGCGCAGGCCGGGTGTACGCTTGACCGCGCTAATCATATAGACGGCTCCCGCAAAGCTCCACCAGCGCGCCCCGTTTTGCTCCATCCAGGCCCAGCGATCCAGCCAAACTTGCTGACGGCACAAAGGTGCATAACACCCCATTTGCGTGCTTTGCACATCAAAGGACAAAAGCTTTAACCAGTCGCGCAAACGCAAGGCAGACAAAACATCACCCGGCAAGGTTGGCGTTCCCCGCTCCAGCCCCGGAATCCAGCCACGGACACCCCACAGGCTCAAGGGGTTAAAGCCGGTCAGGATGATGCGCCCTTCGGGCACCAGCACACGCTCGGCTTCACGCAAGACCTGATGAGGGTCGCCGGCGCTCTCCAGCGTATGTGGCAAGATTAATAGATCGATGCTTTGTGTATCAAAGGGCAAATGCTCGGGCTCGGCATACACCAGGTTTTTCTGGCTGGCCGGCAGCACGCCAGTCTGGGCCGTACATACCTTACAAGAGACCCGGCTGTGCGCCAGCAGGTCCCAATGCGGCAATCCAATTTGTATGGCATGATACCCGAAGGCGTTGACCACCTCGGCATCGACCCGGGCTTGTTCCCAGGCTCGCACATATCGCCCCGGTACGGTTTCCAACCACTGGGCAAATTGATCATTCAAAGTCTGCTCCACTGGCGCTCACTCCCTCTACCATGATGAATACATTTACCTGGCCTGCGCCAAGCGATGTTCGCCTGATTCCACTACCCGCCCTGAACGATAACTACATCTGGGCCTTGGCACGTAATGGTCATGCTCTGGTTGTGGACCCCGGCCAGGCCGCCCCGGTTCTGGATTGGCTGGCACGCGAGTCCTTACAACTGGATGCTATTTTACTGACACACCATCATGGTGACCATGTTGGCGGTGTGCTCGATATCCTGGCCCAGCACCCGGCTCGCGTGTGGGGCCCGGCCCACGAGCGTCTGCCCGCCTGTGACGTGCGTGTTGGCCAGTCTGACAAGGTCGAATTACCCACACTGGAACTGACTCTGGACGTACTGGATATCCCCGGCCACACCGCCGGACACGTTGCGTACTTTGGTCAAAATGAGGTAAAACAGCCCTTTGTTTTCTGTGGTGATACCTTGTTTGCTGCTGGTTGCGGACGCCTTTTTGAAGGCACCCCGGCACAAATGACGAATTCCCTGGGCAAGTTGGCGCAGTTGCCGCCTGATACCCTGATCTGCTGTGCGCATGAGTACACCTTATCCAATTTACGCTGGGCTTTGCAGGTAGAGCCGGACAATCCCCAACTGCAAGAGCGTTGGGAACAGGATAAGCTAAAACGCCAGCAAGACCTGCCTACGGTACCTTCTACCTTGAAAACAGAATTGGCTACCAATCCATTTCTGCGTTGTGAGACGACTGCTGTTAGCCAGGCTGCCGAGCACTATGCCGCCCGGTCCCTGAACAGTCCTGTCGAGGTTTTTGCAAGCCTGCGCAACTGGAAAAACAATTTCTGAAGATTCCGCAATGAACCTACTGAGACTTTTCGCGCTGCTATGCGCTTTCGTGCTGGCAGGCTGCGCCACAGGCCCCAAGGTCAGTCCGCAAAAAGCCGCCAAAACCACTACCAGCATTGCAGCCGATACGTCTCGCACTATTGATCTGACCCACCCGCCCAAAGACGCGTGGGACCGGATGCGCCGCGGATTCTCCATCCCCAACCTGCATACCGATCTGGTCGATTACTGGACCAACTACTACGCTTCGCACCCTGAATCCATCCGCACCATGAGCCAGCGCGCATCGCGCTATCTGTACCACATCATGGACGAGCTGGACGCACGTGGCCTGCCGTCGGAATTAGCCCTGCTGCCTTTTGTGGAAAGCGCCTACAACCCGGTGGCCTATTCTCGCTCGCACGCATCAGGACTGTGGCAGTTCATCCCCAGCACCGGCACCCAATACAAGCTGGAACAGAACTGGTGGGTCGACCAGCGCCGTGACCCTGTCGAGTCCACCCGTGCGGCTCTGGATTACCTGTCTTACTTATATGAATTCCAAGGCGACTGGTATTTGGCCCTGGCCTCCTACAACTGGGGTGAAGGCTCGGTACGCCGTGCCATGACACGCAACGAGCAAGCCGACCTTGGCATTGACTACTTGTCACTAAAGATGCCGGACGAAACGCGCAATTACGTCCCTAAGCTGCAGGCGATCAAGAATATTGTGGCCAACCCTGAGCGTTACGGCATCACCTTACCTGCTGTCAGCAACACGCCGTACTTTACGGCGGTGCGCAAGAATAAGGATATCGACGTTGCTCTTGCGGCTGAATTAGCCGAAATCTCCGTGGACGAGTTCAAGGCCCTTAATGCGGCCCACAATCGCCCCACAATCCCGGCAGAGCGCGGCACCTTGCTACTGCCTGCCAATAAGGTAGATATTTTCAACGCTAATCTGGCTGCCTACCAAGGCAAGCTCAGCAACTGGAAAACCTACCAGTCCAAACGCGGCGAGAGCTATCTGGCGATTGCCCAGCGCCACGGTATTACCTTGTCGCAACTGCGCTCCATCAATGGCTTAGGCAGAAAGAGCACCAAAGCCGTCGCCCAGACGCTGCTCGTGCCCACGTCCACCTTGGGGGAAGGCAGCCTGCAACTGGCCTCCTTGACCAGCACCCCGGCCGCCCCCGTGGCCCAGACCGCCAGCCGTGCACGCACACGAACGACCAGCGTCAACCAAAAAAACGATACCGTTGTTTTACGCCGCAACGCCAATGTCCGTACCCATACAGTCAGACGGGGCGATACACTCTACGCCTTGGCCAGACGGTACGACACGTCGGTGGCTGAATTGCGACGCCTGAACAATCTTAAAGGCAGCTCTCTTTCCAGGGGTACACGCTTGCGTGTTCCCGGTTCCAATATTCGTGGCTAAGTCCACCCACTAATTACATAAAGGATTTTCAGCATGGGTTTCCTGCAAGGAAAACGCATCCTGGTCACAGGCGTCATCTCGAACCGCTCTATTGCCTACGGGATCGCGCAAGCATGTCGCCAACAAGGTGCTGAGATTGCCCTGACCTATGTAGGCGAGCGTTTCAAAGAACGCGTTGAGGGTTTTGCCAAGGAACTGGGCACTGATATCGTGCTGCCCTGTGACGTATCCGAAGACGACCAAATCGAACAAGCCATCGCCTCCTTAGGCGAACGCTGGGACGGCCTGGACGGTTTGGTGCACTCGATTGGTTTTGCCCCACGTGAATCCATCGCCGGTAATTTCCTGGACGGTTTGTCGCGCGAATCGTTCCGCATCGCCCACGATATTTCTGCTTACAGCTTTCCGGCACTGGCCAAAGCTGCCTTGCCTTTGCTTAAAGGCCGTAAAAGCTCGGTGCTGACCTTGACGTATTTGGGCGCTGAAAAAGCAATCCCCAACTACAACACCATGGGTGTAGCCAAAGCCGCTCTGGAAGCGTCTGTGCGTTACCTGGCAGTGGCCTTGGGTGAACACGGCATTCGTGCCAACGCCATCTCGGCTGGCCCTATCAAGACTCTGGCGGCCAGCGGCATCAAGGACTTCTCCACGATCTTGCGCTTCGTTGAGACGCATGCGCCTTTGCAGCGCAACGTCACTATTGAAGAAGTGGGTAATGTGGCGTCCTTCCTGATGTCCGAATTGGCTAGCGGTATCACGGGCGAAATCACGCACGTTGACGCTGGTTTTAACTGCATCGTCCCCGGTATGCAGGAATAAGCCCCCGGCTTTGGCAGTACAAAAAATAGCGGCCAAGGCCGCTATTTTTATAGCTCTGACAGAATGCGTTCAGACCTTGAACAATCAATCTGCCTGCGTTCCTTCTTCCACAAAGTCACTACGTAAAATCCCGTGACGTTGCAGCTTGTCGTAGAAGGTTTTGCGCGGGATACGCAGATCCTGCAAGGTCGCCTTGATATCGCCCCGATGCCGAGCCAGGGCCTGACGTATTTGCTGCGACTCAAACTGCTCAATACGCGCGGGCAAGCTCAAATCCTCTACGTCCAGATCCTTGATATCCAGGTGCGGCACTCCCAGCACCTCGCGTTGGGCAAAATGCGCTAACTCGCGCACATTGCCCGGCCAGTGATGGGTCTGCATATAGGTCAGGCTGCGCGCATCCGGCATTTTTTGCGGCATGCCGTACTTCTTGGCGGCCAGGGCTGCAAAGTGCGCGAACAGCATGGGAATATCCTCTTTACGCTCTCTTAAAGGCGGTAAACGCAGCGTCACCACATTCAGCCTGTAGTACAGATCGGCGCGGAAATTCGCACGCTGGGCCGGATCCGCCAAATCCACCTTGCTGGCCGCCACCACCCGAATATTGACCGGATGCTCTTCATTGGAGCCCAACGGGGTCACGCAGCGTGTTTCCAGCACCCGCAGCAAACGCACCTGCGCAATCATGGGCATGCTCTCGATCTCGTCCAAGAACAGCGTGCCCTGATGCGCATGCTCAACACTGCCGACACGCCGCCGCTGCGCTCCGGTGAAGGCCCCCGGTTCGTGGCCGAACAGCTCGCTTTCAATAATAGTTTCGGGCAAGGCACCACAATTGAGCGCCACAAAACGGTGCTGGGCACGTGCGCTCCAGCGGTGCAGCAACATGGCCACCACTTCCTTGCCGGTGCCTGTTTCCCCTTCCACCAGCACATCAACATCAGACTGGGCTAGATGGCGCAAGGTGGCCCGCAAATTGATCATGACTTCTGAATTACCCAGCAACGCCGGGCCTTGGCCGTCCTCGTCCAGTTCTTCGCGCAGCGCCCGGTTCTGCAAGACCAGGCTGCGCTGCATGGCGGCATGGCGTATCACCGTCAACAAACGTTCGGCCTGATAGGGTTTGCTCAGAAAATCAAAGGCACCGTCGTGCATGGCTTGCACGGCCATATCAATATCGCCATGGCCGGTAATCAACACAACGGGTTGCTCGGGGTCGCGAGCATGCAGTGCACGCATCAGCGCCAAGCCATCCATGCCGGGCATGCGGATGTCCGTTACGACCACACCAGGATAATCCTTGGGCAAGCGGCTCAAGGCTTCCTGACCGCTGGCACAGACCAATACTTTCAGACCAGCCAGCTCCAAACTTTGCACCACAGCGGCACGCAGGTCCGCATCATCATCTACAAATGCAACTTCCATGCTTATCTCTCTTCCTTGTCCGGACCGCTATCGGCATTGCGCAGCACGATATGAAACGTGGCACCGCCCAGGCGCGATGGCCCTTCTTCCAAGCGGCCACCCAGGACCGCGACAATATCGTGCGAAATCACCAGTCCCAAGCCCACGCCTTGGCGGCGGCTGGAGCTAAAGGGGGTAAACAAACGCTGACGGATTTCCGGGCTCAAACCGGGGCCGTTATCCGACACCACAATGTGCACATGCTGATTGTCAGTCATCACTTCGATACGAATGTGCCCCTGCTCACGGCCTTCCAGCGCATCCAGCGCATTACGCAATAAATTCACCAGGACTTGTTCCAGACGCACTGGCAAAGCCCAAACCTGTACGGGCTCGCTCAGATCCTCCCGTTCCAGGACCACGCCTTGGGCCCGCGCCCTGTGCTCCAGCAATTGCCAGGCACTATCGAGCGCCGCCTGCACCCGCACCGGGCCTTCTTGCTCTTGCGGTTTGCGTGCGTAATGGCAAAGCTGGGAAGTAATGCTGCCTATGCGCTGGGTCAGTGCCTGAATGCGGGATAGGTTCTGACGGGCAGTCTCTACCTGCCCCTGCTCCAGAAAGCGCAAGGTATTGTCGGCATAGAGCTCAATGGCGGCCACGGGCTGATTGATCTCGTGCGCCACCCCGGCCGTCACCTGCCCCAGAAAAGACAATTTTTCTGCCTGTTCCAATTGCTCGCGCAGATCGCGTGCCCGCGAACGGGCCTCCTGCAAGGCCTGCATCTCCTGCTCCAGGCGGCGGCGAGCCACTTGCAGCTGAGCCGTACGGGACTCCACCGCTTCCTCCAGGGCATCCCGTAATAATTCCTGACGCGCCTGGGATTCACGCCGCTGCTGATTGCGCTGCAACCCCAAGGCCGTCAGCACCAGGGCGGCGCACAGCAACCCCATCACCATCAAGCGGGACTGAAATGCCTGGGTCCGCAGAGCCTCTTTCATGGGTGCCATGGCATGCAAGGTCCAATCGCTGCCTGCAACAGGCTGCTGCACATGCAAGAAGCGCTCCTGCCCCAGCTTCCAGAAAGAGGCTCCTGGCCCGGCGTCCGACATAGTCAGCCCCACTGGCTCCAAAGGCTCGTCACCAAACTGCTGGCTGGCCCGCACGGACATCAATTTCTCTGAGGCGGCATGATTCACGCTATGCAAACGCCAGTCCGCTTCACCGCTAAGCAGAATCACCCCATGCGGATCGGTCACAAACATACGATCGCCATAGCCTGCCCACTCTTTTTCCAGCAGATCAAACACCAGCTTGATCACCACCACGCCCACGGCCTTACCTTCCTGATCCTGCACCATGCGGGAGATATATAGCCCCGCCTTGCCACTGGATGTTCCCAATGCAAAGTATTCGGCGTGCCCTTGCTCCAATGCCTTGGTGAAGTAAGGCCGAAAGCCGTAGTGATTGCCCACAAAACTGTCGGGTTCCTGCCAGTTACTGGAAACCAGGGTCTGCGAGTGAATATCCAGCAGATACAGGACAGGAGCGCCCGTGTCCTCGGCCAACTGCTGGAATTTACGGTTCAGCGCCTCGGCATCTCCATAGGCAGGATTGCCCATCAAGTATTGGCGCAGCGCCTCGTCCTGGGCCAACGCAAAAGACAGGGTGCTGAATTTGTCGCGAATGGTCCTGATCCAGCCGGCATTGCCGCGCATCAAAGAATCCAGCCGCTGCTCGCTTTGCGTCAGCAAACGGGCCGTGCCCAAATCTGCCGAGCGCCAGAAGGCAAATACCCCCAAGACCAGAGCCAGCGTCAGCAGCAATAACCACTCAAGCCTGAAGCGTCGCCGCAAACTTGAAGAAACGGGATTGGAATTCATGAAGCTTGTGCGAAATTTCGCCAAAAAATAGTCACGTATGTGCGGATTTTCGCACACATCAACAGCAAGTGGGTAAGTCCCCTGCTCGCAAGCCGCTTATTTGCTCGTTTCCTCATGCAGCTCAGATTGGCACGGATGTTGCTTTAGTAATGAGCTTATGGGCCGGGGCAGGTACTCCGGCGCGCTTAAACCGCCTGCTATACAAAATTCTAAGCAGGCTACAGCCGACTCAAAGGTCGGCCACATCAAGTCACGGAGACGACACCATGATGGATATAAGCACAGGAGACCGCTCGGTACCGCAGATCGTCAAAATCAAGTGGTATCGGATTTTGTACGTACAAGTCATCATCGCCATCACTATCGGGATTTTGTTGGGGCACTTTTACCCCTCGCTGGGCGAGAGCATGAAGCCCTTGGGCGATGCTTTCATCAAGCTGGTCAAAATGATTATTGCGCCCGTTATTTTCTTGACGGTAGCCACCGGCATTGCCGCCATGACCGATCTGCAAAAAGTAGGCCGTGTGGTGGGCAAGGCCATGATTTACTTTTTGACCTTCTCCACACTGGCTCTGATTGTGGGCATGGTGGTCAGCAATGTTGTACAGCCCGGCCACGGCATGCACATTGATCCGGCCACCCTGGACCCCAGTGCGATTCAAGGCTACGTCCAGCAAGCCCACGACAGCACGCTGACGGGCTTTTT
>JBQEAN010000056.1:0-5792 GCA_052109075.1 Alcaligenes sp. | reverse complement strand
GTGCGATTCAAGGCTACGTCCAGCAAGCCCACGACAGCACGCTGACGGGCTTTTTGATGAACATTATCCCCAACACCCTGATCAGCCCCTTTACTGGCGGCGACATCCTGCAGGTGCTGTTTGTCGCGGTCTTGTTCGGTATTGCGTTGGCCGCTGTGGGTGATCATGGCAAGCCTGTACTCAAATTTCTACAAGCCCTGATGGCCCCTGTATTCAAGCTGGTCGCCATCTTGATGAAAGCCGCTCCTGTGGGGGCCTTCGGTGCTATCTCCTTTACCATTGGTAAATACGGCATTGAGTCTGTTTCCAGCCTGGCCCTGCTGGTCGTGACCTTCTACCTCACCTCGGTGCTGTTTGTGCTGATCATTCTAGGTGCCGTTGCCCGCTACAACGGCTTTGCCATCACCAAGCTGATTCGCTACATCCGCGAAGAATTGCTGCTGGTGCTCGGTACCAGCTCCTCGGAAGCCGCCCTGCCTACCCTGATGCAAAAGATGGAGCGCGCAGGCTGTGCCAAATCCGTTGTGGGTCTAGTGGTACCTACCGGCTACTCCTTCAATCTGGACGGCACCAATATCTACATGACGATGGCTGCCCTGTTCATTGCCCAGGCTTGCGATATCCCGCTGACGCTGCAGCAACAGATTCTCTTGTTGCTGGTCGCCATGCTCAGTTCCAAAGGTGCTGCCGGGGTGACAGGTGCTGGTTTCATTACCCTGGCCGCCACGTTGTCGGTCGTTCCCGCAGTACCCATTGCCGGCATGACCTTGATTCTGGGTATTGACCGCTTCATGTCCGAGTGCCGCGCACTGACCAATCTGGTGGGCAATGCCGTTGCCACGATTGTGGTGGCCCGCTGGGAAGGCGAGCTGGACAATGATCAGTTGAACAGTGCCATGAACGGTGAACTACCTCCTTTGGATACCAGCATCACGCTGCATCAGCACGGCGAGGTGGGGATTCCCGCACAAGAAAGCGTCGAACCTCGGGCCAGCGTCGCAGCCTGATCTGCTTTTAAGTAAAAAGGCCGGTTTTCAATTGAAAACCGGCCTTTTTCATGCAGAAGGGAAACGAACCATCTCACTTTCCGGCGTCCAGGCGGGATATTTATCCATGATGCTCAGAAACAAGGGGCTGGACTGAAAATTCAGCAACCAGGTCGATAGGGCCGACCAAGGCTGCGTATCAAACCAGACACGATCCACCTGTGCGAATTGCCGCACAAAGGGCGCAATCGCCAAATCCGCCAAGCAAGGACGCTGCCCCATCAAATAGCCATGCGCCTCGATCCGGGCATTCAAACCCATCAATTGCTCGCTAGCGTGGGCGCGATGCAAGGCCGAAAAACTGGCTGTGTCCGTGAACTGCTCGTCCTCGGCATGACGATCCGGGTATTTATAGCAATCCAGGTTCTTTTTGAAGGCCCCATCGTTGGCGGCGATCAGGGCCAGCATTTGCCCAACATCCCCCTGCTCGGGCTGCAAATACTGTTTGGGATCCTGAATACCCAAGGCCCAGTGCATGATGTCCAGGCTTTCTTCTATGACCGTGCCATCGGGCAAGACCAGTACAGGGACCGTCGCTTTGGGCGAGACCAGACGCAGGGCTTCGGGCTTGTCGCGCAGCACCACTTCGCGTAATTGACAGCTGACGCCGCTGGCGGCTATCGCCAAACGTGCCCGCATGGCATAGGGGCAGCGGCGAAAGGAATACAAAATAGGCAGATCAGATAGGGACATGCTCGATACCGTTAAAAAGCCGCGCCACAGGCACGGACTTAAAGCGCTGGCGCCTATACAAAACGCCCTTCTACTGGAGAAGGGCGAACTATAAACGACGCTGTGCCAGAATCAAGCTACTAGAGTTAACACAGCTGCCTGATCAGGGCTAGGCATCCTTGGCCTGCTGAGCCGCCAGCAAACGCTGCTCCTCCACCTTGCGACGGGCGGCGTCACGGCGCTCGGACAGCTCGTCCATGCTGACGCCGATATGACGCTCTTCACGTTCACGAGCCAGGGCAACCTGTTTTTGGCGTTCGCGAAAACGCTCGACCTGTTCGGGTGAACTGTGACCATGACAGTAAGGGCAGCTGACGCCTTCCTCAAATTGTGGCGAGGTTTTTTCTTCTTCGCTGATCGGCATGCGGCAAGCCCGGCAGAAGTCGTAATCGCCGGGTTCCAGGCCGTGGCGCACCGAGACGCGCTCATCGAACACAAAGCAGTCGCCATCCCACAGGCTTTCTTCTGCCGGAATTTCTTCCAGGTATTTCAGAATGCCGCCTTGCAGGTGATAGACCTCGTCAAAACCCTGCGAGCGCATGAACGCCGTGGATTTCTCGCAGCGTATGCCACCCGTACAGAACATGGCGACACGCGGTTTACCGTGTAAAACACCGCCTTCCTTGGACTGTTCGGCCACCCATTGCGGGAACTCGGTAAAGCTCTGGGTTTTCGGGTTAATGGCGCGGTTGAATGTACCAATACCCACCTCGTAGTCGTTGCGGGTATCCACCACCACCACGTTCGGATCGCTGATCAAGGCGTTCCAGTCTTCGGGGCGCACGTACTCGCCCACCATCTCAGCGGTTTTCAGATCTGGCACGCCCAGCGTAACGATCTCTTTTTTCAGCTTCACCTTGAGCCGGTAAAACGGCGCCTTGTCGGCGTAGGACTCTTTATGTACCAGACCGGCGATGCGCGGATCGGCATTCAGATGCGCCAAGACGGCTCGGACACCCTCCTGCGGGCCAGCAATGGTGCCGTTAATCCCTTCGCGCGCCAGTAGCAAAGTGCCTTTGACCTCATGCTGTTCGCAAAAAGCAAACAAGGGGTCGCGCAGTTGGACGAAGTCGGGCAATTCCACGAACTTATATAAAGCCGCGATCAGGTAGGTAGACATAGATAAACGAATTCTCTGGATGGAAGCGGTGGCGCAGCCCACAGGCGGTAGGACAGCCTAGGCCGTCGTACACTATACGCGACTGATTTCCCACGGACCTTTGACGCCTATCAAAAAAAATAGGGTGGCCCGGGGATTCAACTTTAAAATCATAACGCTAAAGCCGTCAGGCCGCATCTGGCCACGGCCACCTGTTTTCTTTGCACGAGAGCTATGGATTCCGTAACACAAGCAGTCCTGGGCGCGAGTATCTGCGGTTCACTCCTTGGGCGGCAGTATGGCCGCAAGGCAGTCCTGTCCGGTGCCATCATCGCTACCCTGCCTGATCTGGATGTCTTCATTCGCTATGGCGACCCCATCACGTCTATGGTCAGCCACCGAGGTTTCTCACACTCGTTATTTGTCCTGAGTGCGCTGGGCATACTGGTCACGATTCTGTGGCGATTGCTCTTTCCACACGCTCGCGCCTCGGCAGGCCGGGTGGGGCTGGCCGTATGGCTGGCCCTGATTACCCATCCCTTGCTGGACGCGTTCACCAGTTACGGCACGCAACTGCTCTGGCCGCTAGCGGCCACACCGGCAACCTGGTCCAGTATTTTCATTATTGACCCGCTCTATACCCTGCCCCTGCTGATCGCCACGCTGATCGGCTTGGCAAGGGGAGCAGCTCCTGCAACGCTGCGAGCCTGCAACTGGGCCTTGCTGCTTAGCAGCCTGTATCTGGCTGCCTCGGTCGGAGCCAAGTACTGGGCAGAACAGCAGGCCACCGCTCAGCTAAGCGCACAGCAGGTAGAGATCAAGCGGGTTTATTCTGCCGCCCAACCCTTGAACATTCTGCTTTGGCGGGTGCTGGTGCGCGATACCCAGGACCGGGAATGCGAAGTCATTGTGGGGCTGTTGGATCGCTTGCGTGCGCCCGCTGGCCATCAGTATGAATCCCTGTGCCTGCCGCTCAATAGCGACTACACCCAGCTGTTTCCACCCATGAAGCAGCTGGAGCAACTTCGCTGGTTTTCAGATGATTGGGTACGCTACGACATCATCGATGACCTGCTGGTTGTCAGCGATGTACGCATGAGCCTGGGCCCTGGCCAATACACGTTCCGCTTTGTCGTGGCCGAGCGCATTGCCGACGACACCTGGCTGCCCATCATCCCGTATCAATGGGCCAGCAGCCACAATATAGCGTTGCTCAAACCCGTCCTGCGCCGTATTTGGGAGCCTGTCCCGCCCTTGCCGCTGCAAGAGTGGGCCAAACGCATTGGGGCCGGTGTACCGATTCCGCGAGCCAGCCCCGACTTCCAGGAGCTGGGCCAACCTGGCTCCTAAGGCTGACCGCTGATCAAAAGCAGAGGCGCATAAAAAAAACCCTGGACTGTGAAGCCCAGGGTGTAAATTTACCCACTACGGTCACTACAAAATGACACCCGGTGCTCTGTCAAACCCGAGGATCACAACACTTACTTCAACATTCCTTCGACTCGCTGACGCAAAGCCGGGTCCTGCTGAATGGCCAAACTGATACCGTTGTAGTCGGCCAGATCCATCCCGTTGGACGTGACCACGCCCACCAGGCGCTGATCGGCTTCCTGAACAATGGTCTGACGCTCTGCATCACTTTTTGCCGCATCCAGACGCGGCTGATATTCCGAAGCGGTCTGAGCTACCTTTTTATAGGTACGCGCATACTGCTCCAGCTGAGAATCCGTAGGTTGAACGACCTGATTAGCAGCAGGGGCTGCCGAGTTGGCCGGAGCCGCATTGCCCTGGGCCATCGCAAAAGGACTGAACAAGCCAAATGCGACTGCGGTAGCAGCAAGAAAAGCTTTAACTGAGGGCTGCATGGATGAAACCTCCTAAACAGAGTCAATGAACGGTCATCATGACAAGAGCGGCTGCAGCTTACAAGTTTCTCAATGTAGTTTCGTGTATCTGCATGCCACCCGTTTCGTGACTGACTTCAGTCGCGCGAGTAAGGACGTCCATTAAAGTCCACCGTAACCAGATTGCCGTCCAACTGGCCCATTCCGGGTGAATTAGCCGGCATCCCAGGGGCGGCAACGCCTGACACACTTCTATCTTCCATCATGCGTCTCACGACCTTGGCTGGCACATGACCTTCAATCAGTTGCCCAGTTTTTTCAACCATCGCCGTGTGACAAGACTCCAGGTTCTCCGGCACCCTCAAAAGCCGCTTCACATCTTGAATCTTCACGACTTTGACCTCTTTTACCTCAAAGCCCTCATCACGCATGTGCTGCGCCCACCCTTCGCAACAGCCACAGTTAGGATCCTGATACATCGTAATAGCAGGACCCTCTGCCAGCGCCATGGAACTGAAGGCCATCAAGCTGGCCGTCAACAATAAAGGTTTAATCACAATTACAGTCCTGTTTTACAGCGCCACGGCGCTCTGGTTGACACACTCATGCACTTGACTAAGACTTGGCACTAGCAAAAAAGTTTAACAAAACACACTAATTAGTCCGATCCATCATGAGTCTTGATTCCGTCAAACAGTTTTTTAACGAACACGCGGCTGATATTCAGGTAATTGAAACCACCGAAAGCACAGCAACCGTCGTGCTGGCCGCACAAGTCCATCAGGTTGAGCCTGGGCAAATTGCCAAAACACTGAGTCTGAAAGTGGGCGATAAAGTGGTGCTATTGGTCGCGCGCGGCGATGCCCGTCTGGACAACAAGAAGCTGCGCACCGCCTTTGGTACGCGTGTAAAAATGCTGGATCTGGAAAGCACCGAAGCCTTGACGGGCCACCCTGTAGGCGGCGTCTGCCCCTTTGGTCTGGCCACTCCCTTGGAGATCTACTGCGATTTGTCCTTGCAGGACTACGACACCGTCTTGCCTGCAGCAGGCTCTATTAATTCTGCGGTGCG